>CAYSIG010000028.1:0-75099 GCA_964430995.1 uncultured Flavipsychrobacter sp.
TCAGCCTCATCCCATTTCTTCTGAAACTGGTAGATCTTGCTCAGTTCCGTACGCGCCTGTAGGTTGTCCTTATCAATTTCAAGCAAATCCAAAAGCACCTTTTCAGCCTCATCCCATTTCTTCTGAAACTGGTAGATCTTGCTCAGTTCCGTACGCGCATGTAGATTCTTAATATCGGTTGTAAGTATTTCGTTTAGTAATTTCTGCGCGGCATTATGATCGCGTTTTTTGAACAATATTTTTGCAGCCTCTGTTCTCGCTGATAGCTCACCCGAATTATCTTTAATGTAATCAAGTAATAAGTTCAAAACCTGATCTTCTGAAATAATGTCTTTCAAATAATTACAGTGTGTAAAATCGGGGTTCCTATATGTCCATAACAAGAGGTTCTTGCTAAAAGGGGTATTAATATTACTGAGCCATTCCTTATATAACCGCTCAACCAACTTTTGTTTATTTTCCTTCTCAATAAACCATTCGGCAATCTGCTCGTGCCTTAACTGCAATAATTCCCCAACCCTTATTATCGGTTGGTTAGTATTGCTGTCTATTGCATCAATGATCTTGTTAACAGTAGTTCCTTCCAAATCTTGAAACGTAGTGCAAAATTCAATATTGACCATGTTGCCAAACTGGTAAAATGCAGCAACTATAAGGTAAAGAAATTCCAATGGCCCGCCGACATATTTCTCCTGCCAGTCGACCCAATCGAATTCATATTTTATCGCATGTTCTTCATAGAGGTGTTTTATAACTGAGTATGAGCGCTCAGCTACGCTCCTGTAGTCTTTGCCGGCAAAGATCTTCTTTGACTCCTCATATGCTAATTCCGTTAGTTTGGGGTTGTCGGCTTTAAGCAGACCAAACAATTTTTCAAAAATCGCCTCATAATTTATTTTAGAATTCAATAGATAGAGATATGGCTTTTCTGCGTCAAAGTAATCTTCGAACTGCGCTGCCACATGTGCAAAACTATTATACCGGAATTCCCTTTCGGCAATGATCAGCACCACATTGTTTGAGAAAGTGCCGGTAAGCTGCCCTACATATCTTTTAAGGCTGTTCTCATTATCAGTAGCTGCCGCATTATCCAGTAGCAATATAACTGGTTTATTTATATCCAGCGCGCTCACCATGCGTTGTATATTAGGGATAGTACTATCCTGCCAGTTCCGGATAAGAAATACGGGATATTCACTACAGAGCTGCTTCCCGGTGTACATCAAAAAAGTGGATTTCCCCTCTCCTCCTTTTGACAGTATTTTTATCAACGATGACCTGTTTGCAGCGGCTTCTTTTACAATGCGGGCAATACTATGTTCTTGTTTTACATCTATAATACAAAAATTATTGGCAATAACTTCCGTCAGCCTGTTAAACGAGGAATCCGTCCGCAGATAGTACTCTTTTAATTTTTTATGGTCTGTTTTGCTTTGTATATAATCCCAATAAAGCGGCTGCAAGTAAATAAATTCATACGAAGGCTGGAATCTAAAATATTCACTAACACGGCTTTCAAACTTTTTCCTCAATACGAGGGCTATTTCTTCAAATGAGCGCGTGGTGGTATAGCCCGGAACAATATTATCCAGCAGCTTCTTATACGCGATAACATCTTTATCTGTTCCGTTATATGCGAAGAATAATTCAAAGACCTCATTCGGAAAATCACTCGGACTTAGCCAGTTAATAATGCAGAATGGCGCATCATTTTTTTCAATGGTTATTTCTGTATTGCGAAGATCAACCCCAACTGTAGGAGAAAAAAATATATGAATGTCCTTTAACCCATAATTGGCCCATTCAAGCTGCTTTGCTTTATCCAGCAGTTCCCTGCTATTTATTTCCGTAAATTTTTCGGAGCCTTTGCATTCAATATAGATATGTACAGGGTTTGACGTTCCTTTCTTTAGCTTCATGAACAGATCGAACCCGTGCTGCGTGCCGCTTTTTTGCTGTTTAGCATACATCAGGTCGTTGTCATATCCCCACAAAATGAACAACTCTTTAAGCAATTCTTTTGATGCTTTCTCAAAGCATATCCCTATTTCCTGTGAATTCATGGTAATTAAAGATAATAAAATGTCGCAATTTACATTAAATCATATAGTATAAATTGTATTTTGATCTGTTTGATAGTGAATTATTTAAAAAAAATACAAAATGATAATTGCAGCAAGTACATTGAGTTAAAACATATAGCATGTTTATGATTTATATTTTACCAAATAATCCTATTTTTTCCACAATATTTCCCTATCTTTGCCGCTCGAAAAAACATAATTATTTTAAAATTTTGATGCAAATGGCTCAAATTACTGACGACAAGAAAGCAAACATTTTTAAGACTTACGGTGGCAACGCAACAAACACAGGCTCCATCGAAGCGCAGGTAGCGATGCTCACGGAGCGTATCAACCATATTTCAGCACACCTGAAGGACAATAATAAAAAAGACTTCTCGAGCAACCGAGGCCTGATGCGCATGGTAGGACAGCGCAAACGTTTTCTGACATACTTACAGAAAACAAACCTAACGTCTTACCGTTCGTTGATAGAAAAACTCGGTTTACGTAAATAAGCAATTAACGCAATTCCCAACTGCCGGTTGGGAATTGTTTTTTCTTACCAATTATAATTTCACCTCTAACGCTATATCGCGGGTGATTTTTAACGGTTAAGCAGGGTGTAGTGAAAACCATCGCGGCAAAAATTCCAAAGGGGAATTCGGTTTTCACTATCACTGATGCCTTAACACAAATCATGATTTTATGATTCCAAATCCAATTTCGGTTTCACTGAAGGCCGCAGATGGCCGTGAAATATCGATAGAAACGGGCAAGATGGCCCGCCAGGCCGATGGCGCTGTAGTAGTGCGCCAGGGCAACTGCATGATACTGGCTACTGTGGTAGGCGCAAAAGAGCCGAAGCCGGGCCAGGGTTTCTTTCCGCTGAGCGTAGACTACCAGGAAAAATTTGCTTCGGCAGGCCGCATACCCGGTTCGTTCTTCAAACGTGAGGCGCGCCTTAATGATTACGAAATACTTACATCGCGCCTGATAGACCGCGCGCTGCGCCCGCTGTTCCCGGATGATTACCTGTGTGAAGTGCAGGTGCTGGTATCGCTGATAAGCAGCGATGCTGAAATTATGCCCGATTCGCTGGCATGCCTTGCGGCATCGGCAGCACTGGCGGTATCTGATATTCCGATACAGGAAGTGATCAGTGAGGTGCGTGTGGCACGCATAAATGGTGAATATATAGTGAACCCAACCCGCAGCCAGATAAAGGACGCGGATATAAACATAATAGTAGCCGCTACCGACAAGAATATAATGATGGTGGAAGGCGAAGGCAAGGAGTGTGAAGAGGCAGGCCTGGTGAAAGCGATAGAGGTAGGCCACGCGGCAATAAAGGAGCAGATAAAACTGCAGCACGACCTGCGCGAGAAAGCAGGAGTGACCACAAAGCGTGACTATACAAAACCTTATACCAACGCGCACCTGGAGCAAAGGATAGCGGAGTATGGCAAGGACCGTATTTATACAATAGCCAAGAGCGCACTCGGCAAACATGAGCGCAGTGCGGCCTTCAAGCAGGTGAGAACCGACTTTGAAGCCAGCATAGCAGAGGGTGAAATAACACCGGAAGACGCAGCATTGGTTGGGCATTATTTTCATGACCTGGAGAAGGATGTGATCAGGAAGATGATGATCAACGAAAAGGTGCGCCTGGATGGCCGCGCACTGGAGCAGGTGCGCCCGCTGACGATGGAAACAGACCTGTTGCCATCGCCGCATGGTTGTGCGTTGTTTACGCGTGGCGAGACACAATCGCTGACGACTGTGACCTTAGGCACTACTGACGATGAGCTGCTGCTGGAGACCGCGCAGACATCGGACTACCTGAAATTCATACTGCATTATAACTTCCCTCCGTTCTCAACGGGTGAAATAAAAATGATGCGCGGGCAGAGCCGCCGCGAGGTGGGCCATGGCAACCTGGCTATGCGCTCGCTGAAGCAGATGCTGCCGGCAGAGTACCCGTACACGGTGCGTGTGGTATCTGATATATTAGAGAGCAATGGTTCTTCATCAATGGCTACTGTGTGTGCCGGTTCGCTGGCGCTGATGGATGCAGGTGTTCCGTTCCCTAAGCACGTGAGCGGTGTGGCAATGGGCCTGATAGCAGAAGAAGGAAAATTTGCCGTGCTGACGGATATACTGGGTGATGAAGACCACCTGGGTGATATGGACTTTAAAGTGACCGGCACGCGCGATGGTATCTGCGGTATTCAGATGGATATAAAATGCGACGGGCTGAGCATGGAGATAATGATGCAGGCGCTGGAGCAGGCAAGGCAGGGCAGGCTGCACATACTGGATGGCATGTATAGCTGCATACCGGAAGCAAGGGCAGACCTGAAGCCACAGGCACCAAGGATAGTACAAATGAACATAGACCGCGAATTTATAGGCGCTGTGATAGGGCCGGGCGGTAAGATAATACAGGAGATACAGCGTGAAACAGGCGCTAAGATCAATATAGAAGAGGTGGGCGAGCAAGGTATCATCAAGATATTCTCTGCGAACAAGGAAAGTATTGATAAAGCAACTGCATGGATACGCAGCATAGTGGCCATACCTGAAATAGGCGGCACTTATGAAGGCACTGTGAAGAGCATTATGCCCTTCGGTGCGTTCGTAGAGTTTATGCCGGGCAAGCAGGGCTTGCTGCACATAAGTGAGGTGAGCTGGAAGCGCTTAGACAGCCTTGACGGTGTGCTGAAAGAAGGCGATAAGGTGAAGATACAACTGACAGGCACAGACCCTAAAACGGGCAAGCTGCGCCTGAGCCGCAAAGTGCTGATGCCAAAGCCTGAAGGCTATGTGGAACCTGCACCGCGTGAGCGCCGCGAAGGTGGCGATGACCGCAGGGGCGGTGGCGACCGTGGTGACCGCAGAGGTGGCGGCGACCGTAACCGCGGAGGTGGCGATCGTGACCGTCGTGACCGTGGACCAAGGGAAGACCGCGGGCCACGCGAACCACGCAACGAAAGCACAACTGATGCAGCACCACAGGCCGCACCGGAAGTGAGTTCGAGCGATGAGGCGGATATGGCACTGTAAGATCATTGAGTTGAGTAAATATTTAAACAGCCCCGTGAGGGGCTGTTTTTTTTGTATTATATTTGAAAAGTAAAAATGAAAAAAGTCCTCTTCATATTCCTTCTGTTGCCAATGCTGGTTAATGCGCAGCAGTATACCCGCGCGGAGATAAAACATGTGGCAGATAGTATCGTCCGGTCTTTTGTGGGGGGTGAGGTGTTTGGGTATGCGGTAAGTGAGCTGGAGGATGAGTCGCTTATTTGCTACCGGTATACAGACCATAAGGGGAAAGAGAAGTACAGGGAGGTGCCGCGGAAAGACGGTTATACCAGAGGGAGGTTTAAAGATATTACAGTGCGCTACAGGGTGAAGTACCCGTACCCGAAGTGCGTGATATGCGATACGGTGAGGGGCGGGACATCGGTAACGCTGAACAGGTGGCTGGAAATGAAGCGCTCGCCCGATATTTCATTCATACCCGATTATGTGTGGGAGCAGGATAGCTGCAAGCGCACTACGCGACATGTGCCGCTACCCCGGAAAGGAAAACTCTCACATGACTATTAGCGATACTCCTCGGAAAGTTCATTTGCGTAACCATGCAATACAAGGTCGTCCCAGTTTTTTATATAAATGGAGCGGCCATCTTTCATAAGAAACAGTTTATCGCTTATGTCTAAAACGTGGCGGTAGAGATGATCGGTGATGACGATGCCTTTATTTTCTTTTAGCCTGTGCAGGAGTTGCTTCAACCTTTCTATATGCAGCGGCATGAGGTGTGTGAACGGCTCATCGAGCAGGGTGAAGCGGGTATCGGCGAAGAGCAGAAGCAACAAGGTGAGCAGCCGCCCGGTGCCACCGGACAGGCTGCCGACCTTTCTTGCAGTATCCTGTTCCAGGTCGGGAAATTCATCGAGTATGTCATTGAGCCGGACGCCGAACTGAGCGGCTATTTTGCTAAAAGTAAGCCCCGGCGGCAGGAACGGCTGCTGCGGCAGATAGTTTACCAGCCCATTTATGGTGTAGGGCTTTTTTATGCGCACCCCGTTCAGGAAAATGTCGCACTCCTGCGGGTGGCGCGTACCGAAGAGGGATTGCAGCAATGTAGATTTGCCCGCGCCATTACGGCCCAGCAGGCCGGTAATGTGGCCCCGTTCGGTATTGATTGTGGCCCCTGTAATAATCTCTTTCCGGCCGATGGAAAGAAAGACATTTTCGGCCAGCAGGATGTCGGGGACTATAAGCAGTGGTGTGTTGCCCATAAGCAAGCGATGAATAAGAGTATATCGAATGAAATGAATAGCAATGCCAGCGTGGTGAAAGAGATGTGAAGGTTGTAATAGTAAAAGAGCCTGCCGGGATGCCGTAAGACAATGAAGTAGCCTACGCATAAGGTGGTGGCGACCTTGCCGGTTATTGCGGCCACAGCATCGTGGCCTGTGATGTAGTAAACAGCACAGAAGACTACTGTGAATAGTAAAGGGATTGCCCGGTATTGCTTGTAACACAGCAATGCGACCCGGATTTGTCTCAGCATCAGATACCCGTATGGTGGAGTAAAATTATCTTATACCGGGTTTTAATTTTATGGTGCCGATGTACATGAGCAAACATGCGCAGACGATACAAAAGCCAATGAATGCGTACCCAAAACCAAAATAGGTAGCTGCCCGTGCAGAGTGTTTGTTGCTATCGAGGTACTTAACGAGGTCGCTGGTGAGTGCAATGAGCAGAAAGACCCAGAGCATGAAGTAGATGAGCCCGAAGGTTTGATAGATGCCGGGCTTTTTAATGAATAAAGGGATAGAGAAGCAAATAAATACTATCAGGTCGATCCAATTGAAATGATGGCCAATAAGCGTGAAGATAAAATTCATAGCGCCCAGCGCCATGAACCATGCGGCGGGGAAAAGGAGCAAGTATTTTTTGTAACTGATTGACCGGAAAACGCCTGTCATTTTTTAGGGACTTTTGAATATAACGCAGCAATGCCGGAATTATTATTCCGGCATTGCATCCATTTGAGATTTTCATAGCCTATACGTGCTACGCGGCATATAACGAGAGGTCATCGGATATTTCGACCGTGTGTGTCTTATCAACTATTTCGTGTATTACGGTGTCAAGTTTTTGAGAGGTGGTCAGTATGCCGCTGATGATCTCTTCGGTATTGACAGCATAGCCTGAGTTGAAAAGCTGTGCCAGCCCCAAAAGCGTGGCTAACGGCCCGCGCACCTTGTGTGATTGAACCCAGGCTATTTCGCGAAGTTGTTCATTCTGGGCTTTCAGACGTGTAATATTTGCCATTTGCTCCGTAATGTCGTGTGCGGTGCCGTAGAGGCCAATGGGGTTTCCTTCATTATCGAAGTCGAAATGCGCCTGCGAGTGTAAATACCGGATGGCGCCATCTTTCCGGATAATACGGTGTACAATGCTGGAGTTGCTCCGGGTAGCGTTTGCCTTACTGTTTTCTTCCATCACATAGTTCAGGTCATCAGGATGGATAAACGACATCCAGTTTTCATAAGTCTGGATATTATCGCTGGTGTCGAGGCCATAGATACGACAGGATTCAGCGGACCAAATAGCGAGACCTGTGGCAAAATTGAGTTCCCAGCTTCCGAGGTGGGTAATGGCCTGCGCCTGGTTGAGCCTTGCCGCGATGTGCTTTAACTGATTTTCTGTATTTTTCTTTTCGGTTACGTCGTGTGCTATGCCATACATGCGTACCGGGATATCCTCCGCATCATATTCTACCTTATTCTCGAAATAAATATGTCGTATTGTTTTGTCCTTCCGTATTATGCGGTAATAGAACGATTTGTTTTGCGGGTTAGCAATCATTGCCGCCGCTTTTTCGCTTACGTAGTCCACATCTTCAGGATGAATAAAAGACAGCCAGGATGCTATGGAGTGAACATTGTTATTTTCTGATATGCCATAGATACGGCAATGCTCATCGGACCATATGGCCAGCTGGGTAGAGAAATCTAATTCCCAGCTTCCCAGTCGCGCTATCTGCTGGGCCTGTGTGTTTCGCAATTCCTGGTGTTTCAGTTTGTTTTCGGCAATGATGCGTTGTTGTTCCAGCTCAAAAGTGTCGAGTGCGAATGAAATATTAATTGCAGTTTTTTCCAACAGTTCTATTTCCTGCCTGTCGAAGTGTGCTATGTTTTTGGAGAACAGGCCGAGTACATATTTTATTTCACCCGCTTTTTTTACGGGCAGTGCAATCGCTGAGTGAAAATTGTTGGCGATAGCATGTAGCCTCCAGGGGCAATTCTCGGGTTGTGTCGAGAAGTCATTTATGACCTGGTATTTGCCACTTCGCAAGGTTTTATCAACCGGTCCTCCATTGCTATAGGTCATATTTCCTGATGGTCTTATTATTTCTGTGACCACACCGGCACATGCCACAACATTCATGCTGTTATTTGTTTCGTAAACAGAGTTGATACATGCCAATTCAAACCTCCCGGTATTTATAGCGATGCGGCACACTTCATCGAAGAGGGCCTGTTCTTGTTTTGTGTAGATAATTGCCTGATTGATCTGGCTGGAGAAAGCATATAAGCGATTGGCCTCAAATAATTTGGCTGCTGCTTCCTTACGTTCCGTAATGTCATGAGAGCAACATGAGGTACCAATAATAGTATAACCCTGGTGTATAGGATGGAAGGAAATATCATGCCAGCGGTCGTAGGTGTCATTATATTGCTCGATGGTGAATGTTTCGCCGGCGAAAGCACGGTCGTAATATTGCCTGAAGTTTTTGAGCTCTTCCTCTGTAAAGCCATTTACGAATACGCTCTGACCTTTTTCAATTTTTTTGCCGGTCATATTTTCAACCATAACATCGAAAGCGGTATTTGATGTTACCAGGTTGTAGTTCCGGTCTATGCTCCACATCACACCCGAGATATTGTTTATCATGGTGCGCATGTTGATTTGTTCTAACTCTATTTGTTTCAGCATTTCAGGGCAAGGCACTTCAGTGTTAAAAAGTTGGTTGTTTTGTCTCATTAGTCTGGTATATTTTTATGTAGGGGACAAAACTATCCTTCATAAAGATGGCTGAATGTGATACCAATCATAAGGATGTATGATTAGTATCATGTTTGTATTAAATTTATTATATGTAAAACGAAATTCATAAAAACAATTAGTAATTTTTAATAAGACAGCTAAGTTGTAATTTACAGCCGAATTTCATCATCCCGCAATGGCAATACTATCTATTGTAATACCTGCATATAACGAAGGCGCTACCATACACAGGATACTGGACAGGGTGAAAGCTGTGCGGCTGATAGCGGGTATGGGCAAAGAAGTGATCATTGTGAATGATTGCTCGAAGGATAATACGGAGGAGTCTATACAGAAATACCGGGCCGAAAATCCGGAACTGCCGATAACGTATTATAAGCACGAGGTGAATATGGGCAAGGGCGCGGCCCTGCATACCGGCATAAAAATGGCTACAGGCGACTATGTGATCATACAGGACGCAGACCTGGAGTATGACCCGGAAGAATATAATATACTGCTGAAACCGATAATTGACGGCTTTGCCGACGTGGTATACGGGTCGAGGTTTATGGGTGGCAACCCGCACCGAATATTGTTCTTCTGGCATTCTATAGGCAACCGCTGGCTGACCACAGCATCTAATATGCTGACCAACCTGAACCTGACAGATATGGAGACCTGCTACAAGCTGTTCAGGCGGGAGATCATACAGGGTATAAAACTCAAAGAAAAAAGGTTCGGTTTTGAGCCGGAGGTTACGGCCAAGATATCGCGTGTGCCTAAAATAAGGATATACGAGGTGGGCATATCGTATTACGGGCGAACGTATGAGGAAGGTAAAAAGATTGGCTGGAAAGATGCATTCCGGGCGTTATACTGTATAGTAAAGTATAATATATTCTCCAAATAAAACAAAGAACATACGGTAGGGTTATGCAAGTTGCCAATAACTTGCTTTGCGGATATGGATAATATCAAAAAGAACTTTTTTTTGGAATTAAAACTCATATCTTTGCGCAAAATTTGAAAGCGGTAATGGGTTTCAAACGTTTCTTTCCCTTGTTGATATTGGTTTTCGGGCTGTTGGCCTTTAATTATTCTTCTTTTGGCCAGGAGGGTGAAAATCATGAAAATGCCACTTCCGAAGAGCACGAAAGCGCTCATGAGGAAAAAAAAGGCATAAATATTACAGAATTAGTATTTGGCCACGTATCAGATGCACATGAATGGCATTTGTTCAGCCTGCATGGCGAGAACGGAGAAGAAAAAGAGATAGCTATGCCACTACCGGTAATCGTTTACCGTCCGGGTATCGGCCTTTCTATGTTCTCCTTCAGCCGTTTCCACGATGCAGGTCATTTTCATAAGGATGAGGCAGGCAATAAAATAAGCGGTGAATATGATGGCCTTTATGTGGAGAAGAACATGAAGGAGAAGATAAAAGCGGTGGATGGCTCGAAGGTGTATGACTTCTCTATAACAAAGAATGTGCTTTCGATGCTGGTGGGTGTGGTGTTGCTGCTGTGGCTGATGCCTTCTGCGGCTAAGAAGTATAAGAGCGGGGCTACAGTGGCACCTAAGGGTTTCCAGAATGCGCTTGAAGTAATAGTGATATTTATAAGGGACGAAGTAGCGAGGCCTAACCTGGGCAAGAAATACCTGAAATTCATGCCGCTGCTGCTTACCATATTTTTCTTTATTTGGGTGAACAACCTGCTGGGCCTGTTGCCGGGTGGCGCTAACTTTACCGGAAACATAGCGGTGACTGCATGCCTGGCGCTGATAGCCTTTATCGTAATGATGGTTAACAGTAACAAACATTTCTGGAGCCACCTGCTGAACCCGCCCAATGTACCCTTTCTGGTAAAGTGCCTGCTGGTGCTTATTGAGGTAATGTCGCTGTGCATTAAGCCGGTGGCACTGATGATACGTCTTTTTGCAAACATGCTTGCGGGCCACATAGTGATACTGAGCGTTATCTGCCTTATCTTCATCTTCGCACTGATGAATGTATATGTGGGTGGTGGGTTTGTGGTGGTATCCCTGGCATTCTCCATCTTCATGTTCATGCTGGAGTTGCTGGTGGCAGCTATACAGGCATTCATCTTTGCGAACCTTACAGCGGTGTTCATTGGGCAGGCGATAGAAGAAGGGCACGCGCATGATGAGGCGCATGGGCATGAAGTAGCAGCGCACCATTAATAAATTAAAGAGAAAGAACAATATTTTAATAAAGAGTTTTTTTAATCAAAATCCATAATAACATGTCAGTTTTAATGAACATCCTTATGTTAGCCGGCGACACAGCAAAAGCTGGTGGCGCTATTGGTGCAGGCATCGCTGCTCTTGGAGCAGGTGTAGGTATCGGCCAGATCGGTAAAGGTGCGGTAGAAGCTATCGCCCGTCAACCCGAAGCAATGGGCGACATCCGCGCTAACATGATCCTGACTGCTGCGTTCGTGGAAGGTGTGGCACTGTTTGCGGTTATCGCAGGCATCCTCGCTATCTTCGTATAGTAGTAGCAGGGTAAACGAAGTAATAACTGCATCCGAAGCAGAGGGCAGAGGATGCAGTTATTTTAAAACAAAAAGAAAGAATTAAAAATAAAAACGGTTTTGGAGGTTTATCCTTTTAACCGGGTATCTTTTTAACCAATTAACATTTTTAGAAATGGATTTGCTCACCCCGGAACTCGGTTTATTTTTCTGGACACTGGTAGCGTTTATCGCGGTATTCCTTATCCTGCGCAAATTTGCGTGGGGGCCTATTCTCAGTTCACTTGGCGAACGTGAGAAAGGTATTGCTGACTCAATAGCTACCGCTGAGCGCGTGAAGAGCGAAATGAGCCAACTGAAATCTGAAAACGAAAAGTTGTTGGCACAAGCCCGCGAAGAGCGCACACAGATGCTGAAAGAAGCCAAGGATATGAAAGACCGTATCATAGGCGAGGCGAAGGAGCAGGCAAAAGCAGAAGCCAACAAGATAATCATTGATGCACAGGCTCAGATACAGCAGCAGAAGATGGCTGCGCTTACAGAAGTGAAGAATGAGATAGGTACACTGGCATTGAGCGTGGCTGAGAAGATACTGCGCAAGCAGCTGAGCACCGCTGAAGGCCAGGACAGCTATATGAAAATGCTTGCTGAAGATATAAAACTTAATTAGCCGATTCGGCAATTCGACAATTAGCCAATGGGTTAATTATCGAATTGTCAAATTGTCAAATTGCCAAATTAAAAAGAAACATGCAAAATCCACGTCTTGCGACCCGATATGCGAAATCACTGCTGGATCTGGCTGTAGAGAAGAACAGTGTAGAAACGGTGCTGAAGGATATGCGATTGCTGAATGAAATTTGTGGCGTGAGCCAAGAATTTGCGGTGATGCTGCGCAGCCCGGTAGTACCCGGTGATAAGAAAATTGCAGTTATCAATGAGGTAATAAAAGGCAGGGAAGTAAATGAACTTACTTATGCATTTGTGAAGTTGCTGATAACCAAGGGCCGTGAGGCAAACCTGGCGGAGGTAGCTGCTGCATTCATTACACAGTACAATACACTGCGGAATATTAAGATAGTGAAGCTGACCACCGCAGTACCTATGCCGGCGACCCTGAAGGAAAGCATAACCAATAAAGTTGCTTCCCTGATGCCGAAGGATACGGTAAACCTGACCACAACTGTGGATGAGCAATTGATAGGAGGTTTTGTGCTGGAGATGGATGATAAATTGTTTGACGCGAGTGTGAGGAAGAGCCTGAACGAAGTAAGGTCTAAAATAGTAGACCACAGTTACGAGAGCAAGCTTTATTAATTAGCCGATTAGCTGATGTGATGATTAGCTAATTTTGGGTAGTTGATAATTTTAAAGAGAATATAGGACATCAGCTCATGAGCTAATTTGCTAATAAGCTAATCTAATTTTTAAACTTTTGAATCTATAATATATGGTTGATATTAAACCGGATGAGATTTCGGCGATATTGCGCCAACAGCTCAGCAACACAGACAGCGCTGCTACATTGGAAGAAGTAGGTACCGTATTGCAGATAGGCGATGGTATTGCCCGTGTGTATGGCCTTAACGGCGTGCGCCAGGGTGAGCTTGTGGAGTTTGCAAACGGAGTGAAAGCAATCGCTTTGAACCTTGAGGAAGACAATGTGGGTGTGGTATTGATGGGTGACTACATGGAGATCCGCGAGGGCGACAAGGTAAAGCGTACAAACAAGATCGCATCCATCAAGGTGGGCGATGGTATGTCTGGCCGCGTGGTGAACACACTGGGCGAGCCGATAGATGGTAAAGGCCCGATAAAAGGTGAGCTGTATGAGATGCCGCTGGAGCGTAAAGCACCGGGCGTTATCTTCCGTGAGCCGGTGAAGGAGCCACTGCAAACAGGTATCAAGGCGATAGACGCGATGATACCCGTGGGCCGCGGACAGCGTGAGCTGGTGATCGGTGACCGCCAGACCGGTAAAACGGCTATCTGTATAGATACCATCATCAATCAGAAAGAATTCTTTGAAGCAGGCAAGCCTGTTTACTGTATATACGTAGCTATCGGGCAGAAAGCATCTACCGTAGCCGGTGTGATGAAGGTGCTGGAAGACGCGGGCGCTATGGCATACACTACCATAGTGAACGCATCGGCTTCTGACCCTGCACCGCTGCAGTTCTACGCACCATTTGCGGGTGCTGCTATCGGGGAGTTTTTCCGCGATACAGGCCGCCCTGCACTGGTGATCTATGATGACCTTTCTAAGCAGGCCGTGGCTTACCGTGAGGTGTCGCTGCTGCTGCGCCGTCCTCCGGGCCGTGAGGCATATCCGGGCGACGTATTCTACCTGCACAGCCGCTTGCTCGAGCGCGCCGCAAAGGTGATAGGCAACGATGATGTGGCTAAGAAAATGAATGACCTTCCCGAGAGCATCAGGCACCTGGTGAAAGGTGGTGGTTCGCTGACAGCGTTACCCATCATCGAAACGCAGGCGGGTGACGTATCAGCATACATCCCTACGAACGTGATCTCGATCACTGACGGACAGATATTCCTTGAGTCGAACCTGTTTAACGCGGGTATCCGCCCGGCCATCAACGTGGGTATCTCCGTGAGCCGTGTGGGTGGTAACGCGCAGATCAAATCGATGAAGAAAGTGGCAGGTACGCTGAAACTGGACCAGGCACTTTACCGCGAGATGGAAGCGTTCTCAAAATTTGGTGGTGACCTTGACGCCGCTACCAAGAACGTAATTGACAAGGGTAGCCGTAACGTGGAAATACTGAAGCAATTGCAGTACAACCCATACCCTGTAGAAAAGCAGGTGGCTATGGTGTACCTGGGTACAAATAACCTGATACGCGAAGTGCCTGTGAAGAATGTGAAAGCATTTGAAGAGACCTTCCTGATGCAGATGGACGCTAAGCTGCCCGATGTACTGAAGGAATTCAAGAAAGGCAACCTTCCGGAAGCCGGCATCGAGAAGATGGTGAAGCTGGCACAGGAGCTGATACCACAGTTTAAATAGTAGTTACTTATTGAGATATAAAAGGAACAGCCCCGCGAAGCGGGGCTGTTCCTTTTATACGTTACCTTGTGGTACAGATGCTGTTATTTTTTTGCAATATCGATTGAGTCGAGGAAGAGAATAAACTTCTTCTCTTTAGAGAATCGTGCTTTTATGGTAATGGTAGGCGTATGTAGAATGTTTTTCAGAGGCATCCTTAGTGAGTACCTAAATTCACCAGTCCGGTAGGTTTTCTGAACATTCTTTCCAAAAACTTCAAAGTTTATAGTTAAGCCTGCGGTTGTGTTTGGATTTTTTTCATTTTGCAAAGAGCCTCTGATATCAATATTGATCGAGTCAGTTTTTTTGTAAAACCATTTTTTATTCAGATTAATCCTATAAACACCTTTCTGAGAATTGAGTTTTGTGTCCTGAAGTATTATGGTCAGGGCGGAACTATCGGGAGAATAAGTAAATACTTCTTTCGTTTGTGCAAAAGATATGAACGATAAGAGTAACAATGCGATGATAATTTTTAGTGTTTTCATGTTTTAATTTATTTTTTTCCAGTATTTTGATAATATGTTTGTCTGATTAAAGCTTGATGTTTATTTATTTGTTGTTTCTTTTTTAACGTTGCCACTATATACCCAACCACCATCTTTGATTTTATACCATGTTTTATTGCCTTTTTTATCTACGTCTTCTCCTTCCGAAGTATAACCAGAATATTCAAGGACCGTACCATTTTCAGCTTTGGCAATTGATTCACTATTCACAAAAAAATTCTTTCTGACATTTATGCCATTTTCTGCATCTACAATAATTTTACCAATTTCAGTATGGAAGGAGTTGTCTGAAATTGTTTCTATTTTTATTGGTGCAACTTCAGTGTGTGCTTCTTCAGCCGCTGGTTTTTCGTCAGGTTTTGGTGCTGTGTTTTCTTTTGCAGCAGACCCATCTTTTTTCCTGAAAATGTCTGTAATGTCTTTTGAGTATCCTATTTGGAATTGCCAGAAATTGTTATGGTAGCCTTTCGTGTTGTTGCCTACAAAGTTACTTACATAGTCGTATTTTATAAATATGTTTGATACATCTTTTTCATCATGCCCGGTGTTGTATTGTATTAATACTTGTGTTGCCATAAAGGGTTTTACATTTTTACCAGGTTCAATGAAACCATCTAAAGTTGCACGTTCATATGAGTTCTGATACCTGAAAATGCTATCATGATAAGTTGCAACATCTGCATTTTGCGGACTGAGGTTTGTAGTAAAACTTTTAGTAGAAGGGAATAGCCAAATGAGTTTTGGATTAATTTCTATTTGGAAATTTGTATGAAAAACATTGTTGAATCTTGCTTTAAGAGATAATCCAGCAAGATTGGTCTTTATGTTGTATTCTTTTTTATAAGAAGGTTCTCCGAAATAAGTTGTTGCTGTTCCTGTATCGGTAACATTGGTAACCAAAAGAGTAGAAATGAGGTCTAAATAAATGTGACCCATACTACCTCTATGGTTGCTCCAGGTTTTAGGCATAAGATAGGTTAATAAATTGATATTTAGACTCCCATTAAAATAGGACCTACCATATAAATCCATCCTGTTAATATATTTTTTTTCAAAAAAGTTTGTTGTATACATTTTGAAATTATCAGTATTTCCATATGTTAATTGAAACATTATGTTGCGAAGCGGAATAAACCTTTCTCCACCTGTTGCATCAGAACGTATTCCTTCTGCCTTGTTGAGGGGCTGACTTAGTCGTGCATACATCTGGGTAAAGTCACTTGGAGCGTCGTCTTTTATTCCAGTAAAATTTTGGAATAGTGCAGTCATAAACTGTGTCTTTTGCTCACCGATGCAATTAATGTTGTTGTTTGTCAAAATTGCAGGAAAGATGTTCATATGTGTTACGATACTGCGTGTAATGAAGGTATCATTTCCAGAGTTATTGACCTTTTTTTCTGATTCATCCTTTTTTACCATAGAGTATACTTTTATATGAGTATAGGCACCCGCAGAAAAATCGAACAAGTTCAAATGCCCGTTATCGGGTTTGATTTCATGATTTATACGGTCAAATTTGCTGGTTTCAAAATCATCGCTTGCTAAGTCGTCTTTTTTCTGCGTATTGTATATGTATTCCTCACCATCAAGAACGTATAATACGATGTATGTTCCAGCATTATCAGGAACATCAATAATCAGCATTCCATTATTTCCGCCGCATGTAGGGTTTATTATTCTTGCTTTTTTAAAGCTGTTATTACTATCATTTACTTCTACGCTTCCGGGAAGCACAGTTGAGCTGTTTTGGGTTTTCACAGTGATTTGTGTGTAAATACCTGGTGTAAGACCACTTATTGTTAATAATTCTCCATTAGGTGTTGACTGAATTGAATCAATCGATTGTCCTATGCGAATAAATGTAATGTTGTAGCTTGTCTTTGAGTCGAAAGTTCCTGACAGGACTATTTTCCCATCGCTACTTGATTCTGTTTTTGTTGGCGTAACACTATGTACTTTGATTTGGCTAAAGACTCTATTTGAAAAAAAAATACATGTGCATAACATCAGTGTTGCGCGGAATTTGAACCTATTCATGTTGTTATATTTATTTGTAAATTTTAAGATTACAGATAGCATGTGCAATAGCCATAAATAGCTATTGCACATTTCAATTATTCTATTATGTCATCGGTTCGTAATGCCTGATCAAATTTCTCTGTACCAGTTCTGCGCTGCTTTTTGCGCCCATTTTCAGCAGCATGTTCTTGCGGTGGTTGGCTACGGTATTTATGCTGATGGACAGTTTATCGGCTATCTGTTTTGAGCTTAGTCCATCGGCTATGTAGGCGAGGATCTCCTTTTCGCGGGTGGAAAGACCTGTGTGGCTGGTTTGGGTAATATTGGTCATTTTGAAGTAGTTAAAAAGTGTATCACAAAAATGCTTCATTAATTTTTAGCATCATACGGGTAAAAAACCCGATTTAAATCGGGTTTTTTACCCGTATGAAAAATCATTTTTTTTACAGGTGTAATATTTTATATACACTTTGCTTAGAATAATAAACACTGTTGGTCATCAACCTGCCTTGCTACTTTTCTATACATTTGCAGGAGCGATGAAGCATTTTTTTGAAAGTTTCGGGAAGCTGGTATTGATGATACAGGGAGGGTTTACCCGCCCTGAGAATTATAAGGTGTACTGGAAAGAGTTTATGGAGCAATGCAATGATATAGGTATACGATCGCTGCCCATAGTGCTCATCATTTCCATATTCCTGGGCATGGTGCTTACCATACAGCTGTCTTACCAGCTTATCAGCCCACTGGTGCCAAAATCGGTGATAGCTACCCTGGTGCGCGATTCCTCTATACTGGAACTGTGCCCTACTGTGGTGTGCATAGTACTGGCTGGCGTGGTGGGGTCCAAGATCGCATCGGAACTGGGGAATATGCGTGTGAGTGAGCAGATAGACGCACTGGAGATAATGGGCATTAATACCAAATCCTACCTGGTACTGCCCAAAATACTGGCCGGTATGATCATGATACCGCTGCTTATTATCATTTCCATAGCTGTGGCCATATGGGGTGGCTACCTCGCTGCCATTTTTTCGAATATACTGAGCAAGCAGCAATTCATTTCAGGGCTTACTACTGATTTTCTGCCCTACAACCTCTTTTTTGCCATGATGAAGGCATTTGTGTTCTCGCTCATCATTTCTATTGTGCCATCTTATTATGGCTATTATGTGCAGGGCGGGGCGCTGGAGATAGGCAAGGCTTCTACCACGGCAGTGGTGGTAAGCTGCATACTGATACTGTGCGCGGATTACGGCCTGTCGCTGATAATGCTGTAGCTGATTTATTGCTCCCTGTGGTGCCTGATCACGGGGGCTTTTCTTTTTCTGTTACTTGTGAAGTTGTAGAAACTGTGACGTGGAAATGCCGGAGGCGGCAAGAAACGGATTACCGTTTAAAAACGGTATTAAAAATGGGTTGTTGAACGGTAGTAGGTTTGAAAATCATTTTGCATATTTACAGGGAGGGAATGATGCATGTGCAGAATGATTTGCAAATATGACCTTCAAAAAACAACTTTTATATGTTTGACTATACCATTATAAATATAGTAACAGGCCTTATTTTTATCTTTCTGTTGTACAGCCTGCTGGCCACAGCGATACAGGAAGCGATCGCGAATATGCTGCAACGCAGGAGCAATATGCTGCAGTATGGCATCAAGTGCATGCTGACCAAAACAATCAACAACAGTAACAGAAGCAAGGTAGCCTTGATAGGTTACCACATCTGGAAGTCGCTGGTATCGTGGGGCAAGGGTTTGAAGTCGATCTTTGTGAAGAGAAAAATGGAGAAAGTGCATGAGATATTTTATAACCATCCCATTATTAAGAATTATGGGCAGAACTCGCTGTTCAGCAAGCCATCATACCTTGGTGCAGAGAATTTTTCAATCATACTGATAGATACGATTAAGAATTTTGATGCACGGTACAGGTCAGTGGCTGTAGACTTTAATATGATAAAGACGATTATCGGGAGCTTTACAACTGAAGTTGACAAAGGGGATGCGTATGCATACACCCCTGAACTGCCTGATGGAACAAAAGCCGCGGTTACTGCGGCCACACCAAGGATAGATAAAGAAACACTGCAAATACTGAACCTGCACCTGAATGAGGCCGGGGGCGACCTGGACGTATTCAGGAGCAGGTTGGAGAAATGGTTCAATGATACGATGGACAGGGTGACCGGATGGTATAAGAAGAACACACACTACTGGCTTTTCTGTATCGGTATGTTTCTGGCCGTGACGCTGAATATAGACACTATAGAGATCAGCAATTATCTTTCAGAAAACAAAGTAGCAGCAGAACACCTGGCAAAGATGGGAGAGGCGGCGATCACATCGAACGATCCGAGGTACAAAGCTACGGATTCCACCATTGCCCAGGAAGCGCTCGATTCTATAAAGAAAGACATAAGGGAGGTGAATACGCTTATCGGCCTGGGCTGGGGTGATTACGGGCGGTCTGATAATGCCTTTGTGTGTGAGCTGCAGGGCAGGGAGTGGCATAATAAGTGGTACCTGTTCTGGTATCCGTTTTATTGCATACCACTGGATACATTTGCAACGAACAAGGGCAGAATAGACAGTATGAATAGGGTGTACGCGAAAAAGATAAGTGACTTATCAGACTCACTGGCTGCTGATAAAAGCAGGCTGGCAGCCAAGGCGACGCGCAGGGATACAATAAAGCAGGCGCAGGATTCCATAGCGTATAAGAGCGTTGTGAAGGAACGGCAGTTTGTTGTAGACTCGCTGCGTTACAGAGTACTTTATGATAAGGTATATGCAACCTATCCGATACGGACGCAGATAACATATATTTTATCGAAAAGGAGCTGGCATAAGTTCTTCGGATTTTTTATCACAGCCATCGCAATCGGGTTGGGCGCGCCATTCTGGTATGATATGCTGAATAAAATTGTCAGCGTCCGTTCGGCAGGAAAAGTGAGGAGTACAAGTACAGCAACGAGTTCATCAGATAATAAGGAACAAGCGGACGGATAATGATACCTGTAAAAATAGTAAAGCATATAAATATCCGCAAAGGGCCGGGCAAAAGTTTTGCTTCGATGGGGACGACCATGCCCGGCGGCAGGCAGGTGATGATGGAAAGTAAGGTGAGCGGGGAAAGTGTGAAGGGCATAAGCGACTGGTATGTGCTGACAAATACCAATGGGGTAAGGCAGTATTACTGGGGTGGTGGAGTGGAAGAGGTAATGGCCACAGTAGGGTCAGGTGTAATTCCTGATTTTCAGGATTTCATTAACCAGAGCTTTGATGGTAATACTCTTCAACGTGCAATCGATTATGGCAGCCTGATAAATATAGGAAGCGAATATAAGGTTGCCGGGAAAGAAATATTGGTGGCAATCATTGATCATCCGGTTAGTGAGAACATTCAACCGGGTATTAAAATTGAAAGGCCTTTGATGTCCGTTGGCCAACCGGCAAGTGCCCATGCGAATTTTATACTGGGGCTGATAGGTGGCATTCAGGGCGTATCAGGTGTTGCCCGCAATGTGAAATTTGTATCACTGCCTATATATGATGAGTATGGGTTTCCGATAGATGGCGGTATTGAGAATGCGCTGAATTATGTGAAGAACAGCGATACACCTATGATTGTGAACATCAGTAACAGCTTTGGCACTAATTACGATCCTATTATCAATCAATTTTCGGCAAATAAAGTAATTGTTACATGTGCGGGTGTTAATGAGGAGTTGAACTCAGAAACCTCCAGGTATCCGGCAAGTCTCAGCTCAGTGATATCTGTCGGAGCGGTAGACCGTGGTTTTCCTTTGGGTGGAATTAAAAGAAGGGTGGACGTAATGCTGCCGAACTTTAATTATGTTTCTTTTAGCGGCCCCGGCGCCTATACAACAATGAAAGGCGACAGTTTTTCCACGGCTATAGTGTCAGGGGTCATCGCGCAAATACTATCATCAGGACATGCTGATTTTAATTTGGGTTCGATCAGATCCCGATTGAAGTCGGTCTCATTGCCGGCATCAGATCCGGCTGCATTCAGTTCTTTAAGTTTAATAAATAATCCGCTATGAAGAGAAACCTGGTTGCTTCGTTAATTCTGGTATTTTTTAGTTTAGCTACATATCAAGTTTATGCTCAGAATGCATTTTATGATGCACGGAAATTAAGAGATAGTGCTTTTGTAGGAAAAAAGGTTTTGAATGGGACAAACATTTTTATGTTGCCTGAATTAGACCTGGTATATAGAGTCTTGAAAAATCATGTGCCGGATAGTATAAAGCACAAAGACGCACTGGTGAATTATTTTAGAGGGAATCCCTATATACAGTTTAACACAGAAGCAGGTACTTCTCATAGCGAACTGGGAGCCGGTATTGGTAGTGGATTGTCATCCATAGGCGGACTTGATGTTACTGCTATTGCTGATGGCCTGGCCAGGTTTATCGTTGCAAGGACAAAAGCGGAGTTGAATATGGCATTTTTCAGCAAATTCCAGACTTTGTTGTCGAAACCGGAGTATAAAGACCTGCAAACGGTTTTTCCTCAAACGTATAGTGCACTGAATGTGATAGGTGACCAGATATACAATTACAACACGTACCTGCAGAGTTTGCGGGATGCCTTTGTTAACGACCTGAACGGAATGGCAGCGCACCTCCCGTCAATCATTGATAACCATCCGTCTTTCTTTGTCAGGTATCCACAGATGGCGGCATTGCTGCAAAGCGGCTGCTATATTGCTTCGGGCATTAATGATAAGGTACATCCCGGTGATATTTTAAATGATTACCCGACCGAGTACCTTGATCCGCTGAATGCTAACTGGAAGGCTTCGATAAAAACGGTGCAGATCCTTTCCCGCTCTCTGAGGGATACTGCCAGCTCACCGGACTCGTCTTACTGGGTAAGTGTACCGAGGATAAAAGCGCTGGTACAGGATGATATCACGTTCAGGATATATATGGGGCTGATATACCAACAGGCCAGAAATGAGGCGATTGTTTTCCGGCATAATTCAACTGAGGTATTCCTTACAGGTGTGTTGGACTCGCCGGTGCAAAATATGCTTGCGTTCAAGAGTTACGTAACGAGCTTTGGCGAAAAGGCGGCACGCCTGAGCAGGATGATACACTCCTACCGGAAAATGCCCAATGACTCACTGAAAACAGAGCAGTATGCCGCTTATTTTGATGCGTCTGTAGACCTGCTGGCATATGCCTCTCACGTAAGCGACCTGATGCCTAAGAAGTGGGCGAACGACCCCGACAAAAAATTCCTCTTTCATTTGAAGGATACCCTGAAAGACTATTTTGAAGTGGCAAATTGCGCATCGCGGCTGGTACTGGCTATCAACAGGAAAAATTATACTTCTGCGGTAATGAATGCAGTGAGCATATATGATATCATATATGCCCGCAGGGCATCAATGGAGCTCACAGTCAATGGTATCGGGAAAATAAAGAAAAAGGACTATAACGCGGCAGTAAGCACAATTAAGCAGGCTGGCGGAACGCCGCTGCTGGCAAGTGTTGAGGCCAGACAGGCAAAAATAGCAGATATACAAGATGAGAATACAAAACAGGCGATAAAGAAGGTTTATGACGCACAAATGTTGAGTGAGGCAGAGAAGGGCAGGGATATGATGCAATATATATTGAAGTACGGAACCTTTATGTCTGCCATTGCTACTGCGCAAACATCGGATGAAGTAACTGATGCGATAGAGGCTTTTGCGTTGCCGCCGGGCTCATCGCGTGTGAAGCGGGAGACCTCTTTTAATGTATCGCTGAACGCGTATGCTGGCCTGTATTACGGGTATGAGAAAATACAGGGCGTGGTTGCCGATAAGCCATTTACATCTCTCAGCCAGCTGAATTCTTATGGTTTGACCGCACCGATCGGTATCGCAGTGAGCAAGGGTAAATTCAGCAATTTCCTTATTCCATCAGGGCACGGGCACTGGTCACATTCTTTGTTTGTTTCTATAGTGGACCTCGGGGCTGTTGCCGCATTCCGCTTTCAGGGCAGTAATGACAGCGTGAAGCAGATACCCAGCATTCAACTGAAAGATATTTTTTCTCCGGGTATTTTCTGGTCTGTGGGTATACCTAAATGCCCGCTGTCTTTTAATGCCGGTGTGCAGTTGGGGCCAAATTTGCGGAAGGTGGAGTCTGCGGTAAATGATTACTCCAATAACCTGTATTGGCGGTATTCTTTCTCACTGTGTGTAGATTTGCCGTTGCTGAACCTCTACAGTAAGAATTAAACGGTATCATTTGTTGCGGCAGAGGTGCCCTGTAGCAGACTTGTTGCGGGTAGAGCAGGTTGATGCCTGCAATTCATGTACTTTCCGGTAGGGCTAAACGGGCCTGTATCCCGTTTCTGAATTTTAAGCACCCATACCTCATGCCATTCCGGTATCCGGTCATATCTATTTACATTTCTTTTCACCGGGTCATTTTATGCTGAACGGATTGCGAGGGCCATTGCCGGAGTATTCGGTACGATTGCCTCATACTCTGTGTGCCGGTTGCTATCTAATCGGACAATAAAGCACAGCGCGAGTAAGCATCACGCAAACCTGCCTGTCTTCGGTAGCAGTTTGAATTATTTTCGATGTCGATATTCTTAGTCTGATCGGCATAGCTGCGAGATGTATGTACAAAATAAAAGCGCCCCGCAGATCAGCAGGGCGCTTTTATTTTATGCTTAGTGACTGATTATGCCAGTTTCTTCAGCTCTTCTACGCGTGCCTCACGGTCTTCTTCTACTTTCAGCGAGCCGCTCTTATCCAGATCAACAAGTACCGGAGCCGCAACGAAAATAGATGAGTAAGTACCGGTGAATACACCTATCAGCATTGCGAAGGCAAAGCCCCTTGTAGCCTCACCACCAAAGACGAAGAGGATAAGCAGGGTGATGAATACAGTAAGTGATGTCATTATGGTACGGCTAAGCGTATCGTTAATGGCGCGGTTGATGACAGTAACCTTATCTTCATTAGGCGATTTGCGGAAGTATTCACGGATACGGTCGAATACGATAACGGTATCGTTCATCGAGAAGCCGATAACGGTAAGAACCGCAGCGATGAAGTGCTGATCGATCTCAAGCGCGAAAGGTACGCGGCCACGGAAGTAAGAGAACACTGCCAGTGTAAGCGCAACGTCGTGCACGAGTGAGAAAAGCGTACCTACCGAATATTGCCATTTGCGGAAACGCAACAGGATGTAAATGAATATAGATATCAGCGAAAGCACTGTTGCCCATATGGCGCCATCACGGAGGTCATCAGATATGGATGGGAGTACCGTTTGGGTGCTTTGTACATATCTGGAGTTGAAGGTTTCTACCGTTGTACCTGCCGGTAAGAAGTTTTCTGCTGATAAGCCTTCAAACAGTTTTTTCTGCACTTCCTGCTCTACGCCGTTGCCCGGTTTGGTAATGAGGTAAGAGGTTGTGATATTGAGCTGGTTTTGAGTGCCTATGGTCTTAACTATAGGGAACTCACCGAAATACTTCTTCAGTTTCTCACGAACCTCTTCAGAGGTATATTTTTTATCGAACTTAACAGTGTAGCTACGGCCACCGCTGAATTCAACACCTTTATCGAAACCAACCCAGTAAGTGCTGGCACCGAGCAGTATAACTACCGCTGTGATTACGTAAGTGAACTTACGCATCTCCACAAATTTGAAGTGCGCTTTTTTGAAGATAGATTTTGAGACGCCGGTGAAATATTTGAAGTGGCGCTCACGCTTAGTGTAGATATCAGTGATGAGGCGTGATACGAGGATACCGCAGAACAGGGATAATAAGATACCGATGATCTGTGTGGTAGCAAAACCGCGTACCGGGCCAAGGCCGAAGATGAACAGGATAATAGCCGTAATAAGTACCGTGATGTGACCATCGAGTACAGGGGCGTAAGAACGCTTGTAGCCATCTACAACGGCCTGGTGGTAGCTTTTGCCAAGGGCAAGCTCCTCCTTGATACGTTCAAAGATGATAACGTTCGTATCCACCGCCATACCTACTGTAAGCACAAGGCCCGCTATGCCTGCCATAGTAAGCGTGGCATGCAGTGCTGATAATACACCAACTGTGAACACGAGGTTAAGGATGAGGGAAATATCAGCGATAAGACCGCCGGTATTATAATAAACGAGCATCAGCACGAATATAACAATGAAAGAAAGCACCAGCGAGTTCATTCCTTTGCCGATGTTCTCGATACCCAGGGTAGGGCCTACTACCTGCTCCTGCACTATGTGCGCGGGTGCGGGCAGCTTACCTGATTTAAGGATGTTGGCAAGGTCTTGCGCATCTTCTGCCGTGAACGAACCGGATATTTCTGTGCTGCCACCGGATATTTCGTTCTCTACGCGTGGGCATGAGTAAACGCGGTCGTCGAGTACAACAGCTACATAGCCGCCTATGCTCTTACCGGTCATGTCCTTCCATATGCGTGCGCCTGATATGTCCATATCCATGGTCACATCTGGCTGGCCGGTGAGCGGGCTGAAGTCGGCGCGGGCCGTAGTAATGTGGTCACCTTCCAGCCTTGCAATACCACCGGGGGGCATTTTTACGGCATACAGTGGTATGATTGCTTTAGGGTCGCTGTTTTTCTTGCCATCGTCTGCGCCGAAACAGAAATGCACATTCGACGGGAATTTGCTTTTCACTACATCAAGCGCAAGGTATTTGTTTACCTTAGCTGTGTCTCTCTTCAGGCAGTATCCTATTACGGGGCCGGGTAAGAACTGGCTTTGATCCTGGTTGAGGCTTGGCTGCAATACAGCAAACAGCGGGTTTTTCTTCAGTGATTCTTCTTCTTTCAGTTTAGCTGTGTCAGATGTTGCAGAAGCGGTTTTTGTTTCTGCTTTCTTGCCGAGCACGCTTGCCAGCGAACCGGTGTCGGAGCCCGGAGTCTTTGCAGAATCAGTAACTGCGGCAGTAGCAGCAGTGTCTGCTTTAGCTGTATCTTCGGTAGTGCCTGAAAGATAAGCTGCAAGGGCATCGTTGGCCGTCATTAAGAATTGGCCTATTTCTTCGTTCTTATATGTTTCAAAGAATTGCAGTTTGGCTGTAGCCTGCAGGTATTTACGCACGCGGTCGGGGTTATGTACACCGGCAAGCTCCACGGAAATGATACCTTTCTTCTCATCAAGGTTCACGTTCGGGTTTGCCACACCAAACTTGTCTATACGCGTCTGGATTACGTTGTGTGTGCGGTGTATCGCATCTTTGGCTTCCTTGTTCAGTTTAGCCAGCACCTCTTCGTTAGATGAGTTGAGCGTTATCTCTTTTTCAGATGGCTTGGTGAAGAGGTAGGCCATTTTCTGGTTAGGGTTCTCCTGCTGGTATATCTCGCCAAATAGCGTGATGAAGTTAGCTTCAGAGTTTGCCTTGCGTATGTTCGCATTGGCAATAGCCCTGTTGAGCGCGGCATCACGCGGATTGTTCGACATAGAACGAACGAGGTCGTCGAGGCTTACCTCAAGCGTCACGTTCATACCGCCCTGCAGGTCGAGGCCGAGGGCCAGCTCTTCGCTTTTGGCTTGCTGGTAGGTGTACTTTTTCAGCACATCGAAAATAACTTCGCCCTGCATACTATCAGTGATGGCCTGGTAGCGTGCATCCTCAAGGGTTTTAAGGGCATCTCCTGTGGCGGTAGGGTCCATCGCCTTTGCTTCGCGTGCTGCCTTTGCCCGCATTTTTTTCTCTTCGTTGCGAACGATAAATGTAAGGGAGAGCTGGTACAGCGATATCAGTATCAGCGCGGCGGTAAAAAACTTCACTAAACCTTTTAAATGCATGGTACTTGTTGAATTATCTGTGTAATATATTGAATGTAAAACGCCCGTGCGCACCTATGCGGTGCGTACAAGGGGTGCAAAGATATGATTTAATATAAAAAAATGAAGAGGTAACGGTACTTTAAGAAAATAATTATATGAAAGACTGAAATATATTTAATTGCAAACTGTAGTCGTGCATCCATTTAACTTGTTTCATTCTGTGTTGCATGGTCTATAGTGGTGTTTATATGCATGGAATATGCACTGTATGGCCTTAAGCATATAGGGCATACTTATCGGGTCATAAAAAATAGTATTACTATCATCAAAGATAGTATCATAATATTGCAGAAAAAACATGTTTTCTGATTTAAAAGTGGGAATATTAGGGGGTGGTCAATTGGGTGCAATGATCATCAGAAGTGCAGTTGATTTTGGGCTGAATGTTTCCGTTCTGGACAAACACCCCAATTCGCCTGCTGCCAGATATACATCTTCCTTCTACTGCGGCGATACAATGGATTATGAGACCGTACTATCATTTGGTTCTTCATTAGATATATTAACTATTGAGAAAGAATCTGTGAATACAAAAGCACTCCACGCCTTGCAAAAAATGGGCGTAAAAATTTATCCTTCCCCTGGCACCATAGAAATTATTCAAAACAAATTGCTGCAAAAACAATTTTTAGAGAGTAATCATATTCCAGTTGTGCCATGCATCCCGGTGAATGGCAGGGATGATTTAAGGCAAATCATAAACAAATTACCCGGCTGCCTTAAAAAATGCACTATGGGGTATGATGGCAAGGGTGTAATGATAATTAAAGGCCGGGAGGATATTGAGAGTGCATTTAACGAACCATCCATATTAGAGGAGTTGGTAGATATAAAGAGTGAAATATCAGTAATTGTTTCAAGAAATGAGCATGGTGATATATCATGCTATGATCCGGTGATGATGGTGTTCAATAAGGAGCAATTTGTTCTTGATTACCAGGTATGCCCGGCCGATATTCCGGAAGAAATAGCAAATGAAGCACGCGATCTGGCTATCAGTATTGCGGCGGCATTAAAGCTGGAGGGGATTTTAGCGGTAGAAATGTTTCTGACCCACGATAACGTACTATTGGTAAATGAATTGGCCCCACGTCCACACAACAGCGGCCATCATACCATAGAAGCGTGTGCTACATCACAGTACGAGCAGCTGATAAGAGTAATGTTAGGTATGCCAATGGGGGATACTCAGCTAAGGCAAAAAGCTGTAATGATGAATATACTGATGCCTAAAACTGAATCGGAAGAAAGTATGAATGCGGCATTGCGCGAAATGCTGAGTTTGCAGAATGTTCATCTGCATTGGTATGGTAAAGAGCAAAGCAAAGCAGGCAGGAAAGTTGGTCATGTCACAATAATAGAGAGTGAAATAGAAAATGCCCTGTCGAAGGTGGTAACCATCCGTAATATAAAACACAATTGAGTATGAAAGTAGGAATAATAATGGGCAGCATATCTGATGCGCCAATAATGAGCGCTGCTATAAAAGTTATGGAGCAGTTTGGAGTTGATCATGAATTTGCGGTAGTATCTGCACACCGCAGTCCTGATTGGATGTATGAATATGCGAAAACAGCCGAGGAGCGGGGCCTGAAGATTATAATAGCCGGCGCCGGCGGGGCAGCACACTTACCGGGAATTATGGCCGCATTAACAACAATGCCGGTAATAGGTGTGCCAATAAAATCATCCAATTCGCTCGATGGCTGGGATTCTTTGTTGTCAATTGCGCAAATGCCCAATGATGTGCCGGTAGCTACAGTAGCGGTTAATGGCGCTCACAACGCAGGCATCCTGGCAATAGAGATGATAGCCATGACAGACAGCATACTGAAAGAAAAGTTAGTTTCGCTGAAAAAGCAGAACTATGCAAAAGTTACCGGGCAGAATGCTGAATTGAAGAATAGTACCGGGGGTATGCGATAGTAATTGTTGTGAATAAATCCCCTGGCAGACACAGCTAATTTTTGTGCCTGCCAGGGGAAAATCATGCTTTGGTTTAGTTGCACACCAGCGTATCTGCAAAGAAGGTTACTTCGCCTGTGGCAATGTTGTGCGTGCCGCCCACAATGCCTATTTGGCCGGTGGCTATCATTTCCTTCAGTATAGGGCTGCGCTCGCTGATGGCCTGCACCGTCCTTTTCACATTTATATCGGCCACTTTTTCTACAAATTCAGGGTTGCCTGAATTGCGCTCTGCGGTTACTGTCTTCTCGTCATCTACGGCAGGCCTTATTTTGGTAAGCAGTGCGGTGAGGTTGCCCATCTCCACATGGTCGCAGGCCCCCTTAATAGCGCCGCATTTTGTATGGCCCAGCACCACGATCATCTTAGCGCCGGCCACTTTGCAGCCAAACTCCATGCTGCCCAGTATGTCTTCGTTCAGGATATTGCCCGCAATGCGCACGCTGAATATATCGCCCAGGCCCTGGTCGAAGATGAGCTCGGCAGAGGTACGGCTGTCGATGCAGCTGAGTATTACCGCAAACGGGTGCTGCCCGTCCGATGTTTCGTTTGCCTGCTGCAGCAGGTTACGGTTTACTTTCAGGTTGTTGACGAACCGCCTGTTCCCATCCTTAAGCAGCTCCAGTGCCATAGATGGCGTAATGGCTGTCTGCATTTCTTTAGTTAGTGTCTTCATTTTTTTGTTTTTTTATAATAAATAGAATTTTTCCGGTTTTATTGGTTCGGGCACGTCGGGGTCATTTACCAGCTGCCTGATATTTATTTCAATATTCCGGGCGATAGTGGTAACCGCGGTATCGGTAGGTTTGTTTTCAAATGGGTCTTGCATGTGTGTGGCAGATTGCTCAAGGAGAAAGAACGACGATGAGATGACCAGCAGCAGCGGTAATTCGAAATGTGCCGGGACATTTTTCAGGGCTATAGAAAGCGTAACGACAAAAACATATATGATGAGGTGGAGGAAAATGCGGTAGGTGACCGGGAAGACAGTAGATTTTATACGTTCTACCCGCCCCTGCGAATCACACAGCCTGGTAAGGGTATTATCTATCTGTAACCGGCTGAAATTGTCCATATACCCGTTCTCTTTCAGATCTTTAACATCAAACCCATGCATAAGCAATATCCCTAATGGTTTGTTGCCATAATGCTGCAGGCGTGCTACATCGCCGGCATCAAGGAGTTTTTCCGTATTGCGCAGCGGGTCTTGCCCACGCAGTGTTTGTCCTAATGAATATCCCCAGGCTATCTGCCGGAAGGCAATTTTTTTTACAACTTCTTCAGCGCCTTTCTTTTCAGTAAAAGTCAGTAGCTGGATGACCAGTGTTCGCGAGTCGTTCACGATAGCGCCCCACACTTTGCGTGCTTCCCACCAGCGGTCGTAAGACTGGTTCAACTTAAACGAAAGCAGGATCGACAAGGCCGTACCTATAAACGCCGGTATCGTAAGCGGCATATCGGGCAGGAAATGGTTGTACTGCTCTGTGATATATATGATAGCCAGCGAAACCGCGGATACATAGAGTAATTCGAATTTTACCTTGTTTAGTATGTAAGATACCGGTGTGCCTGTGTTCAGCAGCATAAAATTTGAACTTTCTACAAAAATAGTAATTGCAACCAAAATGATAGTAATACTATCATAAATAATTGTGAAAATATTATTGCTAACTTTGCAAAAAGAGATTTACGGGAAAAGGACATATGAAACTACAGGTGCAAATAATGATGAACGACGCATTGTTCGTGCGTAACCCTGAAACATCGGAATTGGGCCGTAAAATGGTGAAGCACAGCATACAGCTCATCCATAAGCACGGGTTTGAGGCGTTCACCTTTAAAAAACTCGCCGAGGATATAGGCACTACCGAAGCCGGCGTTTACCGGTATTTCGAGAATAAGCACAAGCTGCTGGTATACATCACTGCGTGGTACTGGGGCTGGCTGGAATTTCAGATCAGGTTCCAGACGAATAATATCGCCAACCCGGAGGACAAGCTGAGGAGAATAATAAAACTGCTGGCAAGCAATATAGAGGATGATGAACAGACCAGCCATGTGGATGAAAGTCTGCTGCACCAGATCATTATTTCAGAAGGCTCCAAGGCATACCTCACAAAGCAGGTGGGCGAGGATAACAAGCAGCATTTCTTCAAGCCCTATAAAGACCTTTGTGCCATGATAGGTAACATTATTGCCGAGTGTAACCCCCACTACAAATATCCCCGGTCACTGGCATCTACCATAGTAGAGATGGCGCATTTTCAAAACTTCTTCATGAAAAACCTCCCCGCCCTCACCGACTTTGGACGAAACAGCGAAGAGAGCGAAGTGATATCTTTTCTCGACGACCTGGTATTTTCCAGGCTCAGGCAGGCGAAATAAATTTTGCGGGTTTTTTCAATCCGCGGGCGGGTCTTATACGTATATCAGGATACAGAAAATAAACCGGTATTATGAAAACAGTAACCAATAGTCTTTTATTTTCCATCCTGTTCATTGGCAATGTAGCCTCTGCGCAACAGGTACCCAGGGCAGTGTTGGCAGAGCATTTCACCAACACGCTTTGCAGCGTATGTGCCTCGCGCAATCCCGGACTGCTCACCAACCTCGCCAATTATCCGCAGGTGCTGCACCTGTCATACTATCCCAGCGCGCCGTACCCCGCCTGCCCGCTGAATTCGTACAACAAACCCGAGGCCGACGCGCGTACCCATTTCTATGGTGTATATGGCGGAACGCCGCAGCTGCTTTTGAACGGCACACACATCACCACACCCTATACCGACCCCGCACTATTCTCCTCACAGTTGGGGCAAACAACTCCATTCGATGTTCAGGTTTCCGTAACGCAGCCTGCCACAGACTCCATGCTGGTAAAAGTAGTGATAAGAAAGGTGGATGCCAGCAGCCTCACATCTTTGCAGCTTTACGGGGCTGTGGCAGAAGATACATTAGTATTTACCGCCGGCAACGGGGAGACGATGCATACCGATGTTTTCAGAAAGTCGTTATGGGGTACTACGTCATTGAGTATTACTGCGCCTGCTGCTGTGGGCGATTCACTTGTCTATACAAAGATGATGGCCATAGACCCGCTATGGGCCATGGGCAGGGTATATGCCATAGCCATCCTCCAGCGGCCCGACAGGCAGGTGGAGCAGGCCGCACGCTCGGCTAAGGCGCTCACCTCATCGGTGCCCGTGGTGGCAGCATGTCCTTCGCATAGTGTATGTATCTATCCCAATCCTGCATCAGACCGCCTATATGTGGGCGGCGACTATGGCGCAGCTACCGCCCGTATATTTGATGAAAGGGGCGCACTGAAAAAAATGGTGCCTGTTGATAAGCAAGTACAGTTTATAGATATTTCTTCCCTTCGCGCCGGGCTGTACTTTTTTGTGCTGAACGACGGCGCACATGTGGTGCGGGAAAGATTTGTGAAAAACTGATCACTGGTCGTATTCCCGCCTTTTCGGCGCGACACATGGCTGGGGTCATGCGCCCCGCTTCCTGTTTATTTCCTACAGCGCGAACGAAACATGCGCCATGCCCCTGTTCCTGGCGCTCACTATACCTAATGCAAGGTTTTGCGAAATCGGTAGCTGGTAGTTTGCGCCAAATGATATTTTTTTGAAAACAAGCTCTGCTCCTATCGTGCCCAGCAAAATTTGGCCGCCAGATGCGTCCACCGCAAATTTGCTGTCTGTATCCTGCTGTGCCATTTCAAACTGTATCCCGGCATTCGGTGCCGCCATTATTTTCTTCCCGATACTGAACTTATAGTAGGGCTGTAAGCTCAGCGCCAGTTTATTGCCATACCTGTACCCGTATTTGTTTGCCGTATTTATCTTGTAGCTGCCCCACACATTCAGGCCCGCGTCCTGTAGCCGGGCATCGTATATTACATTCACCGTAGCATCAAAACTGCCCGTGCCTAACTGAAACAGGTTCGCGTTCTGTGTGTTTTGCGTTTTATCGGCAGCGTTATACTTGCCTGTCGGCATTTTCAGCCCTATGCCTGTCCATATGCTTTGCGTGAACAATTTACCACCCGCCGACATCCGCTTCCTGTCCAGCACACGGTAGAAGCCCGAAATCGACACATCGCCCAACCCATTTTTTTCTTTGCTTGTGCCTTGGTTCTTTCTCGCGTTAAAATTATAGGGCAGTGCGGCCATCACACGGATGTTACGCCTTATATTCCAGCCACCCCACAGTTCCGTTGTCCTGTAGGTGTCATAGCTGGTCAGGTAAGTTTGCGTGCCATTTTTTCCAAGGTGGGTGGCCAGCGTATTGCTCCGGTAGCGCAACCCGATAATATGTTTGCTGAATTCAGGTAATATTCCCAGGTAGTTGCCACCTGCTCCGCTTCCGCATACATCGCAGGCATTTGCAAGTAAGGGTGCAAGGGCCAGTATTAATATTATGAATGATTTTTTCAATGGTCATTTGTGTTTAAAGAAAAGCGCTATTGCTCTGCAAGTCGTTTTTCCAGCAGGAAGCTCTTATCGTTCAGGGTGTTCAGAAAGGTGATTATTTTCTTTTTTTCATCTGCAGTCATTGCCAGTCCGGGTATTGTATTTTGTTTCAGGGCCGGGTCAAGGTTCGGCGTTTCCTGCACCTGGTTGGTATAGTGTTCCAGCACGGTCTCAAGCGTAAAAAACCGCCCATCGTGCATATAGGGCGCCGTATAGGCGAGGTTGCGCAGGCTGGGCACTTTAAATGTATATCTGTCAGCATCGTTCTGTGTTACCATATAATGCCCTTCATCATTTACTGCGCTGATGCTGAGGCCGTTGTTGCGGAAGGTGTGGTCGGTAAATAGCGGCTCCGCATGGCAGGTGCCGCACTTCTGTTTGAAAATGGTATATCCCTCCTGCTCATCGGCAGTGAATTTTTTTCCGGCTTCCTGCCGCATTATGCTGTCATACCGGCTGTTGCTGCTCACGCACATTAGCATGAACTGCGACAAGGCTTTTAAGAAATCAGGAGTGCTTATTTCATCCGAACCATAGGCCTTACGGAACAGCGCAGGATATTGCGGCGAAGCACGCAGTTTGTTGAGCACATTCTCCATATGCTCGTCCATCTCCAGGTGGTTGGTTATAGGCGCTATCGACTGAAGGTCGAGGTCTGCTATGCCGCCATCCCACATAAAACTCGTATTCCATGCCAGGTTCATTATCGGTGGCGAATTGCGCGTGCCCATGCGGTCATATATCCCATGGCTTACTGTATGCCCGTGATGGGTGAACGCAGATGTCTGGATATGGCAGCTGCCGCAGGATATGGTGTTGTTTGCGGATAGTATCGGGTCGTAGAACAATTTTCTACCCAGCTCAAATTTCTCTTTGGATATGGTGTTATTCTCAAAGCGGTAAACGGGCGCGGGGAAATTTTCCGGTTGCTGAAAGCTTACGGATGGGGCAACACTATCTTTGTTGCAGGCAATAAATCCTGCAACAAAGATGATGATTGCCGATAGCCGGTATTTACGTGACATAGCTGCTAATTTTCGGTATGGTCGTGGCTGAACATATTGATGTAATTGTTTGCTAAAGGCACTCCGGGCGCAATAGCATGGACCATATTGAGGGTCGCAAAGCTGATGTTGGTTGTGCCGTTCACTATTTTCAGCGCATCTGCCATCAAATGTATGTTGGCGCTTTTCCCTTGTTTCACTTTGGCTGTGCCGCGGGCAGTCAGGTCCACTGTTATCACCTTTATGTTGTTTGGCGAAGGTGAGCTGTATCCGCCAAATCCGCCAATATGGTACATAAAGGCTCCGCCCATCGCCGTAATGGCGGGCGATGTGCCTTCAAACTTCATGAAGATGTAACCGCTGTTCCAGCCCCAGTACATATCGCTTGCCGTTCCTGCGGGGTCCAGTACGCCTGTGCGCTCGCTTATGTCTTTGGTGTTTCTCAGGCTGTCTACGCCCACAGTAAATGTAAGAGTCTTGTACTCTCCTTCCGGAAGCGATAGCTGCGGCTTACGGCTTGCGGCATCGCTTTCGTCAATCAGGAAGTAGCAGCTGTCCTGCGGCACCGTATAGGCAACGCCGCTCGTATTGGTAAGCACAAAATTGCTGACGTAATATTTGAACTTGGTCACCTTAAAACTTTCCCCCACAGCATTCGTATACGTTGCTGTATTCAATTGCAGGTCTGAAGCACCGGCTATATTGTCAAACTCAACCGTTAGTGTCCCTTTTATATTTGTGTTATAGTCGGGTTGTTTTTCTTTTTTGCAGGCAGAGAATAGTGTCGCTGTCAAAGCGATAATAATATACTTTTTCATGTTAATGCTATGTTTTTTAATTAATTATAAAATATAGGTTTCGGCCATTTTTATCTGAATGGCCGCCCCTGGTATTGGCGCGGATAGCCCGTAGGACAAGTTCCTGCTGGTAAAGCTGTATATCGGCTCAGCGCAAATAATTACGCGCATACTATATGCCGGTGACTGACAGGCAATGCCGGATATGCAGACCGTTGCGCACAGGCGCATAGTTCGTTTATTGGTTGTAATTGAAAACTCAACTGACCATTCAGGCCGCTGATGGTGGGTGGAAGACCGTGTGGGATATTTTTCTCTCTTTTTCACCTTGCACGGCTGCGTATAGCTGCTTTTCCGGCAAATGAACATAAGCTATGTCCTGGGAGATGGGAGGCAATAAAGACACCACCTCATTTTTATTTTCTGCTTTGCGGTCAGGGTTTTGCTGGTCTTTTTTCTCTTCGCCCTTCAGTTTTTTCATCATCTGGCATTTACCGTTGCAGTGCAGTTTCGGGCGTGCCTTGTTCTCACAGTTCCGGGCATATGCCTTTGTGTTTAGTGTATAGTCAAACACAACAATAGCCCTGCTGAAAGTCTGCATTGCAAACGCCAGGAGAAATACAAAAGCTATTATTTGCCGTAACATGGAGATACAAAGTTATGGCAATAGAAGATAACGGTATGGATATTTTTTTTCGCCGTTTGGCGCAAGTGTTTTTCACATGTGTCTGCTAAGTAGCAAGTCTTTTTTCGACTTGCGTTAACATCAATATCACGTAAATTTCCAAACCCAAAAAATCGCTCAAACCCGTGCCCAGCCTATACCCAAAAACCATGACGGTACAGTTACTGTACCATGATGTTTTTTTTATTTTGGCGCCACCACCACATTCCCGAACTTTACACAATTCCAAAAAAATGGAGCAAGATCTTTGAATGGCTGGCAACTTATTTTATCTGCTGCGGGCACGGCGACTTACGACTCTTAGTGAGCTTCGAACTACGACTACGCTATACCCGGGTTTTTATACCTCTTTGGGTATAATTATACCTTTGGGTGGTATAAATATACCTTTTAGGGTATAACTATACCCCTTTATACCTTGCAATAAAACACATAACACAAGCCCACAGAGTATTTCATCACATCTAAAAATAAATATTTACCAAAAAACGACAAAACCCGAGAATTATACTCTGGCCCGGTATTAAAAAAAGCAGCATAAATATTTTTCACATCGCGCCTTTGCGCCTTCGTGGTAAAGAAAGTCTCCGGGAATAATAAAAATTCTATGTAAATATTAAAACGAAAACCCTATTTTTACGGTAACTAATATCCTTCCCTACATGGGAATGGGTGTAATATTGAACTTATGATACGTAAAATTACGCTTATATGCCTGTTGTTCATCGGGCTTCACAATGTGTCGCGCGGGCAGGTGCTGGATTCTGTTTCCATCTTCCGGCCCATTGGCCAGGATACTACATGCCCCGCCACCCAGCTTACTTTCTGGGCCGTGCAGAGCAATGATACGTTCACCTCTTCCGAATACCATTGGTACATAAACAGCACATTTACCGGTGTTATCGTCGATAGCTTTTTTACCACCGCAGCAGTAGATGGCGATACCATAGCCTGTGTACTCCGTTACAGGAACAGTCTTGGCGTATGGGTTACTTACCGGTCGAATGAGATTATAGTTCGCCGCAACGATACCATAATGCCGAGGGTAATCATAGCGCTTACCGCAGGCAACAACCCTGACTGCACAGGTGGCCCGCTCACCTTTACCGCATATCCTGTGAATGGCGGCTCCTCTCCGGCTTACCAATGGCTGATAAACCATTTGCCCATACCTGCGGCTGACAGCCAGCAAATAACACGGATATTTACTGACGGCGATACAGTCTCCGTGCAGATGATTGGCAACTCTACCTGCTCAGCACCATTCAGCGATACAGCTATATCAGACAGTATTGTGGTTTCACATGACTCAATGACCGCCACCATATCCATCGTTACTACACGCAACCCGATATGTGCTGGCACACTCGATACGTTTACCGCCACTGTATCTAACGCGGGTGCCGGATATACTTTTGCGTGGTTTGTAAACAGTACCCACATTCCTACAGCACTCGGACCTACATTGATCACCAGCACGCTGAGCAATGGCGACCTAGTGTACTGCAAATTGTATGCGCCCGATGTTTGCGTTATCAATGACACCACTATCTCGAATGTGATAACAATGACGGTAATAGCCCCGCTCAATGATTCGGCATGGATGGTGATGACCGGAGGCACAAACCCCGGCTGTCTTGATTCGGCTGTCACATTTAGCGGCTATTACATGAACTTCGGTACTGCGCCTGATTATGACTGGTATGTAAATGGTGTCCTGGTGTCACACAACACACCAACCTACACAGCGTTTTACCTCGATGGGGATATAGTGCAGTTTAGGGTGAGGCCTACCGATGGCGGCTGCTACCAGGACGACTCTATAGCTACTCCTACCGTGCTGATGATACGTGACAGCACGCCCACTACGCCTTGGCTTTCACTTATAGGCAACCTGCTGGTAGCTAACAGTGGCGGGCACTATTTATGGTATTATAATACGGTGAATTCTTGTACCGGTGCTACAATAATGCCGGGTATAACAGCGGAGACATACAACCCACACGCGCCGGGCTATTACTTCATTAAAAAAGATACCGCCAACTGCCTTTCGTTGTGCTCTAATGTCATTTACATATCCCTGCTCGATGTGCAAGATGTATATAAGCCTGCAGCAAAAGTTTACCCCAACCCCTCTACCGGTATTGTAAACATGGATTGGGAAGGGCGTATGGTGAACATGAAGCTGGATGTGTATAATATGATAGGCCAGGGCTTGCTGCACCAGGATATTACCAACAGGTCGCACCACGAAACAGACCTCTCATATCTGCCTGACGGCAACTACCTCTTAGTGCTGCGCGATGAGGATGGCAGTAAAACGACTTATAAGATACAAATAGCCAAATAATATAAAATATTTCATGTATTGCGGCAGCCATTCAGCAATGAATGGCTGCTTTGTTTTAGGGAGATGATATTAGATAAAATCACCATTAACATATTTTTTTTAAGGGCTACCCAAGATTGGTCGCCAATATTCCGTCTAATATAGTGAGTGGTTAGTGTGGTATAGAAAGGCGCCTTTCATTTATCGCAGGCAGGAACGGAAAAAGAACTAGGGCAAGCCCCTGTAAACAATATGGTTTTTGAAAACAGCATCACGCAACAGTCATATTTCGCGAAGTGGCCGTTCAGGGTGCTTGAAAAATGGGAGAAATGAGAAAGATTGATTAATTTACTTTATTAAAAGGGCCGGTAAATCAACGTTTCCGACCCCCTGCCTTAAAAGCAGGACTTATACTTTAGCAATTTATGCCCGCATATTCTGAACAGGAGATAATAGCAGGGTGCCGGAATAAAGACCGGGCTTTACAGGAGCACCTGTATAAGACATACTATAGTATGTTTTTGAAGGTATGCGCCCGGTATGCTAAAGATATGCAGGATGCCGAACAGTTGCTTAACGATGGTTTCCTTAAGATTTTCACCCAGATAGATCATTATAAGAATACCGGTTCTTTCGGGGGCTGGATGCAGCGTATCATGGTAAATACGTGCCTGGACTATTTGCGGGGTACGGCCTTTAAGGAAGACATGATCATGCATGTGAATGCGATACCGGCTGAGGAGAGCAATATATCGGTAGGGAATGAGGCGCTGGAGAGCATTGAATTCAGGGAACTGGTGAACATTATTCAATCGTTACCGGCAATGACGCGTACCGTATTTAACCTGTTTGTTTTTGAAGGGTATAACCATAAAGAAATATCAGAACAGTTGACAATAAGCGAGGGCACTTCTCACTGGCATGTGCACCAGGCGAGGAATCTGCTCCAAAAAAAAATTAAGAATACTGACCAACAAAAAGTGACGTATGAAGCCAAGAGAATTTGACGACCTGATCAGGCAGAAGTTTGATCGGAGCGACTTCGAATACAATCCCCGTAGTTGGGATAAGCTGGAAGACCAGCTGGACGGCCGTGCGAAAAAACGCAGCATCCTTATCTGGTGGCTGATGCCGGTGGCAGGCGTGGCAGCTTCTGTAGCGCTTGCTATGGGAATTGCGCCTGTTTTCTACCAATCGGGCGCGGGAACAAACACTGGCGGAGAGTTGGCACAAACTCATAAGACAGAATACGTGAAGCCGGCGCAGAAGGCAGTAGCACAGACTGCTGTAGTGCCTACTACAACCTTTGAATATAATAAGACCATTAAAAAAACACGTAAACAAGTGGTGAAGCCACAGCCTGAAGAGCCACGCGAGGAGAAGTTTGCCATAAACTACCATAACGCAGTAAAGAACATGTGGAATAAGGCTACTATAAACCTGCTTGATGCACCGGGTAAGCCGGAAGCAAAGAAACAGGACAAAAAGAAAGAGCTGGTTGTGGAAGAAGCAGTGGCCACATTTAAGCCGGAAGCAGTGAAGGCCCCATCGAAGATATCGATAATCATCTCCGGGGGATACAGCAAGGGCAGCCAGAACAGCGGCTACACAGCAGGCGCTACTATCCGCAAGGCAGTGAATGATAAAGTATTCATAGAGGGGGATATAGCATTTACCAGCAGCAGTATAGTGCAGGGCATGGCATACGTGAATGCCAACCAGCAATATATAGATAACGGCAACACCTCATCGGGCTCAAAAACAACAAATACGGAAAGCGGAGGGAAGCCAACATCGGATACAAAGACCATTTACGGGCCGATAGAGTCGAGGAATATTTCGTACAGTCTTTCTTACGCACAGATAACACCATCTATCAGCGTTAAGGTGATGAAGCGCTTATCAATAGGTGCGGGTCCTGATTTTCAGCGGGTATTGGCAGACAACCGCCCGCAAAGGGACGGGACAGACCCAACAGCGTCCTTTAAAACGGCCCCTCTTTTTGATATGGGTTTGATGGGCAAAACAGAATTCTCAGTAACTAAAAATGTAAAAGCGGGAGTTGCTTATCGTAAAGGCATAAACAACATACTGACCCCAATGGGTAAATATCTTGACCGTGACTACCTTCAGTTCCAGGTGAAGTGCGCGATATTTAATAAATAGATGGTTTGAGGTTAGCTGGCGCAAAGTATTTCACGGAATACTTTGCGCTTTCTTATTTTTGTGGGCTTAGCATATCTAATGAGGGCCATCATCTGCATACTATTTTTATTTCCGTTTATTTCTTACGGGCAGCAGTATCCGCAGGGCTACTTCAGGAATCCTGTGGATATACCCATATTGCTGGCGGGCAATTTTGGTGAGTGCAGGCCGGGGCATTTTCATAGCGGGCTGGACATTAAGACGCAGGGCAGGGAAAACATGCCGGTGCGGGCAGCGGCCGAAGGGTATGTGTCAAGGATAAAAACGGACAAAGGCGGGTTTGGGCATGCATTGTATGTTACGCATCCTAATGGCTACACTACGCTCTATGCGCATTTGAATGACTTCGCACCCGCGATGCAGAAATACCTGAAGCAGCAGCAGTATGAAAAGAAACGATGGGATGTGGATATGACCTTGCCGCCAACCAAATTCCCGGTGAAGAAGGGGGAACAGATAGCATGGAGTGGCAATACAGGCGGCTCTTCAGCCCCGCATTTGCATTTCGAGATCAGGAATACAAAGACCGAGCATCCACTGAACCCGCAGTTGTTTGGATTTGATATAAAGGATACGATTGCACCGGTAGTGAGAGAAGTAGTTTTTTATGAGCAGTTGAGAGGTGAGCCAATATATTGTTCAGTAAAGATAAGGGATGAATCGAATATCAAGGGTAAGCGAATAAGATATTATAACTTGACTAGGAGAGATTTTGTTTTCGAGCACACGCCTGTTACCGTGCATGCGCCGGTGGGTATAGGCATTAACGTAGATGATTACATGGATGGGAGTGAGAACACGATCACTTTTCTTACGGTCCAATTATACCTGGATGGTAAAATACAAAGTGAAATAAGATTGGATAATATTGGTTATGAAGATACGCGCTATATTAATGCGTACATTGATTATAAGGCTAAAAAGCAACAAGGGAAATGGGTGCAGTGTTTCTTCAAATTGCCGGGAAACAGACTTGATAGTATTTACAGATATTTAAATGATAATAAAGGGGCTATTATGCTACCCGACGACGATGGCCATGATATGCAAATTGTGCTTACCGACAATAATGGCAATAGGTCAACCATCTTGTTTTATTTACAGAGGAAGAATAGCCCGCCACCACCACCTCCTCTGCCCCTTGAAAATGAAACCATTTTTAGGGTAAACCAACAAAATGCTTTCAGGAAAGCTGATATAGAGTTCGTTCTTGATGACCGGCAGTTATACGATAATGTGTCCTTTGTCTTTAAACAAACACCAAGTGAAAAATTGCTTTCAGATAAATACCAGTTGCATTACCCTTATGTTCCGGTTCATCATTACTTTGACCTGAGAATAAAACTAAATAAGACCATTACTGAAGAGTTGAAAAACAAAATAGCGATGATTTATGGTGATGGCGAAAACGAGGATGGGAGGGCTGCTATACCCGTAGACAGTGGCTGGTACAGCGCAAAGGTACGCGCCTTTGGTACTTACTGGCTGGATATTGATACTACTGCCCCGGCTATAGCATCTATGCAAAGGAAGAACAGCAACCTCAGTAAAGCGAGGCAAATTGCATTTACTGTAAAAGATGATATCACCTCGGTAAAAACATTCAGTGGCTACCTTGATGGCAAGTGGATATGCTTTGAACAGCATGGGGATGATTTCTTTTATAAATTCGATGAGCATTGCCCAAGGGGAAAGCATGTGCTGGTATTTAAAGCGGCAGATGAGAATGGGAATGAAGCAACGGAAACACTTAATTTTATAAGATGACGCACTTAAAACCAAAAGACAAAGCACCGGCCATAACTACTACCGACCAGGATGGCAATAAAGTTTCTCTTAAAGACTTTAAAGGGAAGAAGGTGGCATTATATTTTTATCCGCATGATGACACCGAAACCTGTACTAAGGAGGCCTGTAACCTGAGAGACAACTACGCCTTACTGAAGCAGAAAGGTATAGAGATACTGGGTGTGAGTATTGATGATGAGAAGAGCCATAAGAAATTTGTAAAAAAATATTCCCTGCCTTTTACCCTGCTGGTGGATACAGATAAAAAAATAGTAAACGATTATGGTGTGTGGGGAGAAAAGCTATTCATGGGCAAGATCATCGTGAGTACCTATCGTACCACATTCCTTATCAACGAAAAAGGGAAAATAGACCATATCATTGAGAAGGTGCTGAGCGGCAAACATGCCCAACAAATAATAGAGACATGGGGATTGTAAAGCAGAATTTTATATAATAATAAACCGTATTTTTGCAAAGTATGATGAAAAAATACCTGTTCCTGTTTTTCTGCTTTTGTGCCGGTTACTCCATGAACGCGCAAACGATTACCACAATAGCCGGTGACGGCACCTATGGTTTCTTTGGTGATGGTGGCCCCGCCACCGGTGCGAAGTTTCAATACGCATGGTATGTGGCGCTGGGCGGTGCCGGGTCGGTATATTTCACAGACAATGCCAACCACAGGATACGCAGGGTTGATGCCGCAGGTGTCATCAGCACGTTTGCAGGTAATGGATCTCCTGTATATGCAGGCGACGGAGGGCAGGCAACAGCGGCGTCGTTCAATGGGGCATCGGGGATAACAGTAGACGGTGCCGGAAATGTGTACTTTGCCGATATAAGTGACCGTAGGATAAGGAAAATAAACACAGCCGGAATCATATCTACAATAGCAGGCACAGGGGTTGCCGGATCTGCCGGTGACGGTGGGGCAGCCACTGCCGCGCAGGTGAGTTCGCCATATGGTGTGCTGGCAGATGCTGCCGGGAATATTTATATAGCAGATGCCGGAAACAATCGGGTGCGTAAGATAAGTGCTACGGGAATTATCAGTACAGTGGCGGGAGATGGTACTCCATCTTTTGGCGGTGATGGAGGGCCTGCAACCGCAGCGCAGCTATCATCTCCGGTATGCCTGGCACTGGATGTGCAGGGCAACCTGTACATAGCTGATGGATTAAACAACCGCATACGGAAAGTAACCACGTCGGGTATCATCACTACCGTAGCAGGCACTGGTACTGCTGGCTATTCGGGAGATGGAGGTGCGGCTACGGCTGCTGGCATTAATCAGCCATTGGGCGTGGCTACAGATGCAGCGGGAAACATATTTATATCCGACCAGTTCAACCATCGCATACGCAGGGTGGACCCGGCAGGGATAATAACTACTATTGCGGGCACAGGCAGCGGTGCTTATAGTGGCGACGGCGGCCCTGCTACTGCTGCTAATATCAAGCAGTCCTTTGGCATAATAGCAGATAGTACAGGTGATATCTATTTCAGCGATTGGGGCAACTACCGTATTCGCAGGCTGAGTTACAATAACCGCATCCCGGCATTTGTATCGGGCGCTGTGGACAGCACTGCTATATGCGAGAATGAGATTGCCGACATAAGTACTTTGCTTGATGTGCATGATGCGGATGCAGCACAGACGTTAACATGGGGCTTATTTTCAGGCTCAGCGCATGGAACTGCGCTTGTATCTTATTCGGCAACTGCCACAGCAGGTACGGTAGTACCTGCCGGACTTACCTATACGCCTTCGCCCGGCTATTCGGGCATGGATTCATTCGTGGTGCGTGTGGATGATGGTCATTCTATTGATACCATAAAGATATATGTGCGCGTGAAGCCATTGCCGGCTATAGCGCCTATAACAGGCACTGCGGTAGTGTGTATAGGTGTACCGGCTACAATGTCTAACGCAGTGGCGGGTGGTGTGTGGCATATGGCAAATCCATTGGCAACAATAGATGCCGCAGGTGTGGTAAGCGGAGTGGGCCAGGGCGCTGATACAGTTTATTATACAACCACCCTTGCGGGCTGTAATTCGGTGGTTTCACATCCGGTAGATATATACGTTACCTCTGTTTCCATTGCAGGGCCACCGGCAATTTGTTTCGACTATGTCGTTACCTATGGTGGCATACCGGGGGGCGGAACATGGACATCGGCCAATGGCATAACCACCGTGAGCAGTACGGGTGATGTGTATGGCGTGACGCCGGGTGTAGATACCATAACTTATTCGCTTACTAATCCATGCGGCACATTCACCTTTCAGAAAGAAGTGACCGTGAACGCAATGATAGCCCCGGTAGTAGTGATATCTGCAACCCCTTCTCCTTTTATCTATCCGGGTACCAATGTTACGCTTATTGCCAATATTGTGAGCGGGGCAGGTATAGCTTATAGCTACCAGTGGCAGTTGAACGGGTTAGATATTCCGGGTGCGACGGATAGTTTCTATATCAGCAGCACATTTGCCAATAATGATTCTGTAACCTGCATGGTGACAAACGGGCCTTGCGCAGCATCTTCTTTCGGGTGGATATACATAGTTCACCTGAATGACCATGATGCGGGAGTGCACGACCCTTCGAGTGCTATGGTGTACTTATCGCCTAACCCTAACCGTGGAGCCTTCAGGATAGAGGCATATGTTTCTACTACAGCCAGCATGGCAGAAATTGAGGTTTCGGACATGATAGGCCGTGTTGTTTATAAACAGGAAACGCCGGTAGCGCAAGGAGTTTTGAAGAAGGATATCGAACTAGGCAATGATTTGCCGGATGGGGTATATATATTGCGGCTTGCAGCCGGGGAAACTACAAAAGTAATGCAGGTGGTAATGACCAGATAGCCTGTTGAAGAAAACAGAAAGAAGCAGCTACTCATAGAATAGCTGCTTCTTTTTTGTATGGATGAAGCCCTATTTTTTACGATAGTATATCTGGTCTTCGTTGAATTCGTTCATAGACTGGAGGCATGCATTAGCCATACGCTCGTAAATGCGCGAGATCTCGATCTGCTCTTTGTTCTCATGCACTTCTTCCAGGTTATCGCCATGCACGGTGAATTCATCGAGCTTGCGGTGCAGTTCTTCCTTCATCGTTACCGATATCTGGTTTGCGCGGCGCGACACCACTACGATAGACTCGTAAAGGTTGCCTGTCTTTTCTTTCATTGCGATAACATCGCGTGTTTCCACAAGTGGATTCACGGAAGTCAGCGACTTTCTATTTGTGTTGCTCATCGCGTATTTTTTTTACGTTATTGTTAGCTTCTGTATATATTTTATCCACCTCGGGCAAATACTTTGAGGAAGGATAGGTGTCTTTAAGTTCGGTGCAGGCGCTAATAGTATTGGCATAGCGTTCCTCCTGCTTTTCGGGTATGCTGGCCTCCGCGTATTTATACATTGAGCGGATGATCATGAACTGGTAGAGGTCGCTGCTGGGCGAATCGGGGAAATTGCGCATTACGCTCTTGTAAGCCACAGTAGCGGCTTTATACTGGCTTATGTTGTAATACAACTTCGCAGCGCCAGCCTGTTTCATTTCCATTTTTTTCCTCAACTCATCGATGTAGCCATTAGCTTCTGTAAGACGTTTGGATTCAGGGTGCCTGTTGGCGTAAGACTGCATTGCCTCAAGTGCTTTTATGGTATTAGTAGGGTCAAGCGTATATTTTGGTGCGTATTTATACAAGCTCACCGCACTCATGAATTCACATTCTTCCGCGTCTTTGCTGGTAGGGAAATATTCGGTGAAATTTTTAAAAAAGTAAGAGGCATCAAGGTAATCTTTGAGGTAGTAGAAGCTATAAGCATACTTGAAAAATATTGCTTCATAGTTGCGTGTGCTTTTCATTATAGGCATCAGCTCTTTATACAACTCATTGGCGTGCTGGTATTGTTTCTTATCGAAATACTCATTCGCCTTTGTGAGTTTGTAATTCACATCACTGCTTTTCCTGACTTTTTCAAATCCTCCGCAGGAGGTGAACATAGCCAGACAAACAATGAAATAAAATAAATGTTTAATGCGAAATGCCATAAAGGGATGCAAATATATTGAAAAAACGTGGTTTTGCATAAAGAAAGTACATGAGAAAAGTTAAACCTTTTCTCATGTACTTTTTGTTTATATGGCTTGGCTTTTAAGGATGTGGTGGTAGTGGCGGTCTTGGCGGTGGAGGGGGAATAGGTATGCGCGGGGCAGGGGGGCGTGGTGGTACCGGTAATCCCCGTGGGTGAGGTGGCACCGGTGGCGCCGGCAACACAACAGTATGGTGATGTGTGCGGGGCTGTGAACGGTAATTTGAACGATAATGTTTTTTGTGCTTATGCCGGTGATGCTTATCCTGAGCAGAGCTGTTGTCTGCTGAAAATATGCCAAGTAATAATATTAAAATCAGCTTTTTCATAATTTATATGTTTGATATGGTAACCACGTACAAATACTTTACCACCAAGCCCTGCAAACAGTTAAAATATATAAAAAACCGCAGCTCCCGAGGAGCCACGGTTTGAAAGTTTTCATTAGATAAGAGAAAATAGCTATGAAAAATATTATTACTTCACAATAGAAAGTTTAAGTATTTGTACTTTATCGTTGCTACTTAATTTGATAAAGTAGTTGCCGCAAGGAACAGTTTCAAGAGAGATGCTTACCTGCTTTGTATTTTTTTCAGATAATGTTGTTAACTCCCTGCCCATTATGTCCAGTATTGTTATCGTCAATTCATATGACATTTCCGGAAGGACAATCGTGAAATTCCCAGAAGAGGGATTGGGGTATATTTTCGGAATTGCTGTTTCGGTGGGTAGTACGTTCCCTGTTGGCATAGTTACCGGGGCGGCAACTTTACGGATACGGTTATTGTCGGCATCACATATATAAATGTTGCCAGAAGCATCTGAAGCTACTCCCTTGTTAGTATTTAATTCCGCTGCTGTAGCCGCACCGCCATCTCCGCTGAAAGCCGCAGTACCTGTGCCTGCAAATGTGCTAATGATACCCGATGTGTTCACCACTCTTACTTTGTTGGACGAAGTTTCAGTAATATATACATTCCCAAGGGCATCAGTGCCAACTGCCACCGGGTAATCTAACTGGGCGGCTGTTGCCGGCCCACCATCGCCGGAATGTGCAGGTGTACCTGTGCCTGCAAATGTGGATATGTTTCCGGAAACATCAATCTTCCTGATACGATGGTTGACATGATCAGCAACATATATATTACCTGCAGCATCGAGCGCAATATCCATGGGCTGGTCTAAGCTGGCTAAGTATGCGGCCCCGCCATCGCCTGAAAAGCCAGCGACATTTGTGCCGGCAATTACTGTAAGATAGCCAGTAGAAGCAGCTACTTTCTTGATCATGTGGTTAGTCCTGTCGGCAATAAAAACGTTACCTGCCGCATCTACTGCAACCGCAACAGGAAAATGGAGCTTTGCGGCTGTGGCAGGCCCGCCTATGCCTGTAGCGCCCGAGGTACCTGTACCGGCTATAGTACTGATAATGCCGGCAGGTGTTACCTTGCGGATACGATGGTTTGAATAATCGGCAATGTATAGATTGCCGCTTCCGTCAACTGCAACATCATACGGCGCAATACTTGCAGCCGTTGCCGCCCCCCCATCACCAGGATAAACGCCGGATGTAGTTCCGGCAACAGTTGTAATAATCCCGGAAGGATTAATTTTTCTTACTACCTGTCGATAATTGTCTGCAAAATAGATATTACCTGTGCCATCAACAGCCAGTCCATAAGGGCTATTCAAATTGGCAGTAGTGGCCGCACCACCATCTCCGGTATAGCCGGCTGTACCGGTTCCGGCTACCGTAGAAATGGTTTGCGCCTTAGCGCCGAATGTAAGCACTGTAAGTGCCGTTACCATTATTTTGTAAAATGTCTTTTTCATGAGTTTTTGTTTTTTGTTATGCAAGATTACGTTTGTACAATAGTGTTTCCGGGGTACTGTTAGTGAAATGGTGTTTGGGGTTAGTGCGTGAATGATGGCCCGGCAGCATTAACCCTGACAATACGGTTAATATTGAGGTCTGCGAAGTATATATTGCCGTTTGCATCCACAATAATTCCTTCCGGGTTGTTATGGCGCATTATGGCAGATACCAGGTCGCCATCTCCACCATATTCGGCTGTAGCACATGCATTAGGTTTTTGAGAATTTGGTTTCATGATTTTTTTGTTTTTGTTACTGCAAGATTACGTTTGTACAATAGTGTTTCCGGGGTACAGTTAGTGAAAGGGTGTTTTTGGTTAGTGAACTGCCTTTATATTAAAAAACAACAAGCCCTGCATTATGCAGGGCTTGTTACAGTGGTGTATTTGATTACCCTATTGAACAACCAACTTAGTTACATACCTGCCACTGTTTGTGATGGCATTAATAAAATAAATTCCTCCCGGAACACTGAGATCCAATGTGACCGGGCTATTAGTCATTGCTTCAGTTTCTTTCACTTTTGCGCCCATCATGTTGGTGATGATGATGTGTGCAGTTTCGTTTGTGTTTGAAATCAGGTTCACTGTGAATTGCTTCCCTGTAACCGGGTTAGGATACGCAGTGATAGCAGCACTATTGACCGAGCCGAGGGAGTTGACTGCCGTGGGGCAGGGGTCAACTGTTACCGTTGTATAGCCGAAACCAAGCCCGGTAGTATAGGATATATTTGCTGTGCCGGCAGATATGCCGGTAACTATTCCTGTTGTCGGGTTGATAGTTGCGATTGATGTGCTGCCACTGCTCCATACGGCACCTGAAGCAGAGCCGGTCAAAGTTGTAGTAGCGCCTGCACATACTGTTGTTGTTCCTGAAAGTGTGATTGGTGCCGAAGTTACTTTTTTCACAACATGATACCCCTGGGAGGGGAAATACAGATCTCCTGTTGGGCTGAAACACAAACCTGCGGGATAGGAGATGGATGCTGCCGTTGCAGCACCACCGTCGCCGCTATTGCCACTGGTATTATTGCCTGCCACCGTAGTAATAATACCGGATGCATCTATTTTACGGATGACGTGATTGCTGTGATCAGAGAAGAAGAGGTTCCCGGCTTTGTCAAATTCCATAAATGCCGGATAGTTTACTCTCGCTGCCGTTGCCGCGGCACCATCACCTGTATACCCTGCTGTTCCATCACCCGCTATTGTATAGCATAAGCCAGCCGTAGTTACTTTGCAGATTCGGTTGTGATACATGTCTGCAATATATACATTACCGACAGCGTCAACCCTGACACCATTATTCGCCCATAGAGAGGCATCTGTGGCAGGTATGCCATTTACATAGCTGGACCCTCCTCCGGCGAATGTGCTGATTATGCCTGATGTATTTACTTTACGTACGACACCATTGTTGTAATCGCTGATGTACATATTGCCGGCCGCGTCAAAGGCCATATCAGTAGGGTAGCTGAGACGTGCTGTCGTTGCAGCGCCACCATCGCCGGCATACCCTCCGGTACTACCCGCTACTGTACTGATAATTCCGGCAGAATTGATCATCCGGATACGGTGATTTCCGTAATCTGCTATATATAAGTTGCCTGCAGCATCAAAATTCAAACCAACGGGTTGGCTTACTTGTGCAGCTGTTGCAGCGCCGCCATCACCAATCGATCCGGATGTGCCGGTGCCTGCAATAATAGATATTGTGCCTGAGGTGTTTACTTTGCGGACCGCATGGTTATCCCTATCGGCAATATAGATATTGCCTGCCGCATCCATGGCTATTCCCGCCGGAAAATCGAATCCAGCTGCAGTAGCGGGCCCTCCGTCGCCTGCATGAGTGTTCCCGATTGCAGAATCTCCGGCAAATGTTGAAATGACTTGCGCCTTGGCTACAGTGGCAAATAATACAAGGTATATTGCCATTATAATGTAGAATGTCTTTTTCATGAGTTTTTTGTTTTTAGATGTTTAAGAATTGTTTATAAATAATGGGCAGGCCATAACGGCCTGCCCAACCGATCTTACCATGTAGTTACTTTTGACCATTTGCCATTTTCGAATTTCGCTATGCCACCATATTGGTCTGCGCCAGAGCCATCGAAGCGCCCGCCTGCATATACAATGCCATTAACAACCGCAACAGTGAGCATGTTTACATACTTAATTTCGGGGAAACCTGACCACTTGCTACCGTCCCATTTGGCTATATAGTATGCGTCTACGGCTTTTTTGCCCTCTCCGGCCTTGGTGAAGGCACCTGCGATGTAGATGTTATCGCCATCAATGAAGATGTCCTTTACTTCACCGTTTACACCACCGCCTACTGATACCCATTTGCTGCCATCCCACATCGCGATGCGGTTCAGGTCTGTGCCCTCGCCCGATTTTACGAATTTTCCGACCGCGTAGATGTGCTTGCCATCGGATACCATTCTTGTTACGGTGCCGTCAACTCCCCTGTTGCCCAGTTCTGTCCATTTGCTGCCATCCCATTTTGCAACCCTGCCCATGGGCTCATCGCCATTGATAGTGAAAATACCCCCTACATACAGGTCGTTGCCTAATGTAGCCATACCCAGGATAGCACGGTCGAATTGCGCATTGCCTACATCGCTCCACTTTTTGCCATCCCATTTTGCTACGCCTTTGGTGGCAATTGTACCGCCCACTTTCTGGAAGTTGCCCCCTATATAGGCAGTATTGCCATTGGCAACCACCGCAAATATCTGCCGGTCAACTGTTGGGCTGCCGAACCCACTCCATTTAGTACCATCCCACATAGCAATTCGATTGGCATCTACCTTCGAGGCATCCGATTTATCGGCATAGGAAAACTCGCCTGATACAAATATGTTATTGCCAGACACAGACATATCTGTCACGTAACCATCAACACCTTTGCTCAGACCGGACCATTTACCGCCATCAAACCAGGCAATATTGTTAACTATGCGCCGGTCGGCTTTTTCAAATTGCCCGCTGACTAACAGTTTAGATCCTGAAACGGCAAAGTGCATGACCTGGCCAACGACATCCTGCGCATGAAGATTGCCTGTAGCAGTGCAGGCGATGGCTACAGCGAAAATTGATTTTAGTCTCATAAAAATTGATTTTTGGTTGTTTGTGATTTTGTTTTGTTACTGCAAGATTACTATGCGTTTCCACGGCCATTTGGGTGCAGTTAGTGTATGGTGGTTTTAGGTTAGTGTATTATTAAAAATGCCTTTCACTAACTGAAAAGGGCCTTTCACTAACCGGGCTATGTAATGGCTATTAGTATTTTATCTTTGTTGGGATGAATTTTTCCAGGCCGTTAGTCATTCTCCTGTTTTCAGTAATACTGAGTACCGTTACCTACGGCCAGGACCCTTATTATACGAGCATCAACAAGCTAAGCGGGTTGCCATCTAATGCTATTTATGACCTCTTCCAGGATAGTAAGGGCTTTATATGGATAGCCAATAATGAAGGGCTTACCCGGTATGACGGGTTTGAGTTTAAGACATATATAAGCCAAAATCAAACTTCGAGGTCCGGTAACCAAATTGAGGAGGACCGCTATGGCAGGATATGGTATAAGAATTTTGATGGTTACTTATATTATGTGGAGCATGACAGCCTGAAATCACTTTCACAGAATAATACTATAGGAAATACGGATTATGCGATAATAAATGACAGGTTATTGGTGCTTCAAAAAAAGGGTATTGATTTTTATGACCTTGCCTCATTAAAAGTGATCAGGAGTATCGATGTTGATTTCACAGACGTTTATTCACAATTGCATTTTAAAGACCACTATTTTATTTTAAGAGCAGATTCTTTATATAAAATAACCGGGGATGGTAACATACATAAATGCAGGGTTGGTGTACGTGGCATTATGGCTGGTTCGAAAAATGGTGTGGTGATCAAGCAAAAGGGTAATGCCGACAAGTATTGTTATGAGGTCATTGGTGACCAGGTATATAAGAAGATTTCAGTTCCTGCCGTTGCCTATATGCACGAGGTGGATTACTGCGATGGACTGTATTGGATAAGCACACCAAATGGTGTATGGGTATATGATGAAGGTGGTAACAGTATTAACAGTAACAAACCATTCTTTGAATCAAAAAGTATTTCCTCTGTATTAAAAGACAGGGAAGGTAATTTCTGGTTCGGGACATTGAATGAGGGGATCCTGTTTGTGCCCGACCTGAAAGCAAAGCTGATCGTTACCCCTGGCTTTGTGCCCAATATACTTTCATCTGTAAAGAAGAAATTGTTTATCGGTGCAAAAGACAATGCGATATATGAGTATGATATAACAGCCAACAATTTTAAGCGCATGTATAATGATAGCCCGAGACACGAGATCATATGTTTCATGGCCGATACTATAAATAACAAGTATAGTTTTACTTCCGACAGGTATACCGTAACAGATGCGGACTTCAAAATATTGCACCGGTATTTGGCTTCGGTCAAGGACATGGCCATAGTTGACAAAAAGTATTATGCCGCGGCTACAAGTGGCTCGGTGTGTTTGATCAAAATCAGGGATGATATTCCCAGCGTTTTCGACAGTTTGTTTTATTCCCATCCTATAACACATGGAGGCTATTTATCAGAGATAACAAGCTTTTGCAGGGGAAGGACAGTGGCGTATAACCCTGGTATAACAACTATTTATTCAGGTACAAGCAAAGGTTTGTTTGCAATAACCCCGGGATCGGTCAGTGAGATTAAAAATAATAATGTAACACTTTATACTAAAAAGCTGGTATATTTTCATGGCAGGGTGTATGTGCTTACGCCGCAAAACCAGATATATGTTATCAATGAAAAGAATACGGTTAGCCAGATACCATTAGCGGAGGAGAAAGAGCAATGTATCAATATGAAGATGGCGGGAGGTAACCTTTATTTGCTTACCAATAATGGTATAAGGCTGTTAAATGATGCAACAGGAAAGGTGAGCGTCCTTAACCTGCACCCGGGGATAAGGGCAGAAGAAATTAATGATATGGAGATGGTAGATAATAAGCTGGTGTTTTCTTCTGAAAGAGGTTTAATCATTGTTGATGCAAATGGCCCCCGGAAGGATAGCGCTATTCCTAACCTTGTGATCAATAGTATGCTGGTGAACGGGAACAATGCCCGTGCTGATATGGTATTTACTCACAAAGAAAATGACATTGAAATAAACTACTCCATACTCTCATTTAATACAGATAAAAAATATCAGCTTTTTTATAAAATAAATGATGGCAAATGGCAGTCTAATGCAAGCATTACCCGTACTTTAAAATTGGCATCACTGTCGCCGGGGGCATACAATATTTCGTTCAGGTTAGCGTCTGTGAACAGGGAAGGTTATTATGCGGAGCAGACGATCAGGTTTACCATTAACAAACCATTCTGGGTTGAATGGTGGTTTGTGGGTGGTTGTATATTAGTATTGGTTGCCGGTGGCTTTGCCTATTATAAATGGCAAACAACTCTTTTGAAAAAGCAAAACCAGCTTAGGGTAGAGAAAGTGGAACTGGAAAATAACCTTCGCAACTCTATGCTTGCTGCTATACGGTCGCAAATGAACCCGCATTTTTTTTATAATGCACTGAACTCGATACAATCATTCATGTTCTCAGATGATAAGCGGAACGCTTCTACCTATCTTGTGAAGCTTTCGAAATTGACGAGGATGATACTGGAGATGTCGGAGAAAGAAAGCATAGTGCTTGATGAAGAGACAGAGGCGCTGAAATTGTACCTGGAACTGGAAAAAATGCGTTTCAGTGCTGATTTTAATTACGAACTACGTGTCGACAATAATGTGGATAGTGAATTAGTGAAGATACCTCCGATGATTGTGCAGCCCTATGTGGAGAATGCAATAAAACATGGGCTGCTTCATAAAAAAGGGAATAAGTATTTGTCAATTACTTTTGGTAAGACAGGTGACGACCTGCTCATTACTATTGACGACAATGGTATAGGCAGAGAGAAAGCAAATGAACTGAACCAGTTGAAAAAGGAAAAACATAGTCCTTTTTCAACGCAGGCTAACAATAAGCGCATAGAATTACTTAACAAAGGGAGGGGTAAAAACATTGGTGTTGTGTATTTTGACAAGATGGATAACCAGATATCTGCCGGAACAACAGTGATCATTACCATTCCGTTAATTTAAATGTGATGATTAAAGCTATTATTATTGATGATGAGGCAAGGGCGCGCAGCCTGCTGGGCAAGATGCTGAAAGAATATTGCGGAGATGTGGAAGTGATAGCTGACTGCGAGGACCTGCCGAATGGCGTGAAAGCTATCAGGAAATATAAGCCTGACCTGGTTTTTCTGGACATAGAAATGCCTGGCCATAGCGGACTTGAATTGCTGGATTTTTTTGATGAGCAAGAGATAAACTTTTCGATCATTTTCATTACGGCATACAACAGCTATGCGATACAGGCGTTCAAATTGTCGGCTGTGGACTATTTACTGAAGCCCGTGGAGCCAAGTGATTTGGAGAATGCCCTAGAACGGTACAAAAGGAAGAGTTCGAAAGACCGTAACAATATTGCTACACTTAAGGAGAACCTAAAGGAAGAAGCACCGGATAAAATAGCCGTTCCGGATTCGAATTCGATCAAGTTCCTTAAGCTGGATGATATACTCTTCTTCAAAGCTGATAATACATACACCGAGATTTTTTTTCTTGACAATGACAAACTGGTAATAAGCCGCACTTTAAAAAATATCGAGGATACTCTTGCAGGGTCGGTTAATTTTTTTCGCTGCCACAAGTCGTATATAGTCAATATGAAATATCTTACTGATTACGTAAAGTCGGATGGAGGTTACCTTGTAATTAAAGGTAAATATAATATACCTGTTTCTCCTGATAAAGTACAAGAGCTCCTGAATCAGTCGGCATTTGTCAGAAGATAATAAGGATAACGCATAATATATTTGATTTTCATAGGATTGTGACTCAATTCACACCAATCCACACCAATCCACAGGTAATTAACAGTTGAATAGTGATTGGGGCTGTATAAACAGACTCAAAGCCTTTGCTGTATTGCATTTCACGTCATATATCATGATGTGGATAAATATGTTTGGGTAAATTTGTGGGAATTTGTGGGAATTTGTGTTATTTTGTGTCTATAATAATCAAACACACTAATGGCAAATTTTCTCGGTGAATATGAAGTAGCATTAGACGCCAAAGGGCGTTTCCTGCTACCATCGGGACTCCGGAAGCAAATGGGCGAAGGGGGCAATATGCAATTTGTGATAAAGCGTGACTTTGAAAACTGCCTCACGATATACACTATGGACACCTGGAATGCATTAAGCGCAAAGCTGAATAAGCTGAACGACCTGAAGCAGGGTGTTCGTGAATTCAAAAGACTTTTCCTGAACGGGGCCAACATAGTGGAACTGGACAGTGCTGACCGCATGCTGGTGCCAAAGCAACTACAGGAATATGCAGGCATTAAAAAGGAGGCAGTATTGGCAGCGCAAGGCAATAAAATGGAATTGTGGGATAAAGATACGTTCTATAAATACATCTCCCAAAACTCTGTGAATATGAACAGGCTGGCGGAAGAAGTGGCGAATGACAACGGGAACATTTTTGAAAATTTATAGAAATGGGCGCTCCCGGGTTTTACCACACAACAGTTCTTTTACATGAAGCAGTAGACGGACTGGCGATAAAGAAAAACGGCGTGTATGTGGATGCGACATTTGGAGGAGGCGGGCACAGCAGACTGATACTTGAACAACTGGGCCCTGAAGGAAAGTTGATAGCATTTGACCAGGATGCAGATGCCTGGGTGAACAAACCGGACGATGCGAGGCTGGTGCCGGTGACAGAAAATTTTAAATACCTGCGGCGCTTTTTAAGGTTGCATGGGCATAAAGAGGTGGATGGCATACTTGCGGACCTGGGGGTAAGTTCTTTTCAGTTTGATACTGCGGAGCGAGGGTTCTCGATACGCTACGAAGGGCCCTTGGATATGCGGATGGACAAGAGATCGGAGCTGACTGCGGCGAAAGTGTTGCAAGCATATAGTGAGCAACAACTGCACCTGCTGTTTGAGCAATATGGTGAAGTGCGGAATTCGAAGCAACTGGCGAAACATATTGTGGCCAGCAGGAGAGGGTCGAATGTACAAACCATAGATGCACTGAAAGCCATGCTGGGGCCGGTGATACGCGGCAACCCTAACAGATACCTGGCGCAGGTGTTTCAGGCGCTGAGGATAGAAGTGAACGATGAGTTGGGGGCACTGAAGGAGTTTTTGGAACAGGCGGCGATGAGCCTGAAGCCGGGAGGCAGATTGAGCATAATATCGTTTCACTCGCTGGAAGACAGGATAGTGAAGCAATACATAAAAAGAGGACGGTGGGATGAGCCAGGGGAGTATGAAGAGCCGGTGAAGCCGTTGTTGAAACCAGTAAACCCTAAACCGATAGAACCCACTGAAGAAGAATTGAAGAATAACCCGAGATCGAGGAGCGCGAAACTGAGGATAGGAGAACGGGTAGGAGGAGATGATTGATAAGAGAAAATAGTTGGCCCCGTATGGGCCGGTGAATAATAAATGAGTACTGAGGAGCAGAATAAGCAGGAAGAGGCGGTGACCCCGGCGCAGCGGGTGCGGAACGACTGGAAGTCGTTGGTGGAGAAAGCATCTTATAAAGCAATCGTCAATAATATCCCATACCTCGCATTTTTGGTGTTACTGTGTGTGCTGTATATCAGCAATAATCACCGTGCCATAGAGATGCAGCGCGAATACAACGCAAAGAACAAGCAGTTAAAAGAACTGAGGTGGAAGTATATAGATGTGAAATCGCAACTGATGTATGTGAAGACGGAGACCCAGGTGATGAAGAGTGCCGGTAATATAGGGTTGAAGCCATCGTTGCTCCCGGCGTATAAAATTGAGGTGAAGAGGTGATGCAATGTGTGGGGAATGTGATTAATGTGGTAGGTGTATAAAAAGAAAACAAAGGAATATAAAAGTTGTTATCGCAATATAAAAGTTGAATATAAAGAAGGACATACGGTTCAGGGTGTACATAGCCTTTACATGCATTTGCCTGTTTGGCTGCGCTATTATTTTCAAGGCTGCGATGATACAGGTGAAAGAAGGGCCAAGGCTGAGGGCTATGGCGCGGGAAATGCATACACGTTTTGATACGCTTATTGCCGAGCGTGGAAATATATATACGGAAGGTGGTGCGTTGCTCAGTTCATCTATACCGGAGTTTGATGTGCATGTTGATTTTTCGGTGATTGATTCGGCAACGTTCAGGAAAAATATTGATTCCCTTGCTCTTTGCATGTCGCGGTTGATGATGGTGAAAACCCAGGATCAGTATAAGGAAGAATTTGTGCGGGCGTATGAGGAGGGGAGCAAATACTACCCGATAGCAAGGAGGAAGTTCAAATACTTTGAGTATGAGGCGCTGCGCACGTTTCCTATCTTTAACAAAGGAAAGGCGCTTGGCGGTTTTATAGCGGATGCTAAAGAGAAACGTGAAAACCCTTATGGGATGCGTGCATTCCGTACAATAGGCGTGTTCAGGGATAAGAACATGTCGGGGCTGGAAGCCACGTATAATAAGGTGCTGGTAGGGGAGAACGGCCGCAGGGTGGTGCAGAAAAGTACGGGGAACGTATGGGTGCCGATAGAAGGATCGGAAGTAGAGCCGCAGAACGGTAAGGATATTGTCACTACGCTTGACATAAATGTGCAGGAAGTAGCCGAGTATGCACTGAGAAGCATACTGGAGAAATATGAATGCCTTTACGGTACCTGCATAGTGATGGAGGTGAAAACCGGAAAGATACGCACATTAGTGAACCTTGGCCGCCAGGCTGATGGCTCCTATTGGGAGGACTTTAATTATGCAATGATACCTACTGAGCCGGGGTCTACTTTTAAACTGGCGACATTACTATCGTTGCTAAATGATAAAGCGATAAATGTAGATGAAAATGTGGATGCTGAGGGTGGTACCATCCGGTTCGGGAACAGGATGATGAAGGATTCTCACCTGGGATTAGGGGTGATGCCTATATGGATGGCCTATGCCCACTCGAGCAACACAGCAATGGCGAAACTGGCGTACACTCATTATGCTAATAACCCTTCCAAATTCATAGCCCGCCTGCATCAGTTCAGGCTTGACACATTTACGGGTATTGACCTGCTGGGAGAAAGGAGAACGGTAATAACAAAGCCGGGCACACCGTCGTGGAGTAATACTTCGCTGCCGTGGATGGGTACAGGTTATGGGATACAGATAACGCCGCTGCACACCTGCATGTTGTACAATGCAGTTGCCAACGGAGGTAAAATGATGAAACCCTACCTGGTAAGCGCAATTAGGGATTATGGTAAAGAGGTGAAAGTGTTTGAGCCAAAAGAACTGGCAACAGTGGGTGACTCAAGCGCAATAGCACAGATGAGGAAATGCACAAGGGCGGTGATTACCGATGGGACTGCAAAAGGAATTGAATCGCCGTTCTACACTATGAGTGGAAAGACCGGTACCGCGCAGGTGGCCGATAAGGGTATCAGCTACTCTGATGGTGTTTACCAAGGCTCATTTGTTGGCTACCTGCCTGCGGAAGATCCGAAGTACACGATTTGTGTGGTCATACGTACGAAGCCACATTCAAGAGCGTATTACGGTGGGGCAATAGCCGCGCCTGTATTCAGGATGGTGGCAGATAAAATATTCTCTCAGAATATAGGCGCATGGGGCGGCCCTTTGGATAGCCTTGAGAGGTATAGCACTAATGTGGTGCCTGCCAAATCGGCCACGGCGAGGAATTATACTGTATTGTTCAACGCTATCCGTAAACGCCTGCCAATGCCCGGTGATGATATGAACAGGATGATGCAGATTACTGCTGATTCCAGCAACAGGGTGGTGGTGCAACCAAAGAGCATGTACCGGAATATAGTGCCTGATGTAAAAGGAATGGGATTGAGGGATGCCGTGTATATGCTGGAGACATTCGGGCTGCATGTGCAGGTGAAAGGAAAAGGAAAAGTGTACGAGCAATCGCTTGTGCCGGGAACAATAATAGCTAAAGGACAAAATATAACACTGCAATTGAGCTGATGCCTACGCTACGTGACATATTGATAAACGTAAACACCGTGCAAACGCATGGCGATACAGAGGTTGCCATAAACAGCCTACATATCGACTCGCGCAAGGTGGATAACGGCAGTGTCTTCATTGCAGTGAAAGGTACTTTGTCTGATGGACATACATTTATAGAAAAGGCGGTGGAACTAGGTGCGAAAGCAATTGTATGTGAAACACTGCCGGAAGAATTGAAGGACGGGGTAACTTATGTGCAGGTAAAAGACAGTGCAGGTGCGGTGGGATTGATGGCAGATGCTTTTTATGGCTATCCCTCAAAGCAGTTGAAGGTGGTAGGCATAACGGGCACTAATGGAAAAACAACTACGGCAACGCTGTTATACCAGCTATTTGAAAAATTGGGCTATAAGTGTGGTTTGCTTTCTACGGTACAAAATCATATACATGACAAAATAGAGACGGCGACGCATACCACACCTGATGCCATCTCTATCCAGGAACTACTCAGGAGAATGGTGGATGCGGGATGTGTATATGCTTTTATGGAAGTGAGTTCTCATGCTGTTCATCAGCAAAGGATTGCCGGGATAAGGTTTTCGGGTGGCGTATTTACCAATATTACCCACGATCACCTGGATTATCACAAGACTTTTGATGAGTATATAAGAGTGAAGAAGAGCTTTTTCGATAACCTGCCTGCTGACGCATTTGCCCTTACTAATGCTGATGATAAACGCGGTGTAGTAATGCTGCAGAATACAAAGGCGGAGAAAAACACTTATAGTTTAAAAACACCAGCAACCATAAAAGGCAAAGTGCTGGAGAATAACCTTACAGGCCTTGTGATGGTGGTGGATGGACAAGAGGCGTACTTCAGGATGATAGGTACGTTCAATGCCTATAACCTGCTGGCAGTTTATGGGGCTGCAAAACTGTTGGGCGAAGATAAAATGAATGTGCTGGCTGTGCTGAGCGGCCTGCATGGCGCGGCCGGACGTTTTGAAACATATACGTCGCCACATGAGAAAGTGCTGGGTATTGTTGATTATGCACACACGCCGGACGCGTTAATAAATGTTCTGGCAACAATAAATCAACTGAGGACACAGGGGCAGCAGTTAATCACCGTAGTAGGCTGCGGGGGAGACAGGGATAAAACCAAGCGACCGGTAATGGCGCAGGCGGCCTGTGAGCACAGCGATAAGGCGATACTTACCTCAGATAATCCGCGCAGCGAAGACCCGGAAGTGATACTAAATGAAATGGAGGCAGGCCTTACCGGTCCGCAAAAGAGGAAAAGCCTGCGAATAACAGACCGTAGGGAGGCGATAAAAGTGGCGGTGACACTTGCGCAGGCAGGCGATGTAGTGCTGGTAGCGGGTAAGGGGCATGAGGATTACCAGGAAATAAAAGGGGTGAAGCATCATTTTGATGACAGAGAGGTTTTGAAAGAAGCATTTGAAATATTAAATAAATAAGGGCATACATGCTATACTATTTGTTCACATACCTGCGCGATACGATACACCTGTCTGGTGCGGGGGTGTTCAATTATATCACTTTCCGGGCAGCAATGGCGATCATCCTATCGCTGGTCATTTCCATGCTCATGGGCAAGCGACTGATAAAATACCTGCAGTATAAGCAGATCGGGGAGACCGTGCGAGATCTTGGACTGCAGGGTGAAGCACAGAAGAAAGGTACGCCAACTATGGGTGGGCTTATCATCATAGCAGCTATTTTGATTCCGACACTCTTGTTTGCACGCGTGCTGAATGTGTATATAGTGCTGATGCTTGTATCTACTGTATGGTTGGGCATTGTGGGGTTCCTTGATGATTATATCAAAGTATTTAAAAAGAACAAAGAGGGACTTGCCGGGCGTTTTAAAATATTGGGACAGGTAGGGTTGGGAATAATTGTAGGCCTTACTATGTACTACAATAACCATGTAGTGATAAGCAGGGAGGTGATGGATGGTGGTAACGGGGTTTATAATGCTGCGGAGAAATTGGAGTCGGGGGAATTCACCAGGAAGGACGAAAATGGCAAAGAACGGAAATATGTAAATGTGCGCACAGCTACTACTACTATACCTTTTGTAAAGACGCATGAACTCAGGTATGAGCGTATTGCTGCTATGTTTGGAGAAAAGAATGTAGATGTGACAACGCCCATCCTTTATATTCTCTTCGTCATTTTTATCATTGTGGCGGTTTCGAACGGGGCCAACATCACTGATGGGGTAGATGGACTAGCTACGGGTGTGTCGGCGATTATCGGGGTTTGTCTTGGTGTGTTTGCCTACCTGAGCGGAAACTATGTATTTGCGGGTTACCTGAATATCATGCATATACCTCACCTGGGCGAGTTGTCCATTTTCATAGGTGCGTTCGTAGGTGCGTGTGTGGGCTTCCTGTGGTATAATGCTTATCCGGCACAGGTATTTATGGGCGATACCGGCAGCCTGGCATTGGGCGGAATTATCGCATCACTGGCTATCATTGTGCGTAAGGAACTGCTTATACCTATTATATGCGGCATATTCCTGGTAGAGAATTTATCTGTTATGATACAGGTATGGTATTTCAAGCGCACGAAGAAGAAATATGGAGAGGGCAGGCGAATTTTCCTGATGTCGCCATTGCACCACCATTATCAGAAATTAGGTTACCATGAGTCCAAGATAGTGACACGGTTCTGGATCATAGGAATATTATTGGCAATAATGAGTATAGTAACATTAAAACTGCAATAGTGGCAACTGATAAACAACGGCTCGTGATACTGGGCGCTGCGGAAAGCGGTGTGGGCGCTGCATTGCTGGGCAAGCAGCAGGGCTGGGATGTGTTTGTGAGTGATGGTGGCGCAATAAAAGAACAGTTCAGGGAAGTGTTGCAAAAAAATGGTATAGCGTATGAGGAAGGAAGACACACAATGGATAATATACTGAATGCTACATGCGTGGTGAAGAGCCCGGGCATAAGTGATAAGGTGGCTGTGGTGAAGGAGATACGGAAAGCAGGTATTGAGGTGTGCAGCGAGATAGAATTCGGATACAGGTATAAAGGGGACAGTAAAATAATAGCTATAACCGGTAGCAATGGCAAAAGCACAACGACAAAGCTAACCTACCATATCCTCAAAGAGGCAGACTACGATGTTGCGATGGTAGGAAATATAGGGTATAGTTTCGCCCGTCAAATAGCGGAAAAGCCCTGTAAGTGGTATGTGATGGAAATCAGCAGCTTCCAGTTGGATGATATTCACTATTTCAGGCCAGATGTGGCTGTGCTGCTCAACATCACCCCGGACCACCTTGACAGATATGATTACAAATTTGAAAACTACATAGCCTCAAAGTTCAGAATAACCCAAAATCAACTATCTACAGACTACTTTGTTGTCAATCATGACGATAAAGTAATCACTAACTACTTATCCACTCATTCTATTCACGCTCAAACAATATTTTTTACGATGAACGACAACAACACAGGCAACGAGGGCGGCTACATCAGTGATGATCACCTGCATGTACTGTTTAACGGAGATAACCTGGACATGTCGATCCATGATCTCGCGATCAAGGGTAAGCACAATCAATATAATTCTATGGCAGCCGGGATATCAGCACGTATAGCAGGCGTGAGAAAAGAAAAGATCCGCGAGAGCTTTCTCGGGTTCGAAGGCCTTGAGCACAGGCTTGAATACATAGCCACTATCCGGGGCGTGGAATATATTAATGACAGTAAGGCAACCAATGTAAATTCCGTATGGTATGCACTGGAGAGCATGAAAAAGCCCGTGATACTGATACTTGGCGGCCAGGACAAAGGAAATGACTATGGTGAGATCATGAGCCTGGTGAAGGAAAAGGTAAAAGCTATAGTATGCCTGGGGGTAGATAACACGCCCATCCACGATGCGTTTGATGCAGTGGTGTCAATAGTCATAGATACGAATAGCGCGCAGGATGCAGTGAATGCATCATACTCAGTATCTGAGCCCGGTGATGTGGTATTGCTGGCCCCGGCATGTGCCAGCTTTGATCTATTTAAAAATTATGAAGACAGGGGCAGGCAGTTTAAAGAAGCTGTGCGCAACCTATAAGGTATAAAGTAATGGAGCAGATACAAAAATTATTAACGAAAACAAAAGGCGACAAAGTGATTTGGGGCGTTGTGCTGCTGCTTTCGTTTATCAGTCTGCTTGCGGTGTTTAGTTCTACGGGTTCTCTTGCATACCGCATGGAAAAGAATTCGAACTATTATCTGATCAAGCAGGTGATGGTATTGGGCCTGGGGCTGCTCATTATTTACTGGGTGCATAATATTAACTACACTAAGTTTGCGAAGGTGGCAGTGATATTATATCTGCTGAGCTTGCCGCTATTGATATATACATTGTTTTTCGGTACCAGCCTGAATGAGGGGTCGCGGTGGATAAAGCTGCCGGTCATCAACCTTACCTTCCAGACATCGGACCTCGCAAAACTGGCGTTGTTCATGTTCCTGGCGCGCACGCTGAGCATAAAACAGGCAGATATTAAAGATTTCAAAAAGGGGTTCATCCCCGTATTATTACCTGTGCTTTTTACCTGTGCGTTAATAGCGCCGGCTAATCTTTCTACAGCACTGATGCTCGGGTTCACCTGCAGTATCCTATTCTTCATTGGCCGCGTGCAGGTGAAGCACCTGTTGCTGCTGTCGCTGGTAGGCATTATGGGACTGTGTGTATTGTTTACCGTATCTAAACTGACAGGCTGGGGCCGGGCAGGCACATGGGAGCAGCGGATAACTGATTTCTTTGGCAAAGACAATAAAGACGGAAAGAAAGAAGATGTTTACCAGGTGCAACAGGCAAAAATTGCCATAGCCGGTGGTGGTATCACCGGTCGCGGACCCGGCAAGAGCCTGCAAAAGAATTTTTTACCACACCCTTATTCCGATTTTATATTCTCGATAATTATAGAAGAGTATGGGCTTATCGGCGGTGGTGCGGTGGTCATGTTATACCTGCTTTTCCTGTGGCGAAGCGTTTTGATATTTAAAAGGTGCCCGTTCGCATTCGGTGCATTTCTGGCAGTGGGGCTAAGTATTACGCTCGTTTTCCAGGCTATGCTGAATATGGCGGTGAACGTTCACCTGGTGCCTGTTACCGGGCTTACCCTACCCATGATAAGCATGGGAGGTTCGTCAATATGGTTCACGAGTATTGCTATCGGTATAGTGTTGAGTGTGAGCAAGTATGTGGATGAAATGGAGGGCGGAAAAAAGAAAAAGGCCAAGGCGCAGAATATTGCGGAAGGGGTAAAAACCATTGATGGTGATGCAGAGGAGATAACAGAGGTAGAGGATGCACCTGAAGTGGATGAGATCCCCGAGAAAAAACCAAGAAAAAGAACATCAAAAAAACAGGGATTGGACGAAGGTCTTTTACCGGCAATATAACTATGAGTGGATTGCGTATCATAATAGCAGGAGGAGGCACAGGCGGGCATATATTCCCGGCGGTGGCTGTAGGCCATGCTTTGCAGCGCCTGAGGCCTGGTACGCAGTTGCTGTTTGTAGGCGCTAAGGATAGGATGGAGATGGAGAAGGTGCCACAAGAGGGATTTGAGATAATAGGATTAGATATAGTGGGATTTAACAGGAATAACCTGATTAAGAATATATCATTGCCATTCAAACTGCTGCAAACGAGGATAGAGTCGCGGGATATAATAAGGAAGTTCAAGCCGTCCGCTATTATAGGTGTGGGTGGGTTCGCCAGTTTTCCGGTATTATATGCAGGACAGGGTATGGGTATACCCACATTGATACAAGAGCAGAATTCTTATGCGGGTAAGAGTAACAAGATTTTGGGCAGGAGAGCGAAGGCGATATGTGTTGCCTATGAACAAATGGACCGGTTTTTTCCTAAAGAGAAGATAGTAGTAACAGGCAATCCTGTACGAAAGAGTATTTCCGAAATGAACAGGACATCCGCAGAGGGCAAGGCTTGGTTTGGGGTGGACGGCGCAAGGAAGACAGTGCTCGTGATAGGCGGTAGCCTGGGTGCTAAATCTATAAACGAGAGTATATACGCTGAGCTAGATGAGATATTGAAGGAGGATGTAAATGTTATCTGGCAAACAGGAAAGCATTACTTCGAACAGGTGAAGAGCTATGCGGCGAATTATGGCAACAGGGTGAGGGTATTTGATTTTATTCGTGAGATGGATTATGCCTATGCTGCCGCAGACGTGGTGGTGTCAAGAGCAGGGGCGCTGGCAATTGCTGAATTGTGCATTGCAGGTAAACCGGTAATTTTTGTTCCGTATCCACATGCGGCAGAAGATCATCAGACGAGCAATGCTAAAGCGCTGGTAAAGCATAATGCGGCTATGCTGGTGAGAGACAGTGAGGCAAAGACGGAACTTGTGAAATTGTTGAAAACAGTATTGAACGATAGCGCATTGCAGGAAGCCATGTCGGCAAACCTGAAGGCGATGGCGATAAAAGATGCAGATGAAAGGATAGCGAACAAGGTATTTGAAATAGCAAAAATGCAGTAATGAATGTAAGGGAAATAAATAGGGTGTATTTCATTGGTATAGGCGGCATAGGTATGAGCGCACTGGCCCGGTTTTTCCGTGAGCGTGGCGCAGTGGTGAGCGGCTATGATAAGACAGAGACACCCCTTACAAAGCAACTGACGTCCGAAGGCATAGAGGTTCATTATACAGATGACATACAATTGCTGGATAAAGATGCCCAATTGGTAGTTTATACTCCTGCTATACCCAAGGATCATACCGAGTTGAATTGGTACCGTGATAATCATTATCATGTATTCAAGCGTAGCGATGTGCTGCAGTCTATTACGCAATCTATGCACGCCATAACAGTGGCGGGTACTCATGGAAAGACCACTATATCTACGATGACCGCGTATCTGCTGCGTGAAACCAAATACGGTTGCAATGCATTTCTCGGGGGAATCTCCGTGAATTACGGCAAGAACTACTGGAGCAGCGAAAATGACACCGCAGTAATAGAAGCAGATGAATATGACAGGAGTTTTCTGAAACTGTCGCCGGACATTGCTGTACTCACTGCTATTGACCCCGATCACCTGGATATATATGGTACTGCTGAAGAAATGGAATCAGCGTTCATTCAGTATACAAAGAATATAAAAATAGGTGGTACTTTATTAGTGAAGCACGGTCTGCACAGGGCGAGTGAGCTGCGGGGGCCAATGACAATTACCTACAGCCTCCAGAATGATGCGGCAGATGTGTACGGGGCAAATATTGTACAAAGGGATGGTGGTTACATATTTGATGTGATCGGGGAGGATTGGAAATTAGAAAATGTGCATCTGAATATAGGTGGTATGCACAATGTGGAGAATGCTGTTGCAGCTATTGCTGTTACTGAGTTATTAGGTATTGATGGTGAGGCGGTGAAGAAAGCGCTGGCGGAATTCAAAGGGATAGGCCGCAGATTTGAGTACGTGCTGAAGACAGATAAGATCGTGTATATAGACGATTATGCACACCATCCCGCTGAGCTTGCCGCATTGATAAGGAGTGCCAAACATTTGTTCCCGTCGCGCCGATGTGTGGTTTGTTTTCAGCCGCACCTGTTCAGCCGCACCCGGGATTTTGCGGATGGCTTTGCTCAAAGCCTTGATATGGCAGATGAGGTTATATTGCTAGATATATACCCCGCGCGTGAACTGCCAATGGAAGGAGTAACGTCTGAAATGATAGCAGAAAGGATGATCAACCCTGCGCATACCATCTTATCGAAAGAAGGACTGCTGGAGTATGTAAAGGCTGCACCTGTGGACATGTTTATCACTGCCGGAGCAGGAGATATAGACAAATTAGTAGGACCAATTAAAGATATATTGCTGAATAAATAATGGCGGCTAAGCGCAAAATATCGATACGCAAGATCCTGCAGACGTTACTGACGTTGTCAGTAACATCGTGCTGCGTTGTAGCGATAGTGAGCGCTTCTAATATTGAAGATGAAAAGGTGCTGAAAAGTGTAGCTATTCATTATAATAACTGCAAAAAATACCATTCTGTAGAAGAACAGGAAATCATGGATCTGGCGATTACCAACCGCAACATTGATATCCTGCACACACCCGCCTCCCGGCTGGACATTCATGCTATGGAGAAAACAATTAAGAGTAACCCGTGGATTGCGAATGCGCAGGTGTTTATAGATAATGAACGGATACTGCATATGTATGTCACCCAGCGCATACCTGTGGTCAGGGTATTTCAGCAGAATGGAGTGAGTTATTACATGGATACGACTATGAGTATTATCCCATTGTCCTCAAACTATATATACTATTCTACAGTGGTGACTAATGTGCCTGAACTGAAGAATGATAGTATGGGCTGGGCACTGCGGAAAGACATTATTTCGATGGTGAGAACAATCCATGCTGATTCGTTCTGGTCTGCGCAGATATCACATATCATTGTTGACTCTGCAGGCATGTATGAACTTACGCCCATACTTGGCGACCACAGGATATTGTTCGGCGATGCAAACGGCGTAAAAGAAAAACTGGGTAACCTTTTTGCCTTTTATAAAAATGTACTGAACCGGATAGGCTGGGATAAATACCAGGTACTTGACGTTCGTTTCAACGGACAGGTTGTTGCGTCGCCTTCGCTACCATATAGTGGTCCGGTTGATAAGGCTGCCACGAATATGAACTGGGTGAACAGCATTGTGGAGACAGAAGCAAAAAATGATGCGAAAGATTCATTAAAGACAAAAGATATTAAAGTAGCGCAGGTAACGCAGAACAAGAAGAGTGCACCTGTTACGCAGCCTGTGAAGGCTACGGAGAAAAAACCTGCCACCACTGCGCAGAATAAAAAAAACTTGCCGGTAAAACCGCCAGCCAAAGCGGATTTAAAAAAGGGGACACCAGCAGTTGATAAGAATAAAGCGCTTGTGAAGCAGACAGGCAAACCGCCGGTGAAACCACCGCCCAAACAGGCGCCGCCAGATAAGCAGGTTACTGCTGCTGCGAAAAAGAAAACCCAGAAGGCACCCGGTAAGGAAGTAAAAGTGGTGCCGAAGAAAACAACAGGTAACAAGGAAACACAGAAGAAACCGCAATAGTCTAAAATAAATAAAAACAGTTTTTTTAAAATCACGCAATATGAGCAGGAAAGAACAACCAATTATCGTAGGGCTGGATATAGGCACCACAAAAGTGGTTGCTATTGCCGGCCGAAAAAATGAATTCGGTAAAGTGGAAATCCTCGGTATAGGCCGTGCAGAATCGGCAGGGGTTAGCCATGGCGTAGTCATGAATATCGAGCAGTGTATACGTTCTATTGAGCAGGCCATTGAAAGGTGTATCCTTTCTAATCCTCAGCTTGAGATAAAGGAAGTGTATGTTGGTATCGCTGGCCAGCACATAAAGAGCCTTCAGACCCGTGGAGACAGGGTGCGAACAAATGTTGAGTCTGAGATTGGCAAGGACGACATCGAAATGCTGATAAGGGATCAATACCGTACTTATATTCCGGCGGGTGACCAGATAATAGATATCATCCCGCAGGATTTTACGGTTGACAGCACAGCATATGTGGTAGACCCCATAGGTATGAGTGGCGTAAAAATAGGTGCCAACTTTCATATTATTACCGGAGACCGGAATGCTATCCGTAATATAAAACGATGTGTAGACAAGTCGCGGCTGATCACCCGTGACCTGGTGTTGCAACCACTGGCCTCGGCTGCGGCGGTGATGAATGACGAAGATCTGGAAGCAGGTGTTGCAATCGTGGACATAGGCGGCGGAACTACAGATATGGCTGTGTTCTATGATGGTATCTTGAAGCATACAGCAGTTATTCCTTATGCCGGCGTGAACATCACTAATGATATCCGTAACGGACTAGGGGTATTAAGGGCCCAGGCAGAACAAATGAAGGTTCAGTTTGGCACTGCATTAGCTGAAGAAGCTAATGCCAATGCATATATAACCATACCAGGTTTACGTGGATTGCCACCGAAAGAAATATCTGTGAAGAACCTTGCACATATCATACAGGCAAGGATGCAGGAGATACTCGACTATGTTGTGTATCATCTGAAGCAGATAGACCTTGACAAGCGGCTGTATGGTGGCATTATCCTTACCGGTGGCGGTGCGCAACTGAAACACATTACGCAGCTTACGGAGTTTGTTACTGGTCTTGGAGCCCGTATTGGCTATCCGAACGAACATCTCGCAGCAGGTGACAACGAATCGCTGATGAACCCTATGTACTCTACTTGTATAGGCCTGATACTGCGCGGCTACCACGATTATGAAAGCGGGCGTATGCGCTTCACCGGAGAGGGGGGTAACTATATGCACCTGCCTGCAGAAGATATGCGAGCCTTTGTGGCAGATATACCCGAAGTAGTGGTGCAGCCTGAAGCCGCAATAGAGGAGGAAGTGCCTTCTATCGAAGAGCAGCAGGAAGTCACGCTCCAAAAGGCCCGCAAACGCAATGAGAATGTAAAGCGCTTGTTTGACGGGTTGAAAGGAAAGTTTATGAAGATGTTTGAAGATGTTGATGACCAGGAAATTGAGTAATTAATTAACTGCATATAAATTTATAAACACACAGCTAACCATTTTATTCATTAACTCACAAAAGAAACAATATGATACATTTTGAGATCCCCAAAAACCAGTCATCGATAATCAAAGTAATAGGTGTAGGCGGCGGCGGAAGCAACGCGGTCAACTACATGCATAACCTCGGTATTGAAGGGGTTGATTTTGTAGTATGTAATACAGATTCACAGGCACTTGCATTGAGCCCTGTAGCCAATAAGGTGCAGCTCGGGCCACATCTTACACAGGGCCTTGGCGCTGGTGCTAATCCTGAGATAGGAAAGCAATCGTGCGAAGAAAGCCTTGAAGATGTATCCAAGATATTGAAGGTAAATACCCGCATGGCGTTCATTACTGCCGGTATGGGCGGTGGAACGGGCACGGGTGGAGCACCTGTAGTATCTAAAATATGTCGCGACCTAGGCATACTTACTGTAGGTATCGTTACTACGCCATTTACTTATGAAGGGCGTAAACGTATGAAACAGGCGCAGGAGGGGATAGACCGTATGCGCGATCATGTGGATACGATTCTTATCATATCCAATGACAAGCTTCGTCAGCAGTTTGGTAATCTTCCGTTCACGCAGGCATTTGCTAAGGCGGATGATATTCTTGCTACGGCAGCAAAATGCATCACTGACGTAATCACAACTACCGGGCAGATAAACGTTGACTTTGCGGATGTGTGCACGGTAATGAAGAATGGCGGCGTGGCTATACTGGGCAGCGCCAGCGCCAGCGGAGAGAACCGTGCACTGATGGCCGTAGAAGAAGCGCTGAGCTCGCCGCTACTGAACGATAACGATATCCGTGGTGCTAAATGGTTATTGCTGAATATAACATCTGCTGCGGGCGAGAACGAGCATACCATGGACGAGGCTGAAGCAATACAGGCATATGTGCAGCAACAGGCAGGTGACAATTGCGACGTAATCCTTGGTATGGGACACGACCCGAACCTGAATGACAGAATAGCTGTGACGGTAATAGCAACGGGTTTCAACCATAAGGATATAAAATCTGAATATCCTGTGAAGAGCAATGAGCCTGAGAAGATAGTGGTGTCGCTAGGTGCCATGAACACGCCGGCGGAGATTCACATTCCTGAGGTGAAGCATACTGTGAGGCAGCCGGAAAGCATGTCGCCAACTTTGGTGGAGATGCCGGTTGTAAATAACGTGTATGATTTTAAACCTTCGGAGGCGTTTGCAAATCATCGTTACGAGCCAGTTGCTGAGCCGGAGCCACAACAGGCGGAGCAGCAAGTAGAAGAGCAGATAATGGCTGAAGTAGAGTATGCGCCGGTATTTGTGCAGGAGGAGACGAGAGTGGAAGAGCCGGTTATGCAGATGGTGATAAAAGAAGAGCCTGCAGAAGAGATTGTAGTGAGGATAGGAGAGCGGATACTGACTGCTGACGAGATAGAAGAAAAAAGGAGGTTTGAAGAACAGAAAAGGGCGCTTGAAGACCGCGCTGAGCGCCTGCGCCGGATGAGCTTTAACATTAAAGGCACGGACGGCAGCGACGAGATGGAAAATGTACCTGCATATATGCGTAAGAATATGAAGCTCGATAACCAGGTGGCATCCTCCGACTCTTATTACAGCGGCTATTCAGTGGGTATGCATGATAACCAGGACAACCCGCAGGCAGCTATACAAACCATAAATACATTCCTCGACGGCAAGAAGCCGGACTAAGTTGTTTCTTTTGTTTATTTTATATTGCGTAGGCTCCCGTTTTCTAACGGGAGCATTTTTTTATGCAATATCCTATACCTTTTTCCGGTAGAAGAGGGTGTTACTGTTCTGCGGCCGGAAAATATGTTTTGCAGTTTCCTGCAGGAAGCCAGCGGTGACGCCCTGGTAGTGCTCCCATTCCTTGTTTATCCATGCGGCATCGCCGAGGAGCTCGTAGAAGGCAATGTTGTTTGCGCGGCTGAGGAGGGTCATATCTTCGAAGGCGATCATGGCCTCTATCTTGTTCTTTGCTTTCTGCAGCTCGGTGTCGGTAACGCCATCGGCTACCAGTAAGGCTATTTCTTTTTCCACGGCTTCATTTGCCGCTTCTATGGTTTTGCCTTCACGTATTTTGCCTTCTATTACTACGAGCCCGGCATCGAGGCTGCCGGTGTGGTAGCAACTGATATTGCTGAAGAGCTGCTCCTCTTTAACCAGCCTCTGGTAAAGGCGCGATGCGTAACCATTGCCCATGACCTCTGTGATAAGGTCTGTGGCGTAGTAGGGCGGGGTGAGCCTGCTGCCCATGTGCCACGCTTTATAGAGCGCATCCAGCGGCACATCGGCATAAACTGTGTGTGTACGTGCTTCGGTTTGCTCAGGTTCGGGGGCTACATTGCGTGTGTATTTTTCGCCCGCTGGTATGCTGCCAAACCATTTCTGCGAAAGATCTTTCACCTGCTTTAGTGACACGTTGCCCGCCACGCACATCACCGCATTTACGGGATTGTAGTGCTTGCTGAAGAATGCTTTTACATCGTGGAGTTGCGCGGTCTCTATCTGTTCCAGGTTTTTGCCTATAGTGGGCCAACGGTACGGGTGCTGCTTGTAGGCCAGCATGCGCAACTGGTGCCATGCATCGCCATAGGGCTTATTGAGATAGTGTTCTTTGAATTCTTCGCACACTACCTTGCGCTGCACATCGAGGCTCTTTTCGCTGAAGGCCAGGGACAGCATACGATCGCTCTCGAGCCAGAATGCGGTCTCTATATTCTTGAGCGGCAACTGGAGGTGGTAGTTGGTAATATCGTTAGTGGTGTATGCGTTATTTTCGCCGCCGGCCATTTGCAGGGGTTCATCATACTCAGGTATGTTTACGCTGCCGCCAAACATGAGGTGCTCAAAAAGGTGAGCAAACCCCGTGCGGTCGGGCTCTTCATCGCGGGCACCTACATCGTAGAGGATGTTCATAGCCACCATTGGGGTGGCTTTATCTACATGTACAAGCACCCGCAACCCGTTATCCAGCGTAAACTTTTCAAATTGAAGCATAGTATTTTTTTAGCGTTTCCAAAGGTAAGTGAAATAGGATACTGTTGCGGAAATGCGCAATTTTTTTGAGTTGTACTTTGTATGTTTAATTCGTTGTTTCATAGTTGATAACAAAATGTTTTTTGCGCACTATCTGCGCACTTTTTTTGCGAGTCAATAAGCCTCACGCAAAGTCGCGGTTTCGATATTGTGTTTTTAAGTGCGCAAGGGTGTATTGCGTGAAAAAAATAACCACTCCATCGGCAGGTTCAGTATGGGGCGGCGAAAACAGTTTTACGAAAACCTGCCCCAATTGACGATGATAAACCTTTAGGTAGGGTATAATTTCGGCGGTTTTGTCGTTTTCGGGTAGATATTTATTTTTCTATGTGGCGGAATGCTTTTGGGGCTTGTTTTATGTGTTTAATTGTAAGGTGTAAATGGGTATATTTATACCCTGAAAAGGTATATTTATACCCCCCAAAGGTATAATTATACCCTAAAAGGTATAAAAAAGTCGTAAGTCGTGAGTCATAAGTACGGGAGTGAAAAAAGCAGTCTCACGCAGAGGCACAAAGGCGCAGTTCTCATGATGTGTTTTTAAGTGCGCAAGGGTATTGCGTAAAAAATCAAACAGCACGAAGTTCACAAAGCAATATTTCAAAGAACTTACCCGATATGTTTGGGTTATCCCTCCTTCGCTATAGCGTTCGTTAAAAACTACGGCTATTGAAAACGGAGGGTGAAGTAGGTAAAGTTCGGTACTGTGGTGGTGGTGGCAAAATAAAAAAGACATGATGGTACAGTTTGCTGTACCGTGACGCAAAAAAGATATTCTGCGGAAAGGCTTTCCTGTATTACGTTTGGTGGTTTTTTGAATTTAGTAGTATTATGTGTATGTGATTGATAGGTAGCGGGTTATGGAAAAGTATGGTGCTCGGGAGTGTGTCGTGAGGTTGCTTCGTTCCTCGCAATGACCCGTACTTTTTGGAAGGGGCTACATTGCAGGCCATCAACTTTAGTATACTGAATGCCTTTGCAAAAGGAATTCTATTTGCAGTTCCGGGTGCATACCGGAACAACGGGGTGTACTCACCACCGGGGAGTGTGTCAGGTGTTTGTACCATGATGCGGCTGCCTCCTATTCCTCGACAATGGTTCGACACGCTCACCATGACAATAGGAGGGCCTTGATTGGGCGGCCTGCAAATGGCCCGGGAGATTCCACCTATCGTCGGAGAGGAATTACTATGTGGCTCTGTATTGCTATTTAGTGAGGTTATTTAGTTGTGCTTTGAATGCGGCGGGGTCGGTTTCGGTTAGGGTGACAGTAAAATTCTGGTCTGCTTTTGGTGTGGCACCGGTAATGCCTGCATAAAAACGATTGCTAATCAGTCCAAAAACAGCAATATGTATAGGTATGTCTGGTGTGTGACCATGAATATGAAGTATATTAGCAACAGGGTGACCTAATGGATGAACTGCCTTATAGTGATCGAAAAGTACTACACCAGTTATTTGTAAATTGTCGCTTATTGTAACACCACTTGTGGAAATGGCAGCATTACAATTGTAGTATTTACTTGACGGGGTTGCAAACTTGTCGCCATTACAATAGAGAAAACTATCGGAAATAATATTTACAGTATCTCCATTATAAAAAATATTTCGATAACCAAGTGAGTCAGGTTTTCTCCAGTTAACTTTACTGTCTGTTGGATTAGTAATTTCCTCTCCTCTAAAAAACTCCATACCTGAAACAGTATCGTTATCTTTTGGTATTGTCGCAGTGAATTTGCAGCCACCAGGCTTCAAATATATAGGCTGGCCGGCAAGAGTTGCTTTTATCGACAACTGACCGCCCGACAACAATAGCTGCCCATCACTTATGGGCAGCATCTTTGAGAATATCATATCACCCTTCTTCAGGTATTCGGCTACTTCAAATTGTACATTGGTGGTTACGGGGTTGCCTGCGCCATCCTGCAGGCAGTTT
>CAYSIG010000029.1:0-18327 GCA_964430995.1 uncultured Flavipsychrobacter sp.
CCAAAATAATTTTATTAATTCCTAAAGTAATAACAGGCTAAAGCGCATAGACCGGCGAAACTGACCACTTATCACTTGAAAACTAAAATCTTTTAATTTAACTTCGTAAAATGAAGAAACGCTATCTAACAAAAAGTCCACTTTAGTTTGACTGCATGCAATCCTGAAATCAAAAACCCCAACGAGTGCATAGATGATGTTCGGCTAAAAGCGGAAAAAGGTTTAATCAGCAGCATTGAATATAAAGGAGCTATGCCAGATAGCGCGAGATACATTAGAAGTTGAGAAGAATATTTATACCCCAGAAGAGCGCATATCGGCAACATTGGTACTTACAGAGTTATTCCAGGAATTTAAGACCGATAAAACCCCGGCGGTCGTAGAGCGGATAGTTAACGACATTGTTTCAATTGTAAAAATTGTTCGTTTCCCTTGCTGGCAAACAACCGTTGCCGGAGAAAGAGAGGTGCAAAAGTCATTGAGAAAGCCCCTGCCAAAATATCAACTGCATAAGGAGGAAGAATTGTTTGAGAAGGAACATGGATATATTAAAGAGCATTATTAGGTATCACCAAAACTACCAAACATGAAGGCCATTTTGAAGAGGGCAGGATATTCAATAATCGTACTGTTGTTTAACAGCTATATATCAATAGCACAGTTCCCAAGGCAAATCGATTCACTTATAGCGGCCTTAAAAAGTTCGAAGCATGACACAAACAAAGTGAGGTTGCTTAACTCCCTAAGTTACAAATTAATTGACTTCGACACCACAAAGTCACTGTATTATGGCACAGAAGCAAGAAACCTTTCCGTTAAACTAAATTTCAAACGTGGCCTTGCAAATGCATATAATAATATCGAACTTCTTTATTATAACCTAGGCAGGTATAAAAAAGCATTGGAAAACGCTCATTACTCCCTTTCTGTATTTGTCGAGATAAACGACTCTGTTGGCATTTCTATGCTGTTAGGTAACATTGGCAACATTTACATGGACAACGGCAATTACGATACAGCAATTGCATATCAGCTTAGCTCCTTAGGAATTGACCGGAGAGCGGGAAATAAAAAAGGGATGAGTGGTACCTATAGCAACCTCGGATTGATTTATGAATCTAAAGCGGATTACGACAATGCATTAAAATATTACCTCGAAGACCTGAAAATGGAAGAAGAGTTAGGCAATAATCGGGGACTAGCAAATGCATACAATAATGTTGGCAATCTGAATTTTGTACTTGGTGAATATGATAAAGCAATCGAGAATCACTTGAAAGCAAAGGCTATCAGGGAAACCTTTTATGATCAGCAGGAACTCGCCTACACACTCACAAATTTGGGTAATGCTTATCTAAACAAAGGAGGAATTGACACTGCACTTTTATATTATAATGCGGCATTGCCCAAACTGGAGAAAATTGGTGACAGGAAAGGAATAATAGGCCTGCTAAGCAACATGGGCGCTGCATATTACTTAACTAAAAAATATTCCGAGGCCCTGCGGTTATTTTTAAAATCAAAGAAGCTCGCAGAAGAAGGAGGCAATAAATTCGGCGTTTCAACTGCTTTAATAAACATAGCGCAAATACATGTTGACCTCAGACACTATGCCGATGCTATACCGTCTTATAAGGAAGCTATTGATATAGCTAAACAAATTGGTGCGCAGGATCGAATCAGGGATGGCTACAAGGGCTTATCCGATAATTATATTGAAATGGGTGATTACAAAAATGGATACATCACTTATAAACATTACACCGAATTTAAAGATTCCGTCTCTAATGAGGCAAAAATAAAAAATATCAATGATCTCAAAATAAGATATGAAACACAGAAAAAGGAACAGGCAATAATATTATATGAAAAGAACAAAATAATAGATGCTGCAAATCTGTCAAGACAAAAAAGCCAGAAACTTTTTATCATTGTCATCAGCTTGTTTTTCATTTTGCTGAGCGTCATAATAATACAATATTGGAGAAGAAGGTCAAAACTCTCTGAGTTTAAAACCCTCGCGCTCGAAAACGAAACAAAAATATTTGCTCAGGAAAAAAGAATAAAAACACTGGAAATACTAAATCAGCATGCCACGAACCATGAGATTAAAACACTGGTAAAGAACATTTCAGTGTATGTAAAAATTAAGATGAATAGGTTTATCCGGCGAGATTCACCAACTAACGATCCTTTTAGGCTTAATGTTGAACATGTAGTTCATTTCTCAGAGGTAGTAAGCAATTACATAACGAAATACTACTTGTATTCAAAGGAAATTGTGACTACAGTATATAACGAAATAGAATTGTCGAAGGAATACGCTCAGGCATTTCAAATTATTCATCTGGGAGAAGGGTATACAATTAATGTCATTAATAATATCAGCGACAATTATGTGCTTAAAGAAATGCATGTACCTACCCATCTTTTGAATAATTTCATTATGAATTCGATGAAACATGGTCTAAAAAGCGATGGTAGGGAGATACAATATGTGCTGGATATTGCAATAAGCTCAAAAAAAACAGAAAAGGGATATTTACTAGAAATTGACGATAATGGCTGCGGCATTAATCATACCAGAGACATGGACGGTACTGCTAAAAAAGATAGCAGCGGAAACACGCTGGCAAAGGACCTCATACAGGTTTTTAATAATTTTAATGAAGAAAAATATTCAATAGTATTTTCAGACGACATGGTTTATGATAAGCAGGATATTATACCTTCTGGCAAAGGCACTAGGGTAATTTTGGAATTTATAGAAAAAAGTTATGGAAAATAAAGCGGTTATTAACATTGTATTGGTTGATGACAATCTCTTGAATGCGCAGGCTCTCCAGTGGGCGATTGAAAATTTTGAATCGGATATCGCGGAATACCGGATAACTACATTCACATCAGTTAACGCATTTACAGAGGCTCGAAAATATATAATCGGCAACCAGCCTGAAATCGGGTTACTATTGGTTGATTATAACTTACTTGATCATTTTGGTACGGAACTATTTAAAGTAATTGATCAAAAAAGTTATCGGATATATAAAGTACTTCACTCAATTACAGATGATTCTATCAAAAGCACAAAAAATGAGTTGAAAAATTTATGGTATGACGATTTTTGTTCTTCAAAAGATGAAAAAGATATTCAAATAGCCTTAAGAACATTTGAAAATACGATCTTAAAAGTTAAATTATTTGGCAATAGGAATTTTCGCAGTAAATATTTTAACGAGCATGCTTACCGAATAAGTAAAGACGAGGCTGAGAAAATAAGCACCAGGTCCACAATCTGCTATTTTGACGTACTATACATTGAATCACTCAAAAATGAACACATATCCGTCGCTTACAGGGACAGCGGCTCTAGAAAGCTCAAAATATTGAATACTACTTCCTTAACCCTCAGGCAATTTAGGAAGTCAGGGCTTTTTTTCAGACATATGAACAGTACGTTGTTAGTTAACCTGCTATGGGTAGCAAAAATTGACTCAGATATTAATCGTGTTAAGTTTATTTCCGCAGACAACTCTATCATACATCTTGATTTTACTCCCACATCATTATTTGATCAGGAAGTCAGGTCGTTATTACCCCAGATAAGCGAGTATATTCCTTCATTTTTCCTATAATAAAACTATTCGGTATATTTTTTAAACACCGAAATTACTCTTCCGGATAAGTCTTCATTTTTGCTTCAATCGACCTGTAATTCGTAACTGGTTTGTGATAGGGAATAACATCTCATCAAGGCCAGGTGAGTACAGTTACTGTAGTGCAGGCGAATGTTCCCAAAACATTGTTAACCGGAGATGGGGGATAACTACTGCTTTGCCTAAAAATTACTTGGCTTGAGGAGTTGCCCTGCTCAAAAAAAATTTACAGAATGAAAACAAAATTAATGTTGCTGATAGCAATAGGGAGCCTATTGATTTATAGTTGCTCAAAAAGCAATAATCCGGCGCAGAGTATTACTCATGCGCAGAAAAATACCCCTCTTATGCGGGGCGGTGAAGATGACGATCTTCCGATAATCATAATTAAGCACATAAATGCCAGTTATGTGCCGCAAAGCGGATCGTCAATAACTTTAACAAGCGGCAATGATACCTTATGGGGGCAGACTGATGTCAATGGCTCCTGTACGATACATTTGCAGCATCTCGGCTTATGGGATATGCATGCTATCCATGATGGATACATACCCATTAATGCAACCTTAGATATAGTTGACTCAATTTCCACGCGAATTGATACACTACAACAATGATAGGTTGAATTGTGCATAAAAGTCCATCCATAATAATACCAATGGATGGACTTTTTATTTATATCTTGCAAAAAATAAACAGGTATGCGCGTGTTTGCTTGTATAATTGTATTCCTTGCTTTTTACACTACAGGTTGCAAACCAAAATTACAACCAAACGAATACAGCAGGCAATCACAGATAATTGACTCACTCTTAAATGAAAGCAATAATAACAACGCCCCTCTTGAAAATCGGCTATTTTATGTACTAAGAGCAGATTCTCTTGCATCATTACAAAATAATGGTAAACATAGATTAATCTGCATCAGGCAGCTTGCGACTCTATATCTGCAGTTAGGTGAAACCCATAAAGCCTGGGATTATTTTACCAAAACGCGTAACCTGGCAGAAACCCTCGGTGATAAAGAAAGTTTGGCGATAGCATTGAGCAATATTGGGCTGATTTTCAATAAAAATTCGGAATATGATAGCGCATTCAAATACCTTACCGATGCGCAGTCAATTTTTCAAATTATTGGAAAGCAAAGTTGGATTGCAGCAAGTTTTGTAAACCTTGGTATTGTATACAAAAACCAGGGAAATTTCGAAGAAGCATTTAAAATAAACCTAGATGCAGTCAAGATATTTGAGTCAGAGGGTATTAAAACAAATTTAGCACCGGCATATACAACTCTGGGTAACATTTTAAAAGAGTTAAACCGGCTTGACGATGCACTAAATTACCACAAAAGAGCCCTTGCTATTCTAGAAGAGGAGCATGACACTTTAGGGATGGCATTATCATTAAACAATATTGGGAATGTCTACAGATACAAAAAAGAGTATAAAAAGGCGCTCTCAATCTATTTCATATCGCTGGAGTTAAAGGAAAAATTTGGAAATGAAAAGACAATAGCAACAACCGTCGATAACATTGGTGAGGTTTACCTTGAATTAAAAGATTTTAAGAATGCTGAATCAAATTTTAAGAGAGCACTTCTTTTAAGAAGTATTTCGGAAGATAAAGACGGCTTTTTAACTACATCAAACCGGCTGTCAAAACTATACCTAGGTAAAAACGATGTTAAAAATGCAAAACTAATTGCGTTAGCTGCTTATAACGCCTCGCCACACTCAGGACTTTTAAAGCAACGAATGGAAAACAATCTCATTTTGTATGAGATTTACCTTAAGATAGGACAGTATCGTGCTGCTATTGCATATTCAGCCAAAATGCTGGAACTAAAAGACAGTTTGTTCAATACAAATATGGCCAATGCCATTTCCCGGATGAGTGTAAAATTCAACACTGAGCAAAAAGAAAAGGAAAACGCTATTCTAAAAAGAAATAATATCATTAAAGAATCAAAAATAAATGAACAAAGGCAGCAGAATTTGCTGTTAATTATTTCAGGTTTATCTACGTTTATTGTTTTAAGCTCTTTTGTCTATCTGTACAGGAAGAAAAAAATATACCAGTTTAAAAAAGAAACGGCATCCTTAAAGCAGGAAGCGCTGAATGCGCAGATGAGCGATCATTTTATAGGCAATACAATGGATTCGATAAACAATTTTATCAGGAATAATGAAAAAGACAAAGCAAGTGAGTATCTGATATTATTTAGCAGATTGATTCGAAAAGTTTTAGAAAACGCCCCCAGCAAGTGCATTTCTTTAAATGAGGATTTGGGGATGTTGAAAGATTACCTTGAATTGGAAGCGTTGCGGTTTCCCACGGGGAAGCTGGAATATGAATTTGTCATTGACAACGGCCTGAATACAGAAAATGTACTTGTTCCGCCAATGATATTCCAGGTCCTTACGGAGAATGCAATAAAACACGGGTTTAAAAAATCTTATGGTGGTAAACTGAAAATTGTAATTTCGTGTTTTAATGAACAGTTACAGTGTATAGTGGAAGATAATGGGATTGGGCGTCTGGCAGCTAGCGGGGAAACGGCCGGCAGGGATAATCGAAGGGCGTCATTTGGTGGCAGCCTGGCGGAAAGGTTGATTAAAATAACAAGTGAGTCTGAACATAAAACATCCTTTGATATAATTGATTTAACTGACGACAATAATAATGCAACCGGGACGCAGGTAGTTTTCACAATTCCTTTAATGCAGATGGGATAATAGCTAAATGATATTTTTATGATAAAGTCTGTTATAGTTGAAGACGATCCCAAACACAGCAGTACGCTTGCCCAGTTGCTCAAAGAAATAGATTTGCATGTTGAAGTAGTGTCAATTTGTGCAAATATCAAAGAGGCAGAAGCGGCTATCTCGGACAATGGGCCTGAACTGGTTTTTTTGGACATAGAATTAGAAGGAGGGGAGAATGGGTTTGATTTGCTGAAGAGATTTGATAACCTGAATTTCGCTGTCATTTTCACCACCCAGTTTAACAATACCCACAATGCTATTAATGCCATAAGATTATGCGCCCTCGATTTTCTGCCAAAACCAATCTTAAGGGAGGAACTTAAAACATCATTGAACCGGTTTATCGAAAACAAGCTGATTAGCATTGAGCGTATCCGGACGTTAAAAATGAACCTGGAGTTAGAAAAGAATGAAGGAAAGACAATATGGATAAGCGATACAGACAGGAGTATCCGTGTTAAGTTAGATAATATTTTATACGCACAGTCAGAAAATACGACCACTTTCTTTTTCCTGATAAGTGAAGTTCATGGAATGAAGAAACTTACATCAACAATTAATATCGGTAAATGGGAGCAAACATTAGAGCGCCATGGATTTTTCCGTATTCACAACCGCAATCTCGTAAACCTTGAGTACGTGATTGAATTTGCCAGGTTTGATAATACTGTAAAAATGGTAAATGGTACCACTTTAAGTGTTTCAAAACAAAGAAAGGAGACCCTGCTGAAGCGGCTGGGGTTAGTCAAATTCCAATAAAAAGATACTCGATTCTGCCTAAAAGCAACCAAATTCAAGATTTGGCTGCTATTTGCTATTTCATGCAATAAGTTTAACGAATAAATATTCAGGAAATGAAAACAAAATTATTCTTTGCAACCATGCTCACCTTAATTTGCTTGAATGGAATGGCACAAAATAATTCTGAGCAATTACAAGACCGGTCTTTCATGATTAAATATTTTATGAAAGCATCAAAAGAATTTAAAGTGCCAATAGAAATACTTGAAGGTATTGGATTTGTAGAATCGCATTGGGTACAAAGGATTCCAACAAATCATGGAGGAGAACACATGCCTCCTTCATATGGAGTTATGGGATTAAGAGATGATTCTTTTTTTGGTCATTCACTTATCGAAGCAGCAAAATTAATTCATGCAACCCCGGATAAATTGAAGACGGACGCTTCAGCAAACATCAGGGGGGCAGCGGCACTCTTAAAAAAGTATGCAGATGAACAATCGAAAAATAAGAAAACTAAATTCTTGAAATTGGAAGATTGGAAAAGTGTTTTAGAAAGATACCCAGGCATACCACAGCCCCAAACAGCTCAAATTTATTCTCATGATGTTTACTACATTTTGAACAAAGGGTATAACCAATATGGAATTAAAATCAATAAAGTTCAAATAAAACCAGAGATGCTGGTTGATCCCTTATTAAAGTAATCATTCGGTGATTTTTTATAACTAACATTTAGATATTCAAAACGATGAAAACATATTTAACAAAAATAATCGGTCTGATAATGGTTTTTGGGATAGTCTTCCCAAGTTCATGTTTTGCACTCATAGGTTATCCCGGTGCTGTATGGAATCCCGCTGCGTCGTGCAATTATACGTCTATGAGTCGCCCAACCACTTATCCGGTAAATAAAGTAATACTCCATACTACAGAAGGTACTTTTGCTTCTGCTGTGTCGTGGTTTCAAAGCTGTGCTTCAGGAGCAAGTGCTCACTATATTGTGAGGTCAATTGATGGGTATATTTATCAAATGGTTGATGAAAAGGATATGGCATACCATGCTGGAAACCTAGCATACAATCAAAATAGTATAGGCATTGAAATGGAAGGTTACGCAACCAACCCATCTTACTTCACTACTGCTCTTATTAATAGCGTTAAAAATATTGTCGCATGGGATTGTAGTCATTACGGTATTGTAAAAAACAGGGTAAATATAATAGGACACAATCAAGTGCCGGGTAGCAGTGGCGGTTGGGGAGGTGTAAGTGGCCATACAGACCCCGGAGGTTTTTTTGATTGGGACTCTTTTATTCAAAGTGTAAGCGGTATATCATCGACTTATCAGCAACTCCAGATAACTACATCAACTTTAAATGTTAGGACAGAGCCCAGTGCTTCAAGCCCTGTAATAACGACTGTTTCTCTGAGTCAGCAGTATGTTTCATATTTCAGAGACCCTGTTACTAATTGGTATTTGATTTTTATTCCAGGAGATAATTCAAAACACTTCGATGGGTGGATATCTAATGCTTTTGTTAGCGCGATACCTTGTTCCAATCAAGTTAAAGTTACTGGTGCCTGGCCAACGCCTTTAAATGTAAGAAATGCTCCATCAGGACCCACTGTCATTGATAAAACAATAGATAATCAGCGATTTGTTTACTTTAATACGAGTGGTGGTTGGTATGAGTACTATACTCCGACCTCAAGTGGTTCAACTTCTGGTTGGAGTTCAGGATCATATTTAAGCGTATCATGTGGTTGTATAAATTCAACCGCACCATCAGGCGCTACAGCAAGTACCAGTACAATTTGTGTTGCCGGTTCATCAACATTGAGTGTTAGTGGTGGTTCGCTAGGTACAGGTGCTGTTTGGAAATGGTATTCCGGTAGTTGTGGTGGAACATACATTGGTTCAGGGTCCTCAATAACTGTTTCGCCCAGTTCAACAACAACTTATTTTGTGAGAGCCGAAGGTACATGTAATACAACAAGTTGTGCCAGCGTTACCGTTACTTTAGGTACAAATTCAACTGCACCATCGGGAATAACAGCAAGTTCCGGCACAATTTGTGCGGGCGGTTCATCAACATTAAGTGTCAGTGGTGGTTCGTTAGGTACGGGTGCTGCTTGGAAGTGGTATTCCGGAAGCTGTGGAGGAACATATATCGGTTCAGGTCCTTCGATAACAGTATTCCCAAGTTCAACAACAACCTATTATGTACGGGCGGAAGGGACTTGTAATACAACTGGCTGCGCAAATACAACAATTGTGGTAAATCCGTTGCCGGTCGCAGGTACCATATCCGGATTAACCGATGTTTGTGTAGGTGCTACCATTACACTCACCCCTGGGGTGACGGGCGGTGTATGGAGCAGCGGCAGTACAGGAATAGCTACTGTTGGGGTTACGGGAATAGTCACCGGGGTTGCCGCAGGAACTACCACGATATCTTACTCAGTAACCAACTCATGTGGTACGGCTACGGCAACAACGCCAATTACAGTTAATACTTTGCCTGTGGCCGGCACGATTACAGGTGCATCAAGTGTATGTGAGGGTGCTACAATCACATTGACAGATGCCACACCAGGTGGCGTATGGAGCAGCGGCAGCACAGCAATAGCTACCGTTGGGGGCACAGGACTGGTAACGGGGATATCTGCGGGAAGCACCACTATTTCTTACACCGTAACTAATTCATGTGGCACGGCAACTGCAACTATGCCAATTACAGTTAATCCGTTACCAGTGTCTGGCAGCATTACCGGTGCATCGAGTGTATGTGCAGGGGCTACTATTACCCTGGCTGATGCCACACCGGGTGGAGTATGGAGCAGCAGCAGTACAGGAATAGCTACTGTTGGGGTTACGGGAATAGTCACCGGAGTAGCCGCAGGAACTACCACGATATCTTACTCAGTAACCAACTCTTGTGGTACGGCTACGGCAACAACGCCAATTACAGCTAATACTTTACCTGTGGCCGGCACGATTACAGGTGCATCGAGCGTATGTGAGGGGGCTACAATCACATTGACAGATGCCACACCAGGTGGCGTATGGAGCAGCGGCAGCACAGCAATAGCTACCGTTGGGGGCACAGGACTGGTAACGGGGATATCTGCGGGAAGCACCACTATTTCTTACACCGTAACTAATTCATGTGGCACGGCAACTGCAACTATGCCAATTACAGTTAATCCGTTACCAGTGTCTGGCAGCATTACCGGTGCATCGAGTGTATGTGCAGGGGCTACTATTACCCTGGCTGATGCCACACCGGGTGGAGTATGGAGCAGCAGCAGTACAGGAATAGCTACTGTTGGGGTTACGGGAATAGTCACCGGAGTAGCCGCAGGAACTACCACGATATCTTACTCAGTAACCAACTCTTGTGGTACGGCTACGGCAACAATGCCAATTACAGTTAATATATTTCCGGTGGCGGGTACTATTATAGGCACATCGAGTGTTTGTGAGGGGGCGACTATTACTTTGACGGATGGAGCGGCAGGTGGCGTATGGAGCAGCGGTAGCGTAGGAATAGCTACAGTTGGAAGTACAGGAGTTGTAGCCGGGGTATCAGGGGGGGCCGCTATCATATCTTATACGGTTACGAACGCTTGTGGTACGGTTGCTGCAACGATGCCAATTACCGTTAATCCATTGCCGGTGGCAGGAACCATTGCCGGTGCGTCAAATGTTTGTATAGGGAGCGCCATCACCCTGGTCAATGGAGTGGCAGGGGGTATATGGAGCAGCACAAGTGCTGGTATAGCCACTGTTGGGGGTACAGGAATAGTAACAGGTGTCGCCGCAGGAAGCACCGCAATATCCTACACAGTAGCCAACTCTTGTGGTACTGTTGTCGCGACTAAATCAGTTACAGTCAATGTGATACCAGTTGCAGATTTTACCGCTTCACAAACATCAGGCGATTGCCCGCTTAATATTGATTTTTTTGACCTGACCGTAACAACGGGAGCTACAACCTGGCTATGGACAATATACACTGGTAGCAGTTCTCCCATTACTTCTGCCCTTCCAAATCCAACCAGCATCTTGTTCAACAAAGTGGGTAGCTATTTAGTAAAATTGACGGTAACGAACATTTGCGGAAGTGACACAAAACTTATCCCGGGGTATATCACAGTTACCGGAGGGCCATGCGATAATAGTGTTAATGGATTAGCAAACATCGCAGAGATCAATATTATGCCCAACCCATCAACAGGTGAATTTGCCATAACCAGTAATTATGTTATCAAGAGCATTTTGGTAACTGATATTATCGGTAAAAATATATTTATGAAGCCCAACATCGTAGCAAATGATAAATGGTTAATCGATTTATCTGCTCGGCCTTCAGGGATATATTTTATTACCGTTGAAACAGAAAATCAGCTGGTCAGGAGAAAAATTATTAAAAATTGATAAACCCTTCATTACACATCACTGATCAAAGTTAAATAAAGATAAAAACGAATGAGCAATCAAAAGATTATTTCAAATATTGGAGGTGCTGTAGCGTTCGTCAGCATTTTTTTTCTTCCGGTGGTTGGTTGTGGAGGAAAAAACGTGAACGGGATACAGATAGTTCAGTCTGACCATGTTTCAGCGGATATTAAAGCTTTTATTATGGTCTCGGTACTCTGTGCAGGACTGATCATCATCTTGAAAAGCTACATTCAATCAGGCATAGCAGCCATAACAGGATTAATCAGTTTGCTCGTAGGGTATTTTATTGTTAAAGACAAACTGGACGCGTTAGATTTTAAAATAGGCGGGATATTGGCGACAATTGGATTCGTTATCTCTGCGATTATCAATTTATTCAAACCCACTAAACAATAAATGACATTCTTCATCTCCTAAAATCAGAAAATATGGAACAACAAAATCAAAACAGGCCTACCCACCAAACTGTTGTAGTAATGGGTAAACAAAAAAGTGTTGGAGTGGCGTTTTTACTTGCATTCTTGTTTGGCCCTTTAGGCTTGTTATATGCGTCAGTTGCAGGAGGTTTAATAATGCTCATTTTAGGTGTAATCATTGGCATTTTTACGTTAGGTATTGGGTTAGTGATAGTATGGATAGCAAGTATTATCTGGGCTGTTGTTGCAGCAAATAATGCGAATAGTAATATCAATGTATGATTGACTATAACTAAAAAGGGTGGTAAAAATAGTAGCTTGAAATGTTTTGTTTTAAAATCAATTTAGAATTATATTTTTTACAAATAATATTGAAATATGAAACATCTTTTGATTGCATTATTTGCAAGTGTTCCCATGTATTTACAGGCTCAAAAGTGTAGCTATGAATTTGACAAGGTAGACGACTTTACCAAAGAAAGGGCAGTAAGCAGCGAATTTTTAAGAATTTACATACATGGTAAAGGCAGACATGCGGCGGCAGCTTTCATGTCCTATGCTGCGCCTGGTGCAGGAGTGGATGGCAGTTCAGCGAGAAAAGAGGAATTATTTTTTAGTGCTTGCAATTTTGGAGGGAAAAACCTCCTAGGTATGAAAGTTCGCTCAACAGATAGCCGATCAACCTTCTTTAACCAAAAATATATGTTATTGCTTGAAAATGGTGCAATTGTTAGCTTGTGGAGAGTTGACGAAGGAAAGCATGGTGGCTCAGTGAGTTTCACCAGCGATGCAGGTTGGGCAAGCTATTTATTAGCGACGGATAAGAAGGGCTGGGAAAATCTGAAAATATCAGGTGTAAAAAAAATCAGGATGCCCAAAGACCGATATAATAATTATGATATTGAGATTGACGCAAGGAACGCTGATGTCATTCAAAAAGGTATAGCCTGCATTGAAGCCCTCCATATTAAGAATGTTAAATACGAAAGCGAATCAGATGCTAACGAAACAAACGTGAGCAGTTCTATTCCAAAAAACAATATCAAAGGTGAAACAATTCCCTCTTTACTATTAAACAAAAAATGGCATACTAAGTTTTCGACAAATGCAGGCAATAAACAAATAGAGGTTGAAGCGAATACAGAATATTTTGCCACAAATGATGTATTAACAGAGACCATTTCTACCATTAATGGAAGAAAAAACGTACATGAATCAAGGTGCAAATTTGAGATAGCAAATAAGGGTAAATATATTATACATTATTACGAGAAAGGCAATCCACAGACGCATGAAATAATTTCCTTAGAAGAAGGTGTTTTTATCACAAAAAGTCTGTCTGATGGTAAAGTATATGTCCACAATAAGATGTGATTTAATGCGCATTATTATAAGTACCCCTTTATTCAGGCAACTTTAAAAGTGATCATGTTTTCTCTTGACTTCCCCCCATTTATTGGACAGGCAAAACTAGAGTTTCAGTCCACTTTATTCTGACAATTTACAACTTTTGAAAACAAAAACACCTGCAAATACTTAATTTACAGGTGTTTTTGTCATTGTTACTGGTACCACGTACGGGAATCGAACCCCTCTCCTCCAATGTTGTAAAAAGCAAAAAGCTGTTCTTTCGAACAGCTTTTGTACCACGTACGGGAACACAATATCCTTATTTTATGGTGTCAATTTGCCATAACTAATTGATTTTATTGATTTTATATTCTTATGGTTTCCGATATTTTCTTTTGTTTTCACACTTTTTGTTACTCTATTGTTACTTTTAAATGTGAAAAATCGTACTTTTGAGTAGCTAATTTAGACGAATTTCAAACCTCAGATTTCAACATGGGAGTAAAGCTAAGAAGACGAAAAAACAAAGATGGGACGGAAAGCCTCTTACTAGACATTTATGTGCAAGGTAAAAGATATTATGAGTTTCTTAAGCACATAAAATTACTAAAGCCTAATTCGCAGGTCGAAAGATTGAAAAACAAGGAAACATTGGCATTAGCTGATAGCATAAGAAATAAAAAGGCTCTTGAGCTCGAAGCGTCAGATCATCAAATTGCTGTCAAGTTTAAAAGCAATGTGGACTTCATCACCTTTTTTAAATGTTATATAGATAGTTATACCAAGAAAGACAAAAGGGTCCTGGAAGGTTCTTTCGGGAAGTTCAAAGATTTTTTGGAGCATAAGAAAATAAAGTCGCTTCCGATAAATCAAGTAAGCGAAAGTATTGCTCTCGGGTTTAAGGATTTTTTGTTGGAGAATCTTAATGGCGAAACCCCTGCAAATTATTTCAGTAAATTCAAAAAAATTTTAACTCAAGCGGTAAGGGATAAAATAATCAACTTTAATCCGACTGAGAATATATCCGTCCGTAGAAACGATAGTTTGAAGAAAGAAATACTCACCATGGAAGAAATTCAAATGCTGGCAGCAACACCAATAGGAAATGTGAATGTTAAAAAGGCATTCATTTTTTCATGCTACACTGGTCTCAGGTTTTGTGATGTATCAACGATGAAATGGAAGAATGTAGATATAAGAAATAAAAAAGTGGTCTTGATTCAATCGAAAACCAAGCAACGTGTTGCTATAAACTTGCATGAATCTGTTATTGATCTTCTAGGTGAGCCCAACGACGATGACAAACTTGTATTTAACCTGCCGTCACATACCGCTTGCCTGGACAACATTGAACGTTGGGTGAAAAAAGCCAACATCGTAAAAAAAATCACTTGGCATTGTGCCAGACATTCGTTCGCGACGAATATAATCTTCTTTGGAGCAGATGTGAATACAGCAAGTAGCCTTTTAGGCCATACGAGTTTAAAATACACTCAACGCTATACTCACGTTGTGAATGAATTGAAGGAAAAAGCGGTCGACAATTTACCCGCGATAAAACTCTAAGGACATATAGCGGGTTCGAGTACCAACGAAATCACAATATGTAAATGCCGCTGATACTCAGTGGCATTTATTTTCAATATTTATGTATCAATTATAGGTTCTACATTTTCAATTGTAAATGGGTTCGAGTCCTATCAGGTCTACCAGAAAAATAATAAAATCCCTCCCAAGCTTTGCCAAGAGGGGTTTTATCTAGATTCGATATTTTTATCTCTTCCTGTAGAGTTGTTTTCTTGTTTTGTAAACGATTCGTTTTGAATGTTTATGGGTTCGATTCCTGTCTAGTTTCGTATTAACAAAAGAACCCTATAGCAGTTATAGCGAGAAATATTAAAAGCGATAGCAAAGTAGCATAAATGACACTAGCAAGAATAGCTAATATTAATGACGGAAATCTGCTTTTAACATATTTGGGGCGAAATTAAGCATATAATTGTGGCCGTAAACCCAATTTTTAATCTTACAAGCACAACAGGTGTAAAACATACTATCAAGATACTCGTCAATAACATGACCAGCAACGTTAAATAAGGCGAATTTCTTATCTCGGTTTACTTAGCACCCCGAACCTTCCAACGCGCCTTTTTTCTCACTCTTGTGTCCTCTATTTTCACATATTCTGATTCGATAACGGCATCACTATTGGGTTCATAGTCAGCACTAATCATGTGTATGGCCCTTTTAGCATTTAGTCTTTCCAATTGATATGGCTGTACATCGTCCATTTCCACAAGTAATACCGGATTAGGACATCGGTAATCCGCAATTGTTTGCAGGCCTGTCATTACTTGGCGGGCATTGTCATGATCCGCATCACCAACAGGGTTCCCGTTATGTCTAACGAGCGGATTTGAGGTAGACCAATAAGGAATCATAATAAACCCAGGCACCTTACTGGAATTGATCTCATCCGTATATCCCATAATGGTCGTAAAAATATCATCACCGTTTTCATTTTTCAGTGTATACGGATAAGAATAATCATTGCTTTCGTTGTATCTGCCATTGTCCTCTTTATCATTGCCGCATCCCATCAGGTAGCCTAGCTCCCGTGCGATTGAATAATTGCGCCCCATACAATCGTACCTGACAATTATAAATGCCTCGGAAGGGTCGCCGTATGTACCTGTAATACCGCATTGCTCCCCACCATCTACAATATAGATGACTATATCTGCCGCATATGTGTTTCGCATCAGGTTAATACTTTTTAACGACTTATTTTTTAGGGTTTTGACATAGTTAAACGCGTCAGACATACATTGACTTTTCAAGTCAACCTCTCCTGTACGTACAAGAACAACTTTCCCATCTATTCGCGAAATCTCGAAAGATTTATTAATATTTTCTATTTCAGTTTCCATGGCTTTTAAGGCATGTGCTTTGCCACCCATTTTCTGTATACTACCCTGTGAAGCAAATATCATTACATTGATCGTAACGGTTGCCCATGCATTGTTAACGGACAAACAAATGACGCACGTGAGGCTAAGTAAAATATTTCTGAACATTGCTATGGTGTGTTTATGGTCTGCTGTATGGGATGGTATTGTTACTACCAATGAAAACATTAAAGCTATCTTTAACTGTGATAGTATTGTCTACCTGTATAATAATAGGGTACCCGTAGCCAGTAGTGGGATTCAATGTATTGACTACCCCCTTCCCATTGTCCAGGTTGCGATGGAAATAGTTTTGGGTTGCTGTTAGGTAGTAATTTCTTATTATGTCATTACTGTTAAGATCATTGGTCACTTCAGCATTTGGATGCTGATGCCGTTTACTACCACTTGATATTACAGCTACAAGCGCTTTTGTATAGGTCAACCAGGCTTCATTTGTGCTATTCTTGCTTCCATGATGATTAACCTTGTATGCATCTATCTGTAATTGTTCTTCGCTCTGCGTGGAACTGTGCGCAAAGGATACAGACCCTATAAAAGACGACTCTATGTCTCTATATTTACTAGTCCAACTGCTCCCACAATTGTCATTCTGCTGCTTCTTTTCCTTCCCTCCAATATCACCACAGGTGAGATAGCTGAACTTACCGTAGGTGATCAAAAAACCCGTTGACAAATCATTTTCATCCGGCTTGCTTTTTTGGGTCGTAGGCACATCAACTGCTACACCATTCTTGTCCAGCACCTTAGCGTTTACACAAAAACATTTCATGACCATATTCAATTGTGGGTTTTGAGGGTCGGTGTATAAAGTGAAAGTGCGGCCGGGATTTATTACACTTGTTGGTACGCCGGATGCCACCTTTGCTGCTGCATATTTTCTATACGGGGACTGGGGATTGTTCTGCCCTTTTGGAGTAGGCACTGTCCCTCTGTCCATTATTGTGCCTACTGTCAAATGTGACGAGGCCATATTGTTCAGCAGCCAGGTAAGCCCACCGATGTGATCTTGGTCATAATGAGATGCAATTATATAGTTGATAGTGTTATTTATATTCAACGTAGATATGTAGCGTTGAATTACGCTGCCATATGGCGGATCTCCGCCATCAATAAGCACGGTTGCCGCTACGGAGCCAGTGGCATTATATGCTACAATGAGTGTGGCGTCGCCACCACCTACATCCAGGTGATGTATTTTGAGTTGTTGGGCAAAGCCGACCGTCAGCCACAAGCTCCCGGCGATAAATATGAACAGACTGCAAAGTGTTTTTTTAGGAAACATTTTAAGGTGTTTTATGTATTTACTATTTAATTTTCTTTTGCAATTCTGATATTTTACCTGCCATCAATTCGTTCTGTTTTTTTAGCTCTAACATGTACAGGGTCAGCTCTTCTATCTTTGTCATAAGTATCTTCTCAGTTTTACCCACGTCCAAACCCCTCGTGGCAATTTGTCTGGCAGATGGTACGCCGGGTAGGTGTTTGTTTTCGCTGATATAATGCTCCACTTCATCTAACGATGCCAAAGGATAAGACGGGTCGAATACATAGTCGGCCCAGTTACTGTCTGTTACCGTTATTGCCATTGCCCTTATTTCGCCTTTTACAGATAGTTTGAAATTCGCAGAGTCTACCAGTGTGCCAATCCGCACATTGCCATTGGTATCAACAATAAATGAGCTGTCGGTACTGCCTGCTCTGCCACCCTGGATCTGGAACAGTGCCTGCGGTGTTTGTGTACCGACACCCACGTTTTTTATAGCTGGCGGTGTGTACATGACGGATGAGGTCGGTGTTACTGTTGTTACGATCCAACTGCTCATTCCCGGCCCCCATTTCCCGTTGCTATAGGTAAGCACCTGGCCGCTGGTGGGCGTTACCGTAACAACTTGCTGGCCCTGCAGTGCATTTGCATTCCACAGGTTTACTGTTGTTTGCGCGTTAATGGTATTTGTCGAT
>CAYSIG010000029.1:18427-40915 GCA_964430995.1 uncultured Flavipsychrobacter sp.
TGTTGGCAGGTGCCTGCGGCACCCATTTCCCATTATTATAAGTAAGCACCTGGCCGTTAGCTGATCCCGCGGTAACCGACTGGCCCTGTAATGCATTTGCATTCCACAGGTTTACTGTTGTTTGCGCGTTAATGGTATTTGTCGATGAATTGTAGGCCAAGCCTGTACCTGCCTGCATGTTGGCAGGTGCCTGCGGCACCCATTTCCCATTATTATAAGTAAGCACCTGGCCATTAGCTGATCCCGCAGTAACCGACTGGCCCTGTAATGCATTTGCATTCCATAGGTTTACTGTTGTTTGCGCGTTGATGGTATTTGTCAATGAATTGTAGACCAGGCCTGTACCAAGATTGGTGCTGATTACCTGCCCAGTTACCGTTACGCCACCAGTCCCCGTATATATAGCCTTGCCTGTCAATTCCCCATTGTTGTTTATTACCGGATTGCCGCCAACAGAAAAACCACCTGCTGCATCAATAATGCCGCCTGCTGCTATACCACTTACTGGAATAGGAATAGTAGGTCCGCCAACGGACATGTTACCAGTAGCCGCTATACCGCCCGTAGTTGTCAGGCCTGTTGGCACCACGGGAGTGGTGGAGCCAACAAACATACTACCGCCGGCTGCTATGCCGCCCGCCGCTATTATTGCACCTCCGCCTAACAGAGTAGGAAGGGACGGAAAGCCCAGACCGGGAACACCCAGGGACAAACCGCCACCGGAAATACTCCCGGAAGCGGACATATTGCCGGCCACACTAAATGAGGGCGAAGACGCGGAGGCTGCTAATGCCTGCTGAATAGCGCTAGTGGTACCTACCCCAACAAAACCAGTTGCCCCGAAGCCGCTCGCGAAGAGTGCAGGAGTACCGCTACCAAATCCTACTGCCAGTGAGTTATTATAAACTGCGCCCGATGTGGTTACACCGGAGCCTATAATAATACTCCCTGCCGATTTTGCGGTATCGCCGTTACCCAACGTATACGAGTTGATGCCGATGGTTTGTGAGTTCTTTCCGATGCTTACAGACCCTGTGTCAACAGGAATATTAGTTCCCGATAGCCCTGGAAGCCCCTGAGGCCCCCTCATTCCAGCTGTATCGCCGTACCACTTCCTGTCTGTGCCTATTATTTTTTTACCATTTACTGCTATATTCCCGTAAACGTCTAGGAGTTCAGCAGGTGCAGATGTTCCCACACCTATATTGCCGCTACCGGTAGAAGTAGGCGACGGGCCAACAAACAGGGTAGGTTTACTGCTGTTAAACCCAATCATGAGCGAGTTCCCGACATTATTCACCAATGGACCTCCCGATATAGCGCCTACTCCGATAGCCATACTACCTTCAGCACTTGCTGTGACACTTTTACCGAACGCAATGGCATACCGTTGTGAAGCTATCGAACTTATTCCCATAGCTATCGAACTTATTCCCGATGCTATGTTAGACTGACCTAACGCCAACGAAGGTGACCCAGTTGCAGAGTCATTTTGCCCTAATGCCACAGATACGGCACCCGATACGTAGTTGGACTGGCCTGCCGCAAAACTGCTAGCTCCCGCAGCCACATTCAGGCTACCTATTACTACAGAATTAGCTGCTGCTGGCATAGTTTTTGAACTTACCCCCCAACAGCCAGAATAATTTCCTTGTGCAGTGTCAAGGTAGCCAATAGTAGCTGAACTGGTGCCTGAGGCTAACGACTTGGTGCCAATAGTTGCCGACGTAGCATTACAGCTGATGCATGAGGTTTGGCAGTAACCAAAATGACTACTTATGCAGGCAAAAATAACAGCTATAAAAACTTTCTTTTTCATAACACGTTGCTTAAAATAAGATAATATAATTTGATGAAATGCAGACAGTTTATGCTCCCTTGTCCAACTGAAGATGCCGATAACTGGTGCGGTATTATCGCCACATTTATTTTACGATTTTCCGTGCCACAATTCAGTGAAGTACCACAAGCCCTACACCTCCTATCAACTGGCCCTGTTCATATTGCTGTACCTGGTAAAATGCTGCAGTGCCCGGTTTGATTTCCTGAAATGAAACAACAAGGTTAAGATCATACGATTCACCGGCGTTAAGACTCAAAGAGTTATCACCCATCACAGCACCGTCTGATTGCCGCACTATCTTTAACGACTCTTCGTTAGGTGCTTCAGGTATTGAAGGGTCTATTCCCCTGCTCGTTAAAACTGTCGCGTTTGCGGCCAGTGGTACCCTGGTCACCGCAATCTTTCCTGAAGTGGGTGCGTTAGTAATATAAAAAGACCTTGATACTACGTTTTGCGTCTCGGTTGCTTTGACAATTGTCACGTTATGCTGAGCTACCTGACCCAAGGACGCATCTACCTTAGTACCTGTAATACTTGGAGGAGGTGGGCAGTCCTGACAGGAAACCACAGCAACAAGACATTGGTGTGGCGACGTGTTTATATCAGGTATCCATTGAGTACCACACACTGCTTTTGCAATAGTACCAGGGGCAAGTTTAGCTACCAATGCGACGCCTAATGGAGTACCAGGCCAAAGCAGGCTTGTACTAGGCACGCAGACATAATATGATATAGTTACATTCTGGGCATACATGCTGCCATCGTTCTGAAATTTCGCCCATAAATAACAGGCCTCACCGCTTTTGGGTACTACCGGTTGGCCGGTGCTATCGCCGGGCCAAACATTTGGATTTCTCCACAGCGGGTTATTACCTATATTCTGGTGTATCGTTATTGAATGCATCATTGTGTCTGTCATTTTATTTATGTTTTGAAAAGAAAAAATATCTTACTCTATTTACATGTTTTCAGATGTCCCCTGAAGTTCATTTGCGGAAAACTAAAAGAAGGTATAAGCCAGATCAATGTATAACAATTAAGCTAACCCCACCTTTCAATTCATTGTCCTCATATTGCATAACATCATACAGCGCAGCAGTACCCGGTTTATGTTCTATAAATGACACAGACAGGTTGAGGGCGTGTGTCTCTCCTGCACTAAAATTCATTACATTATCGCCCATCACAACACCGTCTGACTGCCTTACAATTTTCGACGACTGTTCGTTTGGTGCTTCCTTTATTCCGGGGGCTATGCCTCGACGTTTCAAAACAGATGCATAGTCTGTCAGGGTTTTCCGGGCAACTACTATCCTTCCGGCGCTCTTTGCGTTTATAACGTGGAATGGACGCAATATGATATTTTGCCTCCCTTCTAGCTTTTGTATGCTTACATTGTGCTGGGCTACCTGGTCGAGACTTGCATTTACTTTCGTACCCGGCGTTGTAGGAGGAGGGGGACAGTCCATGCAGGAGACAACCGCAACGAGACACTGATGTGCATCCTTGCTGCTATCCGGTTTCCACACTGTACCACACACAATATTTTTATTTGCGCCTACAGCAATCGAATTGGCGCTTCCAACCCCGAATGAGATTTCAGGCCATGTCAGACCTGCAGCCGGCTGCAGTATGTAGAATGATACACTTATGATCTTGTCTTCTTCAGTCCCGTTGTTTTCAACGTTTACCCACAAATAGCAATCTTCACCATGTTTAGGTGTGACAGGTTTTCCGTCCTTGTCTCCGGTCCAAAGATTGGGATTTGCCCACACCGGATTACCTCCAATGTTCTGGTGTATTGTGATTGAATGACTCATAGTATTTTTTTTAAAATTTATTCCTACTCTTTTTAAGGCTTTTCGGATTTCGCCTCCGCTTTTTATAACCTCCGCGCTGGTCCGCATTTAGAATGGTACGGTTCCATTTTCGAAAGCTTTTGATGATGCAAAAATGGAATGTTAATGAGCGGTAAAAAAGAGGGGAAATACTCGTTTTAAAAAACAGATATAAATACCTGTTTTTACGAAAAAGGCAGGTATTTATACCTGTTTTTCACCCGGACATCCCTATATGTGTTCTATTAGCACTTTTTTCGCATTAACATTGCATCAAATTCGCGAAAGCATTATATTTATAAAGTACCACACTATTCTTCCACCTCTTAAAAAAAGAAAAAATGAAAAATAAGTTCTTAATTATTGCAATGACGGCATGCATAACAGCTATAATTACCTTTTACGCGACCAATTATATATGTAGCAGAAACGCTACGACGAGTAAGGTGGTCCGTTTTGAAGAAGGAAATGCTACTTCCAGAGCATACCCTGTGGCGAATGCCAGAATGGATATAGATACTATGCAGGCGATTGCTACCCGCATTTATGATTTGCTGGGCCCTAATATTGATTCAACCCTTTCCGCGCCTGATTCAGCTCACATTGGATTGGGGGTTGTAGCTTATACAATAAATGCTGTTGATTTGATGGCTGCGCTAAACGTTACGGTTCCGAATTGTGCGAGTTGTGTGCCTACACCACAATTCCCGGCCATACGTGTTTATCTCGGTTTAAATTACAGCAGTGGTTTCAAGCTGTTTGTCGTTCCTGTTACCAGGAATGATCCCAAAATATGCGATAGATGTGGAAGCGATATGTTTTTTGATACGGTTGGAGGCATACATGTAGACCCGGTGGTTGGTCAGGGTAATTTTGTTATGGACCTGATAGCACCTTGTCCGTCGGTATGTGACCCTCATAGTCAACTTGTTCAAGATTCGCTAACAAAATCTAAGGTATCCTGCAAGTGTGAAGAATCTGCTGGTAATTAAGCTGTAAAGAGAGCATGAAATTTGACAATATCATACTTATGGCCCATGTTCCGGTGTTGGCTGCCGTACTTAATGCAATGTGGTTTTACAGAAAACTTGGGACGGCTTTAAAAGCAATTTCCTTGTTTATTTTTTTGTCTGGTGCTATTCAGTTCATCTCATTATATTTCTACTTCCACATGATGAATAATTTACCCCTGCTGCATATTTATGCAGCAGGGGGATTTGTCTGCTTGGCCCGGTTTTACAGGGTGGTACTTGGCAGTCATATTAATCCAATGGCCATATGGATTGCAGCTACGCTGTTTGTGCTTTTTTGCGTTGCGAACACACTTTTCTTGCAGTCCATTTTTATTTTTAATTCTTATGCACTAATAAGTGAAGCTGTATTGGTAATAATCTTGTCGCTGTTTACATTTCTTTATTTTCTAAATGATAGCATTCGTGGATCAGATATGCAGGATATGAAAAGCATTTCATGGATCAACTCGGGCTTATTTATTTATTTTCTATCTAGCTTTCTCATTTACTATTTTAGTAATATTATGATTGTAAGCTTTACACTAGGTTTACGCCGGTCTGCATGGTTGTTTCACGCTTTTTTTTCAACAGTCATGTATAGTTGCTTTTTAATAGGCTTATGGAAACGGTCAAAAATCAAGGGCTGACAGAGGTGTTGATTCCGTTGCTCATCATCGTCTTCATCATAGCGGTGGGAGTGGTATTGCTGTACCTGCATTTTCAAAAAAATCTGGTTATCCATAAGTTGAGAGAAGAGGCAATGAAACGCGACCATCAGGCCGAATTACTGCGTGCAAGCATTCAGGCGCAGGAAGAGGAACGCAAACGAATAGCACAGGATATACATGATGAACTTGGCGCCGCTCTGTCTATAATGCGAATGAATACGATAATGCTTGAACGGCAGACAGATAGTTCGACCCCAGCTTTGCAATCGGGTTTGCAGAATGTACTCTCTCTCACAGAAAACGCCCTATCTAGCATGCGCAGTATCAGTCATCGTCTCATGCCACCTCAATTGGAATCTTTTGGCTTGCTGAAAACACTTGAGGCCGCAATAGGGCAAATAAATGCAACTGGTGACTTGCATATAGCGATTACTGCCAATTCTGAACCCGGATCTATGTCATGGTCTGTACGCCTAGGACTATATCGCGTTATTATGGAGTTAATGAACAATACAATCAGACACTCTGGTGCCTCACAAGCAAAATTGGATATCAGCAGCCAAAACAATTGCATTGTATGTAAGTATACCGACAACGGCAAAGGCTTGAGCGAAGGTGAATCGGTCAAAGGATTGGGGTTAAAAAGTATTGAAGGGAGGATAAGTGCACTGAATGGAACATTTGATATAGTCCCAAAACAGGAGGGCGGTTTCTATGCGTTTGTCAGCGTACCCGTTCACCAACGTTCTGACAGGCTAGAATGAACAAGCTATTCTTAAAAAACAAATAATCAATTTCACAAACAACACACAAATGCCTTATAAAATTTGCATCGGACTTGTAGAAGACCAGTACCTCTTTCGCGAAGGTATGAAAGCCATTCTTGGAACATGGCAGGATATAGAAGTAGTATTTGAATCTGCAGATGGCTATTCTGTAATAGATACGCTGAAAAAAAGTGCCAATGTTCCTGATGTGATGCTCGTAGACTTGTCATTGCCACCACAGGGACACCGCGAATTCAGTGGGCTCGATTTGACCCTTGCACTTGCTGATGCATATCCTGCAATGAAAATACTGGTGTTGTCTGTACATGAAGATGAGAACTTCATCAACCAGATGATAGAGAATGGCGCACATGGTTACCTTGTAAAGGACAGCGACCCGCAGGAGGTGCACGAAGCAATATTGAGCGTATACAACAGAGGATCATACATAAATGAGCGCTCCTTGAGGGCCATACAAAACAACAGGGGTAGGAAGCCTGTACCCAAAAAAGTAAGCATAGAGCTTACACGGCGGGAAGAAGAGATACTGCACCTCGTATGCCAGCAATTTACCGCAGAAGAAATCGCCGAAAAATTGTTTATCAGCGTTAAGACGGTAAATGGCCACCGCAACAACCTGCTGTTGAAAACCGGCTCACGCAATATGACCGGGTTGGTACTCTACGCGGTAAAGCATAACATTATTTTAGTAGTATAGCGGCATACCTAATAATTTATAGATTTAAAGCTGGAGTTTAGACCAACCAGCTCACTTCAAGGGGGTTAAGACACTATTACCACACAGACCGCAATATTGACAAGAACCTGGTGATGGGTTTTGCCGACTACAAGTTTATAGATAAGGTAGACTGTAAATCCACATCATCATTTTTGAGCTGAATTTGTTTTACCTTATTCAGTTTAACTTCCGCCCTTTCATCAATGTCAATAGACAATTAAACCTAGGCATAATAGCTCCGGTAACTTTCATGTATTCTATATATTCTGCCCCAAATTTCCTAATCATCATTTCCTCCTCTGACTTTACTCTTGAAAAATACACAACACTCCAAACTAAAATACCAGAGAACCCAGCAATGTAATTGGATACTACAAAGGTTTGTGCAACAACCCAAAGCCAAATTTGAGTGTACATTGGATGCCTAATGCACTTGTAGATGCCGGTTTTCACTAACGTATGCTTGGTTTGTATTTCAAGGCCGGGCGACCAGTTCACTCCAAGTGTTTTATGGACTAACCAAAACCAAACCAAGCTCAATGCGAGTATAATTACTCCGGTAACTCTTAGCATGGTTGGAATACCCATATCGAAGAAATTGAGAATAGGAGTACAAACCCAGATCATTGGAATAATCAACATTCCTAGCAAGTTCAATACTATGAGTAATTTTTCATATTCAGGTCGTACTACGACCGCTTTCGCGCTTCTTTGGTATCTTAGATCATATGGCACTCTAATGAGTATGTATATAATCCACAGAAACGCAAAAAATATCCTAAACCCTATCTCCATGCAATCTCTTATTTTAAAGAACTAATAAATGTTCTGATTTCCTCATAGATTAACCGTGAAGAATCCTTCCAAACGAATGTTGCAGAATTTGAAACATCCTTGATCTGAATTTGTTGATTTATTAACGTTGCATTATTCCAAGTATCAATAAACTGTGGTCTAACGTATGAGTTTATATCTGTTTTTAGTATTCCATCATTGAACATTGGGCGCAACACTAATACTGGACATTTTATTTTGCTTAGTTCTGCTTTCAAGTCGGTTGATGTAAACTCACATAAATACCTTACCATAACCGGAACAGGTACGCTTGCAACTATATTCCATAGTTTCTTACCCCTCTTCTTATTTAACGAATAGATTTCTGGTAAATAATTTCCTTCGTCCCAATCTTTTTCGCTTTTTCCTTTAAATAGGATAGGTGCGGAATATTTGTCTGTTCCTTGTATTAAGAACTTTAATGGATAATCTAGGACTTTGTTACATTGAATCGCAATGAATTTTGCCTGACCGCCAAGAATTATTGCTCCGCTAAATTTATCAGGATTGTCAATTGCCATTCTTAAGGCGATTTGAGAGCCTAGTGTAAAATGACCGACAATAATTGGATTTTGAATGTTTTCTTTAATAATTAATTTAGAAATGCCATCAATTACTCCTTTAGTCCAAGTTTGTTCCCCGTAACTTACGCTCGCGTCTGGCATTGGTGGTGCAGATGTGTTGCCAAATCCAGAAATTGTGATTGCATACATTGTATAATTACTTCTATTAGCAACCATAAAATCTTTGAATATTGAATAGTCAAATCCTAGTCCGGGAACGAGAATCATAGACTGTTTTCCCTTACCATATTTTTTGTAAGTTGGTATAGCTCCAAGAACGCCTGTCTTATAGTTTTTCGCGTGTACTAAATTGTTTGCAATTGTATCATTTGGAATGCATGAATTTTGAGCAATCAATAATAGGCCAAACAATTGATTTAGAAGAAGGAGAATAATATATTTTTTCATTTCTTTAGGCTATTCTAATTTTCGAAGACTATTGTGATTAAATTGCATGGTACAGTCTGAAACGGAAACAAGTTTGTCATTTAGTAGGACAAAAAAATAGATGTTTTTTGTGCGATATCCACTATTAGATGTTTGTTTAAAATCAGCAGGTTTATATTTGATAAATGTTCTCTTGTTGCCATTCTCAAAAAACTCATTTGATTTTTTTTTGTTGAATGGCGGCTTATGATAATGAAATTTTACATGAATTGTGTCTCCGTTATTTAACAAGGCAAAGCCTTGCTTTGCAAAAATGTACCCTCGGGTAACCGGAAAGAATACCATTTGGCGGCCTGTGCGAAAGTATATTGCAATATTAAAAAGAAATAAATTGAACATAAATGTTTAGCAAGTTTCATTTTAATATTTATCATTGGTCAATATGCACACAAAATAACGCGCAATTTAGCCATGCAAGGAGCTAAAAATGACAAAAGGCTTTTGTCAGTTGGTAGAAATAATCTATATTTACTGTTAACTTTGTAATTAGTGAAGAAGATAGCCAATCTATTTATATATAATTTTTGGGTAAGGAACGGTATGTTACTTTCCGTTTTTGTTGCAATACAGCAATTTATTAGACCGAGGCCAAATCTTGTCGATTTCTTTTTGGCATTATTAGTATCTGTTGGGGTTTACTTTTGGTTTATATTTCATAATAAAATATTGCTTGAAAGGTATTTGGCGAAGAGAAAATACCCTATCTATTTTGTTCTACTCTTTATTGGATTCGGATATTATGGGCTTATTATGTCATCAATCGATAAAGACGGGTTTACAGTTAACAAATTTTTTACGGGTCTAACATATGCTCCATTTAATACAATGTATGCTTCCCTGCTTTACTTAGCTTACAAATATTTAATGGAGCAACGTTCATTTGCAGAGAATAAAATCTATGTTCTTGAAATGGAGCAAAAATATTTAAAGAATCAATTAAGCCCTCACTTTCTATTTAATACATTAAATAATATTTACAGTTACAGCTTGGTAGAAAGTAAAAAGACCCCTGAGTTAATATTACAGCTTAGTGAGTTAATGCGATATCTGACTCAGTTCAATAAATTGGATAAAATTACTTTGCAAGAAGAGTTGAATTTTATTGAAAACTATGTTGCATTTGAAAGAGAAAGACTTGAGGATCGATGCACAATTTCTCTTCGCAAAAAAATAACAGGTGATAGTATCTTTATTGAGCCTCTGCTATTTTTTCCATTGATTGAAAATGCGTTTAAACACGGAACTAATACTATAGAACAGTGTTATGTTGAAATTAAAATAGACGAAACAAATGAAGTATTGTCAGTAAAAATAAGGAATAAAATGTATGGAACTAGAAATCCTTCAACAAACTCCGGAATAGAAAACGTACGAAAAAGGCTTGAGCTTTTCTATTATAATGCTCATAAGATGGAAGTGCAAAATGATAAAGGACACTTTGTTGTAAAGCTGCAAATTGATTTAAGTAAACCTGTTAACTAAATGACAAAAATCAAATGTTTAATAGTTGATGATGAAGCACCTGCAAGAAGAGTAATTGCAGGTTTCATTGCTCTAATTGAAGATGCTGAATTAATTGGGTCTGTTAAGAATGCTTGGGAAGCAAAGACGGAAATTGACGTTAATAATGTTGATGTGGTTTTCTTAGATATTGATATGCCTGAAATATCAGGGATAGAATTACTTAAGATGATAAAAATGCCCCCTGTTGTAATTCTAACTACTGCCTATGCAGAGTATGGTGCTGAAAGCTATGAATACGAAGTAACAGATTATCTTTTAAAACCTATACGCTTTGAGAGGTTTGTGAAGGCATTTTGTAAGGCAAAAGATGTAATATCTAAACAAGCCTTAACAGATGAAGGTGTGTTTACAAAGGACTACTTTGAGTTCAAAATCGATAGAGAAATAAAAAAGATTTTGTTGAAGGAGATTTTATATATACTTAGCCTGGGCAATTATGTTAAAATTGTAACAACTGACAAGACATACCTATCCCTTATTACTACGAAAGAAATAGAGGAACATTTAAAAGGCTCAAATTTTTTAAGATTACATAAATCGATTATCGTAAATACCAAAGCCATTGAACATTTTGACAATGTTAGTGTAACTATTAATAAAATTAATCTTCCCATTGGAAAAACATTTAGGAAATATGTACTAGACAAATTACAAGATTCTAATTCATGAGCTACAATTTACTGGCATTGTAATCTAAAAGCTAAACATATTCTCAATTTGCTATCCTAGAGATTTAAACAGGCTCTTTATAGTAGCTACTAGAAACCCAACAGAAGCGACAAAGCAAGCATATTGTATCAGAAGCTTATGATCATGATAATAAATATATCCTACAATTAGCATAACAATTGCTTCGCCCAAAAATACAATTGACTTGGCACTTCCTATTTTATGATCGATTGTATTGTGAAAAATACCAACGGAAAGAACTATGCAACCGATAAATATTAAAACGACACCGAATATAAGTTTATCAGGGTTTTCAACTTTATCTATGCCTTTTAATATTATTGTTACTCCAGTACAGACATGGGCAATAACTTCTCTACCTGCCTTTGAATCATTAATTGACATAAATTGTTGAATGAAATATTTTTAACATCTAAGTAACTAATAAATAGGTGCTAGTCTAAAACAAAAGTGAGATTTTTGCATTAGGATAATATAAATTACTGACGAAGGACCTTTGTCAATAATACTTTAAATATGATTCTTTTTTGCGTGAAATGTCATTCATTTGCTAAAAAAATCACTTAGTATGAAAATGATAATTTATAGAACAATTGGGTTTCTTATCGGCCTTACGGTTCTATTTATTGTAATTAGGTTAAGAAGATTATCGTTCAAAGACACCCTAGCTATAAATAGACCGAAAATTAAAGATGTATTTATCTATGTATGCATATTCATTATTTGGCTTTGTGCAACTGAGTTATTCTTTGGTCACTTAGGCATTTTGGAAACCGGACAATGGAAAAATTACAGTCTTTCACATATTGTAATAAGGGGTGTTAGCATTTGTATTGTGGCACCATTTTCAGAAGAGTTAATTTTTAGAGGACTTCTCTTCACCAGGGTAAGAGACAGATTTGGATTAGGTGCAGCATTATTTTTACCCTCTGCCTTGTTTGCATTGCTACATATAAAATTTGAGGAAGGTAACACTACGTTATTATTCGCATCTGTTACATTTATTGATGCAGTTTATTATTCTTATGCCAGATATAAATCTAACAGTGTCTTTGTTCCAATTATATTGCATTCATTAGGAAATGTAGTTGCTATGATTGAGAGGCTTTGGTAGTCAGATTGTTAAACAGCTTTAATACTTATAAGAATTTTAAAAATTAAGAAACAAAGATTAAATATGAAAACACTTAACACATTTGTTAATTGGGTTGAGATACCTGTTACAAACATGAACAGAGCTAAGCAATTTTATGAAACAATTTTAGATGTAAAATTGCAAGAGACAAAATTTAGTAATGGGCTAACCATGGCCTTCTTTCCAGTTGAACAGACTGGCATTGGTGGTGCGCTTTGTGAATTGGAAACGGAGTACAAACCATGTAATACTGGTGTAATCATTTACATAACAGCAGATCCGGATATAGAAACTGTATTAGGCAAAGTTCAAAAGGTGGGTTGTGAAATTTTACAAAAGAAAAAGCAAATATCGGAAAGTCCAGAGCATGGTCACATGGCTTTGTTTATAGACTGTGAAGGGAATAAGATTGCATTATATGAAAAATAATTTAAGCTAAATAGTAATGACAATTAAAACTAAAATCATGAAAACAAATTGGTTCAAAAAGGAAGGGTGGGTATACCTCCCAACATCAATCCCTGGTATATTATTAAGCATTTTAGTAATAGCCTTTTGCGTAATAACTTTTATCGGAGTTGATAGAAATTCTCATTCAGCTTCCGATACGCTCTATGGTATATTTCCATATTATGTCGCCATTTTTGTGGTTTTTTTCTGGATTGCAAAGAACACTTCATTGCATGTAGAATCAAAAAAATAAAATCTGAATTAGCGGTTCTACCCCTGATAGCAGATAAACAGTTTTATTACACAGCGCAAATTGATGCCAAAGAATGTCTGAAAGAGAAGTTTGTTGATGAAATGATGACTTTTTACCTAGCCGGTATTAAGATGAATCAGTTTTTGAGAAAAGGGATAAAGTAATAGATTATGGCTGACTTACTATTTATAATAACTGTACTATCCTTATTATTCTTTGCAATCAAGATTATTATAGGTCTCATTGGAACAAAATTTGTTTAAAAGCATGTAAAAATATTTTCGATAATAGCGGGTGCTTATATTATGATTTGGCTTGTGTTTTTCTCAGTCAGAAAGGAAATTCCGGTACCACTTGGAACAAATATTTGTTTTGATGATTGGTGCGCCACGATTACAAAGTATGAAAGACTGAAAGATTCAGAATTTGGTGACAATAATCAAGAACAGTACATAGTATTTTACACAAAAATGACCAATAATGCCAAGAGAGTAGCGCAAAAACCATCGGAACCTAAGGTATATTTAAAAGATAGCATGGGTCGTTTATAAACTTTTTCGGATAAAGCGCAGCAGTTATTGGAATCCAAAAGAGGTAAACAGAAAGCACTGGATGTACGATTGAGCTAGCATCAGTCGGAAGAAACACAACTTGTATTATTAGTTCCAAGAAACGCTGGTCAGTTGGAGGCTATTTTTGACGAGGGACCATTGATTACCAAATTTCTTCTTCAGCTTGATAGAAATATATATTTGCTGAAATAGTAATACTTATAGATCTAATGGCTATTCCATCTAATAAAAAAGACCTTGTGAGCTCAATATCTGTTGAATTTGGAAAGTTATCCATTGAGTTGAAGAGTATACCATCAAGAAATGGCGTATTCAGAAGATATGGATATGCATAGGAAAGGAACTAGAATGAGTATTAGCAATTTGATGAGTTATTTAATTGGCCGGGGGAACTTAACTCTCAAGTGGGAAATGAAAAAGCAAAATAACAAGAAGGTAGGCTTCCCTGAAACAGGTTACAAATGGAATGAACTTGGTGAATTGGCGCAAAAGTTCTATGAGAAATATCACAACTCAAACTTCACTACCCAAATTCAAATGCCGGAGAAGATTGTAGCAGATATTCTAAAATTACTTGAGGCAAAAAGCAATGCACAACTATACCAATTACTCTATTATGAACAGTTTACTCATGGAAGAATGATACAATTGAATACAAGTTCGCCTTATAAAAATGCATATAAACGGATTAGAAAATGGTAGAAAATTAAAGGTTTTAAAAATGATTCAAGTAAAACCTATATTCAGAATATTTGACTATGATAAAGCCATTGAATTTTATATACATTGGCTAGGATTTAAGATTGATTGGGAACATCAATTGGAAGCTGGCTCTCCGTATTACATGCAAGTTTCCTTTAATGGCATAGTTATTCATCTTAGCGAACACTCCGGCGACTGTTCTCCAGGTGCACATTTATACATAGAAAACTATATTGGTTTAAAAGATTTTCATAAAGTATTAATTTCTAAGAATTATAAGTACAACAAGCCTGGCATTGGTAAATCATTTTGGGAGGATAATGTTACCGCTATGGATGTAATTGATCCTTTTAGAAACATCATTACTTTCACCGAAAACAAACCTTTCATATAAAATAAAACCAATGAATAAACAATTATGTGAAAAATCAATAAAATAATAGCCTTCTTGATGCTAATTTCAGATTGTAGTACTGTTGCTGATAAAAAAGGAATCAAAAGAGGAGAATCCAAAGGAAAATATTAATAAAGAAGTTCTTCAAATTGATACCATCCCAAAAGTAGCTGGCATTAGAGGTATTATCTTTTTGTATAAAAACCCTAAAGAAGCAAAGGATTGGTATAGCAAGAACCTGGGAATTGCTATGGACGAATATGGATCATCATTTGAATTTAGAAATGCCAACCAACCCTAAGAACCGGATTACTTGAGATGGGCACCTTTTAAAAAGGAGGATAAGTTTTTTGAACCTGGCAAGAAAGAATTCATAGATAATTACTATGTGCAAAATTTAGCGGGGTATCACGAAAATTAAAGAAAAATAGTGTTACGATATTAGGCAAAATTGAATTGGTTGAATATTGAAGATTTGTTGCCATATTATGGATGATGATGGAAACAAAATTGAACTTCGGGAACGCGTGGATAGTTTTTTACAAAACTGGGTGGTAAAACTACCAAGTAAATTTGCTGGATATGAAAATAACTCTTAGTCTTCTATTTGTTTTGTTCTGCTTTTGTGGCACTGCACAAAAAAATAAACCCATAGAGAAATATTTTATTGTGCTTTACACTTTGGGTGAAAATTGGGACACAACCAAACAATATTGCGAACAGCAGTACTTTGAACAGCACTCAAATACTTAAGTGAACTGAGCAAAGATAAAGTGATAGTAATCGGCGCTAGATATAGTGAAATTGGGATGACGCTAATAAAGGCGGTAGATGAAAAAAAAGCAAGAGAAGTAGTTAACAGAGTGCAGTACTACATAAACTCTTTAAGTTTGAAGTTTACCTATTTGAACCGTTTTATGGAGGGCGTATTGAAGAAAAAAGGTAAGCCATAGATTTTGAAACTTACGAGAAAATTCAGAACTAAATATTAAAAGAATGAAGGGCATTCAAATTAATAGTATTCCATTCCCAGCAAATCAAATTATCATTGAATTGCTTGAAGAATTAGAAGCTATCGATAGTGAACTGCTTCTTGCATTTTATGTTGTAGGATCAATTCCGCTTGATGACTTCTATAGAGAGAAAAGCGATATTGATTTTGTGGCAATTTGCAAGTACATACCTAATGCTAAAATCACTCTGAAATTGAACGAGATGCATCAGGAGTTTAAGAAATTATACCCAAAGCCTGACTTGAGTGGCTGTTATATTACAAAAGAAATACTGAATTCTGAAATTGCAAAATCTGAATCCGTGGTTACTTATCATGAAGGAAGTATTAGATATGGGAAACTCGACGTAGCTCCGATTGTGCTTTTCGAATTTCAAAAATATAGTAAATGTATTTATAATAAAGATGCAAAGATTGACTACAGGGTTGAGATTTGCATCGAGGAAGTGAATTTATTTATGAGCCAAAATATCAACACATATTGGACTAAATGGTTGGCAGATCATAGATGCATGTATAAAAAATGGGTGCTTCTTTTTTTATTTCCAAGATTTACTGAATGGTGTGTATTAGGAACCGCAAGGCAGATATACACCTTACTAACTGGTGAAATTGCATCAAAGAAAAAGGCTGGTGAATTTTGTTTGTCGATACTTCCTATTGCTTATTCTGACGTTCTTAATGAAGCCATAAAAATTCGTATTGATGAACGAACTTATCCATTTGTTAGAACTTTTGCAATAAGGCCGTCATTGCTTAGAACCCGGCAAAGCCTTGCTTTTGTCAACTACTCAATAAAATATTTCAATGAATTATACAGAGTAAATTTATCTGAGGCGTACTTAAATAAATAATTAAAATGAAAAATAAAATCAAATATATACTATATAGTGTTTGGTAGAATAAGTTGTAAGCACTCAAAAAATCCGGGTAGTTTAAAAATAGATGAAAAGTCAATAGCTTTTATCGTAAACATTTAATGATTACTATTTCACCCTGAATGTTTGGAACTCCTGTTATTACTATTAAATGCTTTGTGCTTGATTGCTTTTAGCACTTTGGGATTACGAGAAATAGTTGTTGTTCCTTAGAAAATAGAATGAAAGGTAGTGGATTAAAAAGCGACTTTTTTTACATTAAGGAAAATTTGAAGCAAAGACTTGCACATGAAAATTAATAGGAAAATATTTGGAATAGTAGCATTTTGCGTTGCCCTAGTTGCAATTGGACTTTGGGCGTATTGGGGTGTAAAAGAAACTTTTCATGAAGGCTGGTACTTTATATCATTAAGGGACAATTTACTAAATATGTTAGGACAATACATGAGTCCAATGCTTATACTTATTATCCTTTCTGTAATATCAATTTATAACCCGAAAATTGGTGGAATTATTTTTCTGATAACAGGAATTACTGTATCCATAGTAGTACAAAATTTAATGCTAATTATGCCATTTTTTCTTTTGGCTTTATTATTTTGGTTTAGTGATTTCGAGAATAAGTGGTATTTTATTACAACAATTATAGTTACGCCCGTGCTTATTATTTTAGTTTTTGGAATAGGGCCATTAATACGAGTAAGCAATCGGTATTCGGACAATGATTATACTGCAAGGGTAATAAAAGGAAACAATGTAGAATTACTTTGGGCACCTGAAGGCCCAGGATTTGCGAATGATGGAACAAGTTGGTATCAAGCCAAAAGAATTTGTGCATTACTATCAGAGGATGGTAAAGTAATAATGGCTACTCCTCAAAATTATTGGAGATTGCCAACTGCCAATGAGTTAGTAAGAAGTATGACGCTCCAAAACAAAAACTGTGGTGGAGTATTAGATGAAAAAACATTTACGAGCAAGTATAGAGTAAAGCCTGATAAAGAAAGCCCCTTATGGAAGGTGCATTCAAAAGTTATTTATTGGTGGACAGCAACAGAAATTGATACTGCTCATGCCTACATGATTGCTTATGATGGTAAATTATGGAAAAGAGACAAAAGGTATTCGGCTAATTATTTGGGTTTTAGGGCAGTTAGAAAATCTAAAAAACATTATGAGAAAATTCATAGTACTAGTCTCCATTTTGCTTCTTGGCGGTAATTTAAAAGCGCAGAATATTACTTCGCAAAATGCTATCAGAATAGAAACATACAAAAGTGGTAAGGTGCAAAAAAGCAAAATCAATGAAAGCTTATTAATTAATGGTTACAACTGCACAGGTTGGTTGTGGTTGCATGAGTAGATGCGTCATTGTGAGCAAAAATGGAGTTTGCCACCAGCGTACTAGACCGTATCGTTATTATATGGAACCTTTGCCATGTGACTACCCAACTATAGCCATGTAATGCAGCATCAGCATAAGACAAATCATAATTTCGTCCGCGATCAATAGATGAATATATACTTGAATGATTTGGTATCAATTCAACAATGCTGATGCATTTTTGGTGTGTAATAAATGTGGTGTTCATCACATTGCTTCCGATGAGACCAACCGCAAGCCAGACAGTCGTAAGACTCCCAAGTCATTTATACGCCCGTTGCGCATTCGTATTTGTCCCCAATAGACAAATAGCTCCTGCTAGAAATACCATAAAAATAGACAACGTTGATTCTTCGCCAGCAAAAACGGGTGGTTAATTTGCCTCGACCTGAGGTGGTCAGTTTGGTCGGCCTATCCATACATCAAGGAACAGAACCTTGGGCCTGCATAGGGGGCTACCTCCAACATTATGGACGGGTCTGCACCGTGAATCGGGACGGTAGTTGCACGCATATCAATGCCCGATTTTAGAATTTTGGGGAGAAACGGTGGCAGTAGATGCAAAAATAATAGGCAAGGTTTACCGGCTTAGCATATGTTCTAAAGAATCGATTTTTTTTGAATCGTTGTAAAGAGGTAGTGTTATTTCCACTTTTGTCCCTGTAATAGCGTTTTCATGATTTACAACCTCTGCAATTGAAACATGGTAGTATTGTCCCATTAGCCTTTCAAGGATAGTTAGACGCTCTGCCGTCAGCTTAATTCCAAAAGAATTATGTTCAGATTGGTAGTGATTGTTACGAACGTAATTAATACCGAGCCCATTATCCTGAATAGTAATTATCATTTCCTTCGTGTTAATTTTCGTTAACGAAATAGTAACTCTGCCGCTGCTCTTTTTAGGTACTATCCCGTGTATTATAGCATTCTCCACATACGGCTGGAGTATCATGTTGGGAATATAAATTGCACCAATATTGTCTCTAATCGCATCATCAATTAGTACCTCATATTGCAATTTGTCTCCAAAGCGCAGTTTTTCCAGTGAGAGGTACAAAGTTATCCTGCCTATCTCAGTTTCAAGGCTGATAAAGGCTTTTTGAGCATCTTCAAGCGACATTCGTATTAGAGATGCAAATTCTGATAGATAAATATTTGCAGCTTCTTTATCGTTCTTATTTAAATAGTGCTGTATCGAATTCATGCAGTTAAAGATGAAATGAGGATTCATCAAAGCCATTAGAGCCTGTTGCTTTAGGTATGCTATTTTGTTACGGATAAGCAGGTGCTCGTTTTTCTTGGTGGCTGCACGTAATACAATCTTCCTCGAAATAAGATATACAAGCACTATCGTTACAAGAAAGAATGTCAATTGCGCCCACGACCTCTGATACAAAGGCGTTTCGACAATTATGGGTAAAATTGTTTCGGGTCCCCATTCACCGTTCTTGAGACGGTTGCTTATCGCAAATAGATAATTCCCGCCAGGTAGCGAAGAAAATTCGACTGAATTACTCTTTGTAATATTCCATTCCTTGTCTATGCCTCGTATCATGTATCTGTATTCAACATTTTCAGGATGCCGGAAGTTAATACCAACAAATTCAATCTGCAGTTTATTGTCTTTATACTTTAATTCAATCACAGATGGGGAACATGATTGAACTTTATCTGTTTTTATGGAAGTAACATAAGTCGGAAGAGGCCTGTTTCCCGTTGCATCATTTGTCAGGTCTACTATGGCCAGCCCTTCAATGGTTGTCACATATAATTTATTATCTGCCCGGTACAGGGCCAGTATTTCCGAAAGGTCAATATCGATGATTTGCTCCTTGATTGCAAGTGTTGATAGGTTGATTATATTCAGTTTATTATTGCCTGTGCTTACCCAAAGGTTTCCATCATTATCTTCATATAGTGCTTTGCATAAGTTATCTGATAGTCCATCTTTTGTGGTGTAAACTTTATATGTAGTGCCAACTTTGCAAACAAGCCCATCTTTAGTACTGAACCAAATCTTACCATGACTATCCTTCAGGATGTCTGCACATATAAAGCTATTAGTATTGCTTGGCAATGATTGATAGCGGCCACTTCCGCAATAGTATTTTATTGTACCAGAATCAGTAAGTACCCATAGCGTATCTTTTTCGTAGAGAATTTTATTGCATCTTTTCCCATTGAAATAGCCGGATGAATCAAAGAGTATTAATTTGTTGTTTAGTATTTTGTACAGGTTTTCAAAATTACCAACCAGAATTTGTCCTGAAGGTGCCACACACATAGAGATCGCTCCCAAACGCTCTTTGTTCACTTGGTATTCACTGTACGGATAAGTAACATCTTTTATCAATAGCCGATTGGATGTACCGACATAAAATTTATTATTATAATACCTAATGAAATATACATATTCTGTTGGTTTTAATGAGCTACTAATCTCTTTCAGGGTGCCACCCTTAAATAAACTTAGCTTGCCAAATGAGCCTAATAAAAATTCTCCCTCTTTTCCCTGAGAGATAGCAGTGCAATAAGAATTGATGTAGTTTTTTTTAAAACTATATTTGAGACCGTCTAACGAACTTAGCCTATATACGCCGTCACCTTGTGTGGCTATCCAGATATTTCCTTCGATATCTTCATAAAGGCATGTAATAAATACATTGGGAATATCCATCTGCAAACGAATATTAGCAATGTCGTCACCCCTGATAAGGTATAATGAATTCGGATTTGAGAAAACCCAGACATTGCCCAACCTGTCAATTAGAATGTCACCGTTAATATTTTCACCATCAAGTTCATATGACTTGGAGATAGTGCCGTTCGATAAATGGACCAATCTCGATTTCAACAAAACCCAGTAACCACCTCTCTTGTCTTCCTTCAAATCAATAATGTTTTGTTCATTGAGAAGAAATGGTGTAATAGTGGTATCATCAACAACTTTGTAAATACCATTGCTTGTTACAAGCAATATATTCTTCCCATCATATCGAATCCGGTTAACATTGGCTTCTTTGCCATTTGCACATTTTATGGGTACCTGCTTAATTTCGTTTTTGTCTGCGACAAATAACCTGTTTCCCAGAATCAGGCTAATTATCCATAGCCTGTTTTTTTGCGGAAAGGTTTGCACAATTAGTTTAGGTATAGTTCCTTTTGTAACCCTGAACGGATGTATTCCTGAATCGGTAATGATGTCTATACCGCCTTTATATGTACTCACGAATTTGTCCCCTGCTTCATTTTCAGAAACAGACATGATTACATTATTAGACAAACCTTCTGCAGATGAATAATTTTTAAAAGATCTGCCATCAAATTTTGACACACCAAAATTTGTGCTAAACCATAGAAACCCCTTTTTGTCTTGGAATATTCGATAAACACTTGCATGGGGTAGGCCCTCTTTTATGCTGTAGTGCTGTAGTGGATATTCCTGGGCAATGGATTTTTCGGAGAAGGAGAGCAGAAAGAAAAACAGAGCTATACTCTTTAACATAGTTAAATTTTTAGCCTGCCTGAAGATGTTTCAAGTAATTTCAAAAACTCAGTGAGCCTGTACCGGGAGATATGCAGTTTTTCGCCATTGTCCATAACAGCTATATCCCCGTCTCGAGATAAGTACTCTTTTACATGATATATGTTAACAATATGCGACTTGAATATCCTGAAAAACCAGTGGGGGGATAATAATGATTCAAATTTTCCGATAGGTTTTGAAGAAATGATCTTTTCTCCATTTGTAAGAAATATCTTGGTGTAAGTGTTGTCTGCTTCAAAATATATTATTTCGGTAAGGGCAATGTATTTTATGCCTTGTTGGTGCCCAAGTGCAAGTTTGTGTGAAAGGTAATCTACAGTATTACTGTTTCTGATAAGAGTTTCTTTTTCCTCGTTTCCTTTTTTGTATACCTTCAGAAAAACATTTCTGAGTTCAATTTTTTTTATAGGTTTTAAGAGATAGTCACAAGCTCCTTCCCTTATTGCCTGAATTGCATATTGGCTATATGCAGTTACAAAAATAAGGTCGAAATTTCTATGAGAAACAGATTTAAGAAGGCCGAACCCATTTGTTTTAGGCATTCTGATGTCGGTAAATAGTATGTCAATTTCTTCATTTTCTAATATTGGGATTGCATCCTCTGCTGATTCCGCTTCAAATATCATCAAGGATGGCTCACATTCTAATATAACATCCTTAATGTAATTTCTGCTTAGATGCTCATCATCAACTATTAATATCTTGCAAGGCATAATACAAATTAAAAAGGACAAGTATTTGGGTGAAGTTAATGTTTTGATTGAATAGATTTCCCATGCTAATCAAAGATTTTAGTACCGTTTACAAGGAAATAGGACAGATTCCGTGGTCAATAGATAGAATTTAATGTTTCAGTTAATATGGCTGTTACCGTATTCTCATAGGCCATATGTCATTCGATTTCGACTCTAGGTGCCCCACATAGTAGCTATATCGCCTAATAAAAACCTGATTCCTATAAATACTTACCACTTACAAGGTTTGTGTAGCCATATACAAATTGTCACTAATAAACAGGTTTCTCACAAATTAATTTTAGGTCTGTATTAAGAAAAACATTCCATTTACTTCAAAACAGTTTTTTATGAAACGCAAAGCTACGCTCGCCTGTTTACTGCTTATTCTAATAAGTGGTTTTTGTCGATTGAATGCATCTGCTCAATGCACAATAACATCCCATCCACGGGACACAGTAAGTTGTCCTGGCCGCATACCGTTCAGGGTAGTGGTGAGTG
>CAYSIG010000029.1:41015-72881 GCA_964430995.1 uncultured Flavipsychrobacter sp.
CGGCCACACCTCCATACAGTGGGGTTAATACACCGACTTTGACTGTATCACCGGCAACAGCAGGAATGAATGGTTATAAATACTATTGTGTGTTGTCAGGCCCGTGTGGTGTTGTTTCTGCTACTCATGAGGCCACGCTTACGGTTAATCCTTCAAGCACCATAACATCCCACCCACGGGACACAGTAAGTTGTCCTGGCCGCATACCGTTCAGGGTAGTGGTGAGTGGGCCTGTAATAAGCTACCAATGGCAGGAAAACTCCGGTTCAGGTTGGGTCAATCTGACAGATGGCTGGTATTATAGCGGGTCAACCACATCAACTGTATTAGCCTATAAAGGATATGGTACTTCCGGGCTTCTGTACCGCTGTATTGTGACCACACCATGCGGTGTTCTGACAAGTTCTGCAGGCCGTCTTGATGTATTTTCGATTGTAGGCATTAGTTCACATCCAGTGTCTGATACCGTATGTTCTGGCGGGACAGCAACATTTTCTGTTGTTGCGTCAGGGACTGGGACTGTCAGTTACCGCTGGTACAAGATTATACCAGGTGTAGGAACATATGTATTGAGTGACGGCAGTGGCATCAGCGGCTCCGGCACTTCAGTATTGACCGTAAGTAGTGTTCCTTTATCGATGGACGGTACACGTTTTTATTGTGTTGTCAGGGACACATGTTCGGCAACAGCTTCATTTGCGGGTATGCTCCGGGTTGTTACCTATACCCCGCTGATGCCATCAGTACAGCCTGCAAATGCTACAGTATGCGCGGGCAGCACAGCCACTTTTAGTACAGTGATACCTGGTGCAGGTTTGGGAAGTACATATTACTGGTATGTGAAGCCCCCGATGGGAAGTTATACACTTGTTACGGCCACACCTCCATACAGTGGGGTTAATACACCGACTTTGACTGTATCACCGGCTGCTACAGGTATGAATGGCTATAAATACTACTGTGTTCTGTCAGGGCCTTGTGGTGTTGTTTCTGCGACCCATGAGGCTACGCTTACAGTTAATCCTTCAAGTACCATAACATCCCATCCGCATGATACGGTAAGTTGTCCGGGGTTTATACCATTTAGTGTAACGGTTGGTGGTGCCGTAATTAGGTATCAATGGCAGCGCAATACTGGTACCGGATGGGTCGACTTGGCAGAGGATTGGTTCTTCAGAGGTACAACCACGGCAACGTTACAGGCTTCTTCAGACTTTGGCGATACGGGAATATTCTACCGTTGTGTGATTACAACCCCATGTGGGGAAGTATTAAGCAGTGCGGCACGGTTGGATATATTCCCAATATTACAGATTACATCACATCCGCGCTCAGATACGGTTTGTCCACGGAGTACAGTAACGTTTTCTGTCGCTGCTTCAGGTTCGGGAACTTTAAGGTACCGGTGGTATAAGGTACCTGCTGTTGGGTCTTCGGGGCCATTATCCGACGGTGGCGCATATAGCGGGACAAGCACACCGACACTTACGATAAGCGGCGTTAATATGGCGATGGACGGCGACAAGTTTTCATGTTCTATAGACGATACATGCACAAGTATCACTTCCTATAATGCAACACTCAATATTGCTATGCCTGTGGAATTAACGCCGTCAGTGCAGCCGGGCAACGATACGACCTGCGCTGGTGGCATCGCTTCATTCAGTACGGTAGTTCCCGGGGCTGGGTCAGATGCCATTTATTATTGGTATAAGAAACCACCTTCAGGAAGCTATAGCCCAGTCATGCCTTTGTCGCCTTATAGTGGAGTGTATACATCAACACTAACAATATCACCAGTAAGCGTTGCGATGAATGGGTATACGTTTTTATGCGTTGTTGGCAATTCTTGTGGGCGAATAGCAACTACTCGTGAGGCTGTTCTTGTGTTATCTGAGTGTGATACTCCTGAATACCACATTAGCTTAACTTCCGAAGCTTCGGAGTTAGTGGCTTATCCTAATCCACTATCAGGAAAACTCATCAATTTCAAAGTTGAGGAATTCCGGTCGCAGGAATCCAAAATCAGAATCATAGATAGGTATGGAGAGACTGTCACTTCCGCGCTAATCAAGTTCTCAGCGGCTGGAATTGCTACTATGGACATACCTGATTTGAAACCAGGAATATATACGGCCTCTATTTATGCTATCACTGAAAACAAAACACGATCAATAGTCTTTCTGAAGCAATAATATTTAGTGAACGAGTTTTGGAAACTTAGTCAAGATTTCAGTTTCAAACGTAAATCCTATCTGTACCGATCGGAAAGGAGAATCTTCTCCTTTCCGATATTTTCTAACATTAAAAAGATGCATTATGAAATTACTAGCCACCATATATCTTATTATAGTTACTTTTATCGCCTATGGGCAACCAACTCCTTCGGATTGTACATTATCACCATCTTTTGTGGACAGATATCGCCGGGATATTACGCAGTTAGCTACATATCGTTTATTTCAGGTTTCAAGTACTGATACCGAATCTATCAAAGTACCGAAGATCGCTTTTGATTCAGTAGCAACAGGGTTCGCTGCAATATACAATGCAACAGACTTGCCTGTAAGGGATAGTGTATTTAAGCTGTATTGTGTCCATAACTTAAACGGGTTCCCTTTTGCATATGCCGGCTTATTGGTAAGAGTTGACCTGTCATACACATGGGCAAAGGCTTGGGAAATGATGAACCAGATTACAGGAAATAGTTTAGTTGACGGGTTAACGGCAAGGTATCATCTCAGACTTACCAATTTTTATCATTGGTCTATAGGTACATATGCCGAATTGGCTACAGATTCTTCATGGAATATTTTAGCTCTGGTTGACAGTTTCAAACTTATACCTGGCATTATGGCAGCCCAGCAGAATGGACTCACGAACGTGGCGGGCACAATAACTTACAACGTTTCAGACAGCTTTCGCTATTACTATTTCGATTTCGAATTTGACGACTGTTTTGATGGCTGTGATGCGTATCGCAGGTGGGCCTTCAAAGTTGATAAGGATTGTAATGTTTACTATCTCGGCTACTTTGATTGGGGGTATTGGGGTATTCAGCCGCTCCCTGCACCCACATATTGCACGGCGCAAACAGATGTAATATCTCCAGCAAAAAAAAGATTTAGAGTTTCCCCTAATCCTGCTATTGATAAAGTTACAATAATTCCTGACGGTCAGCCGTTACGTAATATAACGGTATCTGTATATAACACCATAGGTTCTGTCGTTAAGACTACGGAGCTGGCAGCTAACTCCACACTAGAGATTGACATTAGTTCGCTTCCGTCCGGGGTCTATTTACTTGTGATGAGAACACAAGATGGGATTTGGCAGCAAAGGTTTTTAAAATTGTAATTATTAAACACAATCGTATGCGCTATCAATGGCATTTTTTGCTTCTTATACTGTTTCCATTATCTGCTAATAGTCAATGGAGTTACCACGGGTTGGGTGGAGTTGTCACTAATCAGCTTGTTATTGATTCAGACAGCATCTATGCAAGTACCAGCAACGGATTATTCTGTAAAGCACTCACTAGTACCGATACAAACTGGCACCTTGTGGGACTATCGGGCGAGAATGTAATGAATACAAAATTTATCACCCCCCAAAAGTGCATCAGCCAGGTCGAGATCGCACCAAGTCATTCAGTAATTAAAATTTCTGATACACGAGGGCGGGGTTATATTCTTGGTTACGCTGACGCAGCAATACATGCTAATAGTTGGGGCAGTCATATAGCAAAAACCAAGCATTACAGCGATACTGTATATTGTTTAGATCACAACATAAAAACATTCAACGGTGGAACTTCATGGTTGCCGCTTAAGAGCACATTTGATCTTGGGTACTACATAGATGTATCAGAAAATAATCCCGAATTAGTTTACATGGGAGGAATTCATGCTCAGATAATAACATCTTACCTTTGCAAACAATCACTTGATGCCGGGCAATCATGGAATACAATGCTTATGAGTGATACATTTTATAGCAAGGTAAACACTATTTACAACGTAGCTGTATCAGGTAGTGATTTTTATGGAGGGGGTGATAATGTTATTTGGTATAGACGTTCAGACACATTTGCTGATATAGTGTTTAATCCGATCAGTAGCGCCCCGTGGGCGATGAAGTATTTTGGGATAAGCCTCAGTCCTGTCAACAATAACTATGTTTATGTTAGTGGTCAGGGCTCGGGCGCAACCTCCGATAAGGTGAGGCTTCTCATAACATCAAACAAAGGCAATACTTGGGATTCCGTCAGTTATCTACCCAGTATCGGGCTGTCTGCTTATGCTATATTCTCTATTGTAGTACAGAGAAAAAATAACGATGACAATATTTGGCTAGGGGGTAATGGCGTTTATACATTTAGTAAAAATGTTCCGGCAACCACGGGCGTTGTCCAGCCCAGAGTATCTCCAACTAGAATTTATCCTAACCCAAGCAGCGACTATTTATCTGTGGACGCTGATGGGGATGTAGAAATAGTACTGAAAGATTTTGTTGGCCGCGAAGTATATCGAAAATTCATTGATAAGAATTGTCAGAGAGTTGATATAAAAAAATTGTTACCGGGAACCTATTTAGCGGAGCTGATCGGGGATAATAATATCACAAAACACAAGTTCATTAAACTTTGAATAGTTCACCTAAACGCTACGATATGAAATACTCATTTGCTATTTTATTACTGTTTATTTCTTCTGCAAACAGTTTGTGTCAATGGCAATACAAGGGTTTGGCCGGGGTCACAACCAACCAGTTAACTCTTGATGGCGACAGCATATATGCAAGCACGAGCAATGGGCTATATTGCAAAGCGCTCAACAGTTTAGATACAAATTGGCAATTAATAGGACTTGCAGGCAAACATGTGGTCAACACTGAGTTTATTGATGCCGCTAGAATTGTGAGCATTGTTGAAGTTTCGCGTTATCATTCGCAAATATTTCTATCAATGAATAGGGGGCGTAATTATTCTTTGGCCCATTTAGATACAGCCGAAAGTGGAGTTTACAATTTTGGTCCTAGAATTGGCAAGTTACCCAGATATAGTGATACGCTTTATTTTCTTCACTTTAATTTAAAGACTTTTGATGGTGGTGTCACCTGGCAGTCTATGAATTTAGGAGGCAATATGTACAACGATAACAAATTTATTTGCGTGGCTCCAGATAACTCGAATGACGTATATATAGGAGGGGAAACATGGATTTTAATGGCATACGCACTACGTAGCATAGACGCTTGTCAGACTTGGGGAAGCGTGAATACTACAACGTACTTTGTTGGAGACAATGCCATTTTGGATATGACTATTGCTGACGATGATATATTTACATGTGGTGAAGGCGTAGTTGTCCATAAAAAACGTACTGATTCTGTTTGGACACAATTATTTAACAAGCATAGCGGTCCTGATCCTACCTGGGCTTTATATTTTTTTAGTATAGCATTAAGCCCAGTTAATAGCAACTATTTGTATGTAAGCGGCCAAGGTTATACCCCATCTACCGATAAAGTAAGATTATTAACTTCAGTAGATAAAGGTGGCACATGGGATTCATTAAGCTATGACCCAGGGCTGATGCTGCCAATTTATGGCATTCACGATATTACAATTCAACGATCTGGAGGTAATGACATTGCTTGGCTTGGCGGCACTGGGGTTTATACTTATACTCGTTCTGTACCGGTTTCAATAGATAATGTTACTCTTCATCCATCCACAGTAGATATTCATCCCAATCCTGCTATGGATAGAGTAATTGTATGTTCAAGTAATCAAATAAGTAGTTTGGAAGTAGTTAACACTCTTGGACAAGTTATATTGAGGTTGGGAAATTTAAGCACCACCAGCGTTGATCTTGACATTTCTATGTTCAACCAAGGGGTGTATTGGATTAGGTTAAACAACTCAATCACCAAATATATAATAAAAATGTAGGGGATTAATTACATTTCTTAATTCTATTAGTCATCAATAAATGATGCACTGGTACTTTATTTGCAAAAAGCTGAGCAATTTGACCATGCCTGGTCAGTTTTCCTGATTAGGCCAAGCTGGTTTCTTTTGACCATCCTAAACCGAAATATTTTATCACTAGAAACGATGTTGAGAATGATTCTTGCCATGCTATACAAGTAGACAACGTTAATTCTTCGCCAGCAAAATGGGTGGTCAATTTGTCTGGACCTGAAGTGGTCAGTTGGGTCGACCTATGCATGTGAAAATTTGTCGCACCTAGGGGAATATTTTTGTCATCACCTCATAGTCAAAATTGGTATTTTGAAAATCATATCTGTAAGTCGTTGTTTTAGTAAAGCCATGTTGTTCGTAGAATTTGATAGCCTTATGGTTACCATCCCATACCGCCAACCAAAGAGTCTTGATTTTCTCCCTTCTTACCTCATCAAAAACTTCATTTTGTAGTTTCGCGCCTATACGCATTCCGGTGTAATCGCCCAGCAAATATATTTTTTGAAGCTGGGCTGGTGTCTGGTCACTCAACTTTTCATATGGGCATCTTACCTTTAGTTTTGCATACCCAACTGGCATGTTATTTGCAAAAGCTATCCAAAATATGTTATTTTTTTTCTGCAAACTACCCTCGATCTTAGCGACCGAAAATGTTACATCGAGATATTCAATCAATTCAGTTTTGTCCCACAGATAACCGAATGCTTCTTTATAAGTAATTCGGGCTAATAGCGCCAAAGTTGTTGCATCGTTGTGAGTAGCTTTTCTTATATCTATCTTCATCTCGGATATTATTTAGCAGGTACATTGTGCGTTGATATCCTCTTGAGTTTTGCGAGAACTTGTTGTATATCCGTCCCGCTTCCACCAATCAATGCCGCCAATCAGTTCCTTCACATTAAACCCCAAAGCAGCTAAATTAAAAGCCCCTTTTGTGGACGCATTACAGCCAATACCATCGCAATAGGTAACATATAATTTATCTTTGTTCAGTTGCTTTATGCTGCTTTCATTTATCTCACCATGTGGAAGATTTATTGCCCCTGGTATATGTTCATTATTGAAAGCAGTGCTCTTTCGTGCGTCAACTATTATTACTTCTGTGCCAGACGAAATCATTGCAAATAAATCCGCGCTATCAATTTCAAAGTCCAGCTTGTCCTGAAAATAAACCATTCTTTTTTTCATCTTTACTGCATTTTATTTATTAACCTGCCAATTTGCCTATGGCTTTTGAGCCCACACAACTTAGCTATTTGATCTCTGGGCATGTCTGGGGTCATTAAGTACGACTTTATTTTCTCTACCCTCAACAGGTTGATGTATTCATTTACAGTAACCTGCGTTTCTTTCTTAAATACTCGCGTAAAATTACGAACACTCATTAGGGCCATTTCGGCCAAATCCGGTATACTTGTTCTCTTATCAAGATTATCGATTAACCAGTCTTGCACTCTGTGAATACCTTCATGTACATGACTACGGTAGTTTAGATACACGCTTAATTGGTGATTAGATCCGCTACGACGGTTATACAAAACTAATTCCTTTGAGATCTTATAAACAAAATGATCGTCCCTAAGTTTTCCCAAAACGAATAAGGCAACATCAATCCCAGATGCCATCCCTGCGCTTGTAATAATTCTGTCATCTTCTACAAACAAGAGATTTTCCTGAACTTTGGCCCGGGGAAATCTTTTCTGCATTTCCGCAGTTCTTTTCCAATGTGTAGTGCATTCTCGGTAGTCCAACATGCCTGCGTCTCCAAGCAAAAATGCTGCATTGCAAATTGCACAAATATTTGCGCCTGAGTTATGCGCGTTAATGATCCAATCTGAAAATTGTCTTCCGGGATTCATTTTTCCTGATAGAACATACCCCATATTAGCGCTAACAATGAAAACATAATCACCTTCTTGCAATATTTGTTCACTATAGTTCTCAATTTTCCCTAATGGAAGTCCAACGGATGTCTCAACTTGCTCATTATATCTGCAAAATTTCAACCTTACATTTAAACCATTATCAGCAGCTTCATGGAACACCTGTATGGCTCCAGCGAAATCTAATACATTGCTATATGGAAGTACCAAAAAGAGAATCTGAATTTCGTCTTTGCAATCCTTCTTCATTTGTGACAAATATATGTTGCTAAGTTATTATTATAGGGACTTTAAAAGGACATTTTGAGCCAGGGTGATCATGTAATAGTTGAGCTGACCCAAAAAAAATTATTCCATCATCTGAGCTTAAAAAGTACTTAAAAAGCGAGGATATAACCCCAATACATGGCAGGCCGTTACACCCTCAAACACAGGGAAAAATAGAACGCTACCATCGATCCATGAAAAATGTGGTCAAGCTGGATAACTATTATTGTCCTGAAGAGTTGGAAGAAGCGTTGAGACAATTTGTTCACTATTACAACCATCAGCGTTACCACGAATCTTTAAAAAACCTTACCCCAGCGGATGTGTATTATGGTAGAGGCGATGCAATACTGAGGGAACGAGAGCGCATCAAACAGATGACTTTGAACAGGAGAAAAAGTAGCTATCTAATCCGGAAATTAACCCCTATCACTTGAAAACTAAAAACTTTTAATTTAACTTAGCAAAAACACAAAACACTTAATAACGAATAGTCCACTTTTGATTGAAGTATGACAGGTTTCTATGGTAAGATGTTATTATTGAGTCTTTGTGTATTTTATTTACATTCGACTAATAAACTAATGTCGTCTAAATATGTCAGTCAAAAGTCGTTTCTCTAAATATGTTGAACTTGAAGGCACACGAAATAATCCCCCTGAAGCTACTTTCGCTGGAGCCACAAATCCAAATGATTTGATTGAAGTAACAATCACCCTTTCCTGGCTGCAATCGGTTGATGAGGCGCTGAAAAAAGGATTACGGGTTACCCGAGATGAGTTTGAATTACAGTTTGTAGTCCCTCCTGAACGTTATCAGCTGGTCGAGGAATTTGCGCTATTTAACAATATGTGTGTCATTGAAACAAATAAAATGCGCCGCTCCATCACACTTAGGGCAAAAGTTACTGATATTGAGAGAGCTTTTCGTGTCGTACTTCTGAATTACCAGGATAATAGAGGCAATATTTTCTATGCTAGGGAGGGACAAATAAATGTCCCGGTAGAGCTGGTCGATATTACTGAAGGAATAATGGGCTTAGACAACAGGCCGACTTCAAGAACTTCAACTATTTCGTTAAGCAATAGCAGTTCATGTCGTAAGAACAGTAAAGGTTATACACCAGTAGAGGTTGCAGAAGCTTACTGTTTTCCCAAAGGTGCAGATGGTCTAGGTGAATGTATCGGGATAATTGAATTGGGTGGCGGGTATAAAAAAGAAGATATGGATACATATTTTTCTGCTCTTAGTTTAAAGGTGCCAGATATTTCTTGGATAAGTGTAAATAGAGCATTCAATGCTCCAACGCGACCCGAAAGTTACGATAAGGAGGTAGCAATGAATATACAAGTAGCTGGTGCGATAGCTCCAGGAGCAAAAATTATTGTATATTTTGCGCCGAACACTGAAAAAGGGTTTTTTGATGCAATTGCAACAGCAATTCATGATAACGTAAACAGACCTTCTGTTATTTCTATAAGTTGGGGTGCCCCGGAAATGAGTTTTACACCAAGGTCTTTGGCCTCCTATAATGAAGCTTTTAAAATTGCGGCGCTACTTGGGGTAACGATATGTGCTGCTGCTGGTAACCTAGGAGTAAGAAATGGTATGACAGATGGAAGATATCATGTTGATTTTCCGGCATCTAGCCCATATGTGTTATCCTGTGGAGGGACAACATTGCTTATTAATAATGGAATCATTGTTTCAGAAACCGCGTGGGAGGAATCTGAAGAATGGGGAAGCGGTGGTGGAATAAGTGAATATTTTCTTAGACCAGGGTATCAGGATCAAACCAACATTCCACTTTCAAAAAATATCTCGGCATTTTGTGGACGTGGTTTACCTGATGTTGCCGCGAATGCGAACCCTCAAACCGGGTATAAAGTATTTGTACATGGTTCTTATATGATTGTAGGTGGCACTAGCTCTGTCGCCCCTCTTTATGCAGGTCTTATTACTTTATGCAATCAGATGCAGGGAACTAAATATGGTTTTCTCAATCCCGCCTTGTATGCCGGCAAGTATAAATATAGGAATATACATCGTGGGACTTCAATTCCTGGTTTTCGGCCGATATATAAACCTGCAATTCACTGGAATACTTGTACTGGCTTCGGAGTGCTTTCTTCTTTATAGACACCCTTATCTAAATTTTATTGGTAGCTGCTATCCGATTATCTAAAGTGAGTTGTAAATACTCAAAATTGGTCATAGATTGTATACATTATTTGAAAAGCTATTTTATATATTTTACTTCAAAGCCTCTGAAGCGCAGCATAGCATCAAGAAAAATGTAGAAGTAAATCAATATTTAACAATCTCGGTCTCATTTTCGGAGAATATGTGCACACTATCATTCCTTAAAAATGAGTAAGCTCCATTTTTAATGGCGTTGTCTTGAAAAACTGTCTTGCAATTGTCTCATCGTGCATTCTAAAGCGTTGGTAATTTATTTGTAATATTCTTTTGCGCATCGATAATCAAGTGCCGTTTTTAAACGGAATTAAATACAGTTTTTTAACGATAGTACGTACCGTTTTTTAACGGTTTTATTTTAATAGTAAGCCTTCGGAAAATATTTTTTTCGGATTATCGTTAAATTTGAACAATATTTATATCACCTGAACAATAAACTATTATGTTAACCCAAACACGTAAACAAATACGGCTGGCCTACGCCGATCAATCTGTACTTGTCAGACATGGAATTATCTCATTTCTTAAACAGTCAGATTACTTTGAAATAGATATCCAAGTAAATAATGGTGCAGAACTACTCAACGAGTTAAAAAAGCAAAAGAATGTTCCTGATATCTGTATAATGGATATCAACATGCCGGTCAAAAACGGATATGACACGATCAAGGAAGTAAAAAAAATCTGGCCCTCTATGCGCATACTTATTCTGACCGGAGTTAACAGTGAGTATGCAATTATCCAAATGCTGAAAAATGGAGCCAATGGGTATGTACTAAAAACCGGTTTCCCTGAAGAATTAAGAAACGCGTTGTTGACCATTTTTAATGTTGGTAATTATCACTCTGAACTAACAACCCAACATTTACACAAGGCAATAAACACCGGATACAATATACCTCAAATTAATGACAAAGAAATTCAGTTCTTGTCCTATTGCTGTAGTGACTACCACTATAAAGAAATAGCTTTGAAGATGGGCGTGAGTGTTCGTACTATAGAGGGATACCGTGATGATCTTTTTGATAAATTGAATGTCAAAACCAGAACCGGACTTGCCATGTACGCCATTAGTATAGGGATAATAAATATGCATTAATTAGAAAACCGCTGATGAAATTCTTCCGTTTTTAAACGTTCAAAAAATGCGTTTAAAAACTCTTGACTATGCAATTTATTGTCTGCTATTTTGTAAAAAAAAATTATGTCAGCGCAAATATCTATCACCGGAACCGTAAAATTTGCATCTTCCTTATTGCCCGTTGTGGGTGTTAAAATAGAAATGTGGGATTCAGGCCCCACGCATGGCTGGGTTGCCAGCTCTGAGACCGATAGGAAAGGGAAGTTCACTTGCATTATTAACGATCCTGTAGCATCTCTTTTGACTGGGCAACAGCCAGTAGTACTAAAGTGCGTTATAACACGCAACGGAATTAAGCTACATGAATCTCAGATTAATAATCCCAATGCGGAAGTGAATTTGTTAATTGTCAATGGCGCATTTGATGAAATAGTCAAAGATGATGAACTTAACTATAATCTACTTAGTTTTATAACAATAAGCGGTATTTTGAAAGATGAAAATGGTCACCCTTTTAAAAATGCCAGAATTAATGTCTTAGAGAACGGTTTTAGATCTAATACCATTATAGCCACTGCAGAGACTGATATAAAAGGATTCTATTCCGCTAAACTTAATACAAAGTATTTGGGCAATACGAATGTTATTTCCCGTAGAAGTATACGTATAGAAGCTTTGTACGAGAATGATATATTGCTTGCTGCGTCATCTGAGATATTTGACTGGCAGAAGAGTATGACTGTTAATCTAATATCCAATACAATAAATTCTACCACAGAGTTCGACACCTACAAGACTTGTATTGAAGAAATAATAGGTCAAATCCCAATTAAAGAACTAGCTGTAGACGGAGAGAACAACATTAATGAAATAAAATATGTAGCCGGAGCTATTGGCCAAACGCTGGGATCGGTGGAGGCGATGGTTAAAGCTCATTTGTATGCTTCAGAAACGAATCTTCCCCCTGAAGTGTATTATGCCTTGATTAAATCAGCCGGGAGTACAGCTAACCCAATTTACACTATGACAGGGGATAGGATACAAGATACAATCGTTGAAGCGATAATGAACAATACAATACCCACGATAAGCAACTATCAAATAGGCTCTATAATAGATTCGGTGAAAATATTACAGGTAATTCATACCAAAGAAACCTCCATTCAAGGTGAATCATATAACCTAAATGACTTACTGCTCGGTATATTTGACAATCAGGCTGACATTGATGATTTCCTGAGTCTTTATAATGACAATACGGGAAGCCTTGATGAATTTTGGCAGACTTATGAAACAGCCACGAATGCGGAACTGGCATCAAAGGTAAAGCTAGGTCTCAAATTAATATCAATTTCTGGATTTCAACCCAAGATTACCCAACGCCTAATAACAGAGTTAGGCGAAGATCATATCGGGAAATTAGCTACCTGGACTGTTAATGAATGGAAGATATTGATTGCTGACGTTTGTAATACTGCAAATGAATTATGTGTCCCGTCAAGTATAAGGGGGTTGGAGACTTTTCCTGGCAATAATACAATTCATGAAAAATATGCCATGCGATTGGCATCAGTGACTCAGGCTATGTACCCATTGGCTAATATTGCTGATTATCTTTCGGGCCTTAGTGGAGAAGAGTTGATAGCCGATGAACCTACAAGAACAGCGACTATTGCTTTTATAAACAAAAATCCAAATTTTGATATCAGAGCTACTTCGGTTTATGACATTAATGAAATGGATTATGATCTAACAGGCATTTTGGATTTGCCGTTACTTCAGTCCGGGTTGGTAGCTTTTGGAAGATTATTGAGGTTAGTGGGTGGGAATCCATTTTCAGTAATTACCCTTACGAAAGCAGGAATAACTTCAGCGAGGGATATAGCAGTAATGGGCTGGGATGAGTTTAGTACGGCATATGGCTATCTTTTTTCGCCGATGCCACCTCCATTGCCAGAATTAAATGCCGGGCCCTGTGCGGGTCAGGAAGTTCCGGGGCTTGCGTATACTGCTCCTGAAGTTCATTCCAGAGCTGCATCAATAACTAACGGATTGATTACAGCTTTAGGTGGTGCTGTATCAAATGCAGTAGATGCATATCCTTCGGCTCTTGGAACAGCAAGAGGATTACATTTAAAAGACATTCCGATTGATGAAGGTGGTGTTTCTTTTCCGCGTGTTGCCGCTGGGGGCATTGCAAATCCTAGTATCCCGCCTGTACGATATGATTTTACTAATGAGTACAAAAATGTTTTGCAAGGACAACTCGTTGGAACTCTGACGGCTGCCCCGTCTGTAATAACTTCCACTCCTACACTTGCTGTATTGTTTGGCAACCTGGACTATTCATATTGTGACGACTGCGAGTCTGTATATAGCCCATCGGCATATTTAACAGATACCCTGCGCTATTTACAGGTCAGTGCCAGCGAAGTATATGCCGCATTTGTCACAAAGCGACCGGATATTTTGCATGTTGATTTGAGTTGTGCCAACACATCTACCCCCATACCTTATATAGATCTGGTTATAGAGTTACTGGAGTTGCAGATTATAAAAACATTATCCACGACATTGCCCGGAATGATTCCTGCGTCTACAAATCTTTCGTTTGCAACTGTCACCAAGCAAGACCTTTCTGTTGCAAACAACGTAGAACAATGGACTAATATTTCGCCTGCAAATAATGCAAAAGTCAATGTAAATGTTAATCTGAATGTAAGCATTAACAACGGTGCTGCAAATAACGCATTAATACAACAGAATAATGTTCAAAGAATAGACAGCAATACCGTTAATGTAGTAGCCAACAATGTTCCATTTAAAAACACAGCAATACCTGCTAAAAGTATTAACCTCGCGCCTTCAGATAAATTGGCAAAGAGTGGAAATCTTTATGACACAAACATTGTCGCAAACAAACAACAGGCTTATCCTGATAAGATATATAAAGACGGGGTAACAGGTGCATATGCAGATTATACTGCTTATACCTTTACATCAGGAACTACTATAAACGCGTACGACAAACTTTATGAGTCACTTTCTAATGCCGTGTATCCCGGATTGTTACCGTTCAGCATGGCATTGGAAGAGACAAGAACCTATTTATCTCATTTTGGAACCAGCAGGCTGGAACTTATGAAGTTGTTCAGACCAGTAAATCCCGATGTATCGACCACCCCTCCGACAGCCGCTATAACAGATTTTTCAATCTACGCTGAAAAACTTGGTCTTACACAAGTGGGAGCGAGAATTGTAGCGGGCACCCATACATCATCTGCCACTGCAACGTATCTTTTCTATGGTGCTACCGGCACGTCTACTAGTTTTACTGATCCAATTTCAGGAAATCCAACTACTTCAAGTTTTTGGGAAGACCAACTTTCTAACCGAATAGATTTATTCTTACAACAGACAGGTATCTCTTACAATGAATTGTTACAACTAATAACAACTGACTATATTAATCCATTTGATACAGGGATTTCTTCTTCCAGAAGGATTACCATTATGCCCAACACGGGATTGGTAAACGATAACAGTACTGGGCAGCTGAATAAGTTAAAGCTGTCATTTAATACGACAGGTGTTACTCCAACCACAAATGTATCTGTTACGTTTTATAAAAAAACACACGCTTTTATTAGGCTAGTGAAAACAGGAAAAATGAGTATATATCATTGGGATATACTGCTTAAGAGTATTGGGGTTACCAGTAGTACTTTCTCAACAACAATTGGACTTAGTGATCCTTCTTTCAGGCAACTTGGAAGAATCATAACTATGTCTGACGAACTAAAAATTGCACCTGAAATACTGGCATTTTGGTGGAGTAATGCAAATACAACAAATTATCGAAATTACGCTAACAATTCAGCAGATTCTCTACGGTCTATCTACGAAAGTATTTTCAACAATAAAGGCGTAGTGGATAATGCAAGTACAAATATTTTTGGCAATCCTTCGTCATTCTCAAATCCGTATAACGGCTATACTGCACAAATCGCCAATACCTGTGGAGTTAAAGAAAGCGAGATAATTTCCCTTCTCGCATATATGGGCATTAGCATAAATGCAACAATATCCCTGACTGTTTTAAGTCGTTTATACGTGCTATCTCAGATTGCGATTGCATGGTCATATCCAATCATGGATTTTATTTCTATATTGAAGTTATCAGACAATACAATTGTTGTTGATCCAATAACTAATGCCACTTCGTCAACAATCATTAGCTATCTTGATAAGCTACAGTCAGTTCTTGACACACTAAGATCTGTAAATGATTCCGGGCTTCAGGTTGTCGAAATAAACTATTTAGTTGCTGGTACGGATTCCTTAAATGCAATAGCCCCTTCAATAAACAGAGTTGAACAGTTCCTGATGAACCTGAGGAAAGACCTTAGCAGGTATCCAGGATATTTGGCATCTCCACCACCCGAATTGGTTACAGCTAACGATTTGCTTTACAAGAAAATATCGAACATCGCAACTCAGCATGTGAGCAAGGAATTTGGTATTTCTTTTAATGAAGCCAAAACGATATTGGATTCCATAACAACTTCTGGATTGATCTCCTATTTTATCGATCCTGCTTTCCTTGAATCGACGATACCACTATCAGAAGAAAACCTTACTATAATATCAGGCAAAACCGCGGGAACAGTTTTAAATCATTTAACTGATTCTACTGTTCCGGTTGAAGATGACGGCTTCACAGTGCCGGCATTTAAAATGCTGTTTTTTTACTATGCATATAGGTACATTCATAAAGTAACTTACATCTATAAAAGGCTCGGGCTGCAGGAAAAAGAATTTGCATATTTATATGCAAATCGTTCAACAAATGTAATTGAGTTCAATTTCTATAGTCTGCCTACTTCGTTATCAGGAGGTATATTGAAAAACCTGGAACTGACAACAGTTACATCTCAGTCTTTGTTTAGTGGATTGTTACGACTTTCAAGAATGATGGATGTGGTGAACAGACTGGCCATTCCGGAGGAAGGATTAGGTGGATTGTTGGATGCATACGCGGGCATTTCACGTAACCTTGCCGGGACTGCAACTTTATCTCCGACAAATATCTCAAACGTCAACACCGCGTTCTCAAATTGGTACAAAATATTCAGACAATCCGATTGGGATACAAAAGCAGATGAAATATTGGGTAACGTGGCTATATTCTCGGCAGGCACTACTCCTGGTATTGCCACCTATGGAGCTGGTGGCCCTCAATCGTTGCTTGGTGTCCGGTTTTGTGTAGGTACAGGGGATTCTGATTTTAAACCAAATACATATCGGAATATATCAATGCTGGTAAAGGTTCTTGATATTATTAACTGGAGTAAGCTCATAGGTTTACAGCCCACCATATTGAGGAAACTACTAGTTGCAGATGTATCAAACAGTGATTCCCGGAACCTTATTGTAGCAGCCAGAGGAAAATATGACAACAATGGATGGGAGCAGGTTTCTAAGCCATTGCGTGATTCAATCAGGATAAAACAAAGAAATGCCTTGCTGGCATATCTGCGCAAGTCTCCGGAAAAATTGTATAACGAGCTTCTTATTGATGTGTTGATGGAGCCGTGTATGCTTACATCAAGGATTAAGCAGGCTATCTGTAGCCTGCAACTGTTTATAGACCGGGTAGTGATGGGGTTGGAACGTAAAGTGTCAGACCCGACTACCATATTAAATATTCCTCTGGGAGTACTGATTCAATGGCAAAGTTGGCGCAAATGGGAAACAATATGGGAGGCAAACAGGAAAGTTTTTTTCTACCCGGAAGACTGGATGGAACCAGAATTAAGGGATGACAAGACGCCCTTCTTCAGAGAGTTGGAAACTGAATTGAAACAGGATGCCGTGACTATGAGAAAGGCCGAAGATGTCATAGCCAATTATCTTGCAAAACTTAGCGATGTGGCTCGCCTTGAACCTGTCGGCACTTGTGATCAGGTAAACCTCGATGGTAGCATTACCACGCATGTCTTTTCACGCACCACAGGGGCTTCACACGTTTATTATCACCGCAAATTGCAGAATACGATATGGACCGGATGGGAAAAAGTAGGTATAGAAATAGTGGGAGATCATGTAGTCCCTTTTGTATGGAACAACAAACTCTGTTTATACTGGCTGACATTTGAAGAAAAAGCAGCCCCCTATACTGCAACTATGATCGCAGCTGATACTACTGCTTCTTTAGGGACTAATCCGTCGGATTGGGATCAATGGAAACAGGAATGGTTCTATGTTGATAACAGCCAGGTAACTACTGATCCGAATAATTCCGTGTCATCGGGTGATCCTAATGTAAAGCATTACAAGCAGTTGAGAGTAACGCTTAATTGGAGCGAATTTAAGAATGGAAAATGGCAAAACCTGCGCGTTGGTAAAGAGGCGATTACATTGTGCCTGAACCCTTTCCTAGAAAAAGCATTTAACAGAACCAGCAATTCACTTGAGAAAGAAGTGTATAAACTGATTAATGATCACGGCAATACCAACATAGTGGATTTTGTTAAGTCAAGGCTGTATGTTTATCCTTATATAGTGCCTGCAACAGGAGCCATTCTACATAATGATGATAGCTCAAATTATAATGTAATCACAGGTGATTTATTCATCATGTTGATGTTCCCGACATTTAATCCCTTTGAATCAGGAGGTCACTATGAGTATGCTGATTATCTTAAGTCATTCAGGTTCCCGGTGAGCACAAATGCAATGGAAGTGCCTAAGAATACCGTTTTCTATCACAGGATTATTCCTCCCGGCGTAATTTCAAGCAATAGGCTTTTGTTTAAAAACCAAACAATTATTTCGTATGAGCCAGGTACATGGCTTGGTGTAGACGTGGCGGCAGACATAACAACCACCTCAACTGAAGTTGCCATAAAAGGGTTCTTCAACTATGAGACTGGTGCCAGGAGCGCAATAACTTTTAAGTCATTAAGCTCAAGTACTTATCTCTTGACACCACGTAAATCAAATTACCGAATTATCGTGCAGCCGGGAATAACCGGCAAATTTCTGGACCGGCCATTCTTTTTTGAAGATAACGAAAATGTCTTCTTTGTTCAAAAACGGGTTGTGACTAATCCAATTAATCTATACACGCAGGATCAGGGTAACCAGTCAGCAAATATATCCAGTTATAATCCTACGCAAGGTGGCGAACGGGTAAATAGTCCTGTTCAACAACAACAGCAGCAACAACAACAGCAACAACAACAACAGCAACAACAGCAACAACAGCAGCAACAGCAGCAACAGCAGCAACAGCAGCAACAACAGCAACAACAACAACAACAGCAACAACAGCAACAATTGCTACAACTTCAGCAACAACAACAACAGCAGCAACAGCAGCAACAGTATCAACAACCTCAGCCTCAGCAACAACAACAACAACAAAGAGGCACCTTCAGAGCATATAATGCCACAGCCAATGACATGTTAGTATTGTCGCCAAGAGCATCGTATGACCAAAACAATGCGCTGATTATTGCTGGTACAACAACAACTACATATTTATTTCAGGCTTTTTACCATAGTCATGTGCCGGTATTCACAAGGATGCTCAATCAATATGGCGTTAAGGGGTTAATGAGGCCCGATCTACTTGGTCTCACTACACCTGTACCAGTTGTTCAGGCTGCACGGTCAACAGATAATATAATCAATTTCACTCAATACGCGCCTTCATCGACATTAGTAGCTGCACCAGCTCCGACAAGTAAAGTGGACTTTGCCTATGATGCTCCGTATTCCGTCTATAACTGGGAATTGTTCTTTCATATTCCTATGCTTATTGCACAAAGACTCAGTGACAATTTGCAGTTTTTTGAGGCCCAACAATGGTATCATTACATATTTGACCCAACAAGCGTTACTTACCTTAATATGGACTCTGGAAGTGGAGCTCAGCGCTTTTGGAAATTTTATCCATTTTACCAAATGGCAGGAAGCACACCAGCTACGCTGCAAAGCCTGCTGAACGACATAAGAGCCGGAGTGCCCAATGCTACTGCGCAGGTTACAGCATCAGGAACGAACCCATTTGAACCATTTGTAATGGGGCGGGTACGTCAATCGTCGTTTATGAAGAATGTTGTAATGAAATATCTTGATAATCTTATTGCATGGGGGGACTACCTTTTCAGGCGAAATACGATAGAAAGCATCAATGAGGCAACTCAATTGTATATTCTAGCCTCTAATATTTTGGGGCCAAAACCAACAGGTAACATTCAAAGAGCTGTAAAAAAATCATATTCATATCATCAGCTGCAGGCGATTACCTACCCCAATGCCCTTGATATACTTGGCGAAGCAAGCGTAAAAATAGAAGGATTTATTGATCCGGGATCAGGTATTAATGTTGGTGGATCGTTCCCTTACGGAACTATGGCTAATTTTGGTGTGCAGCCCAATGATAAATTATTGAAGTATTGGGATAAAGTTGCAGATAGGCTTTACAAAATACGTAATTGCCAAAACATTGAGGGCGTATTCCAGCAGTTGCCACTGTTTGATCCTCCGATTGATCCGGCTGTACTGGTTCAGGCGGCTGCCGCAGGAATTAGCATCAATGAAGTTCTGGATGATGCCAGCGGGTCAAATACACCTAAGTACAGGTTCACTTACATGGTGCAGAAAGCAAATGAATTCCTTGGTGATGTTAAAGCCCTGGGAGGAGCATTATTGTCTGCCCTTGAGAAGAAAGATGCCGAAAAGCTTTCTATTCTGCGCCAGGGTCAAGAGATCAATGTGCTTAATGCAGTATTGCAAATGAAGCAGAAACAGATTGACGAAGCATACGCGAATTTAGACGCGCTCAACAAAACTAAAGCGAATGCGCTTGAGCGAGTAAACTACTATACATCTCGGGTGAAAATCAATGACAATGAACAACAGCAGATTAACAAGATAAAAGACGGCAAGAAAAAGCAGGAAATGATTATGATCATGCAGGAGGTCGGTCATGCTCTTTCACTGATACCACAATTTCATGGACAGTTTATTGGGGGGGTAGGTGTCAGTTATGGTGGGCAGCAACTTGCAACAGCCATGAACATGGTCACTACCAAACTTTCGGGTGACGCTACTATCTTGAACCTGGAAGGCAGTTTACATGCAACGATGGCTAGCTTTGAGCGCAGATACGAGGATTGGCAGTTTCAAGCAAAGAGTGCTCAGCTTGAGTCGCAGCAATTGGATAAACAGATCACAGCGGCACAGTTAAGGATTGCGATAGCACAAACAGATTATAATAATCAGATTTTGCAAATAGACAATGCCAAGAAGATAAATGAATATATGCAGTTCAAGTATACGAACGAGGACCTGTATGACTGGATGGCAGCCCAGATATCCAATACATATTATATGGCTTTCCAATTGGCCTATGGAATGGCAAGAAAAGCACTTGATTGTTACCGGCAAGAGATACCAAGTTCGACTACAGCGTTACAAGAACTAATAAAACCAGGCTACTGGAATAGTCGCAGGAAAGGCTTGATGGCTGGAGAAAGTCTACAGCTTGATATCCGGGGCATGGAAGCCAACTATATTGAAGATAATAAGCGTACTTTGGAATTGACTAAGCATATTTCACTGGCGCAGTTAAATCCATCGCAATTGACAAAATTACGTACAACAGGTTTCTGTACTGTAAGCGTATCCGAAGAGTGGTATGATCTTGATTATCCGGGACATTATAATAGAACCATTAAGTCAGTCAGCATTAGCGTACCATCTGTTGCTGGCCCGTATACGACAATACCCTGCACTTTGAGTTTAAGTGGAAACAGTTATCGTCGTAAAGATACTACAGTCCCAGGGACGCTGTCTGCTGTACCAGCGCCCCCATGCAGTACTATTGCGACCAGTAGCGCGCAGAATGACAATGGAATGTTTGACTTTAATTTTAAAGACGAACGCTATTTGCCATTTGAAGGGGCAGGGGCAATCAGCACATGGAATATATCGTTGTGTAACAGCAAGTCATCCTCTACAGCAGCACCTGCTTACTCTAATTTTGACCTGAATCAGATAAGTGATGTGATACTGCATATAAAGTATACTGCGATGAATGGAGGAGATATTCTGGCGGATGACCGCCGAAGTAAGTTGGACGCTTATATGAAGGCAACAACAACCACAACAACAAATTACACTTCTCTTGCAAGAATATTTAGCTTGAAGCATGAGTTTGCGAACGAATGGTTTGCATATGCCAACGCAATCGCCGGGGGCACCACTTCTGCCCTCCTGAACATGACATTAAAGCTCAACCACTTCCCTGAATACTGCAACGGGAAAACTTTGAAAATTATTGGTATAAAGTTATTGTCAAGGTTGATTGATCAGTCAGGTACATATACGTTTAACATAACGGATTCGGTAAATAGTTTGAGTAGCACATCTGTTAATAAATCTACGTTGACAGACGTTGTCAATACACTATCAGGAGGTACTAACGACTTGTCTGTACGATCTTTTAACATAAATGCAAGTACATCCCAGACGCTGGCACTTGGTTTCCCCGGAAATACAACAACAGTTAACATCGGTACGAAACTTGAAGATCTTTTTATGGTTGTGATTTATAAAATGTCTTAATTAAACTATATGCCCGCACCAGATCCTAAAAAAGATATTTCAGGCAACAACGGTAAAAATGGTTCTTATCCTTTAGATCGTTACACCAATGCTCTCAAGAATGAGGGGGAGGGAGGCAATGGAAATAGCCATTACTTTAAATCAGCAGCACCTTCTGTTTCACTACCTAAAGGAGGTGGTGCGCTGAAAGGAATCGACGAGAAATTCACTGTGAATGCAGTTAATGGAACGTCATCACTGCAGATACCTTTACCATTTACTGCCGGAAGAGGTGGTTTTACACCAAGTCTGTCGTTGCAATATAATTCAGGAAGCGGAAATAGTGATTATGGCCTTGGCTGGAGCCTTACTCTTCCTTCTATTCAACGCAAGACTGACAAAAAGTTACCCCAGTACAATGATGCAAATGAAAGTGACATATTTGTTATGGGGGGGGCTGAAGATCTAATCCCGGAGCTCAGCACTTCGGGGGCCGTTGTTGCCGTAACTGGTACATCTCCATATACTGTTAAGCGCTATCGACCACGTATTGAAGGGCTATTCGCCAGAATAGAGCGAATTACTAAAACTGGGCAAAATGATATTTGGTGGAAAGTTACTACGAAAGATAATATTGTAACTTTTTATGGACTTACATCAGAGGCGAGGGTTAGTGACCCGGAGAATGGTGACCGTATATTCAGATGGTTACCGCAATTGTCTTATGACAACAAAGGCAATGTTCAACGATACCGATATTCGACTGATAATACTACCGGTATCGTTCCTTCGGCACTTCATGAGCAGAACAGAAAAAATGGTCTTGCACCTTTTACCAATACTTATATTAAAACTGTTTCATGGTGTAATGTAACCCCTTTTACGGTTACAAGCGACTACGAACCATCACTATCAGCTGATCCTGATTACAAAATGATAGCTGCATTCGACTATGGTAACTTCAATGTAGTTCCTGGATTGTCTGACAGTAATGCTATTCCGGTGCGTGTAGATCCGTATTCTGATTTTCATGCCGGTTTCGAGATACGTACATATCGGAAATGCAATAGAGTATTGATGTTCCATTTGTTTAGCGAAATATTTTCTGGAATTACTTCTCCACCTTCCGAATGCCTCGTCCGGTCGCTCGATTTCACATACAAACTTGCTGGCACAAATGCATTGGCTGAAGCTGATTACATTACTTCAATTGTCCAAAAGGGATATAAACTGAAATCTGACGGAAGTTATGCAAGCAGTTCTTTCCCCGCCCTAACAATTGCTTACACACCATTAACATGGAATAATATCATACAAACGGTTACAGAAAAGAATATTGAAAATGCACCACAGGGACTAACTGGTTCCTATCAGTGGATTGACTTATGGGGTGAAGGACTCCCTGGGATCCTTACTGAACAAGCTCAGGCATGGTACTACAAAACAAATCTCGGAGATGGTAATTTTACTCCTGCGTTAACTATTGCTGAGAAACCATCATTCTCTGGACTTGGCGAAGGAATGCAATGGATGGATCTGGATGCTAATGGCAAAAGACAATTGGTAAGCCGGAGCCAAACAGCCCCTGGATATTTTGAATTGGACGATGATCAGCAGTGGCAACCATTTCGGGACTTCAAAGACTGGGTAAATGTAGATTGGAACAGTCCCTATACTCGAGTGTTAGATTTGAATGGAGATGGCCGACCTGATTTGCTTCTGACAGAGGAAACTGTCTGGAAGTGGTATGAAAATGAGGGGACTCACGGCTATACTGAAGGGGGATTCGGTGCATCTTATATGGATGAAGAAAAAGGTCCGAGGTTGCTGCACAATGATATGATGCAAACTGTTTTCCTTGCAGATATGAACGGTGACGGGATGACTGATATAGTACGCATACAAAACGGAGAAGTATGCTATTGGCCTAATATCGGGTATGGACGTTTTGGTGCAAAAGTAGCTATGAGCAATGCACCATATTTTGATAAGCCCGATACTTTTAATCCGAAATACTTAATATTGTCTGATATTAGTGGCACGGGGGCGGCAGATATTATTTATATAGGTAGGGGCAAATGTACAGCGTACATTAATCTTGCCGGTAATGGTTGGGGGAATGCCGTTGATATATGTCAACTTCCCGCTGTTGAGTTGTTCAGCAAGATAACTGTTGCGGATTTTTTGGGTATCGGCACATCCTGTATTGTCTGGAGTTCTCCGTTACCACAGCATGCTTGGGCACCCATGCGTTACATAGACCTTATGGGTGGAAAAAAACCATACCTGATGACCAGCTATACAAACGGGATGGGAAAAACTGTTTCGCTGGACTATAAACAATCAACAAAATACTACCTTGAAGATAAATATTCGTCAAAACCATGGGCTACAAAACTACCGTTTCCGGTACATTGCGTGCGGGAAATTATTACTACGGATACGGTAAGCAATACCAGTTATAAACAGCAGTACAGCTATCATCATGGTTACTATGATCATGATGAACGGGAATTCCGAGGTTTTGGCAGGGTAGAAATAATCGATACGGATATTGCTTATGCATTAGATACAGCCCTAACCTCAGACGCCACATCCTCCGGCGACCTCAACCAATATCCGGTCAAAACTGTCTCATGGTACCATACTGGTGCTTGGATGCGTCATGGATCTCTTGTAAACACATTCAGCACACGCGAATACTATAATACTACCTGGGCCTCTCTACCAGATTTGCCTGATTTACCTTCCGGACTTACTCCGCAGGAACAGCGGGAAGCCTACAGAGCTTTAAAAGGGCAGCCTCTGCGTCAGGAAGTATATGCGCTTGACGGTATATCAAATGCGCCTTATACGGTTAATGCATTTGCTTACGCAATAAAGATGGTACAGCCGGTGGCAGCAGGTAACCGCTTTGCCTCGTTCCATACACACCAGCAGCATAGTCTCATTTTTTCATGTGAGCGAAACATATCAGACCCTCGTGTAATGCACGAACTTACCCTTGAAACCGATGAATATGGAAATGTATTGAAGTCGGCAAAAGTGTGTTACCCGCGCACATCTATTCCGTCTGGCACTCCGTCGGTGGTAGGCACTGTACAACAAAAAATGCTTTGTACCTATACCGAAAACAATTTCACAAATGATATATTCTCAAATGCGGTATACCGTCCACGTGTACTGTACGAAACAAAAACTTTTGAGATCACCGGGCTTTCGCTCTCGGGAAGTTTGTGGACATGCCATAACCTGTATAACCAGATAAATGGCAACACTTCACTGAGTATCTCAGCTGCCACGGAGATTAACTTCACTGCAAGTCCAAGCTCTTCAACAACACCTCCTGTAGAAAAGCGCACCATAAATGCTTCGCGTACACTGTATGCAGGTAATAACACAACGACAGTGTTGTCGTTAGGAATAATTGAATCTCTGGCAATACCATACCAGAAATACCACCTCGTTATATCTGCCGACATGCTCACAAATTCTGCATGGTATAACAATCTTGTCACCGGCACATCTGCTATGCTTGTTACCGAAGGTGGGTTGCTACAGGAATCAGCCATCAGTGCATTTGGTAGTTCTGTGACTACAAAATACTGGTTGCCAGGCGGCACTATTACCTACGACACTGCTCATTTCTTTACCCCCACTGTCTACACTGACCCGTGGGGGAAGACAACCACTATTGCATATTGGGATGCAGGCGGAATAAATTACTACCTCTTGCCGGAGAGTGTGACAGATGCGCTCAGCAATGTTACCATTGTAAACACATATAACTGGTATAACCTGCAACCCACCTCCATAACTGATCCAAACAACAATATCAGCGAAATACTGTTTGATGCATTGGGTATGCCCGCGGCTATGGCCGTGAAGGGAAAGGGCACCGAAGCCGATGCGCTCGGCTCTCTTGACCCACATTCTTCAACCGACATTTCTACACAGGCATCCTTCTGGACTACCCCTGCTTCAAATGCCGCTACGCTGCTGGGCAGCGCTACCTGGCGCTGCGTTTACGATCTCAGCGCATCACCGGTGCGGGTCGCCATGATAGGCCGCGAGATACACGATGCCGACGTGGTAAGCGCAAACCCGCTCATCATGCGGTTCACCTATACCGACGGCTTTGGCCGCGTAGCTATGAATAAGGTGCAGGCTGCGCCGGCCGAACCTACGCCATCGACAGCACGATGGATAGGGAGCGGCAAGACAGTGTATAATAATAAAGGCAAGCCCGTAATGCAGTACGAGCCATACTTCAGCAGTACGCATGCCTGCGATCTGGCCGAAGCCGCTGCCGCCGTGGGCGTGACCCCGCGCATACACTACGATGCCCTTGGCCGCGTGGTGCGCACCGACATGCCTGATGGATCATTTACCAGCACAGTATGGGATAGCTGGAAACAGACCGTCAGCGACAATAATGATAACGTATCCGGTAGCGATTGGGAAGCTTTGCGTTCGGGGAGTGGTGCATTGGCATCGGATAGCGATGAAACAGATGCCCTCGACAAAGCAAAAAAACATAAGCAGACGCCTACCATCATACACTTGGACACCCTGGCAAGGCCATTCTATACAAAGCAGCACAATAAATATCCCGACTCCGGTGGCACATGGCAGAACTACTATTACGAAAGCTACGTGGTACTGGACATTGAGGGCACTCGCCTTGCTGTGGTTGATGCCCGGGGTATTACTGTACTCACCTATACCTACAATATGCTTAAGGCCCCTGTGCGACAGGTAAGTGTGGACAGCGGCACACAGGTAATGCTGACAGATGCCGCCAACCAGCCCCTGTATGCGTGGGATGCCATGGGCAACCGGTTCAAACATACTTACGATGACCTCCGCCGTCCGCTCAGCAAAGAAGTACTTACGTCATCCAGCGTTACTAAAGTGCTGGAGGTAAAGGTATATGGTGAGGGGGCCACAAGCGCCGCCACCCATAACCTGAAGGGCATGCTTTGGAAAAACTATGATGGTGCAGGCAAAGAAGAAATAACGGATTATGACTTCACCGGCCAGCCACTATCCACAATCCGCACATTTGTTGCAGACCCCACCATCCGGCCCGACTGGACCACAACTAATATCGCTTCTTCCGCATACCTGGAGTCCGAATCGTATATTACAGATATAGAGTATGACGCACTCGACAGGCCGGTAAATATAACAACACCAGAAGGCGGGGTGACCAGCTATACTTACGACAAAAGCGGCCAGCTCTTCAGCGTGGATGTGAGCGGCGTGAACAGCCTTACCACCGATATTATTAACGAGATATATTACAACGCCAAAGGCCAGCGTATAAAGGTAAAGTTTGAGAACGGCACCATTACCACTTATTTCTACGACAGCAAGACATTTCGCGTGCGCGGGATATATACCATCCGCAACAGCGATAGCAAGGTACTACAGGAACTTATGTACGTGTACGACCCCGTGGGCAATATTACCCTGCAGCGCGATGGGGCCCAGCAGAATGCTTACTTCAGCGGCTCTGTGGCAGTGCCTGAGAACAATTATACCTACGATGCCCTTTACCGCCTGGTAAAGGCAGGCGGCAGGGAAAAGATAGGTGCCAACACCGCATCCAACTATACCGACAGCGATAAGACCGGGGCCTCCATTACTGCCCCCAATAGCGCCATACAGGCATATGTGCAGTACTATAGCTATGACGAGGTGGGCAATATGGGCCAGATGAAGCACACCGCTGGTACCAGCTACACCAACTACTGGACGCGCAATTTTGAAGTAGAGAAGACTACTGGCGGCACCCCCGTACCCGTTAACAACCGCCTGCACACCTGTAGCATTGGCAGCGGTACTACCGGCTCGGAGACCTATACCTACGATGCCCGGGGCAACATGACCGGCGGCATGAACCACCTTACCAGCATGGCCTACAATGAGGAGAACCGCCTGGAGACCGTGGTGATAACCGGAAGTATTACAGCCTACTACCAGTATGATAGCAGTGGCCAGCGTGTGCGCAAGCACATAGTGAACACCTCCAGCCATACGGCCAAAAGCCGTAAGTATGTGGGCCAGTGGGAGCTATATACCGAGTACGATACAGCCACAAGTGTAGTATCTTTGGAAAGGGAAACCCTGCATATTATGGACGACCAGGCTCGCGTAGCGGTTATAGACTCACCCATCACTATACCATCAGGCAGTGGTGAGGTGCAGCTATTGCGCTACCAGTACAGTAACCATTTAAGCACAGCTTCACTCGAACTTGACCATACAGCCGCAATAATCAGTTATGAAGAGTATTACCCCTACGGAAGTACCAGCTTTCAGAGTGGGAGAAGTGGTGCTGAAGTAAGTTTGAAGCGGTACAGGTTTGTGGGCAAAGAAAAAGATGAGGAAACAGGCTTGTATTATATTGGAGCGAGGTATTATTGCCCTTGGCTTGCAAGATGGGGAGCTGTAGATATTAAACAAAATGAAAATCCCGAATGGACACCATACAGGTATTGCTTTGATAATCCTATAAAAAATATTGATCCGGATGGAAAAAAGGAATTTGAGTCATATGATGCATACAAGCAGCACATGAGTCAAATGCAGGAAAAGGATCCTGGACATGCCGATAGGTATAAAATATTGTCACAGAAAGAAATGGGAAGCCGAGGAGATTGGTTGAAATCCGATAGAGAAAAACAAACTGGTGTTTGGGGCGCTGCGAATTCTTATAATTTACAGCAAAAAGATGGATATAAAGAATATAAAACAATTAGCCAGAGAACTGCCTTTTACGGATGGTTTCAACGACAAACAGAAAAAAAAGGATCAGAAACAAAATGGGCGGGGGCCGCTTATATCGTTGCTCAGCAAATGTCGCTTATGGATGATCCGTTAATTGCTTCGTTTAATTCAAAAGAAGTTCTTGCATTCGCAAATGCAGGCAATAAAGCAATTTTCGAAGATGTATTTGATAACCTGAGAGATTTGTATAATGGCCCTGCATTGAAAGGCGATGCTGCAAAAAATTGGGACAAAGTGACGCTTACACACGAACAAAAAGATGTTGTGCAGCCAATATATGATCAGCAATCAGAAAAAACAATTAATGATTTACAAAAACTGGCTCAGGGAAGAGGATGGAAAGCAGCAATGGGGGTTGCATTCGATAGAAGATTTCCAGTAGGTGGTCCACTAATGTTCGAAGGAAAAATTAAGAATTGGGTGGATCGCTATAATCATGGCATGAACAAGGCTGTGCCTTTTTACGAAAAATATGGGTCCATTTTTAATTGGAATAAGAAAGACGATGGACGAATGGACTCCGTATTTGACCCGGATAACAAGGGCTTACCCCAGTATGGGGAACCAAAATTCTAACTAATGAAAAAAATATTTGCTATTTTTATTTTATTGAGTTGCAACAATATGACACAACCAACAAATGTAAAAGAACTGAGACTCCATAATCAACCCGTTGCAAACACAATAGCAACGGTTAACAGTTGGTGCACATTTTCGTCTTGGGATAGTGCGGTGAATATTATTGACATAGGCACACAATCTGTCCATTTTAAAAAAAAACTAGATGCCATTTGTTACGCTAAACCGGTTTTAAAGAGAACACATTTATTTCTGCCTACATCTGAAGAATATTTTGATTGTATAGATATAAATACTGGAAAAACAATATGGACAAAAAAAACTAACGGAAAAATCACCAATTTCGATTTCATCAATGACAGCATAATTATATTAAGTGTAAACCACTATGGGATTATAGCTTTAAATTCAATAGATGGGTCACACCTTTATTCATTATTATATAATTACAATACGTGCAACTTACCTGATTTGTCTCCCTGGTTGATCAACTTTGATAAAAATGTTTTTTATGTTACTAATTGGGAATGTTGCAATCTGTCAGCAATCGAAAGTAGTACTGGCAAGATATTATGGGAAACTACTATTGGCATAGAATACTATGCAGGCATTCCGCTACTACTAGGGGATAATATATTTCTTGGCCTTAACAAATCTTATAAGGGTGGAAAAGTATTGCTGATTGAAAAAAATAAGGGAGAGGTTATTTTTGAAACCAATATTCCATTTGAATCGAGAATGCACCCTGTATTGAATGGTGAGGATATTCTTTTCTATACTTACGACAAAAAAATTTATTCATTTAACTTTCACTCAAAACAAATAACTGAAGTTGTTGCTCTTAGCGAAGAAAATGACTGTAGTGGCAATCAGCTGTTCCTTATTAATAATGCTATATTTTTTTCAGATAACTCTTTTTACATTAATGAGTTAAACCTGAAAACACGAAAAATAAAAAGGATACTAAAAGTAGAATCAAGCTTACTCCATGCTATACGATTTGGAAAAAATATTTATTTTATAATGGGCAGTGGCATTATAAAAGCAATTTAATTACTGGTTTATCCATTTTATTCTAAAAATGCTCATGCTAAATCGCATTAGACTTTATGCGAAATGATCCAAGGGGTTGTTATATTTTCGTCTACCCTGACCTCCCCCCATTTATTGGACAGGCAAAACTAGAGTTTCAGGGCCTTTAAAACACTCTTTTGCCTGCATCTGGAATGATGCTTTTTCTTGACCTGGCTTGTCAATGTTCTCTGCGTCAAAAAGCATCATTTCAGATGCAGGAGCCACCGGCAGGTTTATATTTTTACTCATATTCCCCTGACATTGTTCGATGAACTCTGCAGGTGTTAAATCATTCAATGAACTATGTGGTCTATAACAGTTATACTCCTCTCTCCAGCTCTCTATTTTCTCAGTTGCGTCTTCCAAAGATAAGAACCAATGAGCATTTAAACATTCATCCCGAAAACTGCCATTAAAAGATTCTACAAAAGGGTTGTCTGTAGGTTTTCCAGGTCTGGAATAATCCAGTGTCACATTGTTTTCATATGCCCAGCGGTCCATTTCCTTGGAAATAAACTCGCTCCCATTGTCTGTTTGAATCCTTTGGGGAACTATCCCTCTGTTTGTTTTTAGATCATCCAATGCACTCACTACATCAGTTCCTTTAAGCGATTGACCTACCCGGATAAACAAGCATTCTCGACTATAGTTATCGACTAAAGTTAAAGCCCTGAATTTCTTGCCGTCAAAGAGCTGATCTGACACAAAATCCATCGAGCAACACTGGTATAAATTAGAGAGCACCGGGCGTTCAAGCCTATGGGCCGCAGCTTTATTGCGCTTAGGTCTTTTGCTGCGAAGATTTAATCCTTCCTCCCGGTATATTCTATATACCCGCTTGTGGTTATCCATCCAACCCTCCCGCCTGAGTAAGGTGTATATCCTTTCATGACCGTAGCGCACTCGTATTGAGGCAATCTCCTTTATTCGCTTCCGTACAGCGCCATCCAATCGCCTATGCTCCTTATAATAGAACACAGAGCGCTGCAGTTGTATGACTGCACATGCTTTGCTAGATGAAACTTTGTATGCCATCTTTAATTCCTCGGCCAGCACCTTCTTTTGGGCTGGCCTTAAAACTTTTTTTTAAGCACATCCTGCAGCATTTGCTTATCCAAACTCAGGTCGGCAACAATCTGCTTTAACTTCGCATTCTCCTCTTCGAGCTGCCTTAATCTCCTTAATTCTGTTACACCTAAACCACCGTACTTCTTCTTCCAATTGTAAAAAGTTGCCTCACTAATGCCCATCTTTCTGCATACTTCCTGGACGCTAACGCCTGTTTCTGATTGCTTGATGGCAAATACAATCTGTGCTTCAGTAAATTTTGACTTTTTCATACGCAATATTCAAATTTTAAATTATGAAATATTGCCCGTTTT
>CAYSIG010000030.1:0-69242 GCA_964430995.1 uncultured Flavipsychrobacter sp.
CACAGGCTTCAGGTACTTACACCAACGCAACTGGTGTTCCGGTAACTGTTAACTATAACTAATCAACTTACCGGTACGCTCAGTACAAAGTCTTTTGATACAAACAAAGAACGCATCCTTAGGATGCGTTCTTTGTTTGTATGGTATGTAAGGCGTTATTTAGTAACAGCAGGTATATCTATAGTTGCGGGCGATGAATATTCGCTCAATACCCCGCTTTCCGAAATTGCCCTTATCGAATAAGTGTTGGTGCCCGCATCCGGCTTTGTAACTATATGCTGGCGCACATTCTTTTTAAGGTCACTGGCTGTAGCCTTGTTGTTCTGGTACAATATGAAACCCTTCAGGTCCTGTACTTCAGGGTACTGCCATTGGATGAAAGCCTTATTACTGTCTGCAGTAGCTCTGGTGATGACGGGCGTTGGCAATTCTGTGCTGGGTGCCAGTATAGATATAGTATCACTCGGAATGCTTTCTCCGCCCGATTTGTTCATCGCTGTTACATAAAATTTATATAGGCGGGCTACTCCATCAGGAACACGGTAGGCATATTTGCAGGTTGTTACTGACCGGTCTTCGTTCAATGCGGAGAACCTGTCTGTACCGGGTTCGTTGATATACACACGGTAGTGGTCGGTAGCCGAATCACCGGCCATTTTGGGGGCCCACGACAAGCTGAGGACTACTTTCTTATTAGTTGCCGGAATCTCAGCTTTCAGGTTAAAAGGGGGCGGAGGGTCTGCAATTGGGAAATAGCTGTAGATACGTTCTACGCCCGGTTCCATTGTCCGGTCGGCATATGCCGTCACTATCCTGAAGCGAAGGTAGGCGCTTGTAGGAGAGGGTGTTTTGTCTGCAAATGCCCGCGTGGCTGGTTCCAGTAATGAGGATACTCTGGTGTAGCCATTGGGCATATTATCCTTTTCCACGTAAAAGCCTTTTATGAACCGCTCATATTCCTTTGGAAAATTCCATTTTATGTTTATCCCGTCTTTAAAGTAATAGCCCATTGAATTCACTTCGCTAACCTCTGCCTTTTTATATTGGCCCGGGTGGTCTTCAGGGTTGTAGGTATAGGATCTGATAATGCCTTCTATCCCGAAAATGGATTCAGCACTTATACTGTACTGTATCGGGCTGGAGCTGTTAGCCGACTTGTCAGTCCATGAAAATTCAGAGGTGTCATCTGGGTTGGATGTAGCTATTGGCGTGGTATTCAGGCGAATGCCTTGTCGGTATATATTGAACCCTGCTACATTACCCGCTTTCATTTTACTAATGTCGGCATTCCAGGTTACTTCTACACCCGGTCTGCCTGTAGTGGCTTTCGAGGTTATTTCTCGTATAGTGTTCAGGTCTGGTATCTCACCATAGTTCCAGGCTGCTTTTGCCAGCAGGGTGTTTGTGCCTTGCACGAATATGCCAAACTGGTAGTCTGTCCTCTTTGATATTGTATGGTCCAGGTAAGCAAGGCCATGCATCAGGGCCAGCTCATGGTCGGCGGCTATGGTCTTTGTCAGCTCTTGCAGGGTCTTTTCATCGCTGCTCAGTTTCTGAAGGTATTGGGCATCTGTTTCTTTGAGTTTATGGCTGGCCAGTAGTTTATATAGACGGGCTTTCAGAATGTTCTCTTCATTTTTGTTGGCGCCCAGTGCAACGAAATTTCTTTTCATTGATACGCCCGGCACTATAGGCTCTGTGTTCAGTTTCACCCAATCCTGCAATCCTTCTTTCCTTTTTACATCATACCCAGTAATGTTCATACCACTGCCTTTCAATAGCCAGAGTAACTTCACGTTCTTGCCATCAGGGCTTTGCAGCAGTAACTTTATCTGTCCGTTCTGGGCAAATATGCACCGTGCATTAAAAAATATTGTCAAAAATAATAAAGTAAAAATCCTCATAGAAAATATAAAAAATTATCTGATATTATCCTTCCGCACACAAAAATATCTCTTTTCCCTCACATGCCTGCCGCACGCTATTTTTTACTGTTCCGGTGCTTCCTGATGTAAATGATGATGCTGATAAGCAGCAGTGCGCTTGCAGTCCATGCCCCTATCATGGCATAGAGCTCATACTGGTATCCCTCATTCACTTTTGCCATTGTGTAGTACAGGGTGCATAGCAACCATATTACGCTAATGAGGATAATAACTGACTTGTTCATACCTGATTGTTTTATGGGTGCGATGATACTGCTTCTGCAATACGCAAAAGATGATGGTTGTCATGAGCCGGGGCGTATTTGCGTTCGGGCTTCATATGCACAATAAATTTAGCTATTTTCAGGTTAGTATTTATATGCGTCCTTACAGGAAAATATTTATTGCATCATTTCTTCTTACCTGTGTACTTTTTGGGTTAGACTATATGAATGATAGCAGCCCACACATTACTACCCGGCAAATACTATTTGATATTGCCGTATGGGGGTCTTTATATGTGATTGCTATATTTATAGTGGCTTCATTACTCTATTATTGCTGCAATAAGCTGGCAATATTATTCAGCAAGGTGTTCTCGCGGAAAAATGGATAGCCGAGGTTCAAAAAGACTCACATGCGCTATTTCATTCATTTTTAACAAATTGGCCTCCTAATTTCTCCTATATTTATACTCTTTTATTATTTAACATTTAAAAGACCTTTCGGGGTTGGGGTGAATGAAGATACAACGTGCCGCGCCTGTAAATGAGCTATTCGCGAAGCTCATCTTCCTGGTACTGCCAACGGTTGCTGCCGGTTATTTCCTGCTGGTGAATGTGAATGAACATTTTTCCATTCTGCAAAACCAGGCGTTTCAGCAAACGCTTTATCTGGCAGCCGGCATGGCATTGGCTACTCTGTTTTATTCATTCAGGTTCAGGTTCCTGCCTCCGTTCCTTATTCTCCTGTTTGCACTTTTTTCTGTTTACAAAGGCATAGACAAATATGCGGTCGGAGAGTTCGATGCTTTTTTTATTGCACGGCGGTTCCAGGTATTTGCCTGGTTATTTTCGTTGGGGTGGCTTGTTGGCTGGGGTTTTACACGCCTGCGCTACTGGGCGGTTTTTATAGCCGCATCGCTGCTTACCGGCTGCATCCTGCTCATTGCCAAAGCCAACAACGATAGTGTTTATAGCTTCCTCCGGGCGTTTACCCCCGCGCTTTTATACGCCGTTTATATTGTCTTCACTGCCGAGCAGATATACAATTACAAAGACAAGTCGCAAAAGTTCTGGTGGTACCTCTCTCGCCGCCTGGCCATATTCGCGCTGCTGGCAGGCCTGTTATTGGGTGGTGTTGTTTATCTGATGCAGCCGGAGATAAAGGAGGTAGTAGATAATTATGGCGGCGGTGGCAAAGAGGGCAAGGGCGGTATGCTGAAGGAAAATAAAGATGGCACGTTCGACCTGCGCGACTATTCCCGCCTCAGCAGTGCGCTCAGCCGCAGCAAGCAGTTATTGTTCTGCGCACATATTGATAATTTTTTCCCCGGCACAAGCGTACCCAATCCCTTATACCTCACTGCATTCTACTTCACAAAATTTGATACCCTTACCGAAACATTTGAACGGGACTCCACCATTCCTTACAACGACCTTTTTGAGCCTGACCCGTCACGTATACCGCTCTTTTCTACAAAGACCGATTCATCTGTTATCCGTAACAGCCTGGGGGCAAAGCTCCGCCAGACAGTAGAAATAGAAGTATACAGCAAAATGCTCTCGCCCAATACCTATCTCGCGCCTAATGTGGGTTACTTTGTGCAGCCCATAACAATAGAAAAAGATTTCCGCAACGAATTTAAGTCGGCGTTCAGGGCCAAAAGTTATGTGTCTTTGCTCAACAGCGCTTACTTTGTATACAACGCACAGAACCCCGAGATAAAGAAGTTCCAGGAACAGCGTTTCGAGGTGCTGCGCGAGGTGACAGATTATAAAGGCACCGACAAAAGGTTCATGGAGTATTACACCTTCATGCCGGGCAATGAGAAGTTCAGTTCAATCAGCACGCTGGCGCATAAGATAACAGATACCGCCCGCACGCCCGTAGATAAAGTATTGGCTATCCGAAATTATTTTCTTGCCAAAGACGAGAATGGTGAGCAGATATATAAATACACCGATAATCCCGGTGTACCCGACTTGCCCAGCGCATCAAAGCTGATGTACTTTCTTAATGAGAACCACAAAGGGTATTGCGCATATTATGCCGGCGCCACTTTGTTCATGCTCCGTTCTTTGGGCATACCATCACGCATAGCCGTAGGTTTTCTTACTGAAGACCGCAGCGATAAAAATAAAGGCTGGTACTGGTATTACGCCAACCAGGCCCATGCTTGGGTGCAGGTCTATTTTCCCGGCTATGGCTGGCTCGACTTTGATACCACCGTAGGCAACGACAACGAAGAGCGTCCCACCCCGCAGCCCGATGGCACCCCGCCCATGCAGCCACCTAAGGCATGGCTTGCCGCAGAGGGGGCGATTGAAGATGTGGACACCCTGAAAAAGACGGCAAGGATGCTGATAAAGCAATTCGTATTTCATGATAAGGAATACAAATTGTCTAAACCCGTTCTTGTGGATATGGACATGAAAGTGGCCGTGATATACCGCGACAGCATCGCCATGCCTCTGAAAATGCTACGTAAAGGCGATGAAGGGACTGCCGTGTCCTATGCCGAGGTAATGAAAAAGCTGGAGATATCTCCGCTGGACAAAGGCCCGGACATACTAGAACGCTTCCCTGAGTACACACCAATTGATGAGGTGTACATGAAAAAGAGCGATGCGGCTAAACTGAAGGAAAAGAAACAACAGGCGGCCAAACCCAAACAAGTATCGCCACGGCAGCTTCTATGGATAGGTATCGGTGTCTTAGGTGCACTGCTGTTAATACTGCTGCTCCTGCCACGGATAATCCTCCGTTACTATATCACGAGGTACAATAATGCCCCCGCAGAGGGCAACAAGGCTTATTGGGCATACCGTGCGGCCACCTATTACCTGCATATGGTAGGCATAGTGCGTGGCAACTTAACACCCATGCAGTATGCCCGTGAAGTGGTAGATCCGCAATTGGGCACATCTTTCACCGGCTTTATGAATATATATCTGAAGAAAAAATACGCAAAACAGCCTTTAGATGCGCGGGAGCAACAATATATAAGCGGATTCTTAAAGCCTTTCCTTGCTGTTTCAAATGACAGGATCAGCTTCGGTAAGCGGTTTTGGGGCTTTATGAACCCCGTAAGGAGCGCAGGCTTTTTTGTAATGCCCGAAGAAGATGAAAAAGAAATGTAAATTTGAGATGCTGATACGTGCAATGACCTTTTGATGTTAACTTTCGACTTTTTTACCTGATGAATACCAAACCAGAAAATATATACAAAAGCAAGCCGGTGAGCGGGGCGGAGCCCCCGCGCAAAAGCAGGCGATGGATACGTGCTTTGTGGATTATGTTCATTTTTTTCTTCCTCGTTTTTGTTTCACTGATAGTGGCTATCGAGCATGGTATGGTAGGCTATATGCCATCGCTGGCCGAATTGGAGAACCCGCAAAGTGCTATCTCCTCTGACGTCTATGCTGCTGATGGTTCGCTGTTAGGCCGCTATTATGTTACCGATCGCTCAAACAGTAAATTTTCTGAGATTTCCCCGAATATTATCAATGCATTGCTGGCTACAGAAGATGCCCGGTTTTATGACCATGCAGGTATCGACCCTATAGCCACTATCGCTATCCCGGTTTACATTATTGAGCGCAAGAAGCGCGGTTCATCTACAATAACACAGCAGTTGGCCAAAAACCTCTTCCCCAGGCAAAGCCAGAGCACCTGGTGGCTGCCTTTCATGAAGCTGAAGGAGTGGGTACTTGCGGTGAAGCTGGAACGCAATCTTACCAAGAATGAGATAATTACCATGTACCTCAATACAGTGCCATATGGTGATAATGTATTCGGCATCAAGAATGCCTCCATGACTTTTTACAATAAGATGCCCGATAGTGTTACTGTTGATGAGGCTGCTGTACTCGTCGGCATGCTAAAAGGCAATACCATTTACAACCCCCGCAGCCACCCCAAAAGAGCGCGGGAACGGCGTAACACGGTGCTGGAGCAGATGTATAAATACAACTACATCACGAGCGAGCAGTTAGACGCGTTAAAAGATGGGGAAACCCCGCTCGACTACCATAAGATAGATTACCATGATGGTACGGCACCGTACTTCAGGCAGGTCGTAGAACAACAGGTGAAGCAGGTGATAAAAGACATGAAGAAGCCTGATGGCACTCCTTATGATATTTATAAAGATGGCCTGAAAATATGGACAACCCTTGATGTGCGTATGCAGCGCTATGCCGAAGAAGCGGTGCATGAGCACCTTTCAAACTGGCAGAATGTGTTTCTTTCTCAACCCGGGTATAACGATGGTTCTGTGTGGGAAAGGTCGGCTTCTATTAAGAATATTCTCGCGCAGTCCATCAAGCAATCAGACAGGTACCAGAATTTCCGTAACCAGGACATGTCGGAAGCCAAGGCAATGGCCATGATGAAGGTGCCTGTAAAAATGAAGGTTTTCGCCTGGAACAAGCAGCACTATAAGGACACGGTGATGAGCCCTATTGATTCCATTAAGTACATGAAGCTGTTTCTGCAGGTGGGCTTTCTGGCTATGGATCCCGCTACCGGCGAGGTTAAAGCCTGGGTAGGCGGCATAGACCACAACTATTTCATGTATGACCACGTGAATAAGAATACAAAACGGCAGGTCGGCTCCACTATCAAGCCTTTATTGTACACCGTAGCAGTAGAGAATGGGTGGGATCCCTGCGGCCTTGTGTCTACCGCCCCGCAGGAGTTCCCCAATATGGCTACCCTGTACGATGCCGACAATCCTGTTGTGTATCCGGCGCAGGTCCCGATGAAGGTCGCCCTGGGTAAGTCGATAAACAATGCCGCGCTTTATATGCTTAAGCAGGTAGGGATTGATGCCTTTGCCGACTTCCTGCACAGGTGCGGTATCGTAAGCCGTATTGATAAGGTGCCCTCTATGGCGCTCGGCGTTTCCGACATTTCTTTATTCGAGATGCTTGGGGCATACAGCATGTTCCCCGGCAAGGGTGTGCATACACAGCCGTTTTTTATCAGCAAGATCGAGGATAAGAACGGCATGCTTGTAAAAAGCTTTGCCTCCGTGCAGAAGGAGGTCATCAATCCGCAAACCGCGTACAAAATGGTGAACCTCATGCGCAATGTGGTGGCTGGTGGCGGCACTGGCGCACGCATTCGCTTCAGGTACAATGTCACTGCCGATATAGCCGGTAAAACAGGCACCACCAGCAACCAGGCCGATGCGTGGTTCCTGGGCTATGCACCCGAGCTTATGGCGGGCGCATGGGTGGGCTGCGATGACCGCGAGTTCAGGTTCCGCCTCGAATCCCTCGGACAGGGCGCGGCATCAGCATTGCCTATCTGGGCCATGTTCATGAAACGCGTATGGGCAGATAAAAGCCTTAACATTGACCCTGCTGCAACTTTCAAGGCTCCTGAAGGGTTTAATGACTGCGGCGCTAACGATCCTGGCTATTTCGACCGGGCAAAAGGTGCCAAAGCAGATAGCGAAGCCACCGAGAGCAGTGGCCATATAGAAGAAGAGGAACACTGATAAGTGTTCCTCAATATTTGCATGATTGTTACTTGATTTGCATTTTTGTTACTCGAATAATCTCACAACGTAATATACTCCGCCGGCAAGTAATCCGCTTACCGGTATTGTAAGTATCCATGCCCAAAGCAGGTTAATGGTAACGCCCCAGCGCACTGCAGAAAGGCGTTTTGTTGCACCTACACCTATTATTGATCCCGTGATGGTATGCGTAGTGCTCACAGGTATTTTAAGGTTCTCGGTAAGGAAAAGCGTTATAGCACCTGCTGTTTCCGCTGCCACCCCTTCAAATGGCGTCACCTTCGTGATACGGGTGCCCATCGTTTTAATAATTCGCCAACCACCACTCATTGTGCCAAGCGCAATTGCTGAATAGCAGGCCAGTGGCACCCACACCGGCATCTGGTCAAATTCCTGGATGTTCCCTGCGCTTATCAGCGCCACGGTTATGATGCCCATCACTTTTTGCGCGTCATTGCCGCCATGCCCCACGCTGAACGCAGCAGAAGAAATAAGCTGGAAACGCTTGAGGTACAAGGTTGAACGTGCAGCGTTAAGTGAGCCAAGGAACATAGTAAATATGCTCATAGCCACCAGTATTGTTGCCAGCAGTACCCATTTAAAGTTCTTTGTGTAGAATATGACCTTCAGGAATTGGTTCTCAATGTGTCCTTTTACTTTCGTAGGGTCTGTCTCTATCACATTCACCAGAACTATTACTACCACAGTTATCACCAGCAGCGAGATCAGCTTGGGCACAATCCCCTTCCTGAAAGAGTAGATAAACCACAGCGATATAATAAATGCCATCAGCATACCTACCATAGGTGCCAGTATAATGAAGCTTACCGTCTTCATGATAGGTTCAGAATTCACCGCACTGAAACCGGCATGAGCAATTGCTGCACCCGCAAAGCCGCCAATGAGAGTGTGTGATGAACTGGATGGTATGCCAAACCACCAGGTTAACAGGTTCCAGGATATTGCGGCTATAAGCCCTGACATGATAACCGGCAACGTAATGAAACTTTCTTTTACTGTTTTTGCCACCGTGTTGGCTACACCATGGTCCTTAAAAATAAAGAAGGCAACAAAATTGAATAACGCAGCCCACATTACCGCCTGAAATGGTGTAAGCACCTTTGTAGAGACTACTGTTGCTATGGAGTTGGCTGCGTCATGAAATCCATTTATATAGTCGAATATCAGGGCAAGCGCAATAATTACTATCAGCAAAACCGACATACAGTCTCTTATGAGTATTTAATAATGATGGATTCAATAACATTCGCCACGTCTTCACATTTGTCGGTTACAACTTCCAGCATCTGGAAAATGTCTTTTTGTTTGATGAGCTCCACCGCTGTAATATTTGAGGAGAACAATTTCAGCATTGTGTGGTCCAGCAGGTCATCAGCATCGTTCTCAAGGCTGTTCACCAGCACGCACGCTGCTGTTATCGCACGCAGGTCTTTCATGTTCCGCAATGCATATACTCCGGTATTTATCGCTCCTATCGATTTCGATATGATCTCAGCAAAAGCCGGCAGCGTATTGTATTCATCGTTTATCTGGTAGTTGACAATACGTTTTGCCGCGCCCCACATATAGTCAGCTATATCGTCCAGCGATGTTGTCAGGTAGTGTATGTCTTCCCTGTCAAGTGGTGTTATGAAGTTTCGCCCCAGCTCTATAAATATCCGGTGCGTTATCTCATCATTCTTATGCTCCATTTCTTCAAGAGACCGGAGCATCTCATCTCTTTTGGTCAGGTCTTTCTCCTGGAGTGCACTCTTGAACAAATTGCCCATTTGCACCAACGTTGTGGCTACTTCCTCAAACAAACCATAAAATACCCGGTCTTTTGGCAAGAAAATCTTCAGAACAGAATCGAATGACATATACTATAACTATATTAATACTGCAAAGCTATCTGCTTATTATCGGGTTTTTAGTCCTTAATGTAGACTTAATAATTTGTTAACATTGGAAATAAAAGGTAAACTATTAACGAGTTACGAATATTAATAAATTTGTTATGTATTGAAGCATAAAAAAGCTTCTTTAGCTCCACCACTAATGGTATCGAGCCGTTTCATTATCTTGCGCACCTAATCTTTCTAAATGGAAAAACGCCTTGTTTTCGATATAGGCATGCATATAGGCCAGGACACTGTCAATTATCTGCGCGAAGGCTTTAAAGTCGTTGCAGTCGAGGCAAATCCTCTGCTTGTTGAGCAGAATAACCGTAAATTTAAAAAGCATATTGATGACGGCTCTCTGACCATTCTCAATGTCGGTATTTCTGATAAGGATGGTGTTTTGCCATTTTATATAAATAAAAAAACATCTGAGTGGAGCTCGTTCGATTTCCAATTGGGCAGCAGGAACAATACCCCATATGAGGTAAAGGATATTCCATGTGTAACCACCCGCAGCCTTTTTCAGAAATACGGCACTCCTTACTATCTTAAAGTGGATATCGAGGGTTTTGATTATTTGTGTATCAACGACCTACCCGAAGTTAAGGCGTCTCCGAATGTAAAATATGTGTCTTGTGAGGCCACCGATGTTTCACTGATAGATACACTTCAGCGGAAAGGGTACACAAAATTCAAACTCATCCACCAGGGCCTGTGGTTTATGCCGATTAACCTGCAGTTGGAAAGGAACCCGCTTTTCCCAAAGTTCCTGCATATATATTCAGGTGTCCGCATTCGGTTATTGAATGTATTCCCCAGCCGCTACCCATACAGTTCATCTGGGCCTATCCCTGAAAAAACAAAAGGGGAGTGGCTTTCCTACGAAACGGCACGCAAGCTGTTTATGGATTTTTACTACAGCGGGCCAGAACCGCTTAACAATAAAAGCTGGTTCGACTTTCACGCTACTTACTGATCGTATATAAATGAGATCAGGCGGACTGAATGGTTCTGGTCCGCCTGATCTTTATTTTTGACAATACTGTTCTTCTTATCTCAGTAGTGTCACATTGCCTTGCCTGTTAATTATCTTGCCGGTATTGGTCATCGCTTCCAGTTCATACACATACACGCCAAATGGTTGTGGCTTGCCTTTATAATTTCCGTCCCATCCCTCATTTATATCCTTGGTCTCAAACATCAGCACACCCCAGCGGTTGAATACTCGGAAATAGCTCAGTTCCACAATGCCCCTCTTTATAGGCATGAAGAGATTATTGTTATTGGAGCCAGGGGCGAATGCGTTAGGGATCGCCAGGAGGGAGTTAGGGTCCACCTTTATTTTTACCGAATCAGTAACGGCGCACCCGAATTCTGTAGTGCCTCTCACTGTATATAAAGTATTCACATCCGGTCTGGCTTTAGGGTCAGAGAGGTTCATGTTATCAAGCCCTAAAGGGGGGTGCCAGAGGAAGTGGGTGCAATTGGTGCGAGGCTGTATCTGGTACGTTTCACCGGGGTAAATGACCACAGAATCAATCATTTCTATCACTCCGGCGGCATACACATTTATGTCTATTGTATTGGTGTCCGTACATCCCCAGTCGCTCACTGATACCAGCCTGTAACCTTGCGAGGTTATCGGGTGCACCCAGGGCGCTGCCGATGTTGAATCGTCCAAATAGATACCGGGTGTCCAGTCGTACGCAACATGTGTTACACCTAGCAATGTGGTATCATCAGGTATGAGTTGCACCGAATCACCGGGGCACAGGTTGAAAATGGGTGCGAGCGTATCAAAGTCGCTCGGATGAACAAAAATGGTAGCCGAATCCTTCGAAATACAATATCCCGTTTGCAGCAAAGAATGCCATGCCGGCGTAGTTACCGTCAGGAAAAGTGTAATTGTGTCTCCCGCAGTGTACACCACCGATGAGCAGGTAGTGCAGTCAAGGTTGGTTGCCGGCGTCCAGCTATAGATATATTTGTTGTACCATGCCGGCTCCGTCAGTGCGTCAATATGCAGTGTGTCCCCGTCACACATGTGCCGGTTGCCGCCAATGAACACCGTAGGGTTTGGCTGCACATCTATGTGGAAGGTATCTGCAATATCAGGGCAACCGGGATAGCTCACTGTTACAATATAGTCCGCCGATGTATCTGGTACGATCAGGGGCTGAGGCGTATTGGGGTACTGGATGCCTGCGGTTGGTGTCCACTGGTAGGTCACTATCGGGTTTATCGTCACCTTACCTGCGGTAGGTACAGAGTGCCCCAAGCATATGGCCGTGTCGTTGAGGTAAAATGATACGGTATCAAACACTATAAGTACATCGGTAGTATCATACCTGATACATCCTGAATCGCTCACACGCACCCAGTAATTCCCGGTTGTCGTCACCACGAGGCTGTCTGATGTAACACCTGTATTCCAGAAGTAGGTATAGAGCGGGTTTTTATGCGCGCGCAATGTATCGGGCGATCCGTTGCAATGCTTTATGGATGCAGGAAGGCCGATGATCGGTATCGGGTGAAAATGTACATTCAATGTGTCTCTGCCCACACACGTGCTGCCGCTGTAGGCACTGTCTACCGTTACATAATAGGTGCCCGTAGTCGTGACATCTATAGAATGCGCGGTGTCACCTGTACTCCACAGGAAGTTCGCGCTTGGAAAAAAATTCGTCAGTGTCACTGTATCTCCGATACATACATGCTGGTCTGGGCCAAGGTTCACGGGTATTGGTGCCTTGAACACGATTAACGTATCTGATTCCACGCAGCCGTAAGGCTTCGATACGCGCAGCACATACTCATTGCCGAAGGGCCCTGTTACAGGATAAACGGTCAGTACCGTATCTACCGTGTCCAGCACAGTATAGCCCAGGCCGTTAAAGCGGCTCCATGTATACTGCGCGCCTACGGTCTGCGGGCTGGGCAGCAGGTCCACCCTGTCAGAGCATATGGTAGTATCATTTCCTAATGAAAAGATATTCGCATCCGGGTTGAAATTAAAAAGGGATAACCGCTCTGCGTTCGTCAGCTGCCGTGTAATGTATACCACGTCATCTATCGAGCCGTTAAACGCATCCGTAAGCGGGCCTGCACCAAGGCTGGATGGGTAATTCATACCAAGTGCGAAAACGTCACTGAAAAGAGGCGCCGTAGTTTCCAGGAAAAAAACGCCGGGCGCATTGTCTATATAAAAGTTATACACCCCGCCATTCTTCACTAGCACCAGGTTGTGCCACCCGCCTATCACAGGTGGCGGCAGTGTTGAACTTGCATACAGGGTGGCGGTGGCGCCAAAATATACGCCCACCTGTGTGCCGGGCACGCCCATGGTACCATTGTTCACTACAAAGCCAAAACCATTGGTATTTGGGTTGCCGTTATACATGATGATTGACGACTGCGGGCCTGCAAGGTTCACCCAGCACGAATAGGTGAAATCCGGTGGTGTACCGCTGTTTGGAAAGAACGTTGTATAGTTCATCATGCTGGTCGCACCATTGAATGCGTAGGCATTATTCGCGTTCCCGAAACGGTCGGTTGTAAGTACGGCTGGCGTCGTCGTAATACCATGATTGATCAGGTCCCGCCCGTTGGTGCTCTTATCAGTTGTATCTCCGCAGAATGGGTACCACGCATATACGCTGGTGGTAGCCGGCAATGGGTTTACCTCCACACGCATAAAAGCGGCACAGCTGGTAGGCAGTGTATACGATATGAGCACCAGCCCGGCAGATACGCCCGTCACTATCCCTGTGCCCGCGCCCACTGTGGCCAGTACAGGGTTGCTGCTGCTCCATGTGCCGCCCGGGGTAAGGTCTGTGAGAGAGGTGGTAAGCCCTGAATAAACATAATTCGTGCCGGTTATTGGTAACGGCACCGGGTTCACGGTTATAGGCACGGTCTGCGTGCAGCCACCTGCTTCTGTATAGCTGATAGTTGTAACGCCGGCGGAAACTCCGGTCACCACACCCACGAAATTTGCCAGTGCTATTGCCGGGTTACCGGTGCCCCACGAGCCTCCGGAAGGGATTCCGGCCATCTGGTATTCACTGCCCACACATCCGCCCACTGGCCCCGTTGTTATTGTCGGCAGCCCTTTTACGGTCATCAGTTTCGTTACATAACCCGTACCTACGGCATAAGTGATGATGACAGGCCCCAGCGATACGCCTGATACCAGGCCCGATGTGCCCACCGTTGCTACTGCCGTGTTACTGCTGCTCCATGTGCCACCCGCAGTGGCATCCGACAAAGGCGTAGGCGTGCCCATGCACACCAACGAGCTACCGGTAATAGGGGCAGGGGTTTGCGCATATCCGCTGGCAGCAAAAAATATAAGCGCAACAAGGAAGACTATTCTTTTCATAAACACTTTCTCAGACAAATACAGAAATACAATACAAATATATAAAAATCGGGCAAAGGAATACCCTATTTAATATTTACCATATCTTTAAAACAAATAAGTATGATGCAAATATAAATACTTAAACATCCTTAATTCCTTTTTATTAAGACACGGCAATATTTAACGAAGGTTGGTCTTGAAAACGTATATATTAAAATTTAAATGGAGCGGCCGCCGCCTGTTTGAATTCTTCCCACACCTCCCGCACCACCTCCGCAGCTGGCTTTATCTCTCCTATAAGGCTGCTCACCTGGCCTATTTCCAGTTCGCCTTCCTCCATATCCCCTTCAAACATGCCTTTCTTTGCCCTCGCCCTGCCCAGCAGTTCAGTCAGTTGCTCCTGGGTTGCCCCGGCATTTTCTGCTGCCAGCACCTGCTTGCAGAAGTGGTTCTTTATCAGCCTTACCGGTGTTAATTGCTTCAGCGTCAGCACCGTATCACCCTCATTGGCGGTCACTACCGCCTCCTTGAATGCTTCACTGCTCGATGCCTCGGGCGTACACACAAACCGGCTGCCCATCTGCACCCCCTCTGCGCCCAGCGCCATCATGGCATACATGGCCCTGCCCGTGGCTATGCCGCCCGCCGCTATCAGCGGTATGTTTATTGCCTGCCGCACAGCCGGTATCAGGCACAGCGTGGTAGTTTCCTCCCGGCCGTTATGCCCCCCTGCCTCAAAACCCTCGGCCACCACCGCATCGCAACCCGCATCTTCACACTTCTTCGCAAATTTCGCACTCGATACCACATGCGTTACCACTATGCCGTTCTCCTTCAGCACCCCCGTCCATGTCTTGGGGTTGCCGGCAGAGGTGAATACTATCGGCACCTTTTCGTCTATTATGTGCTTCATCAGTTTATCTGTATCCGGGTACAGCAGCGGCACATTCACCGCAAAAGGTTTATCGGTCGCCTGCTTGCACTTTTGTATATGCTCCAGCAGCACATCAGGGTACATGCTGCCTGCGCCTATAATGCCCAGCCCGCCCGCATTGCTCACCGCGCTCGCCAGCCGCCAGCCCGATGCCCATATCATCCCCGCCTGTATCATCGGGTACTTTATTCCGTATAGCTGTGTAATGCGGTTCTCAAAACCATCCCCGCTGAATTTTCCTTCAAAAAGCATAAACTATTTTATGCGGCTATATTACTGCCTTTTTCCGAATAGTTAAAGACCCGCTTCTATCGGGGTGGCTGTTTCAAATATTCATGACCACCACGCTGGTCTGCTTTTTAAAAGTTGGCATCTGCTGCGCCCGGCAACAATTTCTTTTTTTTTAAAAAAAACTACACAGGTCCCCCCATCCCTTATCCAACACGAAACATCGGCGGATATGACACTTGCAGCGGGCGGAGGAATAAATATACAAAATATTAATGAACACCCAATATCGGGCATTTCAATCTTCGCATAAATAAATACGCAATAGCATCGGAGCTAAAAAGCCGAAGCAATCTCTCGAAACACGGAAATTGCCCTATCGAAGCCCATTCCGAACGGAGTGCAGTCCCGATAACTATCGGGACGAAGCGCAGAGAGGAACCTCCCGAAGTTACCCACGAAGCCGAACAGAATTCCGACCTCCTGATTGTCTGTAGTGTTTCCGGTTGTCCGTAGTTTTCCCAAATAAAAAAACAACAGTTAACCGAATGTCTGATGGTTTTTGCGGTTCAGTGTGGGCGCGACGTTGAGCATGATTATAGGATTTGGAAATTGCAGCATAATAGCGGGGGCCGCCTCGCAACGGAGAGACCCTTGCTACTATCAATGAATAAGGACGACCCTTCGACCATTCAGGTATGTTTTTTGTTCTATGGAGATTTAAGGCCGAGTTCATTGACGTCTATATCAACTTTAATCCATTCAGCTCTTTTATCAATGTCTTTTGGCACTTCATTAGTAATCATAAATAGCGGAGTTAAGTAGAGAACTTCGACTGTTCGTTTACGGTAACCGAGAGCTCCAACGTCTCGCATTTGAAATTCTACTGTTTTGATTTTTAAACGCTCATTTTGATATAAAATTTCCTGTGTTTGCCATGCTCCGATTGAGAACAAAATTTTCATTGGACCAATAATTAAGGTTAATATGAAAATAATTGTCGGGAATACCGTCCCAACAATTTTGTTGGTCTTTGTTGTAAATGCAAACAAGTTCCACACTAAAGTAACTAGTGTTCCAATTAATATTCCGAAATAGACGAAAGATTTTATTCCCTGGCTTTTAATGTCAAAACTCGTCAAACCATCTAACAAAAAAAGCAAAACGGTCAAACAATAAACAATGTTCAATATTTTGGTTGTTATCCCCATTTTGTCCGTAGTTTTCCATGTTGTTCCGAAAATGTATTCGGAACTGCAAATAAAAACCGTTTATCACGGAAACGTAAATGTAAATTTCGCACGACAGGGATAGTGAAGGATTACATAACGCCGATAAGGAAAACTAAACAACTATCCTGTTTTCTCAAATCAATATACATTTTTTCCACTAGCTCATTTGTTACAACTATCTTCCTTTCGTTTCCAACATATTTAAACCCCTTACTCATAAAATACTTTATTAAGTCAACTTTCAACGCAGCCCCATTACTTGTAAGTGCAAGGTTAACTTCAAAGTTTTTAATGTATAAGAAATTAGAATCCTGCTTTAATTTTAAAATATAGTTCTCAATCTCTTTCGTCATTTCAACGGTTAACCGAACATCTGGATATACATTCATTGTGTTCTTATCCCCAACCATAGTTGCCCCATTAAATACAGGATTTTGAATGGTAACTTTCCCTGTTTGGGCAAATGATAAATTATGCGACAATAAAATAATGAAACTAAATACCAACCTCATATAGTTAAGTTTTATCAATGCAGATTACCATTATCTCCAACATATGTTTTGCCTTTAAATTGAGGATTGCTTATGTTGTATTTAGATTGAGTACCTATATTGATTATAGTCTTGTTGACCGAATCCCAAGATAAATGCTTCTCGGCTAATGCTGTTTTTATATCTGTGATACTATTTCCCAAAGTCAATAAAGAATCATTCGCTTTCCTTAGCCCATTATGAACAGAATCATACTGAGCACTATTGACACTATCAGAAGTCCACTTTTCTATTATCAGAACCTTTCGCATTTTAGAATTCACCCAAATCGATAAGAAAATAAGAAGTACAGTTAAAACCAGAAGAAACCTTATTGTTCCCTTTTTTTTAAAAAGAATTGTGATGCTAGTTAACAATAAAAGTCCGCAGGATAAATAATTGTAAGTGGTATTCCAATCAGATGAAGTCCATGTCATTTTTTTTCTCTAAATATAAGTCATATATCAATACTCCGATAAAAAGAAAAGCGAAACAGTAAGAAATTATTACGACGTTAATAAAAAAAATCCTCCGGTTGTCCGTAGTGTTCCCAAATAAAAAAGCAGTTAACCGTATGTCTCCGACTACGGTTGTACCACCATAAATAACGAGTGGCGACCCGTAAGAGCCGCCACCCGGTGTACCGCCCCGTAAGGCAGTACACCACAAATATACAATTCTTCAAAACATTCCCACCCCAACTGGTCGAAGCGTCTCGCTTCGTCCTTACCTATGCAAGCGTCTCGCTTGCGAAACGATTCTCATTTGGCGGCCGTGTTTTTCACTTGTGCCTGCTAAGCAGCAAGTCTTTTTCGACTTGCTAACAACAATATCCCGGACATAAATATCATCGCAGGTCAAGATTTGCGCATCCTGTTAATCCTTAAATCCCTAAATCCTGATCAAACCCGCTCCCCGTCTGCATACTAAAAACCATCATGGTACAGTAACTGTACCATCACGGTACACTTACTGTACCGTCATGTCTTTTTCATTTGGCACCCAAAAACACCTTATCGAACTTTACATCAAACCGGCCGGGGCTATTACTAAATCAAAGAAATTAGCTATCATGAAAAACGAACAGAACAATAGCGATAAGCGCACACAAGCCCGCAATCTTTATCTTCAGTCCGATCTCTCACAGGCAGAGATATCTATGGCATCCTTAAAAAATAGGCAATCTCTTGCTAGCCACATGGAGGTCATCATAGACTTTATCGCCATTGTTGCCAACCAAAACATCGAACATGCACGCATCATCTCTGAGTATGCAATGAACCATTTTGCCGAGGCTATCAAAAATCCGCGCGCTCCGCACAACGCCGAATACAATATCCCCCACGAAGAGGAAGAAACAGAAGAACCGGAGACTCCATGGCTTATGACTCACTCATTTTCGCAGACTTGCGACTTAAGACTCACGGCACTTATACCTTTTAGGGTATAATTATACTTTTGGGGAGTATAAATATACCTTTTGGGGTATAAATATACCCCTATATACCTTATACAAAAACACATGAGTTTTGTCCACAGCGCATTTCACCATATTCAAATAGTAATATTTATCGAAAACGATCAAATCCCGGAAATTATACCCTCATCCCGGTTTTTTCAGTAGTGGGGCCATTATTCTCGTTGCATATCGAAGCCCGGTAATACATACTTTTACAGCATGTTCAGGTATCAAAAAGCTGCCATTGCCGATATCCCGGCGCTTGTTGCGCTCCGTATAGAATTCTTAAAAGAGGTCGCCCATACCGATACGCCGCCCACGGATATAAAAAGCGGGCTGGAACAATATTTCCGTACCCATTTGCCCGCCGGCGATTATATCAATTGGCTTGCCCTCGATGGCGATATCATTGTGGCTACAGGCGGCATCTGCTTTTACAGTATTCCGCCCAACTTCCTTAATTCATCCGGCGACAGGGCCTATATACTCAATGTATACACCCTGCCGGCTTACCGCCGCCGCGGCATTTCGAAACAAATTTTCGGCAAGCTGATGCAGGAGGCAGAGCAGAGGGGCATAGAGCAGGTGTCGCTTCACGCCTCACAAGATGGAGAGCCTTTGTACCGGCAATTCGGTTTTGAGCCCAAGGACAATGAAATGGTGTGGGGAAAACACGTGTGACCACCTACTTTTTCCGTTTATTGTAGGTAAGAAAGGTCATGATGAGCCCGAGGTCTTCGGTGGTCACTTTTTCCTCCGGCAGGTTGCTGGTATGCCGCTCGTTCGATTCCCTGAGCGCATATCCTATCAGCTTATCCATTGGGAAGTAAGGCACTATCTGTTTGCCCTTTACTACTTTGTTGTGGCACCGGGCGCAGTTGGCCTCATAAAGTACCCGCCCTTTCTCGCACTGCTGTGTGTATGATGCCCTCACCGCTTCTGTCATAGCCGGCGGAAAATCATATTGCCCCCCGGTTTCTTTCTGCACAGCGCAACCTGCCAATAGGAGCAACAGTATTATTACCGGTAGTATCGTATGCCTCATGAAATGAACCGCATCCTCGGTTAAGGGACGTTATCGGGCAGCGAAAGTAGCGGGGTAGTGTTAATATTAAATGACGGTTTCGTTAGGTTAACGTCAATTCTTAACGGGCATTGCCGGGTCAGCGTTGCAGCGACGCAAAGATTTTAAGGATTTGCTTTCCTCCGTTCTCCTCATGGTCCACATGGGGGGGCGTTATGCCGTTGGCCACCTCGCGCAGTTTCTTCAGTATCTCCTCTTTCGAGATATTTACTGTAATGACGCCTGCGGGCCGGTCCACCACATTCGAAGCGATCACCGTCTTATGCAGGTATAGGGCTTCGCGCACAGAGATAGAGTCGCCATCGGTAGTGGTTATCCTCAGCATTACGTCTGTTTCTTTCAGCAGCTCAAAATAACTATGTGTCTCTTTAATGATAAATACATTTGAGGGTAAAGATGCTTTCTGCTTTTCGAGGTAGCTGGAATACATGCCCGAGGGGTCGGAGAGGATGATACAGCAATCAGGCAGTTCCCTGAAAATATCCAGCAGGAACTTTACCTGGTATATCTCATTGCCTGCATTATCAAATGACACATTGTGGGCATTGCACGAGCAGATCAGTTTATACTTTTCCCGGCAGTGGGCAAGGAAGGTTTTGATATCATTGTTCAGCGTTTCCTGTTTTATAGGGGGTATAAATGCGGTGCCGTGGAAAACCTTGCGAGTATATTTTACCGCATGGTCGAAACTGCGTTTATTGAGCACTATGCTTAGCGAAGCCAGTCTGAGCACCAGCTTATCGAGTATGTCGGCTATGCCGGAATGGCGGCTCATACTACCGTGGAAGGTGACCACCGTTTTTTTGCCGAACATGGCCGCTATAAGTGTTACAAAAAATTTGAAAGATGCGCTTGAGCAATTGAGGTAGATAATGCTATGGCCGATGATTGCGCCCACTATGTCGGCCAGGCCCTTGCGTTTGTAATCAATGAAGTCGACCTCTGTATCTTCTTCATTCTGCAGAAAATCATAAAGTCGCTGGTTGTATATGGAAACACCGCCTATGGGAGGAGGCAGTGTTCCTATAATAATAATTTTATTATTCGACTTTATCATTGGCGGGCAATATTAAGGAAATATAGACAATTATAGATGGCCGTATCGAAAAGGGGATCAATGCCTGCCATGCTTCAACGCAAGGAATGGTTTTTCTACAAATCGCCAGGAGAAATATGCGAGCGCGCCTGCAATACCGAAAACGACAAAAAACAGGTAGGGTGACGACTGGTATCCCATGGTCAGCAAAACATTGATCACCGGCATATGGTATATATATATGCCGAAAGAGTAATCGTTATGCCGCAGCACTTTTACCCCAAGCTGCTTGTGGGTGTATGCGAGCGCTATAGTAGTTTGGGAGAGCAGTATCACGGACATGAAATGGTAGGCATTGGTCCAGTAGCCGACCTGGAATTTCTGCAACCAAAAGCAGAATACGAAACAATACAACAGATATACCGATAGCCAAATCACGCCTTTGCCTTCATACCATTTCTTTATACGTTCCCAATTGTTAGCAGCCAGCGCCCCCAGCAAAAAATAGAACAGATAAGGTGCAGGAGATACGCCCAGTAGCTTTACCAGGTGCGAACGTTCGGGCTGGAATTTATAGGGCTGGTACCATACATTAAATGCGATGGACAGGGCCATCCACAATAGAATGAGCAGGTTTTTATTGATGCGCCCCCTTGCAGACAGCCAGAAGAGGAAGGGTATGAATATATAGAAGCAAAGCTCGACAGGGATGGTCCATAATGCGCCGTTAGGGTTGCCCACCCCGAAGCCCCTGAGCATATCGGGGGTGTAGAACTGGAAGACGGTAGCCTGTGTAGCCAGCCATGCAGCGAAACCCCGGCTGAATATATTGCCTGAGTTAATATACCCTAACACAACAAGCACACCGGCAGTGGTAAGCAGGCACAGCCAAAGACCCGGATATACCCGGAGGAACCTGTTGCGTAAGTACGTCTTCAGGTCATTGTTGCGTGCATAGGAGGAGTATATTAAAAAACCGCTGATGGTAAAAAGTATATGGATGCCGAAAAAGTAGCGGAATGAATAGATAAGGTCATTTAACAAGGGTGAAGTGAAGTGAAGGTGCTCATAACTGTGGTAGGCGGCTATCTGTATAGCCGCTATGAGCCGTAGCAGGTCGAAGTTATTTTCTTTTGTTTGGGTAACTGCGGCCACGGCTATCGTTTTATGGTTTTATAAGTGCCAAAGCCCAACAGGAGGAACTTGACAACAAGATGGACAAGCACCATGTAGTTAAGCAGGCGGTAGTCGGCTATGGGTGATACGAATGTGAAAACAAGGAACAACAGCAGCAGCGCAGTGCATATTATCTCTGTGCGGGTGGTGTATTTTATTTTGCCCAGCGCGCCGGCAGCAGTGCCGTTAAGCGCGTTGATGAACAGTAGCGGGATAAGGTAGCAGAAGAAATTAAAGTAAGCCGGCACATCGTGGTAGGAAGGATCGTAAAAATTTGTGATGATAATGCTGAAAAAGAAACGGCAACCGAGCATAGTGACCAGGCTGATGAGTAAAACAGCCACAAAATACTTTTTGTACATGGCCCATACTTTGCTGCTATCGTTTTTTATGCGTGTGAACTGCGGGCTCATAGTGGAGAATAGTGGTGCAATGGCCACTGCGGTAAACCTGAAGAACGTGACGCACAGTCCCATCATTATCTGCTGCTGCAATGCCAGGGCAGAAGAATGGATAATAAGTGCGATAATGGTGTAATAAAGCACATTAAGGCCGTTGTTCAACATGGAATATTTCCCGAATTTCAGAAGGCGTTTACGGTAATTTATCCGGGGGGCAGACAGCGCGCTGTAATTTGTGCGCCCGAACACAACGAAGTATAAAAGCACAACCGACAATTCGATGGCCGGGTAAGAGGTGACGAAATTTTCGTTAAGCAGTTGCTGTAAATATGACGAGTAATAAATGGCGATAATAATACCTGCAATTGCTGTTTTTTGCAGGAGATTGGATATGGCCGCTTTGGGGTATTCGTTTGTGGCGAGGAAAAATGAGGTAAGGTTCAACTTATAAGAATAAGCAAAGGAAATAAGCATAGTTATCAGCAGCGCCTGGGCATAGTTGCTGCCGGAAAAAAAGTATATGGCAGTATGTACCATTGCGAGTATGATGTACCACAATACATGTATACCGAAAGTCTGGCGCAGCAGGCTGAATTTTAATCCACTGTTATACGATACGATATAGCTGATGCCATAGGCTATACCCATATTCACTAATATGTTGTAAAAAGGCAGGGCATTGAGGATATTGACATATACCGAATAATTTTCTTTGCTCAGCACCTTTGACAAATGCCCGCCTATAAATAACTCTAGGAATATCAACACAAAGAACGATGACCAGTGAAGCAGGTGCCCCGTACGGATGTAGTACAATACCCTGTCCTTATTCTCTGCCGCCAGGGTTGAGATTTTATTATTATGTTTTGGGCCCGGCCGGTCTTCCATATAAGTGTGAAAAGAATTGAAGTGTATAAAAGTAAAAAAATTGTAACCATTAACACACATTTAAGCAGTTACGTTTCGTTGCAGCACGTTTTTTCGCTACTTTTGAAGATTGCCTTTTTTTGAACGTAAACAGATAGATGTCATTACCCCCAATACTGCGATATGTATATAACCACGGCACCGAGGAAGTAATCAGGCGTGGTAAAAAAATATTTTATACATCGGGTGTGCAGATGCTCGATGTGGACCACCTGCTGGAGCAGGTAAGGTTCCGGGTGCGTAACGACCTGTACCAGAATTACTATACGGTAACGGTAAACAAATACCTGCAGCTCAAGGAAATCTCGGTAAGGTGCCAGTGCCCCTACAATCTCGGCGAGATATGCAGGCACGAGGTTGCCGCGCTATTCCAGTTGAACGATATTATCCAGAGCGGTTTTTTCGAAAATACCAATATCACCTACGACCAGTCGCACACAGTGGTGCGCATGCGCCAGATAAACCGGCAGATGCTGCAGATATTCTGCTCGCCTGACTCGCTGGAACGGGCCGAAAAACTGGCCAATGGCAGCAGGGCGGTTATTGATACGCGTAAGAGCGACCGTGTGGAAGCCGACGTGCCCGATGAGGATGCCACCTATCATGTAACCATAAAGCAGAACGAAGAACGGTATTTTGACACCTCATGCAATTGTGATGAAAAAAGCCATCCGTTGTGTGTGCATAAGGCGGCGGTTTTTTTGCAGGTGATACGGACTTTAGGTGCGCAGCACTTCAATTCTATGCAGAACTGGGATGTGCAGAAGAATAAACTGCTGGAGCAGTATGGCTACAGCCTGAATGATGACCTGACCAATAAATTCACCTTTACTTACGAGAATAACAAACCTTTCCTGAGGGTACTTGACCCCAGCATTAAGAAACTGGAAAGCAAGCAGCCGGCAAGGGAGACTTTGGTAGAGACCATTACGGCCCCGGTAGAAGAAAAGAGATTGGGTATAGTGGTAGATGCAGGTATAGCGACTTTCCCTTTTGTGGATATATTGCTCATAGCCGGCAAGACAGATGAGGAGGAAAGAAAAATGGTGAACGGCATTGATAAGCTGGAGTTGAACCAATACATAAACCCCACATGGTACCGGCAGGAGGAGCGTGATATGCTGCCGGTGATACGGAAATTTCAGAAGGATGAGCTGCTTAAATTTCTGAAGAAGAACCTGCCGTTTGGCGACCTGCTGCACGACTATGAATCGGTGGTAAAGGATGTGCCGGATGATGAAATGAAAGAACAGGTGTGGGAATACCTGCTGCCCAAGTACCAGAAGCTGCTGGACAGGTATTCGGCTTACCCGTTCACGTATATGAAGAAGCCCGGCAAGGCGCTGTCATCGGCCAGCCTTCAGGAGATCGAGTTTTCCGAGAAGCCGGCCCACCCGCAACTGATAGTGAAGAAAAAGGGGAATACCTATACCATAGAGCTTGAGTGGATAACAGACAATAACAGTATTCCTTACGATGAGGTAAAAGTGCATAATTCTGCGCTGCTTCAGCACGGGAACCGCCTGTTGTGTGTAGGCAGCATAGCCGAGCTGCAGATTGCCGACCAGTTTCAGCCTAAAGGAAAGATGCTGGTAACAGCAGCGGAGTGGCCGGCATTCCTGCGGGACAAACTGATGGGATGGAGTAACCGTGTGCATGTGAATTTTGCCGAAGAACTGATAGAGCACGTGCAGAAGGCCAGGCCTGCTTACAGATTGTACCTTACCGAACGTGAGCAGATACTGATCATGCAGCCAGCATTCGTTTACAATGATTTGGAGATACGTCCCGGTTATTTTGGTGATGTGATACAACCACACGACGGCATAGTGAAGATTATACAGCGCAGTGAGGCGCAGGAACAGGAGTTCATGGACCTGCTGCAGACATTGCATACCGACATACAACTGAACAAGAAGGATAAATTCTTCTTTCTGCCGGGTACATCCGTACTGGCAAATAATTGGTTCTACAGGTTTACAGACCTCATGAAGGAATGGAACGTGGACCTGATGGGTTTTGAAGGGCTGAAAAGCCTGCGCGTGAATGTGCACAAGCCGGAGACCCTGGTGCATGTAAGCAGTGGTATTGATTGGTTCGACGCATCGGTGGAGCTGAAGTTTGGTGAACAGGTGGTGTCCATTATTGAGGTGAAGAAAGCACTGGCCCAGCGCCAAAACTTCGTGAAGCTGGGCGACGGCTCCATTGGCCTGCTGCCGGAGGAGTGGCTGAAAAAGTACAGCCTGCTGCTGAAAATGGGCGAGACCAAGGGCAATAAGGTAAGGCTGAAAAAATACCACTTCAGCATACTGGATGAGTTGCTTGGCGAAATTGATGAGGACACCCTGCAACAGGAATTAGAGATAAAGAAAGAAAAACTGGAGAACATTCTCTCCAGTGATTTCAGCAATGTGGCACCCCCCGAGCACCTCACTGCTACGCTGCGCCCATACCAGCTGGCGGGCTTCCAGTGGTTGCTGTTCCTCAATGAGGCTGGCTGGGGTGGTATCCTTGCCGATGATATGGGTCTTGGTAAAACCGTGCAGACACTTGCTTTCTTTCAGCATTTCAAGAACCTCAACCCCAGCGCAAAATTCATGGTGGTATGTCCTACCACACTGATGTATAACTGGGAAAATGAAATAAATAAATTTACCCCTGAGCTCACGCATATCATACATCACGGGCCTAAGCGAACCGCTGACCCCGGAGGTTACAATGGTATAGATATTATCATCACTACCTATGGCACTATGCGCAGCGACATAAAAGCGCTTAAGGAGATTGAGTTTGATTATGTGGTGCTTGATGAGTCGCAATCTATAAAGAATCCGCAGTCGCAGGTGGCCAAGTCGTCATTGCTGCTCAAGAGTAAGAACAGGCTGGCACTGAGCGGTACGCCCGTGCAGAACAATACTTTTGACCTGTATGCGCAGATGAACTTTCTTAACCCCGGTATGTTGGGCAGCCGGGAATTTTTTATGAGTGAGTTTGCTACGCCTATTGATAAATTCATGGAGGACGAAGTGAAGGTGCAGCTACGCAAGCTCACACACCCATTCCTCCTTCGCCGCACCAAAGAACAGGTGGCAAAAGACCTGCCCGAAAAAACAGAAACAATACTCTACTGCGAAATGGGGCCGGAGCAGCGTAAGATATATGAGTCTTACCGCAACATTTACCGCTCGCAGATTCTGGGTATGATAGAGGAGCGTGGTATGGAGCGGTCTCAGTTGCACATATTGCAGGGGCTTACCAAGTTGCGGCAGATATGCGACTCGCCCGCTATAATGAATGAAGAGGAGCGGTTTCATAACTACTCAATAAAGCTGGATGAACTGAGCCGGGAAATAACCGAGAACGTAGGCGACCACAAGGTGCTGATATTCTCGCAGTTTCTGGGTATGCTTGGTCTGATACGCAAGAAGTTGGAAGCAGACAATATCAACCATGTTTACTTTGACGGCAGCAGCAGTTCGCGCGAACGCGAGGAAGCCATACAGGAATTCCAGAACAACCATGATTGCCGTGTGTTCCTTATCTCTCTTAAGGCAGGTGGTATAGGCCTAAACCTTACCGCAGCAGACTATGTATATATTGTGGACCCATGGTGGAACCCGGCAGTAGAGCAGCAGGCCATTGACCGTACGCACCGTATAGGTCAGACGAAGAATATCTTCGCTTACCGCCTCATATGCAAAGACACACTGGAGGAAAAAATGCTGCAACTACAGGAGCGCAAAAGGGCCTTGGCAGCTGACCTTGTATCAGACGATACGGCTATGATGAAGCGCCTGACTAAGGATGATATAGCGTTCCTGTTTAGTTAATTTTGGGTAGGCTCCTAACATGGAGCTCCGTTAGGTCCATTCATATTTTTGGCTACGAAAAAAAATGCGCCACATTATTGTGGCGCATTTTCAATGTAAAAACGCTTATTACGCAACAGTCTCAGTCTCTTTCACAAATTCCAATGCCTTATTCACCATATTCTTCGAGCCTATGAATATAGGGGTGCGCTGGTGCAGTTCAGTAGGCACGATGTCAAGGATGTTTTGCTTGCCATCACTGCCAAGGCCGCCTGCGGCCTCAACTATAAAGGTCATCGGGTTGCACTCGTATTGCAGCCGTAATTTGCCTTTGGGGTTGCTCTTGTCGGCCGGATAAATGAATATGCCACCTTTAATCAATGTGCGGTGCAGGTCGGCCACCATGGAGCCTATGTAGCGGTGCGAATATGGCCTTCCTTCCTCCTTCTTGCTTTCCATACAAAAATTAAGAAAGTTCTGCATGCCCTCACTGTATTTTACTGTATTGCCCTGGTTCAGGGAATATATCTTACCGTTCTCCGGCACCTTAATGTTGGGGTGGGAGAGGCAGAACTCACCTATTGATGGCTCCAGCGTAAAGCCGTTCACGCCCAGTCTTGTGGCATATACCATCATGGTACTGGAACCATAGATAATGTAGCCTGCCGCCATCAGCTTATTGCCGGGCTGCAGAAAATCGGCTTCGGTACAGGGCTTACCTATTTCGCTTACCCGGCGGTAGATGGAGAAGATAGTGCCTATAGATGCATTCACATCTATATTCGATGAGCCGTCAAGTGGATCGAAAAGTACAACGTATTTCGAGTTGGCTGAGTATGTGTCTTCATAGCACACATGGTCGTCGTTCTCTTCCGATGCTATACCTGCGCAGTCGGTACTGTTCTTAAGAATATTGATCAGTGTATCATTTGCAAAAACGTCCAGTTTCATCTGTTCTTCGCCCTGCACATTAGTAGCGCCGTGTTGGCCAAGTATATCGGAAAGGCCTGCCTTGCGTACATGCTTGTTGATAATTTTCCCTGCGAGGCCTAAGTCCCTTAAAAGGGCTGAGAGTTCTCCCGTTGCCTGTGGAAATTTCCTTGTCTCCTGGATGGTGAACTCATCCATGGTCACTAACATATTCTGCGACATTAGTTTATGTTTTTTATTTTCTACAAAATTAATGCAAAAAAGCTACAATCAATCAGGGTGTTGTGCCCGTGTGGGGCCCCGGTTTTTATTTTCCGCCGTTTGCGCGCAGATCGGCGCGACAATTGCTGTCGAGTACAGGTATGGCAGCAAACATTCCCAGTCCTTTATGCAGCTCTATGGCATAATACATTAGGCATTTTGGGTTGTTGCAATGGTTGCCGTGCGTTGCATCCTGGTGGGCTGTTTCCAATGGCGTGCCTTTGTTCACGAGCCCCAGTATATGGCCAATCTCATGTTCAAGCACACTTGTTTCCAGCGCCACCCGTGTAATCTGTCCCACGCCGCCCGAATTATCGGCAATATTCTTGCCAAAAAGACAAACCGACGTATTGCGGTATGCAAAACCCAATGTGTTGTCAGAGGTGTCATAGCCATCGGTTACCATTATATACAAAGCCAGTATATTGCCGCCTGTATATGCTGTGCGGTTTTGCTTTTCCAGTACAGCTACTTTTGCCGGGTCAAGGGTGTCGCCGCTGCCGGGTATCTGGCTTTGTGTAACGGTGATGCCGCCGGGCTTGTTGCACAGGTTGTTGAGGAACAGGCGCAGATTATTTATTGATTCAGGGTCAGGCTGGTAGCCGGGCATATATTGCACCTGTATGTTCAGTGTGGTATAGGTGGTGGCGCTGAGCATATCATTCGCCGATTTTCCCAGAGACTTGTTGCTGTAGCTGTCCGGTAAGCTATAGGGGTCATTGATGGGTTCTTTCCGGCACGCGAAAAAGAATACAGTTATAGCGAAAAAGAGCAGTAATTTTTTCATGTGCCTGTAAAACTAAGTATCTATTCTTAAGCCTGTATTTTCTTTGCCGTATCGTATTCGCTTTTCAGCAGCCCGAAGCACAGGGAGTCCTCATGTTTTCCTTCTTTAAAATAATGCGACCTGAGCCGACCCTCTTCCGTAAATCCAAATGCTTTAACTAAGCGTAGCGAGGGCTCATTCGCCGGCCCTATGTATGCCTCTATCCTGTTTAGTTCCATTTTATCGAAGCCAAAGGCAAGCACTGCCGCTACAGTTTCTTTCATGTAGCCTTTGTTCTTCATTTCCTCATACTTTATATCATACCCAAGTTCGGCGCGGCTGTGTTCAGGATACCAGTTGTGTAACGAGCAGGAGCCGAAAGCAATGCCGGTGGCCTTGTCGGTAAGTATAAAGCGTTTATAGGTCATACGGTATGTGGTCATGCCATTTTCCCATTTGTATTTTTCCGTTTTCAGGCCCTCATTATCTTTCAGACCCATGAAAGTAATGATCTCTTCATCGGTCAGCTTTGTGAATATTTCGTCGGCTATTTCCGGGTTTATTTCTCTGAGTATCAGGCGTTGTGTTTCCAGTACAGGCGTTTTTATTCCGTACGGTGGTGATGCAACAGAAGTGGTGGTAATTTCGCTGGGTTTTGAGAGCGGTTGCATAGGCTGTTTTTACTATAATCTTATTGATATAAGCTGTTGTTTTTTCGGATATTGAATATGTATTTCCCCACATTGTCTGTCATTTACATGTGGCGTTATAAGGCAAAAATAATAAAGGCTGCAATGCTTTGTAATATAAAAATTCCATTACCCATTGTTGCTTTCTTAAAAAATTATTACAATCTTTAATTAATTATTCATTCTTCACCTAAAAAATCCCGTTATGATTTTAAGACCATCAACCCGCTCTATTGCTATGAAGGCTATAGCCGTAAATGCTTTGCTCTTTGCTGCCCACGCATCTTTCGCACAGAAAGGCCTTGATATGGGCTTGCGCATGAACATCCAGGCTTCGGCCCTGCTCAACACCAGCGACCAGACCGCAGGCCCCGAACTGGACGCTAAGATCAATACAGGTGTCGCATTTGGTATTGGTGGCACCTATATGGTTAATAACCACATTGGACTCGGCGTTGATTTCCTGTATTCAAAGCAAGGGCAGGGGTATAAGGGCGACGCATCGAGGATAGCAGCCGGAAATGGCGTGCCTGATCTGAGCCAGCGTTTCCGAGCCGATGCAGCTACAAACAGCATCCCGCTTACTACCGGCGCTTATACTGCCCGCAGGGATGTCACATACATCAAGCTGCCCATTATGCTGCGCTACACCAGCAATAATGCAAAAAAACTCTACTTCAGCTCATTCATTGGCCCGCAAATAAGCCTGCTTGCCGGTGCAAAGTATAAGATCAACGGCCAGGATATAAACCTTTCATCTCTGCAGATGGAACCGAAGGATGCTTACAAAAAAATGGGCATTGACCTGGCCTTTGGTGTAGGTGCCGGGGTGAACCTGTCGAAGAATGTATCGTTGTCCCTGCACCTTCGTTTAGACTACGGACTGGGCGATGCAGAGGACAAGGGTAAGATGTATACTTCCGGTGGGGTAAACGGTGGTACTGCTACCTATTATCCCATTGGCCGCGCCAACACCAGCAATGCCACAGGCGGTGGTTTGATTAGCTTCAATTACAAATTCACCAAAAAAGAAAAAGCGCCTGAAAAAGGCCGCCCCGGTGCAAAACCAACACCAAGGCCCGCCACTAAACCGGGTACAAAGCCCGCTCCGAAACCCGCGCCCAAAAAGAAGTAAGTAGAACTCAGCTATAATGAAAGGTCCACCATATTGGTGGACCTTTTTATTTTTCATTGATATTCAATATGATAGGCATATTTTTATTAATATTTATACATAATTGAACAATGCATTGGTTTCTTATGTATTATTGTGGTGTAATAGAAAATAAGATTATGATCTTCTCTACCGAATTGCTGAAAGGAACACTTAAGACCATTGTGTTGAAGCTCCTCGCCGACAATAATAAAATGTATGGCTACGAAATTACCCAAAAGGTAAAAGAGCTGACAAAAGATAAAATACAGATAACTGAGGGCGCGTTATACCCTACGCTACATGCACTTGAAGCTGAAGGGCTACTGACCACAGAAGTGGAGTACATGGGCAAACGTGTGAGAAAATATTACAGCCTGAGTGTTACCGGCAAAACAAGATCAAAAGAGAAAATAAATGAGCTGGCCGAGTTCATCGAAACCATGACCTTTCTTCTTGACCTGAAAACCAAGACTGTAAATGTATCGCATTAGTGAGCAGCAGATAGAATACATCCTCGATGACATTAGACGTAATGGCATCGAAAAGGAGGACCTGCAGTTGAACCTCCTGGACCACATCTGCTGCATACTGGAGCGTGAGCTCAAAGAGGATGATGACTTTGAGCGCCTCTACCGCCAGACCATAAAGCAGTTCTTCAAAAACGAGCTGCGGGAGATAGAGGAGGAAACCATCAATTTATTAACATTCAAAAACTATTATGCGATGAAAAAACTAATGATCGTAGCAGGAGCGATTTCAGCTGCTGCATTTGTAGTGGGTTCATTTTTTAAGATCATGTATTGGCCTGGCGCAAATGTGCTGCTCTGCCTGGCTATGATCATGTTTGCGCTTGTGTTCATGCCGCTGATGGCGGTACTTAAAGTAAAAGAAAAAGGTGCGGCTGATGAGAAGTTTGTTGCCAGCGCCGGGGCCCTTGTTGCCATCCTCTTCTGCCTTGCCACAATGTTTAAGGTGCAGCACTGGCCCGGCGCTAATGTGCTAACTTTATTAACAATCGGCGTATCAGCTTTTGTGTACATACCGGCTTATTTCCTGTCAGGGGTACGTAAAGCAGAAAAAAAGCTGAATACCATAGTGACCTCAGTGATACTGGTGAGCGGCACCGCACTATTGTTCACACTGGTGAACCTGAGGCCACCACGCCTTTCGCCGGCTGGATTGCAGATATGCTACAATAATGAAGAATTGGTAAAAAATATGAGCAATAAAATGACGGAGCAAAGCATACTGGTGCGTGATATCAGTGCCACCTGTGAGCAGATAAAGTCGGTGATCATATTTAACGCGACAGGAAAAAATGAGCTGCCGGAGAAAAACGCTGCGAATGACCTGCACTTTTATGACCGCCCCTTGGCAAGTTATCTGCCGGATGATGCCAAAGCGGTAGCCCTGCTAAAAAAATTGGAAGCACAACTGTTGCAATATAAAGAGGGGAAGAAAGAACCTGCAACCGGTGAGGTATTGAATGTAAGTATGCCGGAAATATGCGAATTCCCGAATAGTGGTGGGTTGTCCGTTTTGTCGCAATTGCAGATATACCTGCTGAATGCGGAACAGGAGAAGCCGGTGGCGGCAGTGAATAGATAAAAAGGACAGGGCCGGAATTTATTCCGGCCCTGTTGTGTATTGTTGGTAACAAAATGCTATTTCATCTCCAGCATTCCGTTATTTAATGTCATATCCGATGGGTAATCGCGGTAGCTCCACTTCTGCACGACTACGCCGTCTTTCAGCAGCATAAGGCCGGGGTTGGAGCGCATCGCTGTTTTGCTGGCAGTGCCATCAAGCGCATACGGTGGCAATTTTATATCCCATTTGAACAGGAAGGCATTCGCCTCCTCGTAGTTCGATGAGGACAGTGCATAGAATGGTATATGCAGCTCGGCGGCCTTACCCACTAATGCACGCAGTTTGTCTACGTTGTCCATATGAGCTTTCTTCTGTTCGCGTACTATCCAGAAAAGCGTATATCCTTTAGCTGAGAGTATGGCCTGGGTCTGGTCTGTATTGTTGGAGTCGTTAAGTATGAAGTCGTGTATCTCCGGTTCTCCGGTTGCTTCCTTCACTACCTTGTCTTTGCGGTCTACAAACTTCCATGTGGAATCCTGCCAGGGATAATTATCCATGGTGAATTCTTTTTTCTCCCCGTTCTTTTCGTAAATGAAGATGGATTCTATTACAGCGGGTTTAAAGTCAGGCCCCGGTTGCATTTTCTCCAGAATGTTGTTGCCCGGTTTATAACCTATGCAATCTACGAATGGAAGATGCTCCAAAGCCCACCATTGCACGCCGGAGGCAAATACCACAGACAGTATGAATACAGAGGTGCTCACATGCCTGTTGAATATACTGCTGATTCTGCTGCGGTATATCCATACAATCACCGACATGATGGTGAGCACAATATCTTTATAGAACGTGGCCTCGGGCGACAGCGGGATGCAGGCACCAAAGCAGCCGCATTCCTTTATCTTGCCTGAATACAAGGCATAACCCGTAAGGAAGGTAAAAAAGATATTGAGCAGCAGTAGCATGGCAGAGAAAAAGCGGAAAGCATAACCTGCCAGCACCGCAACGCCGCAAACTATCTCGAATGCAATCATCGTTACGGAGAATGCAAATGAGTAATTGGCCATAAAACCCATAAAGTCGGCAAGCGTGTTCCAGTTGCTCTCTTTAAGGCTCGACTGCATTACTTCAAAGAATTCATCCATTTTGTACACCAGCCCCATAGGGTCATTAGCTTTTACAAGGCCGGAAAAAATGAACAATACACCTAAAATGATCCTGAGTAACCAGAGAAAATATTTCATAAGCTATAAATTACTACTGTTTTATACCGTTTTAAAAATTAAAATTTCATTCAGAACAAGCATTTAACTTTACCTCTCCAAACATACAAGAACATTAAGAGAACGCAAAGTTCACGAATAATTATAAACATTCATTCACAAATAAGAAAAAAATTGCCGATAACACTGCATAGCAAAGGAAGAACGCTGGATTTGGCCCAGCCGGTAGTAATGGGTATCCTCAATGCCACGCCCGATAGCTTCTATAACAAAGGACAAGACAGCGATGTTTTATCCCTACTGCGAAATGCTGAAAAAATGTTAAAAGATGGGGCCGCTATTCTGGATATTGGTGGCGCCAGTACCCGGCCGGGTCAGGATTTGCTTGGTGCCGACGAAGAACTGGTCAGGGTAATGCCCGTTGTATCCGAACTCCACAGACATTTTCCTGATGCATGGTTATCTATAGATACCTATAATGCGAAGGTGGCAAAAGAAACAGTGGGCGCCGGTGTGAGTATAGTGAACGATGTGAGCAGCGGCCGGTTTGATGATGATATGCTGCAAACGGTCGCTTTGCTGAAAGTACCCTATATCGCCATGCACATGCAGGGTGTGCCTAAGACCATGCAGGCAGACCCGCAGTATAAAGATGTGGTAGACGAGGTGATGGCGTACCTGCAGGATATGTGCATAAAGTGCACTGAGGCTGGCATTACCGATATGATCGTTGATCCCGGTTTTGGATTCGGTAAATCGGTGGAGCACAATTTCAAACTGTTGCGGTCGCTGCATAGCTTCAGCCTGCTTGGCAAGCCGGTACTCGCAGGCCTATCCCGCAAATCACTTATCTGCAAGCCACTGAAAATAAACCCCGAACAGGCGCTGAATGGCACCACTGCTTTGCACATGGTAGCCCTGCAAAACGGAGCTAACATATTGCGGGCACACGATGTGAAAGAAGCCATGGAGGTCATAACGCTGTATAGCTATCTGGATGACGGCATCAATTATTAACTTTCAGATAAAGGTTTTCCGGGTCGTGCGGATATTCAGATTTTACCTAACTTCGGCATAATGAAAATCGTCAGTATTTCTACCATTGTTGCCTTGTTTCTGCTGGCAGCAGCCTGCAAGCCGTCTAAAAATAATTCCGTTTCAGGTGGCGGCAAGGGCGGTAATGTTACTATCCGCCTGATACCCGAGCTATGGGGCGAGTTTGTGGATACCTGCATGGTGTATGTGAAGTATGGCTCGCTGGATGCGCCTGCCGGTGATATCTACGACGATTCTGTTCTCTGCATAACAGCCAATGATACCCCCAGCGCTACTTTTACCAATCTCAAGGTGGGCTTGTATTATTTCTATGGTAAAGGCTACCATACAGGGGCAGGGCATCCGCCTAATGTGAAAGGCAGTAAGAATTGCACCATTTCGGCAGATGGCAGTTATCTTTTCTTTCTTCCCACCTTTTCTTATACTCCGTAATGTACTATTGAGTATTATAATTTTTGTTTATTCATATACAAAATAAAATCTAAGGATGGTATTACTGTAGCACCGGCCTGGCGGGCCATCGTAACAAGCTGGCCGCGGTGGTAGGTGGCGTGGTTGTTCACGTGCTGCAGCACCTGCCATATGGGTCTGTGCCAGGCGTTACCCTTAGTGTCGTGATAGTTGAGTACGTTGTGCAGGGCGGTATCTTCCATAGCCGTTACGTAGTGGGTCAGTTGCGCCGACACCTGTTCCCAGTTGTGGCAGGCTTCTTCAAAAGTGCCATCGAAGGTGGCGGCTACCCATACCGGCTTCTCCACATGCTGCAGGCGCTGCAGCCATATATCTTCGGCGGCCCAGGTATGGTACACCGTCTTTCGCAGCGAGGGAAAGCTGCTCTCTATCTCTTTATCTACAGCCCCGGCGGGCATTTGCAGCAGGGTGTTTATCATTTGTTTGTTGGCCCATTGGTTGTATCGGGCATACTGGTGCAGTAGTTCTTTCATCATAACAGGAAATTGTACCTTTACTACTAAATTAATAATAAATGGCGGATAAAGATATTTCTTTAGGTTTTGATTCTCTTTGCATACGGGGCGGACACACAGAGGAAAGCAACCGGGCACACCTTACACCTATCTATGCTTCAAGCACTTATACATTCGACAGTGCGGAGCAGGCGGTAGATGTTTTTAAGGGGAATGAGAAAGGATATATCTATGCCCGCTGGGGCAACCCCACCATAAATGAGGCGGAGGAGAAGATAGCACTGCTGGAGGCGTTCGGGCTGAAAGATAAGAGTGGTAACCCGCTGCAACTGAAAGCGATACTGCACGCCTCGGGGATGGCTGCCATGAGCACCATGCTGCTGGGCAATCTGAAAGCAGGGAAAAAGGTGCTGACGCACTTCTCGCTATACGGCGGCACGCATGAGCTTGTGGAGAAGATACTACCGGGGCTGGGCATGGAGCCGGTGATAGTGGATTTTCATGACCTGAACAAGGTGGAGGATGCGATAAAGGCTGATAAGGCCATAGCCCTGATGCACATAGAAACACCCGCCAACCCTACCCTGAAATGCGTGGACATAGAGGCGCTCGCGGCATTAGGGAAAAGATACGGACTGACGGTGACGGTGGATAATACGTTTGCCACGCCCTACCTGCAACAGCCTTTCAGGTATGATGTGGACTATGTGATGCACTCTACTACGAAATTCCTGAACGGGCATGGCACGGCCATAGGTGGCGTGGTGCTGGGCAGGGATATTGAGAAGATGAGCACAAGCATTACAAAGATGCACCGGCTGCTGGGCGGCAACAGTAATGCATTTGAAGCTTTCCTGCTGGTGAACGGGTTGCGGACGTTTGGCCTAAGAATGGAGCGGCATTGCAGCAATGCGATTAAGGTGGCAGAATACTTATCAACGCACAAGGGTGTGGCGCAGGTGAATTACCTGGGGCTGGCCAGCCACCCTGACCACGCCACTGCCATGAAACAGATGAAACATGCCGGGGCTATGCTTAGCTTTGAGCTGAAGGGTGGTTATGATGCGGGGCTGCAATTCATCAACAACCTGAAAATGTGCACAAATGCGGTATCGCTGGGCACATGCGATACACTGGTGTGCCATGCGCCTTCTACTACACACCTGGGTGTGAGCAGGGAGCAGCGGTTGAAGTTTGGCATAACAGACGGGCTGATCAGGATGAGCGTGGGAATAGAGAATGTGGAGGATATTATCAATGATCTGGAACAAGCGATACCCTAAATCCCTAAAGGGACTTTCTCCTGATTTTAAACGATAAGCATATGAAAGTATTTCTTTTTACCGTAGCGACATTATTATGCACTCTTAATATTCACGCGCAGGAGTGTGACTGCCCGTCGCAGGCGCCGGAGGGTGGCGAGGTAATGAAGACCTTCAGCTTCGGGGAGGGGAAGGGGTTTGGTATATGTGGCTATAGTACAGTGGAGGCGGGAGATACCACCTATACAAAGTTTGTGTTGTTCCGTTGCGGGGAGGACGCGATCATTGAGCAGTGGGGCGTGAACATCAGCTGCAAAGTGGAGCAAACAAAGGATGCACTGCTGGTAAAAGAAATGTATAACCTGCCGATAGGCACGGAATTCAGCACACTGTGGCGGCCGCTGTATGTGCACCAGTATACATTCACCGGAAATGACATAAAACACACTACCTACTACGACAAAAAGGCCGCAAAGTATACACCCGCACAGATAGCAGCGGCCATCAAGCAGTATAAAGAGTTGCCTGAAACCGTTACTGAACATCATATGGAAACCGCCAACATGCTTTTCTGGTCTGCGCGGTCGGGCAGCAAGGAGGCAGAGGGTTACTTAAAAACATTCCCTGATAAATTTGGCCCGTTCGCAAGTCCTTTTAATGAGGAGTGGGAAGCGGTGAATATGAGGTACGAACAATGGAAAAACATCAGCAAGTGAAAATAGACATCCACACACACATAATGCCGGAGCATATCCCCAACTGGTTTCAGAAGTTCGGGTATGGCGAGTTCATCAGGCTGGAGCACCACAAGCCATGCTGCGCCCGGATGATAAAGGGCGACAAGGTTTTCCGCGAGATCGAGCAGAACTGCTGGGACCCGCACGTGCGCACAAAGGAAATGGATATGACCACTGTAGATGTGCAGGTGCTCTCTACCATACCCGTGCTGTTCAACTATTTCGCGAAAGCAGAACATGCGCTGGAAACATCGCGCTTCTTCAACGACCATATAGCCCAATGCGTGGAGCACCACCCCAATCGCTTCATAGGTATAGGTACTGTGCCCATGCAGGATGTGGATACGGCCATAAAGGAAATGGAGCGGTGCGTAACCGAACTGAAGATGCCCGGCATAGAGATAGGATCAAACATCAATACCCTGAACCTCAGCGATGCCTCGTTCGCGCCCTTCTGGGAGGCGGCAGAGCAACTGGGCTGCAGCATATTCGTGCACCCATGGGAAATGATGGGCGAAAAGGAAATGCAGAAATACTGGCTACCCTGGCTGGTGGGTATGCCCGCTGAGACCAGCCGCGCTATCTGCTCTATGATATTTGCCGGCGTGTTTGAAAAACACCCGAAACTACGGGTAGCCTTCGCGCATGGCGGCGGCAGTTTCCCGCTTACCATTGGCCGTATAGAGCATGGCTTCAATGTGCGGCCCGACCTCTGCGCCATTGATAACAAAACTAATCCACGCGACTACATTGGCAAATTCTGGATAGACGCATTGGTACATGACCCCAAGGCTCTCGACTTTATCATAGACATAATGGGGAATGAAAAAATATGTATGGGTAGTGATTATCCCTTCCCCTTGGGCGAGCACCATCCCGGTAAGCTGATAGAAAGTATGAATTATGCCGGTGAAGTAAAAGACCGGTTGCTGTATAAGAATGCTATGGAGTGGCTGGGGAGGTAAACAGTGAAATGATTAGGGAAACGATATATGTCAGGCTATTGGAAGAGGGTTCAGTATGTTACCGTCCTGTATCAGCAATAAAAGTTAAAAACGGGTTATATCAAATTGAGGGCCATGATATTTATGACCCTTCAGACGAAATATGGGAATTCGAACCAGGTAGTTTAGTCTATGTTGAAGAGAAAAAATTAAGCGAAGGAGTACTCCTTGTTGCTGTATCAAAGCAATCGATTAATCACTAGTTTGAAAAGTTAAATAGCGAATGTCATGGTGAGCTTGTCGAACCATGACTGATGAGGATATATACGGTTGTCAAATGCTTATTCTATAGCCCCAAGCACAACGCTATCTTTCTAAAATGAAACAACGCCACACATATCACGTATATATCCTGCTCTGCGCAGATGGCTCATATTATACAGGCATGACCAATGATATTGAGAAAAGACTTGAAGAGCATAATCAGGATTAATTCCGAATACCCCGAGGTTCATATAATTACCGTATTTTTACGACCATATATGAGAAGACTGTTGCTGTTCATGTTTACTTTCTTATGTGTGCTCAATGCACATGGCCAGCTTGCTGCAGATTATTATAACAGTGCGGTGGCTAAAATGAGGCTCGGCAATCTACAGGGGGCACTTCAGGATTTCAACAGGGCTATAGAAATGAAGCCTAAGTTTGGATATGCCTATTGCTACAGGGGGGCCATTAAATGCTACCTTAGAGACAGCCTTGGCGCCATAGACGATTACAATACCGCGCTGCGTCTGAACCCGGAGGACGGCAATTCGTTTTCGGGCAGGGGGTGTGTGAGGTGTGGTATAGGAGATTTCAAAGGCGCAATAGAGGACCTGAACAAAGCTATAGCCCTTAACCCCAATGATGCAGCGGCCTATTTCAGCCGTGGCATGGCAAGGATAAATACAGTGCATCTGGATGCCGGTTGTGAAGATCTGCAAAAGGCAATGAAGCTGGGTGATAGCCGTGCGGCAGAGGCGGTAAAAAAATACTGCACTGACCCCCAGGTAATGCCGGAATAACCGGAATATCTCACCTTTTTGGGGAATAGTTATGTTATAAAACGCTTATTTTGTGCTTTCAATGCGGATAGCGTTTGTGCAAGACTGGTTTAACGCCAATGGCGGGGCTGAAAAAGTGGCCGGTGCCATACTTGCCCTCTATGAAAAGGAGGATGTAGACGTCTACGCACTCTTCGATAAGTTTTCTCCATCTGCCCGGGCGGAGATACTGCACAACAGGCCGGTAAAAGTGTCGCTGCTGCAGTATCTGCCATTCATCAGCAAGCTATACCGCTATGCGCTGCCCCTGATGCCTGCACTGATGAAGGGTTTCAACCTGAGAGGTTACGACCTTATTATCTCCACCTCACATGCAGTTGCCAAGGGTTTTCGCAGCGACCCTGCCATACTGAACATCTGCTACTGCCATACCCCCCTTCGCCCCATATGGGACCAATATGATGACTATGCCGCCACGCACGGGCTGGGCAGCACAGCCATTTATAAATGGTATGTGCAGTATCTCCGCCGCTGGGACCGACGTTCAGCCGCGCGTGTGCACTATTTCATTGCCAATTCTGAGCATGTGCGCAGGCGTATCAGCAAAAGTTATGGTAGGGAGGCGGTGGTGATCTATCCGCCCGTCAGGGTCAACAAATTTGCGGTAAGTATAGCTCCCCGCCAGGACTACTATCTCTGCGTGGGCCGGGTGGTACCCTATAAAAAGATGGACATGATAGCGCGCGCTTTTACCCGCATGCCCGATAAAAAATTAGTGCTGATAGGCGATGGCTGGGGGGCAAAGGAATTCAGCGACCTGAAAAAGTATGGTAATATAGAATGGCTTGGGTACAAGTCCGATGAGGAGATAATAGGCTACATGCAACGGGCTAAGGCCTGTATCTTTGCAGCCAAAGAGGATTTTGGCATTATGTGCGTGGAGGCCCAGGCATGTGGCACCCCGGTTCTGGCAATGGATTATGGCGGCCACCGCGAAACAGTGGTTGACGGGCAGACAGGATACCTCTTTACCGAGCAAACGGAGCAGGGGGTAATAGATGCCGTAAATAAGTTTGAGGCAAAACCACTGACGGCGCATAATTTAATCAGGGAAAATTCGTTAAGGTTCTCGGAAGAACGGTTCAATAAAGAGTTTATGGAGTTTGTGGAAAAGGCAAGAGCGGAATTTGAAAATGCTGGAATTTGAAAATGCAGGAGGGGTCATATACTGATAGATTTGGAGCGATAGATAAATATGCCGCAAGGCTGCTTATGCTATCCTTTGTGCTGCCCATGCAGTGGCAGGTGTGGGCAGTTATGGCCACCTGTGTATATTTTGTGGTGCGTACCGCATGGTCGAAACAACCCATACCGAGTGGCAATTTTCTTTGGGCTATGGCTCTGGGCAGCGGGTTTCTTCTCTTTCTCATAGCCGTACCGTTTACCCCGCCTGAATATAAAAAGGCCGTGCTGCATGTGTGCGAGCGCAGAGTGTCTTTTTTGCTGGTGCCGTTGTTCTTCGCCATTATCTCGCCCATGTTCAAAACGGTGCTGATGAAGGAATTGATGTACTTCGTTTACGGTGTCTTTGTGTCTTGTGTGGCTGCCAATGTAAATTTTGCGTACCAACACTTTTACATGCACGCGGACAGTGCGCCGCTGTCGCATGTGGCCTACCGCACGATGATCCACCTGTTCACGGATGTTCACCCCACCTATCTGTCGCTCTATTTGTGCCTCTCGGTCTGTATTATGCTGCTTGCCCCCCGGCTGAGCATACGTGTTCATGCGTTTCTTCTTAATATGCTGCTGTTGCTGTGCTTTATCTTTCTGCTCGCACTTGGCGCAAAGACACCTATACTGGCGCTGGTGCTCATACTTGTGCACTACGCCTGGGCAAACAGGGGCGACCTCCGCAGGTACAGGCTGCTCTTTGCCGGGCTCATACTCACTGCTGCCGCCGCATGTATATTTATCCCCTTCATAGGCCAGCGTATGGGCGAGATAGTGCAGTACTTCAAAGCAAAAGAACAGGGTAACCTCACTGATAATTCCGTGCTTGCCCGCAAAGCCATATGGGATATGGATATAGCCCTGGTGAAGCAGCACTGGCTCACGGGCATTGGCCCCGGCAGGGTGCAACCCGTTATGGAAGCAGAGTCGGCGGCACGCAGTATCCCTACCCCTTATCACGACCCCCATAATGAGTATGTTTACGAGTGGCTGTGTTTTGGCATTGCGGGTATAGTTGTATTCATCACCATATTGTTGATTCACTTCAGGCAGGCCATCAGGGGCAAAGACCATCTGTACCTGTACTTGCTCATTCTTTTTTGCGCCACATTCTTCACAGAAACCGTGCTGTCTTTGCAGCGGGGCATTTTGCTGTATTCAGTATTCACGGCATTGCTGTTTTACCAAGCGTCTGGTAATGGTAAGTTGCATCCTGATGAATTAAAAAGTGAGGGGAAGCCCCTTTAGGGGGGTGGGGTGCTGTTACATTTTCTCCAGCCTCACTACCTTCTGCTGTGTCGGTGATACCGCTTTCAGCAGATAGATGCCACACGGTAGTCCTGTCAGAGATAAGGTGATCGGTGTATTATTCCCTTTAAACAAGTAGCGGCTGAAAGAAATTACGGACTTTCCGGTCACATCCATCAATTGAAAATCCACGTTGTTATCTGAATCCGGCGATACGGCTATCCGCACCTCCCCGCTGAACGGGTTAGGCATGGGTATCAGCCAGTTTGCCGAAGTGAACGGCGGTGGTGTGTCTACCACATTCAGCAATTGCTCCGTGCATTGAAAGTTGGGCACTCCATAGCCTATCTGTGCTCCCGGGGTGCTGTAATGGCTGGCGCACCTGATGATAGCCTGCCGTAGCTGGTAGGGCGTTGCGGTAGGGTTAGCCTGCCACAGGCAAGCCGCCCATCCCGCTATCTGTGGGGTGGAAAAAGAAGTGCCGTTTTGTTCGCTTACACCTGAGGGGGTAAGAATTGCCGCGGGCTGCCCCTGGCAGGCCACATCGGGTTTTATCCTCCCGGCTGCGTTGGGGCCATAACCACTCGAAAAATAGATGCTGCCCAAGGGGGTGGTGTTGCCTATTGTAAGCGCACTGTCGGCATCGCCTGGGGTAAGAATGTGGTCGCCCCATCCGGGGTAGCCGCCGCCATCATTGCCTGCCGTAGCTACAAACAACATCCCTTTTTTCGTAGCAAAATTTGCCGCTTTCGCGCCCAAGGTTGTTTTGCCGTCAAGGTCGGTGGCGAAAACCTGCCCTGCACCGGGAGGGTAATGAAAAAGATCATACCCCACCGATTCACTGATAATATCTGCGCCTATACTGTCTGCCCGTTCCGTGGCTGCAAGCATATTATCCAGTTCAATGAGCTGGTCGCTGCCGGCTATCTCAGTGAGGTAAAATGCGTATTCGGCCAGTGGTGCAGATCCGACATAAGTGCCCGGCGCATACCCTGCCATAGTGGATAAGGCAACAGAGCCGTGACTGTCTTGCTGGAACACATTTCCTGAACGCCATACAAAATCAAATGTATCCCTGACCCTGCCGGAATTCCACATGCTGTCGAACCCCACAGTGGTATGTGCGCCTACAAAACCTGCATCAAAAACAGCTATCATTTTCCCCTGCCCCATAAATCCGTTGGCGTGTAGATAATTGCCTTTTACCAGTTGTGTCTGGTTCCAGTTGGCGTTATAAAAAGAAATGTCAAAAGCCGTTGTTTTCCTTGCGGGTACACTTGTAACAGGGGTAGGCGATGACGATGGCTTATGTAATCCGGTTGCATAATAGGCGATTAACTTCACCTCGTTGATGAAACTTTTTCCGGACAGGTTAGTGATGTTGGCAGAATCGACAGCGGCTAAAAGTATGGTGCAGTTGTTCAGCCACTTTGACGTAGAATGCCATTTGCCACCGGTAAGTGTAAGTACACTGTCTATGTATGTTTGGTTCACCGGAAGGTCGGTGCTGTCTATTGCTATTCCCTGTATGGTGCGACGAGCTAAAGCCCTTGGTGATAGGTAGGCTGCGGGAGTACTGAGACTGTAGGGGGTATTATTCTTATCAGTAAAACTGACCCGGAAAGCAAATTGCTGTGCTACTGCTTTTTCACTGAGAAAAAACGCTGTTATCATCCACACAGCACCAATCACTTTCCTGCACATAATCGCTAATTATGGGCTATAGCCCGCATAATAACGGTATAACCTTTCCTGTTTTGCGGATGGGGCGCATTCCAGACGTAATTCGTCCATTCTTTATAAATCATGCCCACATTGTTGGCATACACCTCTTTGGCATACGTCTTGCGGCCATGCGGCATGGAATCCACATCCTGGTAATTTATATTTTCATCAGCTTCCAGTACGGTAACTGTGTTATCAAAATTCACAAAACCATTGAAGTAAGAATGGCCGTATTTCTGATAGGTGTAATTCCAGTCTTTCAGGTAAGAATACAGCGTATCCTCAACCTGTGCAAACTGGTTGCCTTTCCACGAAAAACCTTCCTGTATAGGGAACATCAGCTTCACATATTGGGTGCCATCCTGGGCATATAGTAAGCTGTTTTTGGTAGGCTGGAGTAAAATAACCCGGTGTGGTGTCCAGCCTGCGCCCTGGTAGGGCTGGTACTGAACGTCCATAATGTAGTTAAGTTGTTTTTTATAGGTATAAGTGTCGGTAATGGTGTATTTCAACTGGCACCTGGTCTCTACTTTTATTCCGTTATAGCCGGGATGGGTAATGGCGTAAAGGGAGTCAACGGGATAATAATAAATCGAATCAACAGCATAAGTAACGGACTTCCCGAACTGTAGGGGGAAATAGTTGCGTGTTTCATCTGCGGTACTGACCCTGACTTTTTTGCAGGAAAAAAATGCAAATAAGCACGATAATACCAATATAGAACTAATTAGGACCTTCCTGATCATAAGCTACCGAATGCCGTTATTTCACGTAAATATAATTAAAGAAACGAAAATAGCTAAAAATACTTCCTAAAATCGTGCTGATATTACTGAATTTCTTTCTGTATTATGCCGCCTGCCACAACATCATCCCCTTCATAGATAACAGCCGATTGCCCCGGGGCTATACTGCTTACTGCGTGTTTGAAATCTACCAGTATCCCACCGTCCACATTTGTTAGCATGCTTTCAGTGCCGGGGTCGCGGTAGCGTATCTTTGTTACAACTTCCATACCATCCGGAATGGTATCGTATTTTATCATATTTACCCCCCGCACCAGCATCTGGCTTTTTTGCAGTTCATGGGCTTCGCCCAGCACCACGGTATTGCTTTCCGGCAGTATATTGGTTACGAACATAGGTTTTCCAAATGCTACGTCCAATCCCTTCCGCTGGCCTATTGTGTAGAACGGATAGCCCTGGTGCTTACCTACTATCTGTCCGTCGGACAGCACGAAGTTGCCGCCGTTTACACGATTTTCAAGTCCGTCCACATTCCTTTTAAGGAAACTCCGGTAATCATTGTCGGGCACAAAGCATATTTCATAGCTTTCTGCCTTCTTAGCCAGTTCCGTATAGCCCATATCGAAGGCTATCTGCCTTACTTCGGTCTTTAAATAGTTGCCCAGCGGGTACAGGCTGCGCGAAAGGCAGTCCTGGCCAAGCCCCCAAAGCACATAACTCTGGTCTTTGGTAAGGTCTTTTGCTTTCGATAGCACAAAGCGGCTGTTTTCTTCCCTCACTTTTACATAATGGCCTGTGGCTATATAGTCGCAGTTCAGGGCATTGGCACGTTTCAGCAGCGCCGCCCACTTTATGTGGGTATTGCAAAGCACGCAGGGGTTTGGGGTGCGCCCGGCAATGTATTCCTCCACAAAATTATTGATCACATGGTCGCCGAATTCCTCGCGTATATCCAGCACATAGTGTGGAAAGCCATGTTCCACTGCCGCGGCCCTTGCATCGTTGAACGAATCCAGGTTGCAGCAGCCTGTTTCCTTTTTTCCGCCTCCCGATGAGGCGTAATCCCATGTCTTCATGGTAATACCTACCACCTCATATCCTTCGTGGTGCAGCATAAGGGCGGTAACGGTACTGTCTATACCGCCACTCATGGCCACCAAAACCTTGCCTTTCTTACTCATATTATGACTGCAAAGATACGGATATTGGAAGTAAGTCCGGATTAGGTGTATCTATGTGCCAATAGAGGCATATTGATGCTGATAAAGGTTATTTTTGAGGCTTCATAAACATTATGCAGCAAACAGTTACTTTTCCTTCAGGTACAGTACATTATCATTTTCAAAGCTCTTTTGAAGAGCTCTGGACCCGCTATGATAAAGAGCAGACCGTACTCATTACCGATGAATACATTGCAAAACTATACGCTAAACTGCTTAAAGGATATAAGCTGCTGGTGATACCGGCAGGTGAGCATAGCAAGAACCCGGAAACTTTAAAATTTCTTGCCAAAGAACTGCTGAAGCTGGAAGCAACACGCAAGACCATGCTGGTAGGAATAGGCGGGGGCGTAATCACGGATATTGTGGGCATGCTTGGCTCGGTATATATGCGCGGGGTGCCCTTTGGCTTTGTGCCCACCACCTTACTGGGCATGGTGGACGCGGCAGTAGGGGGCAAGAATGGTATAAACATAGGTCTGAATAAAAACATATTGGGCACTATAGCTCAACCACGTTTCATATTATATGATCCTGCTTTCCTGGATACGCTGCCTGACGATGAATGGAGCAATGGTTTTGCGGAGATCATAAAGTATGCCTGCATTTTTGATGCAGAAATGTTCTCGGAATTGCAGAACAACAACATATCCTACTATCGGGACCATAGCGATGATGCACTGCAGGCCCTTATACAGAAATGTGTAACATGGAAGAATAAGACAGTGGCGGAAGATGAAAAAGAAACGGGTATTAGAAAGCTGCTCAATTTCGGACATACTGCAGCACATGCAATAGAGAACCTTTATGAGTTGCCGCATGGCAAAGCCGTGGGTATAGGGATGGTAATAGCCGGCAAGGTCTCCTGCCAGGTTGCTGACCTCGAATACAAGGTAGTAAAAGATCTGGAAGATATGCTGGCGCGCTACCACTTACCGGTGAGATTGAAAATTGATGCAAGGAAAGCAATAGAAATTATGAGAATGGACAAGAAGCGGCACGATGATATGATAGATTATATAGTCCTCGAAAGGATTGGAAAAGCTGCCGTAAAATCTTTGCCACTCACCGCCATAGAAAAAGCCCTGAAGGATTATGAAAGCGACAATTAACTCCGGTGAGATTAATGGTACAATAACCGCTCCGCCTGCTAAGAGCGTAACACAGAGGGTATATGCTGCGTCATTGCTGCATAAGGGCAGGACAATCGTGCATTGCGCCGGAATATCAGAAGATGAGAATGCCGCTTTGCAGGTGATCAGGCAGTTGGGGGCAAAGATTGTTTCGCACCCTGACCATACGTTCGACATAACCAGTAGCGGCATTGCACCGATATCAGCCGCTATAGATTGTCGCGAAAGCGGGCTTGCAGCCCGCCTCTTTACACCCATCGCTGCACTCTGCGATAAGCGTATACAAATAGAGGGCGTGGGAACACTACTCCGCCGGCCTATGGACGGATTTGGTGAAATATTGCCCGCACTGAATGTCTACCTCACAGGTTTTAATGGCTTGCTGCCATTTACGTTGCAGGGGCCATTGCAGCCCAAGGACATTAAGATAGACGCAGGTGATGGGTCGCAATTCCTCAGCGGATTGCTGTTCGCATTCAGCAGCGCGGCGACCAGGCCTGTAACCATACAGGTGAGCGGCCTGAAAAGCAAGCCATATATTGACCTGACGCTTGAGGTATTGGCACATTTCGGGAAAATCATAAACAATAAAAATTATCAGGAATTTTACATTGACCCTGCGGCCTTTGTGCCGGTAGGAGATGTGGAGATGACCGTAGATGGCGACTGGAGCAGCGCAGCGTATTGGCTGGTAGCCGGGGCGATAGCCGGAGATATGGCGGTGCTGAATTTGCGGCAGGAATCGAAACAGGCTGATGTGGCCATTTTGAAAGTGCTGCAGGACGCAGGGGCGCAAATGACATGGATAGGGAGCAGCATATCGGTAAAAAAATCGAAACTCAACGCATTTGAATTCGACGCTACCGATACCCCTGATCTTTTTCCCGCACTGTCTGTTCTCGCAGCTTTTTGTGATGGTGAAAGCCATATAAGGGGTGTTCACAGGTTGTTTCATAAAGAGAGCAACCGGGTGGAGAGCATAACCGAGATGCTGCATGATTTTGCAGTGCCTTTTTCTGTGGAGGATGATACGCTGTACATTACCGGGGTGCAGAAAGTGCAGGGAACGATCATAGACTCCTATCATGATCACCGGATAGTGATGGCAGCGGCCATAGCCGCACTGCGTGCTAATGGCCCGGTGGAGATCAGCTTTGCGGAGTCTGTGAATAAATCCTATCCCGGCTTTTTCAAAGAGTTGATGGCCTGTGGTGGGGATGTGATTATCTGAAAGAATACTACTTTTACCACTAAGGCGCAAAGAAATGGTGCTGTAAAAATCACTTTTGCGCCTTCTGCGGTTTAAATGTCCATTATGAACACATTCGGCAATATATTCAGGGTGAGCATTTTTGGTGAATCTCATGGCAAATGGGTAGGGGTGACCATTGATGGTTGCCCTGCCGGCCTGGATGTTAATGAAGAAGACTTTGCTCCCGACCTAGAGCGGCGAAAACCCGGCGCTGCCGGCACCACACCGCGTGTAGAGAATGACATCCCGGTTTTTGTGAGCGGCGTATTCAACAATAAGACAACTGGCGCCCCGCTCACTATTGTTTTTGAAAACAGCAATACCCGCTCTGCCGACTACGATGCTATAAAGGCAACTCCACGCCCCGGTCATGCTGATTTTGTACTTACAAAAAAATTCAACGGATTTAATGATCACCGGGGCGGCGGGCATTCCTCCGGCAGGCTCACGGTAGCGCTGGTGGCGGCAGGTGTGGTTGCGAAAAAAACACTTGGGGCTGTGTCTGTCAATGCCTCGCTTATTGAAGCCGGGGGCAGCGCCGATATTGAAGCCGCAATAGCCCGGGCCATCGAGCTACAGGATAGCATAGGTGGTATCGTGGCCTGTAGTGTTTCGGGCCTGCCGGTAGGCATAGGCGAGCCATTCTTCAATTCGGTAGAATCGGCCATCAGCCATGCTGTATTTTCTATACCAGCCATAAAAGGGATAGAATTTGGCAGTGGCTTTGGTGCTGCCCGTATGAAAGGCAGTGAGCATAACGATGCAATCGTTGATGAAGAGGGCACTACCCGCACTAACCATGCCGGCGGCGTTAATGGAGGTATCAGTAATGGTAATGAGCTTTACTTCAGGGTGGCAGTGAAACCAACCAGCAGCACACCAAAAGAACAGCAGACCTGGAGCCATGCCACCAATTCAGTGGGGGCGTTTACGGTTATCGGCAGGCACGACCTGTGTATTGCCCTGCGTGTGCCCGTGGTGGTAGAGGCCGTAACGGCCCTCGCCCTTGCCGACCTGCTGCTGGTTGCAAAGGCATGCAGGTAAAAAAATAATGACTATTAACGCAGTTTTATGAATAAAACGGTGATGCAATAGAACAGGAAACGTAATTTTAGCCCAAATAGGACCAAAGAATGAAGAAAATCATTATACTTTTTATTGCGGTTTTTATCAATAATGTTGGTTTTGCGCAAAGAACAGGCAAGGTATCTGCTGAACCCGTTCATTTTTTTGCGCAGGATATGTCCTTTTCCGGAGGGCCTGCTGCGGGTAAAACTACCGGCTATGGTGATACCCTTACACTCTCTCATATTGCTGCTACTGATTCACTCACCATATATAAGTTAGATTCCGGCGGCTATGTTACCGGCACCAATTTCTGGGGCGATATTGCCTTCGCTGAGCGCTACGACCATACCGATGATTCAGGCAGGAACATGCAGGTGATTGGTTTGTTCGCATTGTTTTCCGGCAATGTAATGCCCTCCTCAGGCAAAACGGTAACTTTCTCCGTTTGGGATGAAGGTGCAAAGCAGATCATCTCCGCTACCCGCTCTTTCAGGGGTTTCCCGAATAATATACTGAATACGCTTACCGTGCCGGTTACAAACCTGGGTATAGGCGCCACGGTAGATACCTTGAAGCAATTCTACTTTGCCACGCCCACACTTAATTTCTACAGCTCATTTTTTATCGGGTATAGCATAGGTTACAATTATTCCACTCTTGCCGGTGATACCCTTGGCCTTGCATCTACACTTGACGGTGATAGGTTCCCGCTGGTAGATTATACACTGTCTTACAATGTATCTGCATTTGATACCACGCTCGATACCGTTTTTAACGTGCAAAACGCGGTGATGCAGACAGACAGTGTATGGTACGACAATTACGCGCAGAACGATTCTATTCGTAATAACCTCGCCATATACCCTATTGTCATCAGCGGTAGCCCGGCAAGTGTTAAGGGCATCACACGGAATAGCCTCACTTTCTTTGGTAATTACCCCAACCCAGCGACAGATAATACCAGCATCAGGTTTTCCCTTGCAAAAGACAGTGATGTTACGGTACAATTGATGGATATGGCGGGGCGCACTTTAAGCATTGTTAAAGAGGATAATTTAACAATCGGCGAACACATAATAACGTTGAATACCTCCCAAATGCCCGCCGGTGAGTATGTGTATCTGCTGCGCACATCAGGCGGCGACGGCATCGCGGGTAAAATAATAAAGACCCACGCTCACTGATCTGCTATACTACAGAAGTCTAATTTTTCAGCTGCATATGGCGAAGGCTCTTTTATGGGGTAGGGTTGGCAGTTTGTACTTTCAGCCATTCCACCATATACTTTGGGTCTAGTTGGTAGTAGGCGTATACACTCTTGTATTCTATCCGGCCATTGTTCACCCAGTATATGGCGGGCACCCCGCTTTTTTCACCTTTTTTCAGGCCGGCGTTTACCATTTCTTCAAATTCTTCATTGTGCGGATAGTGCAGGTGCGGCACCTTTTCAGCTTGTGTTTCGTCGAAGAAGGGTTTCTTATTATCCTCATGGCCTGCAAGCACCATGAATATAGGCAATTCAGGGTGCTCCCTTTGAATAATGTGCAGCAGGTAGCCGGCCTTTTTGCAGTGTGGGCAGGTAAGGCTCATAAAGGCGATGATGTGTTTGCCCTTTCTCAGGTCTACCGCCGGCTTAGGGTCATATTTATACAGCAGTTCTAAATTTATGTTCGCAGTATAGCGTTCCGGGTTTGTGCCGGTATACATAGTGTTTACCACAAAAGGCATAGAGAACGCCGCGGCGCACAATACCATGCAGCCATACTCCTGGAACTTGTAGGGTTTTACCGGGTATATATACATCAATACCACAGTCACGGCTATCATGGCCACGTTTTTCCATATAGCCTGGAGTGGGGTCATAGCCAGTTTATTGCCAAAACAACCACAGTTTCCGGTATTCCCCTGGTTATAAATGACGATCAGCAGGTAGATGATAAAAACGGCCAGCACAGCAATGACTGCCTTGTAGGTAAACGGCTTCAGGAAAATATGGAACAGGAGAAATAACCCCAGCAGGAACTCAAACCCTATCATCACGCGGGCTATGACGCCTGCCGCCATCATGCTGTTTATGCCCATGTCCAGGAAGGTCCACTGAAAACTGTCAAATGCGTTGGTAGTATTAGGTGTATCAACTAGATAAAAGCCCTGAAACTCAACACCCGACTTAGTGTAGGCAGAATAAAAAAAAGTTCCGGCCAAAGCCAGCAGTAATATAGCGCCTGTGATCCGTTTTATATAAAACAGCGCATCCCTCTCAGCCGTGGAAATTGTATCCATAATAATATGGCTCCAAACCTACATAAAAAGATGGTATCAGGGAAAAAATCTAAAGGGTGAGTTTGTTAAAAAAGGAAAAGTGTTAGTATAAAGAACAGGTTTCAACTGTCTTTATATAATTATATTCCTTAGTATAAGAGTTTCCCTCACACTTGCTCTGAGCTTTTGATTTGGTATCAGATATGTCATACTCATGCACCACGGTATCGGGCAGTCCGGGTATGCCGCTATAAGTGATCTCGCAGCGGCAGATATAGTTTTTAACACAGGAACTTGTGGTGCTGATAACTGCAAGCACTAAAAGCGGCAATAAAAAAGGGCGAAATTTCATGAATCCTGTATTTATAAAGGGTGAAGTTAACAATATGCCGCTAAATATCAAAATCGGGTGTATAAACAAATAAGGGCCGCGCAGGCCCTTATTTCGGTGACTTATATGATTGAGCTCCTACATTTTCCTAACTGGTATCCTTGCTTTCACGTCCCCACTTGCATCGGTTACCACCAGCAAATAAGCCCCGGAGGGCAGGTTGTCATACCTGAATATATTTGTGCCATCCCGGCCAACGTTCCAGTTCTGCTTCATATCCCTGCCCATCAGGTCATATACCAGTACGTGGTCGGTACTTGTGAGCCCTGTTATGTTCACCATCTCGCCCGATGGGTTCGGGTATACTTTTATGTTGGCTTCTGTGTTTACATTCCTGATGGCGAGCGTGCCGGCAGACCCGGTCGTTGTGTCATTAATATACGCTATGGCAGCATCCCTTGCAGCAGGGCTGAAGGCATAGAAATAATTGATTGTAGCCTGGTTTGCCGGGCGCAGGTATGCCGCTCCCGCTGTAGTACGGTAAACGCTGTCCCCCGCACTGTCCACAGTAGCCAGATGGGGAATGTTCATTACTATGCCAATGGCAATGTCACTAAAATAGTCTGCTCCTATCGGTCCGGTATAAGACCCTCCTGCCACAAATCCCGCATAGGCGCTATCCATACTTGCAGCAATAGAAATTGGCCATGTACGATATATAAGCGCAGTGGCAGCGGTATCGGTAGTTCCAAGTGCCATGTATGCACTTGGGTAAGCATCTCCTGTAGCTGATACAATGGTAGTGTCGGTAGATTGGAATTCTATAACATTGTGTGTTGGGTGACCGCCGCCCGGCCAGGTCACATCGTTATCAGGATCGAGGCTCCTTAGGTAGTAAATGTTGTTCTTTGGGGCATGTGCCAGATTTTGCAATATCACTTTTACAGTAAAGTAAAGTTGATTAGTGTCTAGCGTAGTAATCTGGGTAATATCCACGCTGTCAAAGTTTCCCTGCCATATACCCCTCACTTTACTACCGCTGGTTGAGTATGCGATATTATTGCCCCAGCCGGCCGGTCCGGTCGTAGTGAGGAGGCTTGTAGATGAATCCGTATTATAACCCGAAGTACGATGCCCGTCCACTTCCAGTACCCATCCTTCAAATGGTGTGCCTGGTGTAAAGTAGTCGCCCATATAGGCCGGTGAACCAGTTGTCCAACCATCCATGCCGATATCTGCAACGAAGCCGATCGAGTTTACAGTGCTGCACCCCGGGCAATGCGGATGATAAGATACAGGCGCACTTGTGTCAGAACCGTAATAACCTAAATGCCCTATGCCCACTTCCACAAACCGCCCCTTAAGAAAAATACTGCTGCCCACCATCTGGGCGTTTGTCGTATCTATATTAAATATTGCTGCAAATAATATTGCAGCCTTAAATAAAGAATAGAGTTTCATGTAAAATGCTTTTTTAGAATATTAGTACCTGGTCTATTAGGCGTATATTATTACCCATAGGTTAGTATTTCATTCGCATATTTATTATTCAAATGGAAGAAAATGGGTTGAATAAAACACATTGCTCAGCCCTACATCTTCCTCACTGGTACCCTTGCTTTCACATCGCCGCCCATGTTGTGCGTAGTGTTCCCAAATAAATAAAACAACAGTTAACAGTAGTCTCCTGACCGTCTGGCGCGAGTGTTCCGTAGGATCACTCGTGTCTAAGCAATCCAGCCGGTCTGCGACCGGAATTCAAGGGTATTTAGCCGAAAATTTAAGTCCCCAGCCACAAACATAAATGATTGCAATATCACCCTCAAACCCTTACCCAGCCTACACCCAAAAACCATGACGGTACAGTAACTGTACCATGACGTTTTTTTTATTTGGCGGCATCCATAACCTTGCAGAACTTTACACAACTCCAAAAAATTTGGGGCAAGTTCTTTGAAATATTGTATCGTGAGCTTCGTGCTGTAGTGGGCATGGCCGAACCCATGTGGCCCAATCCTGAGCTTGCCGAAGGGGCTGAGCTTGCCGGGGAGCTGAGTTCGACGAAGGGGTGTTTTTTTTACTCCCGGACCTATTTATCTGCCGAAGTATTTCGCAGACTTACGACTTACGACTCACAACTAACTTATACCTTTTAGGGTATAATTATACCTTTTGACGGTATAAATATACCTTTTAGGGTATAAATATACCCCTTTATACCTTACAATAAAACACATAAAATATGCCCATTGCGTATTCTGCCACATCTAAAAAATAATATTTATCAAAAACGGCAAAACCCGAAAATCATACCTCCCAGTTCTCGGCCTTATGACTTACGACCTCCTCAGGGCCTCACAATAAACCTAGGCGTTACCAGGTGGTTGCTCTCATGCCCGGCTTTGTCTTTTATGTAGAACTCATAATTAAGCGTATCAGCCAGTGAGTCTGTTTTAGGTAAGGGCCGTATATAAAAAAGGCAGGTGCCCTTTATCCCTTTCTTTGGGTCTAATATGGCAGGGTCTATAGTAGGGAATGGCATGGGTACAAAGTCGGGGTCGCGGCTGTCTTTCAGGTATATCTGTGATACCGAATCTCCCGGTATGGCTATATCCGCATCCCCGTCCTCAAGGCCGAAATAAAAAAAGCAGGTATCCACATTCGCTATCATAACACTGTCAGCTACGAAGTCTATTAAAGATATGTATGGTATCTTTGACATCGTATTTTTCTCGCAGGAGGTAAATAGCACGGCAACCAGTAAAATAAGGGTTATGTGGCGGATGCTTGTCATTTGACCAAAGTTAATAAATGTGGCTAACAATACAACGTTAAATCCGGAAAGCATATTGCGCGCCAACAGCGGTAATTTCGATGAGCTGGCGCTCAGTATCTTTCATTTCCAGTATGCGCACAATGCCATATACAGGCAGTATTGCGATGCCCTGCGTATAGATGTTCAGCGCATTGCCCGTCTTGTGGATATTCCTTTCCTGCCCATCTCTTTTTTCAAAACACATAAGGTGATGACGGGCGAAAAGCCGGCAGGGCTGGTGTTTGAAAGCAGCGGTACCACAGCCGACACCCCGGCCAGGCACTATGTAGCCGATGCAGCCATCTACCGTCAGTCCCTGCTCAGCGGCTTTGAGGCTTTTTATGGCCCCCCTTCCGATTATGCCATACTGGCTTTACTGCCTTCTTACCTCGAGCGCGGCAATGCCTCGCTGGTGTATATGGCAAAAGCACTCATGGAGGCCGGTGGCCATGCCGATAATGGGTTTTATATAAACGAGTGGGCGCAACTGCACAGTACGCTGGCCCGCCTCAATAAAACCGGGCAGAAGGTACTGCTGCTTGGCGTCACCTTCGCTCTGCTCGATTTTGCAGCAGTACACCCCATGCTGCTTGCCAACACTATAGTGATGGAGACCGGCGGCATGAAGGGCCGCCGCGAGGAACTGACCCGCACCGAAGTACATAACATACTCAAACAGCAATGGCAATTACATAATATTCATTCCGAATATGGCATGACGGAATTGCTGTCGCAGGCATACGCCCATTCCGATGGCATTTTCACCTGCACCAATACCATGCGTGTATTTGTTCGCGATATCAACGACCCCTTCGAAATAGCTGCCACAGGGCAGGGGGCGCTAAATATTATAGACCTTGCAAATATCTATTCCTGCTCCTTCATCGCCACCGATGATATTGGCCACTTAGCCCCCGATGGTACCTTCCATGTCCTTGGCCGGCTCGACCACAGCGCCCTTCGCGGCTGCAGCCTCATGGCCGTGTGAGGGGAATTGGAATTTGTGGTTGGGTATTTGGTTTGTTTCGTAGCATCGCCCAATTCCAAATTCCAAATTCCCGAAACATTCCTTATTCCAAATTCCAAAAAAATACTACCTTTGCAGCCCCTGAACAAAATACCATAAATGCCCAGGTGGCGAAATTGGTAGACGCACTGTGTTCAGGTCGCAGCGTTCGCAAGGATGTGCTGGTTCGAATCCAGTCCTGGGCACCAAAAAATGATAAGGGGAGCATATCGCTCCCCTTATCATTTTCCCCTTGCTTCCACTCTGTTGCTATAAAAAAGCTTAAGTATAGTAAACAGCCACCCAGAAAAACGTTTAAAAAATGATTAATTGTCCCCAAAATACCTCCGCAAAAAAATCATAAAATGATCTGGTGTACAATGTGCCAAACCAATGAAAAACAAATCTTTTAACAATATCCGCACACAATTCCACAACCTTCCTTAACACAAATTTGATATACCACCAAACAATTACTAATTTGCGCCCGATTAGACAAATTCCAAATAAACAAATTCCAAAAATTTAAAAATGCCGTATCTATTTACATCAGAGTCAGTATCTGAAGGACATCCGGATAAAGTGGCCGACCAAATATCGGACGCGCTTGTTGACAACTTCCTTGCGTGGGACCCACAGGCGAAGATAGCCTGCGAAACACTGGTAACTACCGGACAGGTGGTACTGGCCGGCGAGGTGAAGTGCAACACATATATTGATGTGCAAACAATAGCACGCGAAGTGATAGCCAAAATAGGTTACACTAAGAGCGAGTATATGTTTGAGGCGCATTCGTGCGGGGTGCTCAGCGCCATACACGAGCAGAGCGCCGACATCAACCAGGGTGTGGAGCGCAAGAAAAAGGAAGATCAGGGCGCAGGCGACCAGGGCATGATGTTTGGCTATGCCACCAATGAAACGGCCAACTATATGCCGCTGGCATTGGATATGGCGCACAACCTGCTGCTGGAACTGAGCGCGATACGCAAAGAAGGCAAGCAGATGAAATATCTGCGCCCCGATGCAAAAAGCCAGGTGACCCTCGAATACAGCGACGACAACAAACCCGTACGCATAGACGCAATAGTTATCAGCACACAGCATGATGATTTTGCCGAAGAGAAAGCGATGAGGGAGCGCATAACAAAGGACGTGAAAACAATACTCATACCACGTATCCTGAAGAGCTACCCGCAATACAAGCACTTGTTCAACGACAAGATTAAATACCACATCAACCCAACGGGCAAGTTCGTGATAGGCGGCCCGCACGGCGATACCGGCCTTACAGGCCGCAAGATCATCGTGGATACTTATGGCGGCAAAGGCGCACACGGTGGTGGCGCGTTCAGCGGTAAAGACCCGAGCAAGGTAGACAGGAGTGCGGCATACGCAACCCGACACATAGCTAAAAACCTGGTAGCAGCAGGTGTATGTGACGAAGTGCTGGTACAGGTATCGTACGCGATAGGCGTAGCACAACCGATGGGCCTCTACGTAAACACCTATGGCACAGGAAAAGTAAAAATGACCGACGGGCAGATAGCCAAGATAGTAAGCGAAGTATTTGATATGCGCCCATACTTTATAGAAGAGCGCCTGAAACTGCGCACACCGATGTATAGCGAAGCTGCTGCTTATGGCCACATGGGCCGCAAGCCGGAAACCGTGAACAAGACCTTCAAAAGCGCTGACGGTAAAACAAAGAATATGAAAGTAGAACTCTTTACCTGGGAGAAACTGGATTATGTGCCTAAAGTGAAGAAAGCATTCAAGCTTAAGTAATTTTGACAATTCGGCAATCTGCCTATTCAAAAATGCCCTGCAAAATGCGGGGCATTTTTATTAAATAGATAAAGCCGCTATTATAGCGGCTTTATCCATTGATCGGCAATTCTCGAATTGCCGATCAATCGAATTATAGCATTAAGTTGTTACCAGAGTATCCAGCACTTTGTTCATGCTGCGCACGGCCTCGGCAGATTTATTAAATGCTTCCTGCTCTTCAGCGTTCAGCTTGTAGTCTATTATCTTTTCCCAGCCGGTGCTGCCAATTACTACCGGTACACCTAAACATATATCTGTCTGTCCGTATTCGCCCTCCAGGTAAACACAGCAGGGAAATACTTTCTTCTGATTGCGCACTATGGATTCCACCAGCTCCGCTCCTGCAGCACCGGGTGCATACCATGCTGATGTGCCGAGTAGCTTAGTGAGCGTAGCGCCGCCCACCATGGTATCGGCTGCCACCTGCTTCAGCTTATCGGCGCTGAGCATGTTTGATACCGGAGTACCGTTAATAGTTGCCAGACGCGTAAGTGGTATCATAGTAGTGTCGCCATGGCCGCCTATTACTACTGCTTGCAGGTCGTTTTGCGAGCAGTTGAGTTCTTTTTGCAAATAGGTTTTGAAGCGTGCGCTATCCAGGATTCCGCCCATGCCTATAATGCGGTTCTTTGGAAGGCCTGTGGATTTAAGCGCGAGATAGGTCATCGTATCCATAGGGTTAGATATAACCACTATGATCGCATTGGGAGAATGCTGTAGCAGGTTCTTGCATACTTCTTCTACTATCCGGGCATTGGTGCCTATCAGTTCTTCGCGGGTCATACCGGGTTTGCGTGGTATGCCTGAAGTGATGACACAAACATCAGAGTTCGCGGTTTTGCTGTAATCATTCGTAACACCGGTAACACGGGTATCGAAACCGCAAAGAGAAGCTGTCTGTGTAATATCAAGGGCCTTACCTTCGGCAAAACCTTCTTTAATGTCCACGAGTACCAGTTCTTCAGCAAGTTCCCTGCGGGCAATGTTGTCGGCACAGGTAGCGCCAACTGCACCGGCGCCCACTACTGTAATTTTCATTTATAATAAGTTTTTGATGTGAAAAAATTAAAACAGGGCAAAGGTAAGGAAATGCAAAATTCAAATTGCGGTTATATTGCGATGATTTTAGTCAGTAACACCGATATAGTTATTATTCTTTTGTAACGTGATAAGCGACATTACGCTCTTTAAGGTATTTCATAATGAAATGAAAACAATTTTCATGCTTACCTACCAATTCGGGTGGAAACACCCCTTTTTCGGTAAAGAGCTTGTCCATAATTAATTGCAGCGAACCGGTACAGGTATAGCCGGTAGTGCGGCTCATTGACGAAGAACGGGTAGCAGCATCATAAGTATCGAAGAGGTCGTATGTATAAGTAGCATGCTTGCCATTCTCGCTGCCTGATACTATTATGCGCATGAGGGTAAATTCCTGTTCGTCGGGTGCCGACTTCCATTGGTCTAATAGTATGGCAGAAGAAAATTCCAACGGGGAGATGTCAACGCCATTCACGTTAATCTTCCGTGTATCAAAAAAGCCGCCCTTCATCATGGCTTTTATCAGGTCTATATGGCCGGGGTAGCGCAGTGTCCGCTCCTTCATGTGCGGGATGTGGCCCATGGTGAAGAGTATGGAACGGAGACCATCGGTATTGAACGATTCGAGCGTACCCACCTGCGGGAAGTCAACCAGTTCAGGCTCGCTGAGGGCAGGTTTTGTAACTATATGGCCATTCTCCATAAGCCGCGCCGGGCGTGTGTATTCCTCTATTACATCAATGGGTGAAAAAGGAGCTTTGTATTCAAATGGTTTCACGCGGTTTACGGGCAGTCCGCCTACCATACATTCAAATGAACTGATCTTCATTTTCTCGTTGTGATAACCTATCACATAATTGCTCATGCCGGGTGCTACACCGCAATCTACAATGGCCGTAACATTATTTTGCTTTGCCAAAGCATCCAATGCCAGCGCGTCTTCGGGGAAGAACGAAATATCTGCAACATCCTTACCCGCTTTTATTACGGCTTCAAGCGTTTTGTATCCCATAAAACCGGGCACGGCAGTGACCACATAGTCGAACCCTGATAAGAGGCTATTGTACGCTGCGTAGTCCTGCAGGTCGGTCTTTATCGTTTTTATTGTGGGTTCTCTTTGTGAAAGTATATCCAAAGCCTGGCTACTGACATCAAAAGAAGTAACCTCATGTTTTTTTGCAAGGTCTAAGGCCATTGTGCGGCCTACCATGCCGGCACCTAAAATCGCTATCTTCATTAAGTTAAAAGTTATAAGTGAAGTACCTGAAAGTGAGTTGTTTTAGTATTCTCTACAAGGCTGTAAAATACGAACTAGGGCGTGTGAAAGGTATAATATTCGGGATTTGACAGAAATGGGTAAAAAAACGCGAGTGCGGGTGGCTGAAATACGCTGTGGGCAGTCATATACGTTTTTTGTTGATGTATAAACGAGTATATTTATACCCTAAAAAGTATAAATATACCCCCCAATGGTATAATTATACCCCCAAAGGTATACTAGTCGTAGTTCGAAGCTCACTATGAAAGTCGTGAGTCGTAAGTCCGGGAGTAGAAAAACAGCATCACGCAAAGGCGCAGAGGCGCGATTCCCGCAGGGTGTTTTTAAGAGCACAAGTTGCACCTGGTTCACAAAGCAGTCTGTCAAAGAACTTACCCGAAATTTTGCGGGTATGATGTAAAGTTCGGGTATGATGTTGTGGCGGCAAAATAAAAAAAACGTCATGGTACAGTAACTGTACCGTCATGGTTTTTGGGTGCAGGCTGGGCGCGGGTTTGAGGGGGATATTCGGATTTTGGAATTTACGGTGGCAGGGTTTCACAAAGGAGACCCTTGCATGGTTCAGGACGAAGCGTCTCGCTTCGTCCTGTGGGGCAGAAATAGCGTATCGCTCAACTTCTTTCACTAAAATGAGTAACGGTAAGACCAATGACCTCCCCATCGCGGTAACGATATAAAATATCGTCATCACCTATTTCAGTATCATCAGCAGGAAGCGGTGGCCCAAAGCTTACATACATAACATCAGCATCATTATCGTAGCGTATGTGCAAGTCATTAGCGTTACTATGTTTTATAGCCTTAAGCGCCTGCATAATATCTGTCATTATTACCTCTGCCATAGTATCGTCTTTTTCAGTATTTTATTAACCTGTGTCGTAAAATACGCGGTCAGGATAAATCCGTCTGTCTCATTTTCCTTATATATAACTACCAACACCTTCTCGCTGCTTTCATATCTAACCGCCAGCAACTCGCCCGCACTGCCCTGGACCACTATATCGGGCAAGGCCACTGTGGACAAAACATCATCTACATGACCCGCCATTTCCGGATGCCCTTCTACAATATGCATCCAGCGCTCATCAGGCAACCTGATAATTTTGCCGTTGGTGCTTTTTATTCCTGACACTTTCCAAAATTACACAAAATGAATAATATACCATTTGAAAATTAAACCACTTTTTATTTATCTTTAAAAATTCCTGAGCGTGTAAACAAGGATAGCAAAATAACCCTTCCGGGCAATGGCAAAGAAGACGAATAAACAAAATACAAATGCGGGAAGTACCCCTGCCCGGCCTGTGCAGCAACGACCGGCAGCAAAGCAGCATGAAAGCAACAGTGCGACCTTTTGGGATAAGTATGGTAAATGGGCGATACCCGCGGCAATAGGAGTAATCACCTTCCTTTTCCTGCAGGAGTGCCTGAACAACCAATTGACCAACTGGGACGACCTTGGCTACATTATCACCAACCCGCTGATAAAAGACACCTCGCCCGACGCGATAAAGAACATATTCTCGGTGAGCCACCCGGTAATGGGCAACTATCATCCGCTTACCATACTGCTTTATTACTTTGAATACGGTAAATACGGCCTTGACCCGTGGATATATCACTTCACCAGCCTTATGCTGCATGTACTGTGCACCATTGCTGTATATTACTTTGTGCGCCTGCTTACCGGCAGAACAATTGCAGCAACCATCGTGGGCCTGTTGTTCGGGTTGCACCCCATGCACATAGAATCTGTGGCATGGGCGGCGGGGCGTAAAGATGTGCTGTATGGGTTGTTCTTCGTGCTATCGCTATCCTGCTATGTAAAATACGTGCGCACAGAGAAAAAAGCCATGTGGTACATAGCTGTGCTGGTGCTGTACACGTTGTCGCTGATGGCTAAATCAGTAGCTGTGACATTGCCGGTAACACTCTTCATCATCGACTATTTTGAGAAACGTAAATTCAGCTTCAAGATAATACTGGAAAAAGTGCCGCATTTCGGGCTTTCACTATTGTTTGGTATCCTGTCAATTATTGCGCAAAAAGATGTAGGTGCGCTCGCCACGCTTGATGCAAACTTTAATCCATTGGAGCGGTTCGCGCTTGGCTGTTACGCGCTGGTTACCTACCTGTGGAAGGCTGTGGTACCTGCGGGGCTAAGCAATTTCTACCCCTACCCGCTTAAGGTAAATGATTCGCTGCCTGCCAGCTACTATATGTACCCGGCGATTATTATCGCACTAGCTGTTGTGATATGGAAATTTGCAAGGCACAACAAGGCTGTTATTTTCGGCATGGCATTCTTTGTCATCAACATCTTCCTGCTATTGCAATTCCTGCCTGTAGGTGGCGCCATTGTTTCCGACCGCTACGGATATATACCCTACCTGGGGTTGTTCTTTATACTTGGATGGGTTGTGTCGGAATATTTTGAGGACAAGGCAAAAGCAGGAACGGGCAAAATACTGCTCGGGGCCACACTTGTCTATTGCCTGGCGCTGGGATTTGCGAGTAATGAGCGGTGCAAAGACTGGTATGATGCAATAACCCTGTGGCAGGACGATATAGAAAAGCATCCCGAAGCGCCTGTGGGGTACTTCTACCTTGGCCAGGAATACTTTACCCGTTATGAAGAAGCGACCAATGCCAATAAGAAAAAAGTAATGGCCGACTCGGCAATGATCAATTTCAATATGTCGATAGAGAGAAAGCCGGACTACATCAATCCTGTCATTTGCGTAGCGGAATTGCAGCGCAATTTCGGGATGATAGACTCTGCCAAGAACACCTATATGCGGGCCATGAAGATAAAAGACAATAACGAAAGTGTGTATCTGGGCCTGGCTGTAATATACAGTATCAAGCAGCAATACGACTCGGCACAGTACTGCTTCAGGAAGGGCCTGCAGATAAAACCGTTCGCGCCTGAAGGGCATAGCAACTATGCCAATTATTTCGACATTGTAGGCAAACTCGATTCATCATTGAAAGAATACGCCATATCAATAGAGCAGAATCCTGACGCATACATACCCTATATGAACCGCGGAAGGATATACCAGCGACTGAACAAACTACCCGAGGCCATGAAAGACTTTAATATGGCAGCGGAGCGTAGTTCTGAGTCGGGCGATGTGTACCTGTCGAGGTCTAAATGTTTCCTGGCAATGGGCAATAAGGCAGAAGCATTAAAGGATGCACAGAAAGCAGCATCGTTAGGGGTGCAGGTAGACCCAACATATATGGGGCAGCTGAGATAGCTACTCTATAATAAATCAGGGCAATGAGGAATCCTTTTAGGCTACGCCATCGTCACCCTCGCCCTGGTGAAATATGTATCCATATAAAATGCTGCTTTCTTCTCCGGGTACGGTTCCTGGAATGCTTTTTTCGTAGTCGGCAAATAGTTGTTCAATTTCCCGGTTAATAACAGAATACAATCAGTGGATAAGTGCTGGTGGTCGTCAGACCTGAAAAATAATTTTGGAGAAATGGTATGGAAATATGCAACCACGGCATCTTACTATAAACAACCTTATATGGAAACCACGAAATTATTACAGGCCGACTATCTCGACATTATCTACGACCACCACAATAAAGTGTATGGTGGCTATGAATTACGTAAGCATTACAACCAGCGCCTGAAGCGTGGTGTGCTGTTGATGTTTGCAGCCATTGTTGCTTTGTGTTGTCTGTCATTCATCCGGTCAGATAAGCCCGATGAACTCCGTCCGAATACAGTAGTAACTTCTTTTACTCCTGTAGAGATGTCTAAACCGAAACCTGAACTGAAGGTGGAGCCGCCAAAGCCTGTAGAGCCGCCAAGGCAGGTAAAGACAAAGCTGTTTACTCCGCCAGTTATCACCAGCGACGCCATTCGCCCTGATGAGCAAATGACACGGAACCGCGACCTGCTTAATGTAGCGCCCGGTATCGCAAACAATGACAGCGGCCTGGTAGGTGATGTGCCTCTACAGCCCGGAAAACCCGGCACCGGCATTATGGACCGCCCGGCAGACCCACCTGCAAAGCCGGTTGTATATGTAAAGCAGATGCCGCAGTTCGTAGGCGATATGGGCGCATACATCAGCAGCAATCTACACTATCCCGAAAGTGCCCGCACCAATGGTATTGATGGGCGGGTACTGGTGCAATTCGTGGTGAATGAAGATGGCAGTGTCACTGATGCGCAGGTGGTGCGGGGTATTGGTGGCGGCTGCGATGAAGAAGCCCTGCGTATGGTAAACGGTATGCCCAAATGGAAACCCGGCAGGCAGAATGGAATGGCCGTAAAAGTGTTGTTTACACTGCCTATAAAGTTCGTGTTGGACTGAAAAAGGAAGGGGGCTAATGGTCAAAATGCAACTGGAAAGGAGTGGCAGTAGCATCCTTCTCGTGGCAGTTAAGGTGAATGTCCTGCACATAAAAAGTAACATCAGGATAATCCCACTGCTGTATCACATCCTTCTGCACCTGCGTAAAATCCTCACCTACCGCCCACAGTGGCCCGTAAAAAGGATGCCCGGGTGCATGTAAAGAAACAGTGAACCCGGAGACCCTACACCCCACAGAATCAGTGATCAGCTTCGGGTTAGATAATATTACCTCTCTACTGGTATTGTAAGTGCGCACATTGCCTACCCATACCCGTGGGGGCAATGCTGCCGGTTCATTCTTTTTCTTCTTTTGTTTTTGCGCGTATGCCATCAGTGGCAATACCGCCAGGGCAAGTAACAGGTATCTCTTCATTATTTATTCAGTACCATGTTTAAAAGAATTGGCTGTACCGCCATTTCTTTTCCGCCGCAGTTGGCCTTGATGTTCTCAATAAAAACTCTGCCCTGCGGGTACTCCATATCTTTCAGCGTCTTTTTGATATTTGCTGTAAGTGCAGCACCTGTTACCGCAAATGGCCCCATAAAATCCTTGCCCTTTGGCAGCACACTAAAGGTATAGCTCACAATATCACACGGTGGTGGTGGCATCGTTAGTACGGCATTAGCAAGGATCATGTCCCTTGTCACGGTGGTTACACCTATTTTACCATCAGGGTTGATCTTTGGTGATATGCTGCCAAGCATAGCAATTAGTTTCGGCTGGCTGGCTGTGTTCTGAGCATACGAGCAAACAGACAGGGAAGCGAGAATGAACAATAATGATAGCTTTTTCATATAGGATTGTTTTTATAAAGATAAAATGATTTTCGGCCTTAATAAAATTTATTTGGGTAAAGAGGGCAATTGTTATGGTTTATTGGCTGCTAGTTAATTTTTGCAGGCTACATATACTTGCCCGTATGGCTGCCCTTTACTTTTTTCAGGCCATCGGGAGGGCCTTCGTACAGGAGGTTTCCGCCGCCTATCCCCCCTTCCGGGCCAAGGTCTATCACCCAGTCGGCACATTTTATCACGTCTGTGTTGTGCTCTACCACTATTATGGAGTGGCCCTGTTCTATCAGTGCGTCAAACGATTGCAGCAGCTTTTTTATATCGTGCATGTGCAGCCCTGTGGTGGGCTCATCAAAGATGAAGAGTACTTTATCGCTCATTTTTCCCTTGCCCAGGAAAGATGCCAGTTTCACGCGTTGCGCCTCTCCTCCGCTTAGTGTGTCGCTGCTTTGGCCCAGTTTAATATAGCCCAGGCCCACATCGCTCAGTGGCTGCAGTGCATGTGCAAGTTTCTTTTCATCGGCAAAGAACTCAATGGCCTGGTCCACGCTCAGCTCCAGTATATCATAAATGCTTTTGCCACGATAGGTTATTTCCAACACTTCTTCCTTAAACCGTTTGCCCTTGCACACCTCGCACAGCAGGTGCACATCTGCCAGGAACTGCATTTCCACCACTACCTCGCCTTCACCTTTGCAGGTATCGCACCGTCCACCATCAGTATTGAACGAAAAGAACTTTTCCACAAAGCCGCGCATCTTTGCCAGCGGCTGTTTTGCAAACAGTTTGCGTATCTCGTCATACGCCTTTATGTAAGTTACCGGGTTGCTGCGTGATGATTTGCCTATAGGGTTCTGGTCCACCTGCTCTATGTGCGATATGCTCTTCAGGTCGCCCGATAGATTGCGGAATAGCCCCGGCCTGTCGGCGCTCTCGCCAAAGTGTTTTTGCAGGGCGGGGTAGAGCGTTTGCTTTACCAATGTGGTCTTGCCGCTGCCACTCACTCCTGTTACCACGCACAGCATATTCAGCGGAAAGTCGACCGAGATATTTTTAAGATTGTTCTCCCTGCAGCCCTCTATACGTATCCGAGCACCGGGTTTTCTCCTCACCGCGGGTGGTTCTATTTTTAATGCACCGCTGAGATATTTTCCTGTCAGGCTGTTCTTGTTTTTTATCAGCTCATTATAGGCGCCCTCAGCTACTACCTCGCCACCCAGGTGGCTGGCCAGTGGCCCCATATCTATTATATGGTCTGCTTCGCGCATCATCATTTCATCATGCTCCACCACTACTACTGTATTGCCCAGGTCGCGCAGCGATTTCAGTACACCTATCAGCCGTTCCGTATCCCTGCTGTGCAGGCCTATGCTGGGCTCGTCCAGTATATACAGGGAGTCGGTAAGGTTGCTGCCCAGGAATTTGGTAAGCTGTATCCTCTGGCTCTCCCCACCCGATAAGGTATTGGCCAGGCGGCTGAGCGTAAGATAATTCAGGCCAACATCCAGCAGGGTCTTCATCCGCTGGTTCACCTCTATCATGATTCGTTTTGCTATGGCCAGGTCATGCTCGTTCAGTTTTAATTTTTGCAGCCAGTCATACAGTTCATCTGCCGGCCTGAACATAAGGTCGGCAATAGTTGCACCGTTTACCTTCACGTACAGGGCTTCCTTACGCAGCCTGCTTCCCTTGCATTCATGGCACACAGTGCGCCCGCGATAGCGGGCCTGCATCACGCGGTATTGCACCTTGTACAGGTTCTGCTCTACCATCCTGAAGAAATCAGCTATGCCATTTACCCGGTCATTTCCGTTCCATAGCAGCTTGTATTGTGCCTCCGTTAGGTCATCAATGGGTTTGTGTATCGGGAAATCATATTTAGCTGATGTCTTGATAAATGCCTGCTGCCATTCCGCCATCTTTTCACCGCGCCAGCAAGCCACGCCGTCTTCATACACGCTCAGCCGCCTGTCTGGTATCACCAGGTCGGCATCTATACCCAGTACCTGCCCAAAACCCTCACACACCGGGCACGCACCATATGGATTATTGAATGAGAACAGGTTAGGGGTAGGCTCATCAAAAATAATCCCGTCCGCTTCAAAGCGGTTGTTGAAAGTGTGTATCTTCTTCCCATCCACTTCCACAAGGCATTCACCCTCGCTTTCATAAAACGCGGTCTGTATGCTATCTGCCAGACGGTGCAGGTCATCTTCGTCAAATTGTTCCTTCGCTACTATCCGGTCTATCAGAAGGTTCACCTTCGCTTTGCCCGGGTTCACTTTTTTCTCCAGCACATCTTCTATGCGTATCGGCTTTTCATCTACGGTCGGCACATATATCCGGCTGAAGCCTTTCTGCATCAGTATGTTCAGTTCTTCCTCCAGTGTGCGTTTATTCCTTACTACCAGTGGCACTATGAATTGCACTTTGGCGCCGGGGGGGAGTGTCTGCACAAATTCCACTACATCGGTCACGGTATCTTTCTTCACTTCCTTGCCGCTCACAGGCGAATATGTTTTACCTATGCGCGCGAACAGCAGTCGCAGGTAATCATATATTTCGGTCATGCTACCCACTGTGCTGCGGGGTGTGCGCGTGGTTACTTTCTGCTCTATGGCTATTGCCGGGCATATACCGCGTATATAATCAACGTCGGGTTTGTCCATCCGCATCAGAAATTGCCGGGCGTATGCGCTCAGGCTTTCGGCATAGCGGCGTTGCCCTTCGGCAAAAAGTGTGTCCATCGTAAGGGATGATTTGCCGCTGCCACTCACACCTGTTACAACCACCAGTTTATTGCGGGGAATGGCCACATCCACATTCTTCAGGTTGTGCATGCGCGCTCCCTTAATGAATATGGCATCATGTGTGTCCGGTATATTTATTTCATCAACAGCATGATGCTCCACTTCCGGTGCTGAAATGCCTTCTACATGAGTTTCGGTATGTTGGGTGGAAACTAATTCCTTTTTCTTGGTGCCCTTTGCACGTGGTTTCTTCTCTGCCATAAATGCTCCTGAGCAAATTTAAGGGGAACAGGTAAGTATACTTCTACTTTTTATCAGGCTTAAGATATTTACCCATAATACGCCACCACTTCCTCTCCTACACTATTCCTCATTCCTCTATACATACCGGCCGAGTTAAAGCAGAAGTCATAGTTGCCTTTAGCATCTACTGCTATGAGTCCGCCCTCGCCGCCTATTTTTATCAGCTTATCTTTTATCACCGTGGCGCAGGCTTCTTTCAGCGAAAGCCCCTTGTACTCCATCAGGCAGGAAACATCATGCGCAACACAAGCACGCAGGAAAGGCTCTCCATGCCCGGTGCAGGAGATGGCGCATGTCTTGTTATTGGCATAAGTGCCGGCGCCTATCACCGGGCTGTCGCCTATGCGGCCAAAGCGCTTGTTGGTCATGCCGCCTGTTGATGTGCCGGCTGCTATATTGCCTTGTTCATCGCATGCCGCAGCACCCACGGTTCCGAATTTATATTCCTGTGTGTCTGGTAAGTGGCTTTTCAGATTGTCGCCTTTATGGTCAAGCTGCGTGAAATTGGTGTGCCGAATCTCCAGCCACTGGTCATACCGCGATTGGTTGAAGAAATACTCATCCGGAGCCATCTCTATTCCGTGGCTCAATGCAAATTCAGATGCCCCCTCCCCGCCCAGGAACACATGCCCTGAATGCAGCATCACCTCACGCGCCAGTATGATGGGGTTCTTAATATTGCGCACGCCCGCTATCGACCCGGCCATCAGGTTGCTGCCATCCATCAGCGCGGCATCCATTTCGTTCAATCCTTTTTTTGTGAACACCGACCCACGCCCCGCATTGAAGAGCGGGCAATCTTCCATTGTAGTAATTGATGCCACTACGGCATCCATGGCTGAGCCGCCCTTGCGCAATACATCGTAGCCCTTATCCAGCGCATCTTTCAATGCTGCGCTGTATTGCTGCTCCATTTCTTTGTCCATTATGGCAGGGGTTATATTACCTGCGCCTCCATGTATAACTAATGTAAAAGACATCTCTTATTAAATAATGTATTAGAAAAGTATAAACTAAACATCGGCCTGTTGATCTATCAACATATCAACCAGTAAACATTTACTCCAGATATACCGCCACTATCTCTTTTCCTTCTGTTTCCACCTCTATGTGGTCTTGCACGGTGGTGGCTATTGTATGCCCCACTATGTCTGACGCAATAGGGAAATTCTTGTGCTTACGGTCAACCAGCACTGCTACCATCAGTTTTTTCAGGTCGTAGTCAAGAAGCGTAGTAAGCGAGTATAGAATCGTCTTGCCGGAGTTCACCACATCGTCCACAAGTATTACTGAGCAACCCGTGAGGTTCTCATTAAAATCAATGGCGTTGTTCAGTGGCTTCTTCTTATTGATGCTCAGTGAAATGGTCTTCACTTTCAGCGGGCTTATCTTTTTTACTATACCCGACAGGTTGTCTGCAAGTATCTTGCCCTTGCCTTCTATGCCTATCAGTATGATCTCTTTTTCATCGCTGTTATGCTCCCATATC
>CAYSIG010000031.1:0-68606 GCA_964430995.1 uncultured Flavipsychrobacter sp.
AAGGCATGAGGGCCCTGGCGAGATCGGGATTGCGCTTTAGCAGGCCATCCTGGAATAGGGCAAACATCTCCATGCTCTCATTAGCGGTAGTACGGTTCTTCAGCTTCTGGATAGTGAGGGAGAGCCGGTAGAGGGTCTCAATATCATCGCGCCTGAGGTTACTTGTGCGGTAGTCCTGCAGGTAATTGTCAGTAAGGTGATTGAGCAGGTGGTAGCATTTCTCGGCCATGAGCGACGGCATGTGCTCGGCTGACTGTTTCAGGCGGTCCCAATGGTCTTCACGAATCCAGTAGTGGAGGTTGCGGCGGCTGATGCCAAGAACGGCTGCTATCTGTGTTTTGGTGAGGCCGGTCTGCATGTAGAGTTCTTTGGCCTTTAGTTTTTTATTGTTGCTCATGATGATACGGTATTGTTTTGTGGCAAAGGTCGTGAGGGTGTCTTTTTGGGAAAAATTAAAAAGACATGATTGTACAGTAAGTGTACCATGACGGTACAGTAACTGTACCGTCATGGAAATTGCTTTCTAGTGTGGGCGCGGGATTGAGGGGGATCGGGAGGGACCTCTCCCATCCTCTCCCAAGGAGAGGTGAAGCACAGCAGTTCGGCGCGGTTTTTTTTTGGGGAACACAACACACAATCGAGCGATGGCTTAATCTCCGGTATTTATCCACAATTTTAGATGAAGGTTTCGATTTATGTAAATTATAGTAGATTTTTGCGTTGTGAAAGCAGAACAAATACAGCAGCTTTTTGAGCAATTTGAAAGTGCATGTTATCAATATAATGGTATCGAATGCTGGAGTGCCAGAGAATTACAAAATATTCTGGGCTATACTAAATGGGATAATTTCCTTAAAGTCATTGATAAAGCAAGAATATCTTGTGAAAGCAGTGGTGGCGCGGTTTCTGATCATTTTGCCGATATCGGGAAAATGATAGATTTGGCCAAAGGTGCCAAACGCGAAATTGAAGATTTAGCACTTACAAGATATGCATGTTATTTAATCGCTCAGAATGGGGATGCGGCAAAATCGGAAATAGCATTTGCGCAAACATACTTTGCGGTACAAACCCGTAAGCAGGAAATCATAGAGCAAAGGCTATTGGACATAGCAAGGGTAACAGCAAGAGAAAAATTATCGAAGTCGGAAAAGAAGTTATCCGGTATTATTTATGAACGAGGTGTAGATGATAAAGGCTTTGCCATTATCCGTAGTAAGGGTGACCAGGCGCTATTCGGTGGCTTTTCCACTAACGACATGAAACGGAAATTGCAAATACCCGATAACAGGCCTCTGGCAGATTTTTTGCCAACGCTGACTATTAAAGCAAAGGATTTCGCTACAGAGCTCACCAGCCACAACGTAACGGAGAAAGACCTTAAGGGTGAAGGTGCTATCTCGAAAGAGCATATTGATAATAACATTGCTGTGCGTAAAATGCTCATGGAACGTGGCGTGAAACCTGAACAGTTACCACCGGCAGAAGACCTGAAGAAGGTTCAGAGGAGATTGGACGGGGAGGATAAAATAGTATTGAAGGATGTGAAGAAAACGAAAAAATAGCAGCAGGGGCCTGCAGGCCGCGGTGGATAAGCTGGTGAAGTAATGTTATGTTCGCAAGCGAGACGCTTGCAATAGGTAAGACCAAGCGGGACGCTTGGTCTAGTGGGAGCCGCGATCTGTACCGCCCGAAAATTAACACGAACGCACCGGAGATACTACAGCCGGTATAGTCCCCTGATTGTCCCGGCATTAATAAAAAAAACAACCTAACCGTATATCTCTGACTACCGTTGCGTGGGAAATAAAAAATCGGGGGTGTAGAAAAATTCTACACCCCCGATTCCATTATATTCCGGGAAAATAATAAAATGAGGCCCTGTTCAGCCGGAAACTACAAATCCATAAGTTTTGTCTTAAATGCCACCGGTGTGGTCTCCGCCATATCAATAATATACTTTCCGCCGTTCGAAGGTGTGGCGCCTGTTATGCCACCATAAAATTTGCCTTGGCTCTGTATCATGGCAACAAAGTGCACCGGTATATTGGGCACGTGGTTCTCCCGGTAATCATTTCCTACCGCGTTGTAGCCACGGTTAGGCCAAACTCCGTTATACTCGTCATACACAGTATATAATTTCATCGAATCCTTTATATACGTTTGTCCATTCATGTTTATGGTTATGGTGAAATCCTGGTAGTCCGGAGAGGCCATGAATCTGTCAGCATTGCAGTAGGTGTTTACTTTTATGGAAGAGATACCTATAGTATCACCGTCAGTAAAAACAAACCCGCCCACAGCGGTGTCTACCGGCTTCCAGTTCACCACGCCCCCGTTTTTTTCGGCAATGAATAACTGCATGCCATTGGCCTTGGTGCCCTGCATCGGCATATTTGCTTTAAATGGTTTACCCGGTGCCATTTGCACGTCCTGTCCTCCCTGTGTCGCCTCCACCAGCATTTCGCCGCCCGACAGCAAAGGTTCCCCGTCGCTGATGGGGAGTACCCCTGAATATAGTATGTCTGCTTTCTTTAGGAATTCGGTTACCCGCACCTGAACATTACCCGTCACAATTGCTCCGGTTGATGTCTGGAATGAATTGGGTGCGAATACAAACCTTGTTCCGCTATTGCCGTTGAAAGAACCGCCGGTAGCGGCGTTTATTGTCACAGTTTTTGGCTGTGGGGCCAATGCCGCAATAGATGCGGCAATATCATTGTTTTTGTTTGGATTTACACCATTGGGGTTGTAATCTTTGCCGCAGCTTACAATGCCGCCGATAGCAATAGCAATTGCTGGAAAAAGGTATTTTTTCATATAAGTTCAGTTAGGTTAAAGAAGAAAAGGGGGTCTGTTGTTAAGTTGCAAATACCATGCCAACTTTCAAGGGCTCAATGTGGCATTTTCTGCGCAACAAAAAATCTTTGTTGCGCGGGCCTTGCCGAAAACACAAACGCCCCCGCAGTATGCGGAAGCGCTATGTTTTTGTTTACTAACCCATCTTTCGTTTTTAGCTGCTGGTGTCTACCATCAACGCTGCCCGTATCTTCTTTTCTATGTCGTCGCTGACTTCGGGGTTGTCGTGCAGGAATTGTTTTACCGCATCGCGGCCCTGGCCTATCTTGCTATCGCCATAGCTGAACCACGAACCGCTCTTCTGCAATAAGCCCAGCTCCACACCCATATCTATGATCTCTCCCATCTTGCTGATGCCCTCGCCAAAGATGATATCGAACTCCACCTGCCTGAACGGCGGCGCCACTTTATTCTTCACCACTTTTACACGGGTGCGGTTGCCGCTGGCCACGTCGCCATCTTTTATCTGGCTGATGCGGCGTATATCCAATCTTACGGATGCGTAGAACTTGAGGGCGTTGCCGCCGGTAGTTGTCTCGGGGTTGCCGAACATCACGCCTATCTTCTCGCGTAGCTGGTTGATGAATATGCAGCAACAGCCCGTGCGGGATATTGTAGCGGTGAGCTTGCGCAGCGCCTGGCTCATGAGGCGCGCCTGGAGGCCCATTTTGCTTTCGCCCATCTCGCCTTCCAGCTCGCCCTTAGGCACGAGTGCGGCCACAGAGTCTATCACCACCACATCTACCGCACCGGAAGATATGAGGCGGTCGGCGATCTCGAGGCCCTGCTCGCCATAGTCGGGCTGGGATATGATTAGGTTGTCTACGTCTACCCCCAGCTTGCGTGCATAGCTGGCATCGAATGCGTGCTCGGCATCTATAATAGCGCATATGCCACCTTTCTTCTGCGCCTGGGCAATGGTGTGAATGGCAATGGTTGTTTTACCTGAAGATTCGGGGCCATATATCTCCACGATACGGCCGCGGGGCAGGCCGCCCACGCCAAGTGCCACATCGAGGCCTATAGAGCCTGTGCTTATCACATCCATCTTATCCTGCTGCTTGTCGCCAAGCATCATTACCGATCCTTTGCCATAGTCTTTCTCGATCTTGTCGAGCGCCAGTTTTAGTACTTTCAATTTGTCGTCTGCCATATACTTACTTTTTTGTGTGATAAAATCTCATGTCAAAAGTAGGCAGAAAAACCAGACCAAAACGCTCCCGAGGGAAGAAGATATCCACATTTTTCGGAACGGGTGAAATGCAGTGTGGTAAAGGGTTTAAGAGAAAAAACGGGGGTATTTTGTTGGTAATTGAGAGGGAGGTTTTATAAGATATAAAGCAACGAACCGCAGAGGCCCTGGAAAATGGGGGCAATTTCTGACGTTGAGCCGGTAATAAATGAAAGAAGGCTGCCGGGGCAGCCTTCTTGTGATATTGGTATGCGTACAAATTATTCCACTGTTACTTTAGATACATACCTGCCGTTGCCTGTAGTGGCGGTGAGGAGGTAGATGCCGGGTGAAGTGTTCATCTGCACCTCGGTTATCTTATTAGTAGTGGTGGTAAATTCTTTTACTTTCCTGCCGATGATGTTGGTGATGATCACAGTCACCGGTTCTTCATTCCCGGTAATCAGGTGGAGGTTGAATGAACCCTTGTTGGGGTTAGGGAATACCTTTAATTCATCCTGTGCCTGCGCTGTGCCTTTCACGCTTACACCACCGCCGCCGCAATCGGCCGGAGCCAATACCATTACTGTGCGTGTAGCAGACCTGCTGCCACAGCTATTGGCCATTGTATAACTGATGGTAGCCGTACCAGCTGCTATGCCCGACACAACACCCGTGGCTGCTACAGAAGCTACACCAGGATTGCCGCTGCTCCATGTGCCACCCATTACGCCGTTTGCGAGTGTAATGTTCTGACCGGCGCATACTGTAGATGGCCCGGTAATAGCACCGGCGCTTGGCGCCTGTGTGATGGTTATAGACTTGGTGCTGGTAGCAGTGCCGCAGGGGTTAGTAACAGTATAGGTGATAACTACAGTTCCCGCGTTCACACCTGTAACCACACCACCCGTGGTAACGGTAGCATTAGTATTACTTGCAGACCATACGCCACCGGGGGTGGTATTGGCCAAAGTTATTGTGGCAGTCTTACAAACAGATGCCGGACCGGTGATTGTAGCGGCAACCGGTACGTCCTGCACATTTACAGGTACAGAAACAACGGCAGTACCGCATACATTGGTAACAGCATAACTTATATCCACCATGCCGACTGATACGCCGGTTACAACGCCTCCGGCTACAGTAGCATTCGAATTGCTGGAACTCCATGTACCACCGGTAATGCTCTCAGTAAGTGTCATTGTGGAACCAACGCATACATCGCTGCCGCCTGTGAGCGTGCCTGCAGCGGGGGCCGGGTTAACTATAATGGAACTTACCGCATGTGCTGTACCGCACACATTGGTAACCGTGTAGCTGATACCTACCATACCTGCGCTGACACCGTTTACTATGCCGCCTGAAACTGTAGCATTGGTATTGCTGGCGCTCCATGTGCCGCCGGGTGCAGCATCGGTAAGGGTGATAGATGCACCAACACATACAGATGAAGGGCCTGCAATGGAACCTGCATCAGGCAACGGATTAACGGTAAGCGTAGCCGCAGTAGTAGACGAGCCGCACACATTGGTAACCGTGTAGCTGATGTCAACAGAGCCGGCGGTAACGCCCGATACGAGGCCACTGCCTACAACGGTAGCATTGGTATTGCTGGCGCTCCATGAGCCGCCAGGTACTGTAGCAGATAATGTGGTAGCTGCTCCGACACACACAGAAGAAGCGCCGGCGAGGGTGCCGGCTGAAGGCACTGTGCTTACGGTAATTGTATTGACCGTGGAAGCCGAACCGCAACCATTGGTAACTGTATAAGTTATATCGACCATACCAACAGACACACCTGATACTACGCCGCTTACGACGGTAGCATTAGTGTTGCTGGCTGTCCATACGCCGCCGGGTACAGACTCGGAGAGTGTGATAGTGGAGCCGACACAAACTGTTGACGGGCCTGATACAGTTCCTGCAACGGGCAACGGATTAACCGTAACTGTAGATACCGCCGCAACCGAACCGCAACTGCTGGTAACTGTATAGGAAATATCTACAGTGCCTGCAGATACGCCGGTAACTACACCGCCTGCCACAGTAGCGTTGGTGTTACTTGCGCTCCATACACCGCCCGGTGTAGTATTTGTAAGTATGATAAATGAACCTTCACATACAGTGCCGGGGCCGGAATTGCTGCCTGCAGTTATAGCCGGGCCAATGGTGAGTGCTATTGAGGATACATCAATACCGCAGGAGTTGATGACAGTATAAACAATGGTGTCGATACCTGCTGTAACAGCAGTAACAACCCCACCTGTGGTAATAGTAGCCGTAGGATTGGTGACTGACCAAACGCCGCCTGTTCCGGCAGTGGTGTATGGGGCTGTCATGCCCGCGCAAAGGATGGTTGGGCCTGTAACCGTGCCGGCATCAGGCAATGCAGTAACGTTTACCAGGTGCGTTGCGGTAGCTGTGCCACAGAAACTGGTATTTGTATACGATATGATAGTAAGGCCACCACTAACGCCGGTAACCACGCCGCCAACTACTGTAGCCGCAGTTGTGCTGCTGCTCCATGTGCCGCCCGGAACTGTGCTTGTTAAAGTGATGGATGAACCCTGGCAAACTGCGCCGGGGCCGGAGAGCGTACCTGCACTGAGGAAAGCGCCGATGGTAACAATATGCCTTGCTGACACGGGGCCACAGGCATTTATTACCGTGTACAATACAGTATCTATACCGGGTGTAACGGCGGTAAGCAAACCTGTAGAAGATATTGTCGCGTTAGAATTGGTAACACTCCATGTGCCGCCTGGGGCAGATGCCACGAGGGTAGTAAATGTACCCGCGCAAAGCATACCAACACCTGTGATGGTGCCTGCAGTAGCCGCAGCATTTACCGTCATAGGGGCTGTGGTAGAAATGGTGCCGCAGCCATTAGTAACTGTATAAGAGATGGTAGCCGCACCTGCACTAACACCGGTGACAATACCAGTAGAACCAACAGAGGCAATGCCGGATGCACTGCTACTCCACACACCACCGGAAGTGGCATTGGATAATGATGCGGTTGCGCCTACGCAAACAAGTGTAGGGCCCGTAATCGTTCCCGCACTCGGGGAAAGATTTACTGTTACAGTAGCGAGAGCAGTACAAGTGCCAATAGCATAAGTAATAGTAGCGGTTCCTATAGCCACACCTGTAACCACACCTCCTGCAGATACACTGGCTGTGCCGGGGGCGCTGCTGGTCCATGTGCCACCGCTTACCGAATTTGTAAGTGTGATAGTGGTACCCGTACAAATTGTAGTGGAGGAAGGGGTAATAGCGGATGGCGTGCTGTTAACGGTAACAACCTTAATTGCGGAGCAACCTGATACATTCGTATAAGAAATAGTAGCTGTGCCGCCTGATACGCCTGTTACCAGGCCCGCAGTGCCTACAGTGGCCACACCCGTTGCGCCGCTGCTCCATGTCCCACCCGGTGTAGGGTCAGACAGCGAAGCCGTTGCGCCAACGCATATGCTTACCGCGCCAGCCGGAGAGATAGCGGCAGGGCTTGCGATAACTGTTACCGGGGCTGTTACAAAACAGGTGCCGATAGTATAAGTGATTGTAGCTGTACCTGCGCTTACGCCACTAACCACACCTGCTGCTACACTGGCCGTGCCCGGGGCACTGCTCGTCCATGTGCCGCCGCTGACAGAATTAGTGAAAGTAGCGGTGCTGCCCACGCATACCGGAGAAGAAGATGGTGAAAGTGCAGAAGGTGTGATGTTAACAGTAATATTTTTTGTTGCCGCGCAACCTGATGCATTGGTATAAGAAATTGTTGCTACACCCGGAGAAACGCCGGTTACGATGCCGCTTGTTCCTACAGTGGCAATTCCGGTGGATCCGCTGCTCCAGGTGCCACCCGGCGTTCCATTAGCAAGAGTTGTATTCGCGCCTACGCATACACCTACCGCACCGGGAGGTGTTATAGCAGACGGATTAGCAATAACGGTGACAGTGGTAGTAGTAAAACATGTGCCCACCGAATAAGTGATTACAGCAGTGCCTGCAGTAACACCGCTTACAATACCTGAGGCCGAACCTACTGTAGCATTAGCCGAACCTGATGTCCATGTGCCTCCGCCTGAATTAGTAAGTGTTGTTGTGCCGCCTACGCATACTGTGGGTGTGCCACCACTTGCACCCGGAGGGTTATTAACTGTTACAGAGAGTGTGGAAAAACAGCCATTCCCTAATGTATAGCTGATAGTAGTAGTGCCCACGCCCACGCCTAAGACTGAACCAGATAACGAACCAATAGTGGCGGCTGCGGTGTTGCTGCTGATCCACGTGCCGCCGCCGGGTGACGACGATAAAGTATTTGACGAACCAACGCATGAAACCGCAGAACCTGTTATAGCACCCGGGGCAGTATTTACTGTTACGGGTGCAGTTATGAAAGTGCTGCCGCAACCATTCGTGGCAGTGTAGGTAATAGTTGTCGTACCTGTTGAAACACCAGTCATCACTCCCGTTGCAGAACCTATCGAAGCAATAGCCGAATTGTTAGAAGTCCATACGCCACCCGGTGTAGCACTGGTCAATATAGCACTGCTGCCCGCACACACTGTTGTTGAGCCACTTATAGCTGCAGGCGTAGCCGGTACAGTATTCACTGTTAATATGCGCACCACCCTGGTAAAGCCGCAAGCATTTGTAACCGTATAGCTGATGGTAACTGTACCGACCGATACTCCATTAACAACACCCGAAGCCGAACCAATGGTCACGTTAGCGTTGCTGGCTTCCCAAAGGCCGCCACTGGTAGTATTGGTCTGTGTGACAGAGCCACCGACACATACACTGGCAGGGCCGCCGATAGCAGGCACAACAGGTAATGGGTTAATGGTAACAATAACCATTGTGCTTGCTGTGTTTGCGCCATCAGAGATTTGTATGGTAAATGTATCAAGGCCGCTATAGCCGGTTGTCGGTGAATAAGTTACTCCTGTCGGTGTAATTGCAGTGCCGTTGGATGTAGCAGTAGCTGAAGAGCCGGCCGTGCCATGCAGGGCTGCCACAGCTACACTCCAGGTGAGCGTTTGCTGCAGGTCAGAATCCATAACAGGGAGGATTGTTCCCATACTATTACCTGTAGAGTTCTGGCAAACAGTTGTACCTACAATAGGGCCTCCGGTGAAATAAGGCAGGCTGTTTGGCTTTACAAGCCTTATGCGGTTATTTCCTCTATCAGAAATATACCAGTAATTGGGGTTAGATGTAATGGCTATAGATGCGGGGCCACTCACCCTGCCGGCAGTTGCGGGAACTCCATCGAGGTAACCCGCAGTACCTGTGCCAACTACAGTAGTCATTATACCTGAAGTATTGACCATCTTTATCCTGTTACTGCCATTGTCGGCTATATACATATTTCCAAGGGCATCAAATTTTACATCCAGTGGCTGGCTGAGCTGCGCCGCGGTAGCAGGTCCCGGTATGCCGCTGCTGCCTCCGGTGCCTGTACCGGCTACAGTAGTTATGATGTTTGTAAAAGCCGCGATCCTTCTTACGCGGTTATTGCCCTGATCTGCGATATATACATTGCCCGTGCCGTCAACCGCAACGCCTCTTACATTATTTATTCTTGTGGAGGTAGCCACCACACCGTCGCTTACGTAGCCGGCTGTACCATTGCCCGCGATGGTTATAATAGTACCTGTAGCAGCGACAATCATACGTATGCGCTGGTTTTCGCCATCAGAAAAATAAACATTGCCCAGAGCGTCTAACGCAATACCTCTCGGGCCATTCAACTGCGCGGCAGTAGCCGGTCCGCCATCACCAGAAAAACCTGCAGTGCCGGTGCCTGCATAAGTGCTGATGATGCCGGTGGCTGCATTTACAAACCTTATCTTGTTGTTGGTTGCATCGCCGATGTATATATTACCGGCAGCATCTACGGCCACACCCACTACGCCCCTGCTGCCAGATGGCGCTCCCAGCTGAGCTGTGGTAGCTGTGCCACCATCTCCCAAAGAGCCTGTGGCCCCACTGCCGGCCACAGTAGAAATGATACCGGTTGTGGCTGTAACTTTTCGTACACGTGAGTTATCGTAGTCGGCTATATAAAGATTATTGGCCGCGTCTACACAAATCAGGTAGTTGTTATCAATCCTGCCCGCAGTGGCCAGCACATCATCAACGAAGCCTCCTGTGCCTGAGCTATTCACAGCAGTGGTAATGACAGGAGCCTGCGCAAACGCGCCGGATATAAAGCCTAAAAAGAACAGAGTAGTACAAAAGAATAAAGATACCTTTCTCATTTACGATCAGTTTAATTCAAAAAATTATCATGCAACCTTCAGCCGCAGACACCATGCCCCACGCTAAAGTAATTATTAACTGATAATAAAACCAGCCGTTTGTAACATATTTATAATAATATCGCGTTATATAAATTCACCTACAAAAAAGCAGGAATCACCCCAAAAAGAGGCATGATATTGCAAAAACAGTTATTTTTTATGTTCCACTGTTTGAAATCTGCCTCATAAGAGTGCGGCACAAAGACTCGAAACATATAATAGATACCAGCGGGTAAAAGCTATCTTACAATATACGCATACCCTGTATTGGTGCCTGATATGATACGGGCCAGGTATTGCCCTGCGGTTAATGAATTTAAATCTAGCTGATGCGCATTATTGAACGAGGCCACGAGCTTCGACTGCATGTCAAATACTTCAACTTTATATTCGCCCCAAGTAGCAGGTACATCTATATTCACAATGCCGCCGGTTGACGGATTAGGGTAAGCCTTTAATACTGTAATGTTATTACGCACGACAGGGACATGGTTATTGATGACCGGCATAGGATGATCCCTGTACCTGATGTTGCTTATCATTTCGCCACCCGGCCCCATATTTGCCGTAACCCATAATGCAGGGTAATGTTCACCGTTTACCAGCCATTTGTATTCTACAGTAGTGCGGGGAATACCGATGGCAGGGAATGAGCCAAACTGAACGGAATCTATTTCACGTATTACCGACCTTACGCGGATACAGTTGGCCGGGGTAGTATAGAAGGGAGTGGTAATCGTTCCCCAGCCATCTACCAGTGTACTTCTTACGCCGGCCTGTTTTATACTGCCGAAACCCGGCAGGGCAATATCCAGTTCAAAGTTTGCGCTGTCGTGGTCGGTGTATGATAACGGAAAAAAGTACCACACATCGGGTGTAGCGTAATTGATAGGGGCCGGAATGCCGCCTATGATAGCAGCAAAAGCCTCGGCCTGAAAACGGCTGCCGAGCGGCATGCTCGTCCTTTTCTCAAAAAAGGTATATATCTGCTGTATAGATGGTGCGCCCGGCAGGGGTATTGGAATAGGTGAGCTGTCTGCAACTTTATAGCCGTAGGCACTAAACCCGATAGTAAAAGCATAAAGCGGATTGACAGACAAAGCAGTCTGGTAAGTGTCTACCGCCTGGCCAATGGGCATAAAAGTATAGTTCCATGAAACACCGGCTCCTGTAGTAGCCAGTGTGATACCCGACCCTGTAGGTGAGGCAAAACTGTAGCGCAAAGTATCACCCACCACAGGCATATCAGCATCGGTGATGGTTATCTGAGCGCTGACTGATTGGCAAATGGCTATTAAAAATAACAGGCTGACTATCTTTTTCATACAAAGTGGTTCTGGCCGCATTGCGGCTTTGTTATTATATATATGCCAAAAGTATAGATTAATTGCGCAAAAAAGAACAGACAGCCCATAGATACAGAACATAAATAATGAAAAGTGAAATAATAAATATCTATAGTAGCAATAACTACACGTTGTTTTTGAACTAAACAGAAATAAATTATGTAAAATATTATTTGTTAATGGTTATGATTTGGTTTTGTTATTCGGTAGTTAATTATACTTTTGCATAAAATGTTGTGGAAATGAAACTCATTACAAGAAAATCAGAGTGCCGGCCTGGCAAGATGAACAGCCTTGTGAAATCTCCGAAAGAAGCAATAAGGAGAACACTAAGCAACTATGAAGTAAAGAACGGTCTCATAGTAAAAGCCTACCAGCCTTCCTATGTATCAAAAGAAGCGCTTGTGTTGCGCAACATGGAGGCATTCGGCGATTTTGCGGTGATGCTCGACAAACGAAATATGCTGGTAAACACACACAATTAAATATTTATTAACCCATTTTTCATTTTTAACTACTAATCATGCTAATAGTACTCAGTTACCTTACACTACGCAGGATATATAACTCGGTTGTGAAGAAGCCGGTGTTAGTGCCTGCAGGTAAATAATTAGATGTCTCACCGGACGTATATAACCTTCCTTGCATAAAGGGGGTTATTTTTATTTAAGGCATGTTTTGCTGTTAAAACCGCAGGCATAATTCCGAAAGAACTGCAAATCAGCTACATTTACACCAGTACCAAAACGTTACATGCCACAGGGATGAACCTCTCTTTTTTTATTGCAAGGCGGTACCTGGTGAAGCAGAAAGGCGCTTTTTCTTCCTTCATCATAAAACTGGCGATCGTGGCCACAGCGCTTAGCGTGGCAGTGATGGTTGTGGCACTGTCAATCGTTACCGGTTTCAAGCACAGCATAACAGAAAAGCTTTATGGCTTTATGGGGCATATCCGTGTAGAGCCCTATGATGAAACAAACTCCAACGCCCTTACCTATTCCATACCGGTTTACCGGAACCCCAGGCTGATGGATTCTATGAAGCAAGTACCACACGTGGTCTCCGTGTCGCCATTTGCGGAGCGCCCGGTAATAGTGCAGTATAAAGGCACTATGGAGGGCCTGCGCCTGAAGGGGGTGGACAAAAACTACCGTTTCCTCAGCGGCATCAGCACTAAGGGCGGGGCTATAAACTACAATGACACTAATTACGCCAAAGAAATAATACTCTCACAAACCACCGCCGACCGCCTGAAACTGAACATAAACGATACGGTTCAGCTGTATTTTATAGAAGGGAGCGGCTACCCGCGTATACGCAAGGTAAAGGTGGCCGCGTTGTACCACAGCGGCATGGAGGAGGTGGACAGGTATCATGGGGTGGTAGATATACGGCTGATACAACGCATAAACAACTGGAACGCGGACAGTGTGAACGGCTACCAGGTGGACCTTGATGATGTAGCTTACGCTGATACGGTATCCAGCTACCTGCATTTTAATCTGATCAACGCACCGTTGGAATCGTATACCACAAAGGAAAATTATGCGGCGGTATTTGAATGGCTGGAGATGCAGGATATTAACGGAACGATACTGCTCGCCATTATGGCTATAGTTGCCATTATAAATATGGGCGCTGTGCTGGTGATACTGATGGTGGACAGGGCCCGGATGATAGGGTTGCTGAAGGCACTGGGCATGAGCTACGAGAGTACACGAAATATTTTCCTTGGGATAGCGGGGCTTATAGGGGCAGCGGGCATACTGTTTGGTAATATACTGGCGTTAGGTATTTGCTGGCTGCAGGTCCGTTTCGGCTTTATCACATTGCCGGAGGACATATACTATATGAAGTTTGTGCCGGTAAAAATAATATGGTGGCAGGTGGCAGTTATAGATGTGGCAACGCTGGCTTTATGTATATTGTGCATGTGGCTGCCCGCATTGTATATTCGCAGGATACAGCCGGCGAGGGTTTTACAATTTAAATGATTTGTGATTTGCGATTTGTGATTATTCAAAATAACCAATTTTGGAATTTGGATACTGGAATTTGGATTTTCTAAAATGACCAACAAGAGCCTATATAAAAAAATATGCAGTGAGCAGCGCAGTGTGCCGGTGTTCATGCAGCCGTGGTGGCTCGATGTGGTGTGCGGCGAGTGGGATGCTGCCATTACATACAATGGTGAACATGTGGCGGGCATATGGGCTTATCCTGTGGAGCAAAAGATGGGCGTGGCCATACTGCGCACACCCATCCTTACACCCTACCTCGGACCCGTGATTTTCTATCCCGCCGATATCAAACAAAGTAAGTCGGACAGCTTTGAGCACGAGACCATAAAAGACCTGATGAAACAATTGCCGCCGGTAAAGGTGTGGCACTTATCTATAAGCCCGGGCATAAAGCAAGCGGGATTGTTCCGGCAGCATAAGCTGCGAACCGAGGTGCAGCAAACATTCCTCATTGACCTGGGGCAGGACGAAGCGGCCCTGCTGGCGAATATGAAGGATACCATGCGGCGCAACATAAAGGCGGCGGAAAAGGAAACAACCATCATTGACTCGGCCACCCACCTCAGTGAGTTGTACGAGTTTCACCGCCAAACACTTACGGAAAAAGGGAGGGATCTGCCGTACACACTCAATGACCTGAAGCGGATAATGGATGTGAGCATGGCAAACAACGCATCAAAACTTTGGGTAGCGCGGAGCAATGATGCAATTGACGCCATAGTGTGGCAGGTGTGGGATGAAACGACCAGCTACTATTTTATGGGCGGGCAAAACCCGGCTGCAACAAATTACAAAGCCATGAGCCTGCTGCTGTGGCATGCTATGAAGGAAGCAAAAAAAATGGGCTGCAAAACCTTCGACCTCGAGGGCAGCATGGACCCCGGCGTGGAGCGGTTTTTTCGTGGCTTTGGCGGGGAGCGGGCATTGTATATGGTGCTGCTGAAAAATGACTCCTTGCTGTGGAAGGCGAAGAAAATGGTGATGGGTTGACAAATTGAGATGATCGCAAATAGCCGGATTTTTTTTGAATTATTTTTCTTACATTTCTGAAAAAATATCTCCATGAAAAAGATATTTATTCTGATACTCACAGCGATGAGCCTGCTATCCTGTAGCAGCGAAGAGCAGTTGGACACCGGCACTACCGATGCTATACAACGGGAGATTGATTCTTGTGTTAAGAAATTCGAAGCAACAAAGATGGTGGAAACGCCCGAAAGGTCGCAACCCAGGCTTAACCGGGTGAATATGATGAAAGATATTTGTGCTGAAACACAGGCGTACATGAAAACATTGCTGCAGTCGATAGGCGACAAGAACGATGAAGATTTCGAAGCATCCAAGACTGTTTTATTTCTCCGGATAGAAGAAACGAACCAAAAACTAAACGACCTTATAAAACCTGAGGAATACCGTTATGTGAAGCATGTATTTAATACCGATGATAAAGCAGCCTTTAACAAAGAAAATGCCCCCGCAATAATAAAACTGCTTATCACCAATCTGAAAATTGCTGAATTAAGTTACATAAAAGTAATGCTGGAAATGGAGTAGAAGATACGTTGTAGAGAAGGGGAGATGTAAATGGAGTAAAAAATCCATCTCCGGAGGGTGCTTGGGCCGATGTCTCTCGAAGCCAAGGCAGAAGCACGGCCGAGGACCTCGGCAAATCAGGGTACTGAAGTTGAAGAAATAAGCCAGATATTATTTAGGTTCTAACGACATCCCTTACTTCATAAAAGCCTCTGCGCATCTTTGCGCCTTCTCTGCGAACTCTGCGGTTAAATTATTTTTTCCTGAAAATTCCAAAATCCAAAAATCCCCTCAAACTCGCGTCCGCACCGCACTGCAAAACCACCACATTCACGAACTTTATCCCACACCCTGCCCAAAACAGGGGTAAGCTCTTTGATAGACTGCTTCGTGAACTTTGCTCTGTAGTCAGCATTCGGACCCACGTGGCCTTGTGGTTATTCCCAAATAAAGACTCGCGACTTTCTACTTTACACTTTCGACAGTAAAAAAGTGTGCAAATAGTGCGCAAAAAAATATTTAAAAACAATAGAAAATGAATACGATACACACTAAAACTGCAATTCAAAAAATGTAAAAATATGACCATTTTTTCAGGTTTGGAACTGGCTTGCCGCAATGTGAAATGCACCCATATTGGGCGTTCATTAACATTTCGTATTCATTAATTCCTTACCTTTGCGAACATTTTAACAAAAAATCATTTATGAGCACGATGACTCGTTCAATAATCGACTTTAAATTACCTTATAAGGTAAAAGATATCAGCCTTGCTGAGTGGGGCCGTAAAGAAATAAGGCTGGCCGAGGCCGAAATGCCGGGTCTTATGGCCATACGCGCAGAATATGGCGCGCAAAAGCCGCTGAAAGGCGCACGTATAGCAGGCTGCCTGCACATGACCATCCAGACGGCGGTGCTGATAGAAACACTGGTGGAATTGGGCGCTGAAGTGCGCTGGAGCTCATGCAACATCTTCTCTACGCAAGACCATGCTGCTGCGGCTATCGCTGCTGCCGGTATAGGCGTTTTTGCATGGAAAGGCCAGAGCCTGCAGGAAGCTGACTGGTGTATAGAGCAAACATTGTTCTTCGGTAGTGAAGACCGCCCGCTGAACATGATACTGGACGATGGTGGCGACCTTACCAACATAGTACTGGACCACTATACCGAGCTTATCCAGCACATCAAAGGATTGAGCGAAGAAACGACTACCGGCGTTCACCGCCTGTATGAGCGTATGGCAAAAGGCACACTGCCAATGCCCGCTATCAACGTAAACGACTCTGTAACCAAGTCGAAATTTGACAACAAATACGGCTGCCAGGAAAGCCTGGTGGACGCTATACGCCGCGCTACAGACGTGATGATGGCAGGTAAAGTAGCCGTAGTAGGTGGCTATGGCGACGTAGGCAAGGGCAGCGCGCTTTCATTGCGTGGTGCAGGCGCACGCGTTATCGTTACCGAAATAGACCCGATATGCGCCCTTCAGGCGGCTATGGATGGCTTTGAAGTAAAACGCATGATTGACGCCGTGAAAGAAGCCGATATCATCGTAACTGCTTCGGGTTGCCGCGACCTGATCACCGAAAAGCACTTCCGTGCTATGAAGGATAAAGCGATTGTGTGCAACATCGGCCACTTCGATATTGAAATAGATATGGCATGGATCAATACCAACTACGGCCATACTAAAGACACCATCAAGCCACAGGTTGACCTGTATAACATAGACGGCAAAGACGTAATAATACTTGCTGAAGGCCGCTTAGTGAACCTGGGCTGCGCTACTGGCCACCCAAGCTTTGTGATGAGTAACTCATTCACAAACCAGACACTGGCTCAGATAGAACTGTGGCTCAACCACAGCAAATACGAGAACAAGGTGTATGTATTACCTAAGCACCTTGACGAAAAAGTGGCACGCCTGCACCTTGCAAAAGTGGGCGCACAACTGGAAGAACTGACTGACGCACAGGCCAACTACCTTGGCTTGCCGAAAGAAGGCCCATATAAGACTGACCATTACAGGTACTAGATCCTTCCTGCACAGGAAAGTAACAAATACGAAAGGGGCCCGCATCGCGGGCCCCTTTGTTTGGATGCTGCATGGTGAAAGGGTCGTGCAACATCCGTTTACACACACAAACTTTAACTATCTCAGCATGCCGCGCCTGAACTCTGCCCCCACTTGAAAAACACCCTGGGCCTGCAATTTGGCTTGCAGCATGAATAAAATTTTTCCTTTGTCAGCTCTACAGCATCTGCTTCAGGCGTACCTTCCGCAATTGACGAAAGCCAGATCGTATGACTGTTGTCGGCATCGGCCGAGATATTGACCCAGCTTTCCTGAAGCCTTGAAAAGGTGTTGGTCCTGTCTTCTGATCTGTAGGACGAAAAGTCGGCACTGACAATAACAAATGACATACGATTTATTTTATGGTGCAATTTAGAAAGAAGGTTTCGTATTGAACGAAAATAAACGACGGTATTTAGTACCGTTAAATAACGGTATTTTTTAAAAAGGCTATACCATGTCTATGGTAATCCTCTGTGTTTTTGACCAATGCGAAATGCGTGAATAGTAACTAGTGGCTATCTTATTGAGGTCCCTTCGTAATATGACCCTTTTTTCTTTAGGGATGTAAAGTAAAATACGGTTGCGCTCGGCTATGAATTCGCCTGCAATGTCCTTCACGGTAATGTACTGCTTACTATTGTAACGCAAAACCATCTTCCTGAACCAAATGGTATGTTCACAATAAGCCTGATAATAGTCTAAAAAACCCAGATCAGATCTTTCGGCCATCTATTTTTGAATAGTAAGTGCTTAACAAAGGTACATATTAGTATTTGTATAACCTATTGGTGTAGGTACATGTATGTAGCGCAGCAACTGACCAGAAAATGATGTGACAATATCCCCGAAGCGATTATCCGTTACCAATCGCCATTGCGGCGGGCGTGATATTTGGGGTATTTTTTTCCTTTATTGATATAGTGCGTCTTCCTGTGATACTTAGCCCACCTGCCTTCGAAGCAACTACTGAGGTTAACAAGCACTATCAATAATGCAATGACGCGAAAGATTTTGTTGTTCATATTGGCTAATTAAAAGTACAGATCCGCTAAACAGGGAGCTAATATCGGCATTTTTTTTCCACAAAGGAATATATGGCGGCATTTTTTTAATTTATAACCAGCTAGGGGGTTGCCGCCACGTTTTTTTGCAAAGGCTTGAGCAGCATCAGTTCCATAAAAACAATACACCATACAACAATGCAGGGCACTGCCTTAACAGCATAAGGCTTAAAAAAGTGCTGTTTAATGTAAGGCGGGAAAAGATCGGTATTGGAAAGGGACGTAAATATGAGCACGGTAAACAGGAGCACAGTGCGCCATGTTGCCCGGGGCAAGGCAAAATACCATATACCCACCCCGGCAACAGCAATTATATAGGTGGGCGATTCGGCCTTGTGGTTAAAAATGACAACCCAAATGAGTATTGATGCCAGTATAAGCAGTTTAAAAATGGTTTCCTTATACATGCGGATACGCACAAAAGGAAGCAGGAACAAAACGATACCAATAAGGGAAACATACCCGTAACCTGAACTAAGCCCGAACCAGCTATGCAGCCAGCCCGCAACTGAAAGGCCAATGGTAGCTGCGGCATCAGCTTTCATAAGGGCGAACCAATTCTGGTATTGCCAAAGCAGCGTTTCCGGCGAGGTAACGACAAGCGGAAGCGCGGTGAATATGACCGTCCACATGGCAGCGTAAATGATAAACCTGACTTTACCCGGATAGAACAAAAACAGGCAAAAGCCAATAAGGCCGTAAACCTTAATAAAAACAGAGATAACCAGCCAAAGGGTGGCCCAAAGTGGCTTGCCCCGCTCCATACTGCCATAGGCAGCGATGATAAGTGCGCACATAAGGGCATTGCTTTGAGCATTTGAATAACAGGTAAGCAGGTCGTTGACAACAAACCACAAAAGCATACACTGCATTTTGGTGTTGACAGGCAACATGCGCAGCGCAAAGAACAAAGCTGCACCATTGAGGACATTCCAGAGCGAAAGCCCGATATAATCGTTCAGGTATGCCAGCGCCCCCATGAAAAGTGCAAAAGTGGGGCTGTACTTAAAAAAATCCCATTGCTCATCCGGGTATACGCTGTAGAGGTCCAGGCCTTGTATGAGGTGGAACCAGGAACGCCTGAATATGATGTAGTTGTTGTAATCAGTAAAGTGTTTCCCGATAAACTGGAGAAGGTATTCCGGCCGGTTCATTATATCGAATGCAGTACCAGCACCCGACGGCATTACAAAAACGTGCGTACCCACAGATATAAGCTGTATGGAGGTAAGCACGGCTGCAGCAATATATACAGTAAGTAAAAACCCCGGTTTAAACAATAATGCTTTTAAAGATTGCCACATCGCAATTAAAAGTTAACAGTTTCCAATTTACGGTTTACGTGCGGAGTATGCAATTCTTTACAAAAAGCCGGCAGTTTATAAAATGGTTTATAAACTGCCGGCTGTAAATTGTAAACTGCCAAAAAGAGAAATTACATTCTTTCTATCACCACAGCGCTTGCGCCGCCACCGCCGTTGCAGATACCTGCCGCACCGTATTTAGCATTGTTTTGCTGCAATACACTGATAAGCGTTGTAATGATGCGCGCACCGCTGGCGCCCAGCGGATGTCCAAGAGAAACCGCACCGCCATTCACATTCACGTGCTCAGGGTTCAGGTTCATCTTCTGCATATTTACCAAGCCTACCACACTGAATGCTTCGTTAAGTTCGAAGAAATTAATGTCTTCCATTTTCAAGCCAGCTTTAGCTACGGCCTTAGGCACTGCTATTGACGGTGAAGTAGTGAACCACTCAGGGGCCTGCTCGGCATCGGCATAGCCTTTTATTTTTGCTATTGGCTTCAGGCCAAGTGCATCTGCTTTTTCTTTGCTCATGAGCACAAGGGCTGCTGCGCCATCGTTCATTGTGCTGGAATTCGCGGCTGTAGCAGATCCATCTTTTGTGAAGGCGGGGCGAAGGCCGGCTATTTTGTCAAACTTCACATTCCATGGGTCTTCATCCTTAGTTATTTTTATCGGGTCGCCTTTTTTCTGCGGCACCTCTACCGGCACTATCTCACTGTCAAATTTGCCGGCATCCCACGCAGCCTGGCTGCGTTTGTAGCTGGTGATGGCGAATTCATCCTGCGCCTCACGGCTGATATTACATTCTTTAGCGCACAGGTCTGCGGCATTACCCATCGGGTATTGGTGGTACACATCTGTAAGGCCGTCTTTTGCCAGGCCGTCTATCAGTGTCACATTGCCATATTTGCTGCCCCAGCGCAGGTGCTCGTTATAGAAAGGCACATTGCTCATGCTTTCCATGCCGCCGGCCACTACCACATCGGCATCTCCCAGCATGATGGACTGTGCACCCTGCATTACTGCTTTCATGCCGCTGGCGCACACTTTATTTACTGTAGTGCACGGCACATTGTCCGGAACACCGGCGAAACGCGCCGCCTGGCGTGCAGGCGCCTGGCCCACATTGGCCTGCATCACGCAGCCCATCAGCACCTCGTTCACCTCCGCGGCATTGATGCCCGCCCTTTCAATCGCACCTTTTATTGCGATAGACCCTAACTTAGTAGCTGAAAAATCTTTCAGCGCGCCACCCCACGCACCCATTGGCGTGCGCACGGCGGATATAATATACACTTCTTTCATTGTTGATTTTTAAGTGGCGCAAAGGTACGAAAATTGCGTGAACGGCGATTTTCGTGGATATGCTGATTGGGCTACATAAAAGAAGGCGCCTTATACGGGCGCCTTCTTTTATCAGATTAAAGGAAATATTATTCGCCTACTACTTCAAAGTCAATTTCAACCACATTTTCTTTGCCGAAGTCGATGCTGGCTTTGTGCATACCGGCTTCTTTTACATCGCTGGTAATAGTGATGCGGCGGCGGTCGATCTCATAGCTTTTCTGCTCGCGGATGGCGCGTGCAAGCTGTATGGAGGTAACAGATCCGAAAATTTTGCCGCTTATGCCGATCTTTGCACCCACTTTTACAGGTGCTTCCTTCAGCACAGCTATCACATTATTTATTTCGGCCATCAGTTTGGCTTCTTTTTTTGCCAGTTGTTTGCGGCGCTCTTCCATTACTGCTGTGTTAGATGCGCTTGCTTCGATGGCATATTTCTGGGGAATGAGGTAGTTGCGGGCGTATCCCGGCCTTACTTCCACCAGTTCGTGGGCCGAGCCCAGGTTATCAACGTCTTTTATGAGAATTACTTGCATGATCTTTATTTTAAAAGGTCAGTTACATATGGTAAGATAGCCATCTGGCGGGCTTTCTTTATCGCCTGGGAAACTTTGCGCTGGAATTTCAGCGAGTTTCCGGTAATGCGGCGTGGGAGCATTTTGCCCTGTTCGTTAAGGAACTTTTTCAGGAATTCGCCGTCTTTATAATCGATGTACCTGATGCCCATTTTCTTGAAACGGCAGTATTTCTTCGGCCTTTTTTCAATGCGCTGGGAGGTAAGGAACTTTATTTCGTTTTGCTTTGCCATGTTCGGAAGATTTTAAGATGCGTTTTCGGTTGCGAGGTTCTTGTTACGTTTTCTCGTGTTGTAAGCTGTTGCAAACTTATCGAGGCGGGTAACCATATGACGGATGACAGCTTCATCGCGGTTCATCTGGATCTCCAGCGCAGCGTTTGTGTTTGTGGGCGCTTCGTATTCCATCACGAAATAAAGGCCGGTGGTCTTTTTCTGGATGGGATAAGCGAGTGAGCGTAAGCCCCATGCATCCTGGTGAACGATCTGTCCGCCATTGTCTTTAATGAAGTCTGAGTACTTCTTCTGAGCGGTTTTGTAGTCTTCTTCCGATAGCACGGGGGTGAAGATGACCATCAGCTCATAACTCTGCAGTTTGTTGTCTGTTGCCATAAATATTGTTTAAAAAGTTAACCCCTCATCCCGGCAGGAACATTGGATACTTCGTAGTCTTAAGTCGTGGTTCGTAAAAGCTCGCCATGACAAAGGCTATTCTGTAGCCGGAAATTTTTGGGATTGCAAAGGTATGGGATAAACTTTTGCCAGCCAAATACAATATTAAAATATTGCGGCATCCTTAGTAAGATGTGGAGAAATACTATATAGGTTGTGATGCCGGCACATCTTATTGTACTTATTTTAGCAGGATGACCCACAATAGATAAACCTTTGAACCGTTATTTTAATAACCCTTGTAAAATCCAGTATGATGTACAGACGAGTGTGGCAGAACAACAAGATAATGCGCTTTATCAAATGGCTGAGCGTCGTAATATCCCGACTTTTTGAACCGGAGGAGGTAGAGGTTACCTTCAGTAACAAGGGCAGGTATACTTACACCAAGTTACCGGAAACACCTAAAGGGGCGTAAACAGGTACTTTTAATGAAACGCATAGAGCGTATTGAACTAATTTATATTCAACGACCCGCAAAGTCCCGGGAATGGGTTTATGCCCACCCTGAAAGTGGTAACGGGACAAAATAAAAAGCTACTTTTGCCGTTCAGTATCAATTGTTATGCGGAGCATAAAGGGTCTTATATTATTTTTATTTATTGCGATTGTTCCTTTGAGCAGCCGGGGCCAGATGTACTTTACACCTCTGGAAGTAGGTATTGCGGGGGGGGTATCGCAGTATTTCGGAGACCTTAATGAGCATTATGGGGTGAAGACAATACATGCAGGTGGCGGTTTTTACCTCCGGCGTCGGCTTAACTCTTATATCTCTGTAAAACTGCTGGCCAATTATACCCAGGTGGGGTATGATGATAAGTATAATAAGGCATCGTACCAAATACAGCGCAACCTGAACTTTAAAAGCGACATAACAGAAGTGGCGCTACAGGCAGAGTTCAATTTCTTTAGCTTTGTGACAGGTGACCCTTATAAGAGGTTCACACCATTCCTTACCGGCGGTATCGGGATGTTCTACTACGAGCCCTATACAGAATATAACGGGCAGAAGGTGTACCTGAGGCCGCTGGGCACGGAGGGGCAAAACGCGGGATATGCCGACCGCAAATATTCGAATACCAGCATCTGCTTTCCGGTAGGGGCCGGGGTAAAATTCTGGATAAAAGGCGGGGTGAACCTGACGTTTGAAATTGCCAACCGCCTGACAATGACTGACTATATGGACGACGTGAGCACCACCTATGTGGGCCTCAATAAATTTAAAACAAGCCCAACGGGCGGCGCATTGCAGGACAGGTCGCTGGAGAAGAACGGCAACACCATGATAGGTACCCAGGGCAAGCAGCGGGGCAATACCAGCAGCAAAGACCAGTACATGATGGCGCTGTTCAGCGTATCGTTCAATTTCAGGTCTTATAAATGCCCGAGATCGGGGAATGAGGATGAGTTGAGGGTGAGGTAATTACCTCATGCGATGATTAGCTAATGTCCCGATTCCGCAGTAACTCACAAAACTATTTAAGGCATTCAATTAGCTAATCAGCTAATTATCAAATCAGCTAATTCTAAAGGTCGAGTATCCCATTCACCCATTCATCATCAAACCGGGTATTGAATTTGCGGTAGAAGTTCAGGGCCGGCTCGTTCCAGTTGAGCACCTGCCAGGTGATACCGGTGAATTTTCTTTCTTTTGCTTCTTTGATAAGGGCATTCATAAGCAGGCTGCCAAGACCTTTGCCGCGGGCAGCGTCTGTTACCAGTATATCCTCCAGGTACATACGCTGGCCTTTCCAGGTGGAATAGCGGATATAGTAGAGTGCAAAACCCTGAACAACCCCGTCCACCTCGGCCACGAAAGCCCACCATACAGGATTGGCGCCAAAACCGCTTTCGGCAAAATGTTCGGGCGATACGGTAACTTCGTGTGGCGCACGCTCATAAACGGCTAGTTCGTTGATGAGTTCCATCATACGGGGGCAATCTTCGCGGGTGGCTTTTCTAACTATGGTAGCTGCAGGCATCATTTTAACTTTCTGTATGCAATACTAAATGGCTGCGGGCGTTATTCCAAGTATACCGGCCTGTCTTCGCAAAAAAAGCTATGGCGGGCTATGCCAAAGTTGCGTTAAACCGGCGCAATAAATGTAACAGGAATACAATTTGCAATATTTTTAACCTCGAAAAACAACACACACGCATGAGCACACAAGGGGAGATACTATGGGTAGATGACGAGATAGATTCACTGAAGTCGCAGATATTATTCCTGAAGAATAAGGGCTACCAGGTGACACCGCTATCTAACGGACATGATGCGCTGGAACTGCTCAAAGAAGACCGTGCCATAGATGTAGTGCTGCTGGATGAAAGTATGCCCGGCCTTACCGGGCTGGAAACGCTGACAAAAATTAAAGAACTGCGCCCGCAACTGCCGGTGGTGATGATAACCAAGAATGAGGCTGAGAATATAATGGAGGACGCATTGGGTGCGCAGATTACCGACTACCTGATAAAACCGGTGAACCCCAATCAGGTGCTGCTGTCGCTGAAGAAGATAATGGATGGCAAACGCTTAGTGAGTGAAAAGACGACGGTAGCCTACCAGCAGGATTTCAGGAACTTGTTTATGGCGCTCAGCAATAACCCCGACCATGAGGAGTGGAAGGAACTGTATAAAAAACTGGTGTATTGGGAACTGGAAATAGGCAAGAGCGACAGCGACGAAATGATGGAGGTGCTGCAAACACAAAAGACCGAAGCAAACACGGAATTTTTCAAATACATATCGAAGAACTACGCTAACTGGGTAAAGGATGGTAAGGGGCCGCTGCTGTCGCACAAATTGTTTGAAAAGAAAATAGCGCCACACCTGAAACCGGGCAAACCAACCGTGCTGGTGGTGATAGACAACCTGCGCCTCGACCACTGGAAGGCGATTCAGCCCACGCTCAGCGAATCGTTCAGGGTGGTGGAAGACGAGACCTACTACAGCATACTGCCTACCGCCACGCAATACTGCCGCAATGCTATATTCGCCGGTATGATGCCGATAGATATAGAACAGCATTTTCCGCTGGAGTGGAAAAATGACGATGAGGAAGGGGGCAAGAACCTGTATGAAGAAATGTTTCTGCGCAACCAGCTGAAGCACCTGAAATTAGACAATCTGAAAACGCAGTACATCAAGATCACCAACAATGACAGTGCCAAAACGATGGAGGATAATATACACAACTGCCTGTCCAACGACCTGACAGTGATCGTGTACAACTTCGTGGATATGTTGTCGCACGCGCGCACGGAGATGGAAGTGCTGAAAGAACTGGCGGGAGATGAGATATCATACCGCTCGCTGGTTATGAGCTGGTTTGAGCACTCGCCACTGCACCGGGCGCTGAAGAAGATAGCCGATAAAAACATACAGGTGCTGCTGACCACCGACCACGGCAGCGTGCGCGTGAAGACACCGAGCAAGTGTGTGGGCGACCGCGCCACTACCGCCAACCTGCGCTACAAGCATGGCCGCAACCTGCAGTATGAAGAGCGCGATGTGCTGGCCTTTCGCGACCCGAAATTTGCGGGGCTGCCCAGGCCGAATGTAAGTTCTACGTTCATCTTCGCCAAAGGGGATGTGTTCCTTTGCTACCCCAATAATTACAACCACTTTGTGAACTACTACAAAAGCACCTTCCAGCATGGCGGGGTATCGCTGGAGGAAATGATCATACCGGTGGTGCGGCTGGAGAGTAAGTAATTGCTAATTTGAAAATCAGGAATTTGAAAATTTGAAAATGGCCTGCGTGAGAACGTGGGCTATTTTATTTTTTTGCCGGAAAAGGTTTCTTCTCCATAATAGAATCCGCTGGCACCGCTATTCCACTGGTCAATATACTCAAAATATATACTGTCCTTTTCTGCCACGATCTTTAGTTCAAGCCAATAAGGCATATAATTAACTGTGTAATGATTTTCATTGTTACCCCGAAATCTCCACCCGCTACCCCAAAAGGAATAATTTGTTATTGTATAAATGGAAAAAGAATCACTTGAAAGTCTTTTAATAATAAACATATCGGCATTGATAGTTGTGTCTGTGTGCGAGTTGAAGTTACTCAGCCCGCCGCGGTGGCTTTCGTAATATTTATGCTCGCCCACATAGGTTCCTGCAATATTATCGAATACTGTGTTCTTAGATTTCTTACAACTGAATACTGCTATAGCAGCTAAAAGTAGTAGGGGTAATATTTTTCTGTGGGTAGGCATGAATAGATATTTTTTCATCTTTTACCTATAAATGTTGTGCGAATTTCGATATGGCCACTAAATCCGCTATTTATAATTGATTCATAGCTGTATTTCATACTGTCTTTTTCTGGGAAAAATTTTATCGTATCATATCCTATACGGCTGTCATCTACATAAACATTTGTATCCTTGGCCAAAAAACAGACCACATTACTTTTGCCGTACGGAGTAGTATGGTAATAGCAAAAGAGACTATCAGATCCTTTCATAATATAGAAAGTATCGGCATAAATTGTATCGAATTTTGAATTAGATCGAGAATATTCTTCATGGTGCTTTGTTGTACCTACATAAATACCAATAATACTATCAACTGAATTGGCACTAGGTATGGGGGTAAAGGTAGCTACAGGTTCATTCGTTTTTTTCTTACAACTGAATACAGCTATAGCAGCTAAAAGAAAAAGGAATGATATTTTTCTGCGGGTATGCATAAATCGGACTTACTCAAATTTAAGTAAAAGCCACAATATGTATGCCTGTTATTGTACTTGCGGCAATACCTTCTCCTAGGTGAGTCTTCTCAAGCCTACGTGTATTGGCCATGTACTTGCAAATACTCGCGAACTCTTTATAATTATTGTAAAAGCCATCTTAAAAAAAGCAAATTGCCTCATGTGTTACCCATTAGGTACATTCAGCTTATCAAGTGCATTGCGGGCGGCTACCTGTCCGGCTTCCTTTTTGTTGAAGCCAGTGCCTTCGGCTACCAGTTCGCCATCTATCATTATACCTACGGTGAACAGCTTGCGGGTGCTGTCCATTTTTTCGTCGAGTGTATCGAAGGTGAGCTGATGGTTGTTGCGCTGCGCCCAGCTGAGGAGCTGGTTCTTGTAGTTGGTGTCGGTGCTTTCCATAGTGTCGAGGTCTATGTAAGCGCGAATGATCTGGTTGAGGATGAATTTGCGGGTCTTTATAAAACCCACATCAAGGTAAACGGCTCCTATCAGGGCTTCCAGGGCATTGCCAAAGATATGGCTGCGGCCAAGGCTGCGGTCGTTCTTGTTGTACTGCACCATTTTATTGAGGCCCATGCGCAGGGCTACATTGTTCATGGTTTCGCGTCGCACTATGCGCGAGCGCAGCTCGGTGAGGTACCCTTCGGACTGGTAAGGGTATTTTTTGAAAAGATATTCGGCAATGATGGCCCCTAAAATGGCATCACCTAAAAACTCAAGCCGTTCATTGCTATCTGTCACCTCCTCCGGTTTGGAGCGGTGCATGAACGCAAGATTGTAAAAGGCCATATTACGTGGCGTGAAACCCAAAAGATGTTCTAACTGCAGTATGAGCTGCTTGTCGGCGGAAGAATTGTTTAAGATGCGATTAATTAAGCGCCGCAAAGCTATTCAGTAGGTTTTTTGAAAATTACAGATGCATTGTGCCCGCCAAATCCAAACGTATTGCTCAGCGCGGCATTAACGGTGCGCTGTTGTGCTTTATGGAAAGTGAAGTTCAGTCGTGGGTCAAATGACGGGTCATCTGTAAAGTGGTTTATAGTAGGGGGTACTATATTGTGCACAGTAGATAGTATACTGGCTATGGCTTCAATAGCGCCGGCGGCACCCAGCAGGTGGCCGGTCATAGATTTAGTGGAACTGATATTGACGTTGTAAACATGCTCGCCAAATACACGCTGTATAGCGGCTACCTCGCTCACATCGCCCAGTGGTGTAGAGGTGCCATGTACATTGATATAGTCAATGTCTTCGGGCCTCATACCGGCATCGGCAAGGGCATTTTTCATTACATTATAAGCGCCCAGCCCTTCGGGGTGCGGAGCGGTAAGATGGTAGGCATCGGCACTGAGGCCACCGCCTGCCACTTCGGCAATAATGTTTGCGCCCCTGCGTTTAGCGTGCTCATACTCTTCGAGCACCATTGCACCGGAACCTTCGCCCAACACAAAACCATCACGGTTAAGATCGAACGGGCGGCTGGCCGTTTGCGGGTCGTCATTACGCTCTGAAAGAGCTTTCATGGCGTTAAAACCACCTATGCCTGCCTCCGTCACCACCGCTTCAGAGCCGCCGCATACAATGGCATCGGCTTTGCCGAGGCGGATGTATGTAAGTGCGTCAATGATCGCATTGGTTGATGAGGCGCAAGCGCTGACACAAGAGAAGTTTGGACCGCGGAAACCATATTTCATTGAAATGTGGCCGCCGGCTATATCCAGTATCAGCTTTGGAATAAAGAAAGGATTGAAACGAGGGGTGCCATCTCCGGCGCAAAAATTCTTCATTTCTTCAATGAAGGTGATCATGCCGCCAATGCCTGAACCCCAAATGATGCCCACACGGTCTTTATCTATACCGTCTTCTGTAAGCCGGGCGCTGCGCACAGCCTCATCGGCCGCCACAATGGCGATCTGTGAGAACCGGTCAAGCTTCCGGGCTTCCTTGCGTTCAAAAAAATCTTCGGGATTGAAGTCCTTCAGTTCGCAGGCGAATTTCGTTTTGAACTTCGTTACGTCAAATTGCTTAATAAACCCGGCGCCGGAAACACCATTAATCAAGGCATCCCAATACGCAGGTATGCCGTTGCCTAATGGCGTTACGGCACCGAGACCCGTAACGACAACTCGTTTTAACGTTAAGTTCATTGAACGATTTTCAGTCACAGAATTTTTGGGTAAATTACTTTACGTGCTCTTCAAGATAAGCAATAGCCTGACCAACGGTAGTGATGGTCTCAGCCTGTTCATCAGGAATCGAAATGTTGAATTCTTTTTCGAATTCCATGATCAGTTCTACGGTATCCAGAGAATCCGCGCCGAGGTCATTGGTAAAGCTCGCCTCAGGGGTCACTTCAGATTCGTCAACACCTAATTTGTCCACGATAATTTTCTTAACGCGATTTGCAATTTCAGACATAAATAATGCGTTTAAATTTTATGGTGCAAAAATATACTTTTTGCGATAATGGTGAAGGAATATTTTAATTATCCCCGATTTTTTATTGCTGAGTGTGGAATATACAGTCATAACACAAAAAAATAGTTGTTTAACTGCTGATAACAACGCTAATTGTGCAACAGAAGACACGATTTATAGACTGTTTGTGTATCTGTCTTTAAAAATAATAATTATATAATGCAAAGGGGTTAGCGAGGTTTTTTATTTCTCTTGAATTTATCAAATTTTCTACCCTCTGATTTTGGGGCTGCCTCGCCGGGTGCAGGAGCTGCCCCGAATTGGGCGGGCACCTCATGTTTCGTTACTGCATGGCCCAGCAATTTCTCAATGCGCGAGAACTTGAACTGCTCCTTAACACTGATAAAAGTATAAGCGGTGCCTTTACTGGCCGCCCTTGCCGTTCGGCCAATGCGGTGTACATAATCTTCCCCATCGTGAGGGACATCAAAGTTTATAACCAGGTCTATATCCTCAATATCTATACCCCTGCTCAGGATATCTGTAGCTACAAGTATTTTCAGCTTTTTGCTTTTAAAGTCGAGCAATACCTGCTCGCGCTCCTCTTGCTCCAGTCCCGATTGTATCTGGCCAACCGGGAATTTGGCGCGCCTGAGCTCTTCAAATAATTGCCTTACGCTCTGCTTGCTGGAACAAAAGATAACAATACTTCCAAATTCTTTTTGCTGCAATATGTATTTCACCAAGGGTATCTTTTGTGCGTCATACACAAGAAATGCGCCCTGCACTATCTGTTCCGGTGGCTTGGAGATAGCAATATTAATTTCTACCGGTTTATTTAATATAGTATTTGCCAGTTTACGTATGCCGGGGGGCATGGTGGCCGAGAAAAGCAGGTTTTGCCTTTGTTTGGGCATAAACGAGATCATCTTTATAATGTCTTCGTAAAAACCCATATCCAGCATCCGGTCGGCCTCATCAAGAATCAGGTACCTGAGCTCATCCAGCTTCACATAACCCATATTAAGGTGCGATATCATTCTGCCCGGGGTGCAGATAACAATATCCACTCCTGATGAAAGGGCTTTTTTCTCAATAGCGAATGAGGCTCCGCCTGTACCACCATAGATTTCGATGAAACTGATTGAAGTGTAGTAGGAAATCCCTTCCAGTGTCTGGGCTATCTGCACGGCCAACTCACGGGTAGGCACAATGATCATGGCATTTATGGTGTGCGCCGCGTGGGGCTCAGACAATAATTTATGTATCACAGGCAGCAGAAAGGCGGCTGTTTTGCCGGTTCCGGTTTGCGCGGCCGCTATTATATCCCTTCCGGCAATAATAGGGGGTATCACCTGCTCCTGTACCGGGGTAGCGGTTGTATAGCCCATGGCATCTATGCCATCCAGCAGATCATCATCAAAACCAAATTCCGTGAAGTTCAAAATGTGCTTATTTTCAATAGTATGTGAGTAAAGATAGCGTAAAGTAGCTTATGCTGCGCTTGTGTGCCTCCTGTCGGGTGTTGCGGGCACCTGCTAATGGTACACTATTTCCCGTATAGTAACCGAAAAGGGCCGGTCATTTTTATAGGTCGTCCGTTTTTGCCAGTTACCGGATTTATCTACATCATCATAGTCGAAAGTAGTGGCAAACTGGAGACTTTTATGCGAATCGTATTCTTTTGCACTGATCTCATTGCCATGCTCGTCAAATTTTGAATTGCACTTAAGGAACAAAGCCCCGAACATATTGTAGCTGTCTTTCACCAGCCTGTTGCCCTTGCCATCGAATTTTGCCTGCACCTTCATGAACATGGTGCCTGTGGCATCGTAGTTATATTCCTCTATTTTATTGCCCCGGTCATCATATTTATAAGTGGTCTTTACATTCAGGCTGCCATCTGCCTTGTAGCGTAGCTCTTCTGTTATTTTATCACTGTCGTTGTAAGCAAACGTGGTTTTAGACAGCACCTCACCGGTTGGTGAGTAAGTGAAAAACTCACTCATGTTGCCTTTATCATTGTACTTTGTAACTGTTTTCAACGCAAGGCTATCGCCGGTGGCATTGTATTCATTTTCGGTAACGGACAAAACATTGCCTTTCAACTTCTGTCTCCTCAGGTCGTTCTTGAACTGGCTGTGTATGCCGGGTGTCTGTGCGAAAGCATAAAAAGACAAACATATCAGGGCAATGGTACAGGATAATAATCTCATCAGCTTACACTTTATTTTACAGGAGCTTCAAATTTACGGAGGGATATGTAAAAAAAATCTTAAACCAGGTTGCTGAGGGCGTTTTCCAGAAGGCTGAGCATAGCGGGTATTTCAGATTTTACACATGTGCCCACGCTCATACGATACCAGGGCGAGTGGTTGCCCGCTCCAAAGGCATAGAATGGCACAATGGCGAGTTTTGCTTTGTTTAATATATATGCGGTCACTTCTTTCTGGTCATGCAGTGGTTTGCCATCTGCGACCTTACCCACCAGGTCCAGTTTTATAGTAAGGTATATGGCTGCCTGTGGTGCTATGCAGTCTATAGGGAGCCCCTTCGCTTTCATTGCAATAAGGCCATTATGCAACGCTGCCAGCCGCTCATACAGTTCATTGCGGAAATTTGCGAGATATTGAGCCGTAGCTTCTTTTTGTAAAAGGTAGTTAGCGGTTGCTTTCTGCTCGGCCATGGGGGCCCACGCGCCAATGTGGCTGAGTAACGCCCTCATCTTTGCCATTACATGCACCGGGCCAAGCGCCCAGCCAACCCTTACACCCGTAGCCGCAAAAGATTTTGAAATGCCATCAATAAAAATTGTGTACTCTTTCATTGCCGGACGTAATGCTACCGGATTATAATGTTGTGTATCTCCATAGGTTAGCAGCGCATACATCTGGTCGAACATCAGGTAGAGCTTTTTCTCCTTTCCCTCCCTGCGGTTGTTTTCCTCCAGTATCATGTCGCAGATGCCCTCCAGGGTTTCTTTCGACATGGTAGTTCCGGTTGGGTTCTGAGGCGTGCAAAGGCACAGCAGGGCGGCTCCGGATATGTGTGGCCTTATGTCCTCAACAGTAGGCATGAAATTATTCTCAGGATATGCATCTATGGTGCAATGCCTTCCATGGTTCATGGCTGTATAATGGTTATTGTTCCAGGACGGCACGGCATAGATCACTTTATCGTCCTTATCCACTATGGTCTTAAACAAGGAATATATAAGCGGGCGACCGCCGGATGCGATCTGTACCTCGGACGGAGCATAATGTACACCCTGGTGCTCTGCTACAAAGGCTGCCACAGCATTACGTAATTCAGTCAATCCGTCAGCGGGAGGGTAATTGGTGTAACGCTCCTTATAACAACTGATTATTTGGTCCTCCAGCCGGGCAGGTATAGGAAAGATCGCAGGGTCAAAATCGCCGATAGTGTAATTGTAGATTTTTTCCCCATCATTTACCCGCCGGCTTATCTCATTGCCCAGTTTCACAATTTCTGACCCGATCAATGATTCCGCGAGTTGACTAAGTGTACTCATTTACCTTTATTTGAGAGAGAAAGATACGACAACATTAATTATTTGCGCAACCAATGCTTCATATCAGGATAGATATGCTCGCCGGCCGGTGTGCCGGGTTTGGGTTCTGTTGTCATACCGAGGAACTGCAGCATAGGAACTGCCATATATCGCCCGTCGCTGAAATTATTAACAATGCTTGGAGAGCTACCTTTATAACCTTCCTTATGAAAAACAACTTCCGGCGGGATATGTAAATGCACCAGCGCAGCCCAAGACCACGCAATTGCCGCCATCTCGGCCGCCGGTGCACTGATATCGCCATGCAAATTGTCGCCGCATACATTGTTCCTGTGTTCAGGCAGCAAAACGGCGAGATGCCCGGCTTCATGCAGCAGGTCGCCGGGGTATAGAAGTCGTTCTTCATTATAAATAATGGCACCATTCTGAATCTCTATGCCAGGCAGAAACGTAGTGGTGGCAATACTGCCGGGCCTGCATTCAATGCCTATTCGGTTGATAAAAGAGACTATTTTATTTAGTGTTTCTATCATATAAATTATCGTTCATTCGCAAAAAAATGATTACTGGTACCGGGCATACCGATTCAGTTTTTGATAAAACGGTGTGCGGCTGCCTGCATCCCTGATCACCTGCCTGCCACAGATGAGCGGGAGGTATAATATTCTGCGCCTGCCCTTGCTGCCGGTATGTGGTGCGCAGGCCACCCGGTGCCATAACCTGCCGTCATGCAGTACCATATCGCCCTTTTCAGCCTCCACCAGAAACTCATGCTTGTCTTCCCTTTTATCCAGCAGGGGTAACTTTCTGAAGATCATACTTTTCAAGCCTGCTTTATGTGTGCCCGGCAATATGCGCAAGCCGCCATTGGCACTACCCGAATCATCCAGATAGATGCCAACGTTTATCATTGGCGATAGTGGCTTCATGAGCAACACGTCTCTCAGGCCATCTATGTGCCAGCCCATTTGCCTGTAATTACTGCCTGGGGTATTTATAAAATAGTTGGCCACAAGGCCGTCCATCTCATTGAAGCCCGCCCTGCAATCAGGCCTGTTCACAAGCCCTGTCAATCCATTGATGCCTTTGCCTGAAAGCAAATATTCTATATTTTTTGTAAAAACGGATACATATGGCAGCCTTTGAACAATAGTTTCCCCGAACTCGTTCTTGCCATACCGTATGGGAATACCATTGACGGCAGTGAGGCCTTCTCCGCATACCCGTGTGTAGGCACATTCCAGCGCCTGCTCAACCTGCGCAAGTTCGCCACTGTTCAGAAATGCCTTGAAATGAACAAAGCCATGTGTATCAAAAAAAAGTTTCTGGGCGGCAGTTATGACGCCGTCAAACTTAAATTTTTGAGTAATGGACATATTCATAGTAATAGAAAGAGAAGGTTACGCGGAATAAAATTAGGAAGAAAAACAAAACAGCCATCATACCCGTTTCAACCAACCGGTAACGCTCATCCTCTGGCGGGCGGCTACAGTCACTTCATGCTCCATTTCATTGCTCTCAAAAAAAACCGCTTTGCGGCCGGTAGGTACTATTTTTTGTGTTTCGGTGTCGTGGTGTATCCAGAGCTGGCCACCGTCGGCCTCCAGCCAGTCATCATTGAGGTAGCTGATCAATGAATATTTCCGGTTATTGTCATTCCGGAACTGGTCTTTGTGCCGCTTATAAAAACTGCCCTGCTCATACAAGGCGTAATGGAACTCATAGGCATTGATTCCGGTATAGCATGTTTTGTTCAGGTACTCGATAAAATCCTCCACATGCTCGAGAAAGCCCAGCTCTTCCACGTATTTATTCTTTTTATCAAGCCAATGTATCTTGTCGCTTCTTACACGGTCATTATGGTTTTGAATAGTATCATTGCCAATACCGCCACTTATCATTATCCCGTCTTCATTCAGCCGGTGAATGTGTTGCTGCAGCAAAGTAGTCAGCCCTGCGGCCAGGAAAAACTCTGATATACCTACCTTATGTTCAATAAAACTTTCTACGATCTCCTCAAATTGTTCTTTCATGCCTTCGGGCGAAGGTAGGCTTATTAAATATCTCATATTTATAAAAGACATCATTATATTTTAATAATAACTTATATATGAATCAAAAAACTAGAAAATACCGTTTCAAACGGTATTATTCTAAGTAATTGTTTCTATATTGCAAATCAATCTTTAATAATATATCTCTGGTTAAATAGTGACTTATGCCAGCAAATTGCCCGTATTGCCTCAGTGATATTAATGACAAAGCTTTGGTTTGTAAATATTGTCAACGTGAGGTCTCGCTGGTACTTTCTTTAATGAAAGAAATAGAGATACTGAAAAATAATGCTTCAGTTTTATCTGCACCTGTTTCTGTAGAACCTGCTGTACGAGAAACCAGAAAAAGCATTCAGTATTCTTTTAGTATTTTATTATTTATTTACCTTTTTTTTATTACTGGACTCCTGGTAATGCTATTTATTTCGTGGCCTGAAACGATTAACTTGCCGGCCTTTTTTCCGAAAAATATGCATATGTATGTATTTCAGATAGTCTCTGTGCCCTTCAGTATTATTGTTACATGGCTGGTTGTCAGGTTTTCTAAAAATTCAAACCTGCTTACTTTGCTGGTGTATGCCCTGGCACCCTATGCATTAATGTATGTGTTATACCATGAATTTCTTTTTGATAAGTACGGAGGCAGGTATTTTATTAATGCATTGATATACATTTCGGTCATTAACCTGGTTTGCTCAGCAATTTCGGCTATACTCTCTTTCCGGTTTTACGCCACCGACAAATTATCCGTATTTTTCTCTATTAAATCTTTCGCCAATTACTGGATTGGATGGCAAAAAAGTGGTCAAAACGTCCAGGAATATATACAAAAGTTAATCTCTCTTTTAACAGCACTGGGGACATTAATAACTTTCATACTTACAAGGATATATGATAAGCAGTAAAAAAAACATTTTGATGCCTTTCGCCTTGCTTTTACTTTTTGCATTAAAAGCAAAAGCTGATATGGATAAGGCTCCGGTAAATAAAATATCTATAATAATTCATAATTGCACTGGTATAAAAATACCTGAGTTTATCAAAGTAAGTATTAACAATAATGCACCTGCAGATTTTAAATTTATTACTATTAATAATAACAATGCCTACTATACGAATGTATTGCCCACTCCGCCTTCTTACGAAGAAATAAAAACAATCAAGGTCACTGACTGTGGGAAATTATCAATTGACAATTCAAGCATGGAACCTCACTACCTTCCGGCTACTAAGGAAGCTGTATATGAGTTCTCATTTTTATACGAATTAAAAATATACTGTGACATTTCGAAAGATTTTACTGTCGTTAATATCAAAGACAAAAAATACCCTTTGAAACAAGGAGTAAAAATAACCTGCGATACGGTAAAAAAATATTATATATTTACTATTGAAACAACTTTTGGTACAAAAAAAGATGGATATCCGTTTAAAGACGAGTATAAAGTCTACAAACATATTGATGATAATAAATATGTGCTTACTTTAGACGAAAAAGATGTCCGCAAAATCGTGATTAATACTATACGAGAGAAGGAAGGTATTGAAAATGTAGACGTTTCTGCAAAGCAACTGCACAAAATTAGTTATCACCTCGAATTATCTGAAAAATGAAACCTTTTCTACTAAGCATCTTTTTGCTTATATCATTGCATTCAATATCGCAACCAAATTTATTATACGAGATTAACGATTTTGTACCAACACGTTTTATAGATCCGAAGTACATTTTCGATGACTCCGTATCAAAGGACAAAAAGATTTTTCTATTTGTATCCAATTTAGGGTATTCATACGATTATTACGATGATTTGAAGGAAAATGCAAATAATGCCAATCTTTCTTTCTGGTCATACAACTCATTATACTATAAAAAATTTCAGTTCAATCTAAAAGCTACCTATTATCCTTTTGATGGATCTTATGGTTTTAATACGAATAAGGGAATTTATATTGACAATAATTACGACAGGCTAAAAGCAGGATTAATTCCACTGTCTGAGTTTCGACCGAAAATTCAGATAGGATACTATCCGGCAATGTATAGTAACAACTCCGGAAATTATGACTACAGATTCCAGGCGTCCTGGACCCCCATTATTACCAGCGGAAAAACAACCAGTGAATATGAAATTTCATGGGGAGTGAAGGGTCTGGGTAATAGAAAGGAGCTTCGCAAAAATACATTCGGGCAATATTATGTAACTATTAACCCTTATTACAATATATTCAGCTATGGTTTATTTTATACTGGCACGTTTCAGTATTTTGATGACCTGAAATTAAGCCTGAACTATGTTGTCAACTACAACCGATACAATCATAATGGAGTTGATAAAGATGGCTTTATCTATTCTGGTCTCTCCACTCAAGTAAGTTTTATAGGCAGTTCAAAATTATACCTTCTTACCGCTTATTCATATAATTTTCATTACAATTATCAGCTGTTTCACCTGGGGGCCTATTTCCAGTTACCACTATATAAACACCTGTTCGTTCAATAAAGTTACTCACGTTTTGTTTTTACAGGTTCATCTGTTGTGTACATTCTTTTAACCTTCCCTTCACTACTCAACAATCCCCGCTATCTGAAAAATAGGTAACTTACATGCCTTATATAAGTATGTATAACATGAAAACCCGGCTGCTGTGCCTGCTATCTGTGCTGCTATTGAGCATATCAGCAAATGCTACAAAAATTTTTATCCCGATGGATGCGGATGGGCAAAGGAACCATCTGAAAGCATATGGGATAGCCTATTCTGCACTGAAAGCGAACCTGACGGTGGACTGGCTGCTTAATTATAAAGGCGGCAGTTTTTGTATGGATGACAACGATGGCATGGTGCGCCTGTGCAAGCTGCGCGGTGTGACCTATGACATCATCAGCGATGGGCAATATAACGGCATACTGAATGAACTGGCAAACCCGGATTTTAACGGTGATATTATTAAATTAGAGAAAGCCCCGAAAATAGCGGTCTATACCCCCTCTACAAAAGACCCATGGGATGATGCGGTGACCATGGTGCTCACATATGCCGAGATACCCTTCGATAAGGTATATGACGATGAAGCGCTGGCCGATGGGCTTGTAAAGTACGACTGGCTGCACCTGCACCACGAAGATTTCACGGGGCAGTATGGCAAATTTTGGGCTCAGTTCAGAACTGCTAAGTGGTATCAGGACGACCAGAAAGCGGCAGAGGCTATGGCAGCCAAGCATGGTTTCGGGAAGGTGTCGCAACTGAAACTGGCTGTGGCGAAAAAAATACGTGATTTTGTGGCGGGGGGCGGCTACCTTTTTGCTATGTGCTCGGCCACGGATAGCTACGATATTGCCCTTTCGGCCGATGGCCTGGATATATGTGATGTCCCTTTTGACAATGACCCTATGGACCCGAGTGCGCCCAATAAGCTCGACTACAGCAAGTGCTTTGCTTTCAAAGATTTCCGGCTGGTGACCAATGCCGCTGAATACGAATACTCGAATATAGACAATAGCCCGTACTACCGCAGAGTGGATATGCGGTTAGATTACTTCAGTCTGTTCACCTTCTCGGCAAAATTCGACCCGGTGCCCACAATGCTTACCCAAAACCACACAACAACCGTAAAAGGGTTTATGGGGCAGACAACCGCCTTCCGGAAAGAGGTACTAAAGTCAAGCGTATTGGTATTGGGCGATAATAAAGCGGCAAATGAGGCCCGTTATGTTCATGGTGAATTTGGCAGGGGCACATGGACATTCTATGGTGGCCACGACCCTGAAGACTACCAGCATATGATCTATGACCCGCCTACCGACCTTAATCTTCATCCATCATCGCCTGGCTACCGGTTGATACTGAACAATGTGCTTTTTCCGGCAGCTAAGAAGAAACCCAGAAAAACATAGTTTATTGCCTCACGAAGGATTTTATTAATTTTGCGCCATGTCTCCGGATTTGAAAAAACCTTCCATGCTTACCGCACTGTTTGCGATGAAATGCCCTAGTTGCAGGAAGGGACATGTATTCATAAACAAGAGCATGTTTCCCATGGGGCAGCTTGTAGACCTAAAACACGAATGTGAGATATGCGGAGAAAAGCTGAAATCGGAGAAAAATAATGGCGGTGGCATAAACTATGCCCTCACCATGATGCTTTTTTTCCTCAACCTGGTATGGTACTGGCCCATATTCGGCCTCTCTTACAAGGATGAGCCGGGCGTGCTGGGTGGTAAGAATAGCATTTTTTATTACCTGGCCATAAGCACTTTTGTAGTGGTACTGGCCCAACCATATCTTATGCGCCTCTCGCGTATGATATATCTCTACCTCTATATCGGCTTCGGGCACTCCCGCCGTGTTTCGGCGGAGGAGGGTAAATAGCACAAAAACAAAGGCGGAATTATCCCACCTTTGTTTTCGAGCATCGCTGAACAGCTATGCCAGTTTTTTAACCAGGTCTTTTTTAAGGCCATTGGCCTTTACTGATGCCTTGTCCAGGATTTGCTCGATCTTCGCCCTTGCGTTATCACTAAGGCCCTCCACTTCATCTTTCAGCAGTTCCTTTAATTCAGCTACTGTGTGACCGGCATTGTCGTTAAACAGCCACAATTTGTCTTTAAGCAGGTCGGCGTTTTCCCTGGCCTTCTCGTCCAGTTGCATCCGCAATTTCCTCGCCCGCTCAGATGTGAGCAATAGTATGGCACCTATGCCAAGGGCCCCGAATAGCACATATTTTGTAGTACGCATAAAAAAGTGTTTTAAAAGTTATGATTTGATACCAGCAGAACCGTGCCAGCAAAAGTTAAAGAACTTTTAACGATATCTTATTCACCGCTTAAAGCCTGCTGTTCGCCGAATCCGTATTTTTGAAAAATAACTGGCACAATATTTTTACAGCAAAAAGGAAAAGGAGAGACTATGGAACGTGAAATTAAAAATACCAACAGCATTTTCAGCTATGCATTCACTGGCTCGCTTTTGTTTGTAGCAGCGCTTGCATATACCTTTTCGAATTTTTCAAACATCATCATGTTTGAATTATCCAACACAGCATTGGCGCTTGTACTTGCTATAGCATCCGTTTCACTTTTATTTAAAGCAGCCCGCGACGATAGGCACAGAATGCGCGAGGTATAACTGCTTTGCTGCCATGATTCTGTGGTAAGGTAATTACTGCTATATTTGGGGCTGCAGCGCATGGGCCATCAAATACTACACACTTCGGTCATTATTATAGGGGCGGGCCCGGCAGGCGCCGGAACCTCTTTTTTTCTATCCAAATACGGTATACCCCACATTGTCATCGAAAAGGAAACCTTCCCGCGCGATAAAGTATGCGGCGATGGCTGTAGCGGAAAGACCGCATTAGTAATAAAAAGGGCCAACCCGGAATGGCTGGATGAGATACTGGATAACGGGAGCAGTTTTCTGCCATCGTGGGGGATAACCTTTGCCGCGCCCAACGGCAAACCATTGCATGTGCCGTTTGCCATAGATCGTACACCGGAGATGAAAGCGCCGGGATTCACGGCAACCCGGCTGGTTTTTGATAATTTTCTTTTCAGTAAAATGGCATCACCCCAATGCACCATTTACCAGAACGCCACCGTGACGGATATTGATAATGGTGGCAACGGGGTGGTAGTGAAGATGATGTGTAACGGAGATGAATATCATATTTCGGCACCGCTCATTGTGGGTGCCGATGGTGATAAAAGTATTGTGCGCAAAAAGTTTCTGCCGGAGAATACGGCACCCAAAACCTCTGCTGTGGGGCTAAGGGCATATTACGAAGGGATAACCGGCATGCACGAGGAAAAGTTCATCGAGCTGCATTTTCTTAAAGAAATGCTGCCCGGTTATTTCTGGATATTCCCCATGCCCAATGGTATGGCCAATGTGGGTGTGGGCATTTTGTCGGAGCGGATAAGGGACAAAAAAATAAACCTGCGGGAGCAAATGCTCAGCGCCATAAAATCTAATCCCACCATTGCCCCACGTTTTGCCAATGCCCGGCTTAAGGGCAAAATAGAAGGGTGGGGGTTGCCGCTGGCGATGAGCAGGCAACCATTATCCGGTGATAATTTTATACTCACGGGCGATGCTGCCTGCCTGGTCGACCCATTTAGCGGCGAGGGTATAGGCAATGCGTTATACAGCGGAATGCTGGCAGCGGCAGCTATAAAAGAGGCCGGTGAGCAGAATAATTTTTCGGCGGTTTTTTTAAAGCAGGCCTATGACGACGTGGTATATAAACGGCTGGGCGGTGAATTTAAGATAAGCGCCACATTGCAGCGCCTGTGCAATTACCCCTGGCTGTTCAACTTTGTGGTGAATAAGGCCTACAAAAGCCCATCGCTGCGAAATACCATAAGTTGCATGTTTGCTGACATGGATATGAGGGACCAATTGAGAAAGCCGTCTTTCTATTTTAAAATACTGTTCAATAAATAAGATATACGCATAGCTTTTGGCTTTCTACCGCCTACAATCTACTTTTGACCAATAAATATGGCAAATTACAGCAACATACGCGCCCTGCGCGCTTTAATAAAAGCCAGTCTGCAGGGCATTTTCAGAACGCCCTCTGCCATATTCTTTGCCTTTGCATTCCCGCTTATCTTCATTCTTGTATTTGGCACCATGGGGGGCGGTTCCGCTTTCAGAATAAGGGTGGCCCACGCGCCGGGCAGCGATACGGCTACCGAACTCAACTTTATATTGCACCAGGTGGGGGTATTGCGGTGGGTACATGCAGACACCGCCAAAATAAACAAGCTGCTGCGCGAAGGGGATATAGTAGCAACAATAGACATCCGCAGGCAGCCATTGGATTCCGTGCCGGAGTATAAAGTGATTGTTAACGGCGCCTCATCAGAAATGGACAAAGCCCTGCAATTGCAACGTATCATTGAGTCGGTGGTGGCATCGCAAGACCCAAAGATCATGAAGCGGCAGGCGGAACTGGTGAAGACGGAATTGCATGAAGCCACTGTGCGTGAATCACGGAGTATAGATTTCATTCTGCCGGGGCAACTCAGTTTTTCCCTGCTCGCCTCAGCCGTCTTCGGTACTGCTTTCGTATTTTTCAACCTGCGGCAAACCCTTGTGCTGAAACGGTTTTTTGCCACCCCTGTAAGGAAAGAGATTATAGTGGTCAGCGAGGCCATAGCCCGCATGATATTTCAACTGCTCAGTGTAGTAGTGATAATAGGCGTAGGTTATTATGTATTCGACTTCACCCTCTTTAAAGGCTGGGTTACCTTCATGGACATGACACTGATATGCGCGCTAAGCATCGTCATTTTTATGGGGTTCGGGTTCATTGTGAGCAGCATAGCTCGGAACGATGCGTCCATACCTATTATGGCCAACCTCATTGTGATGCCGCAGATGCTGCTGGCAGGTACATTTTTTCCGATAGAGGTATTCCCGAAATGGCTACAGCCGTTTTGCAACGCGCTCCCGCTTTCTTACCTGAACGATGCGCTCCGTAAAATCTCTTTTTATGGTGCGGGTTTCTGGGAGATACGGTACGATATTCTGGCGCTGCTGATATGGGGAGTGGTCATCTATGCGGTATCTATCAAAACCTTTAAGTGGGAATAGCATGATGAATGTTTTTTGTTCTTTTTTTAAATCATAAGATGTGTCCCAACTCGTAATATACACAGATGGCGCGGCGCGCGGCAATCCCGGTCCGGGGGGGTATGGCGCTGTGCTGCATTGGGGCAGCACGGTCAAAGAAATATCGCAGGGGTATAAGCATACCACCAACAACCGTATGGAATTGATGGCAGTAATTGCCGCTTTGCAATTATTGAAACGGGATGGCCTTGATGTTACCATTTACAGCGATTCGGCCTACGTGGTGAATACTGTAGAAAAGGGCTGGCTGTTCAATTGGGCTAGAAATGGCTACAAGGGCAAAAAAAATGCCGACCTGTGGGCACAATACCTGCAACTGCACAAAAAGCACCGCATAAAATTTGTATGGGTAAAAGGCCATGCCGATAACGTATGGAATAATCGCTGCGATATATTGGCCACCGCCGCTGCCGATGGAAAGGGCCTTATAGAGGATACAGGTTTCAGAAGCGAAGCCAATAGCCTGTTATAAGCCCCTGCGCTTCTTTTCTTTTTTAATAAGCGACAACTCACGTCCGGTTTGGCCGGCCACCGATGTGTTTTCCTGTGCACGGCGCATCAGGTAGGGGAGCACGTCCTTAACCGGGCCATAGGGCAGGTACTTTGCCACATTGTACCCTTCATGGGCCAGGTTAAAAGAAATATTATCGCTCATGCCGAACAGTTGGGAGAAATAGACCTTTTCCGTATTTGCGGGTATTTGGTTGTTGTACATGTAGCGGGCCACGTTCATGCTGCTGGCCTCATTATGCGTGCCTACAAACAATGCAATGCCCTCAAGGTGCTTCAGGCAAAATCCGGCGGCTTCGTCATAGTCGCGGTCTGTTGCTTTTTTGTCGGGTTGGATGGGCGAGGGGTAACCTTTCTCTGCTGCTCGGTTGCGTTCCTTTTCCATATAAGCCCCGCGAACCAGTTTTGCGCCCAACTTGTAGCCCTTTGAAACCGCACGCGCATATGATTCTTTCAGGAATGCCAGCCTATCGTGGCGGTAAAGCTGATATGTATTATATACCACCACCCTGGTTTTATTGTACCGCTCCATCATTGCATCGGCAAGCTCATCCACGGGTTTTTGTATCCAGCTTTCTTCGGCATCTATCAGCACCATAATATTGTGCTCAGCTGCTGCGTGGCATATACGGTCGATCCGTTCCTGTACCCTGGCCCATGCTTTTTTGTCATCTTCATTCAGTACACCACCGGCATGGAGTTTTTCCAGCAGGGAAAAATAAGCGAACCCTGTCACCTTCATGCTGATGAAAGGTATGTTTTTTTGGGTAGCAGCAAATCGGATGGCTTTAATGAATTCGGGTACCGCATGGTCGAACTCATCTTCACTTTCTTTGCCTTCCACTCCATAGTCCAGAATGGTATGCACTCCGTATTTGCCTATTGCGGAGGCTGTTACAGCGGCTTCCTCCATTGTTTCTCCGCCGCAAAACTGGTTGAATAATGTCCATTTTATTAATCCCTTCACCGGCAGATTCCAGGTGATGGCAAATTGGGTGAGCTTCATGCCTACACTTGTAAGCACAGGCGAACCCATGGAAGAAAAAAGGAAGGCGGCCAGTTTCAGTTGTTTATCGCTACGGTATTTGAAAGCAATCTCAGTATTCTCGAAAACGGGAAGCATATTGATAATTAGTGTTGCAAAGGTAGTTCGCGAAATTGATTAGTGTGTGCTGGCGGGCAAAATTGTTCCCCGAATGAAGAAAATAAACACTTACTGTCATGCGCAATATGCGCTCTTGGAGCAGGTGGAGACCGGGAAAATAGCCTGCCAGATCCGAAGGATTGCCGGAAAGAGGAGGGAAATGGTGCTTTTTGTGGTAAAGGCTGGCAAATCGGGGGTGAATAAATCGGATTTAAGGTTTTTTAAAAATGCGTGGTATGTAATTTGCAGTACTAAACATATCATGCAAATGTTTTTCGATTCAGGATGACCATATTTTAAGGAGCGTGCAGACAGACAGGCGGCATGCATTTTAAATAAAAATATTTATATGCTGTCAGTCAAATTCATTCAAATACAATTAACTTTACGGTGTTAAAAAAATAAAAAAGCTTATTCAATCAATTCTTCCAAACAAATAGTTATGAAAAAATCAATTTTACTTTTAGCTGCCGGTTTGATCGCCGGAATCAGTTCTAACGGGCAGCAAGTGATTAAGTCACATGCAGAACCGACACAAAAATTAGTGCGGGCAGACCGGTTCGATTCTCCTGTTGCTCCATCAACGAGCAGGGGCGAAAGGACTACAGCCGTTGGGCAAAGGTGGTATTTTTACGGTGCTGAGTTCCTGAGCATGTGGCAGACCAGCATTGGTCAGGGTAAGTATTATATCAGCCCTGTGATGTGGAATGATACAACGGCATTATTCGGGTATACAGGCACAGTTCCCGGGCCATATGCACCTTACGACCACAATCAACTGCTGAGTGTGGGCATGGGTCTGGATCCACGTGCCAGTCATTGGAATTACGCAGACGGTCTGGGTTCTACAACATACCCTTATGATTATACCGGATTTATGGGTGTAAGGCCAACAGATGCTTACACTATTGACTCATTATTTATTGTAGGCTGGTACGACCGCAGCGACACCATGACGCCTGCTAAACTCGCAGTTGTAGATACACTTATTGTAGCGCTTACTCAGGGTGATGCCTCTGCTAGTTCGGCAATCACAACAGGTACTGTAACAACGGCTAGTCTGGTTACGGCATATTGCCCTACTTGTGTTACACTCACTTTTTCAGAAATATTCCATGATACTGTAGGTAACAGGGCTGGAGGTTTTAACGGTACACCACTTTCTGGTAGTGCGGTATATAAATTCCTTCTGTATAATACAGATACTAATGCATTGGCGCCAAACAATTCACAGTTCCCACGCGCTGCTACTACAGCAAGGCCACGTATAATAGCTGACCCGGTTATCAATTACCCTGTTCTTGCCGGCAATGCAGTTGCTGCTACTGTTACCTACAAGAGTGGGGACACCAGCTATCACCCACGTGGTGCAGGGCAACCTGGTGATACTATCCGTTTGAGTGATGGTAGTACTATAGGTACCCAGAAGTATAACGTTTGGTCTCCACAGGTTGAGTTTGCTGCTGTATCATCTACTTCAACGGCTAGTCCGGTATTCTGCTCAGGCTGTTACATGAATATGGGCAGGGCATCCGGTCACTTCGCAATAGAAGGCGGTGGCTGGCCATACCATGATACCAGGTATACTGCAAACTGGAGTATTACATCTGTAGGTACAAGTCTTACAGCAAACCAGCACCAGTTCCCAAGGATAGGTTTCCACGCTACATGTCCTACATGTCCTGACCTTCCTTTCCCATCACTGGGTACAAACGATGTTAAATCTGAAAGTGTTGCGACAATGCCTAACCCTGCTGATAACAGCTTGGTAATTAATTATAACGGCACTTTCAAGAACGACGCTGTTGTTACCCTTACAAATATATTGGGTCAGGTAGTTGCTACACAACAAATGACTGGTGGTAAGGCTGTATTTAATACTACAGAATTCCCGGCAGGCCAATACATTTTCACAGTTACTGCAAAAAGTGACCGTGCATCTGGCCGTGTTGTTATTGCACACTAATCATTACTGTATAATTTTATACCGAAAAGGGCAGGTTTTCCTGCCCTTTTCTTATGTGGTAAAACGTAAGATAGCAGGGGTTAATATTCTTTTTCTGGTATAATTGTTGTAGCTATTATATATATGTGAGATCTATTGGCATCAGTATTGCATGCGGTTGATATTAATAAAATGACGAAATATTATGCCGCAGGGCAATGTTGTATTAATTTCATAGTGATTTTTTTGATAGCCTTTTGAACAATAAAACTATATACAAGTGAAAAGAGCAATTTTACTTCTGTTTACAGTGGTCATTACACAAACTGCCATCGGGCAAAGGTGGTACGACTATGTAACCGACATATTAAAGCCATACGAAATTTCCATAGGGCAGGATGTGAATTATTGGTATCACCACATGTGGTACGATACATCGGCGGTATTTGGTGTAACGGGTAGTACAAGCGGCCCGGCATACCGCTACAATTATATGGTGAGCATGGGTTTAGGTCTCGACCCTATCTATCCCGAATGGAATACTCCTGCTTTTACAGGAATGATTGGGGTTACACCATTTACCCCATTCACTGTTGATTCAGTCTCTGTGCCTGCATTATATGGGCGCAGTTATGCATCCCCGGCAAAAATTGCGGTTGTCGACACCCTTGTTTTTTCATTCGTATGCGGCAGAGGATTTTCCGGGGCGGATCTTGATAGCACGGCTTCAGATACATTTGCGATCCATTACATGGCAGATTCGTGCGTATACCCAAGATTAGACCGTGACTCAAATTTTAAAAAAGCAGCGCATTATGGTGGAACGTCGACGACTCACTTCTACACATTTTTGCTGAACAGTAATGATACTACTTCAATCCCCGGCTCAAGAACTACTTATCCGAGGCCGGGGCATGTACCACCCGACCCGGTAATCAGTTTTTCTGTGGTGCCAATGCAAAAAATGGCCATGACCGTTACTTATAAAAGCGGTGACCCAAGTTATCCTGTATTCCCGTTGAAGGATACTACAATATTTTCCAGTGGCACAGCCATTACAGGTGTAAAGTACAATTACTGGCAAGCGCAGGTGTATGCCGCTGTAACAACTATGGGCAGCCATACACCTGTATGGCCACGTTATGACTCCTCTAATTTTGCCTGCGGGTACTTTTTGTTGGATAGCGGTCGTCTTTATAATAAAAGATATCAGCCTAACTGGGTACTGGCTTCCGATACACCTACTGTACCATCTCCATCGATTTACCAGTACCCGAATATCCGCTACCATATACGATGTCCAGTTTGTCCGATATTAATGCCCGGCCCGGCCGCAGAATATAATGTGCAGGCACCAGCAAATGTAAAAGCCTATCCAAATCCGGCAAACAACGAAATGATCATTTCTTACGGGCAATTGTCAAATTCACCCGTTACAATATCCCTTACAAATATGCTTGGCCAGGTGATCGCCATAGAGAAAGCTGAAAACGGTAGCGCAAAATTTGAAGTATCAGCACTTCCTGCGGGCATATATATGTACACTATCCAGGCAGAGGGGCAAAGGGTTGCAGGGCGTGCGAGTATCATACATTAGTGTAGCTATAATGATTTATATAAAGAGGTTCTCTCATATTAATGAGAAGCCTCTTTTTTCTTTTTGGAAACAATATTCTATTATTGCACACGCTTGGCACGAAATTGGCTGCCAATAAATTGAAAACTAAGGAATGGCAAAAAATTTATTGATAGTGGAGTCGCCTGCGAAGGCGAAGACCATAGAAAAAATATTGGGCAGTGATTTTGAGGTAAAGTCTTGCTATGGGCATATCCGCGACCTGGAGAAGGAAGATATGGGCATAGACCTGAAGAATGGATACAAACCTACTTATATAGTATCAGAAGATAAGCAGAAGGTAGTAAAGGAACTTAAGTCACTTGCAAAAAAATCTGAAAGTGTATGGTTGGCAACGGATGAGGACCGTGAAGGGGAGGCCATATCCTGGCATTTGTGCGAAGTATTAGGGCTGGACCCATATACTACGAAGCGCATAGTTTTTCATGAAATTACTAAACCTGCCATAAAGAAAGCGGTAGAGCATCCGCGCACGGTGAATATGGATCTGGTGTACGCGCAGCAAGCGCGCCGGATACTGGACCGTATAGTAGGTTTTGAGTTATCACCCGTACTGTGGCGCAAAATGAGTATGCGCAACAATCTTTCAGCAGGCAGGGTACAATCGGTGGCGGTGAGGCTTATCGTAGAGCGTGAGCGGGAGATAACCCGTTTTAAGACAAGCAGCAGCTTCAAGGTAGAGGCACTATTCGCGGCAGATGATATAAATAAGAAGAAGGTAACTTTTAAAGCTGACGGGCCCGATAAAGTAAACGATGCGGATGGTGCAGCCCAATATCTGGATAAATGCAAGGGGGCTGCCTACACCGTGAAAGATGTGCAGGTGAAACCCGGCAAGAAAACGCCTTCGGCACCATTTACTACATCTACGTTACAGCAGGAGGCCAGCCGTAAGCTGGGGTATTCTGTATCCAAGACCATGCTATTGGCGCAGAAGCTTTATGAGAACGGGCATATCACGTATATGCGTACTGACTCGGTAAACCTGTCGGAAACGGCGATAGAGGCCACACAGGCCACCATCACTCAGCAGTACGGTGAAAAATATTACCAGAAGCGTGTTTTTAAGAACAAGAACGAATCGGCCCAGGAGGCGCACGAAGCCATCAGGCCTACGGATATGAATGTATCTACAGCGGGCGATGCTGATACCACCCGTCTTTATGATCTGATATGGAAGCGCACTATGGCCTGCCAAATGGCTGATGCCCAAACTGAACGCACTATAGCAAAAATAGAAGTATCGACCCAGCCCGATCCATTAACGGCGACAGGCGAGGTATTGCGTTTTGATGGCTTCCTGAAGGTGTATAGTGAGGGGCATGATGAAGAAGATGGGGAAGATGAGAACGAGGGTATGCTGCCACCATTGGTTGCCGGTCAGAAACTCGACTTTCAAAGGATGGTGGCTACGGAGCGTTTCACCCGCCCTGCGCCAAGATATACGGAGGCATCGCTGGTGAAAAAGCTGGAAGAGCTGGGCATAGGTCGCCCGTCTACTTATGCGCCTACCATAAGCACCGTGCAGCAGCGCGGTTATGTGGAAAAACGTGATAAAGAAGGTGTGAAGCGAGATTTCCAGGTGCTGGTTTTGCAAAATGACAAAGTAGAAAAGCGCACGGAAAGCGAGAACACGGGAGCTGAAAAAAATAAGATGTTCCCCACCGACCTTGGCATGGTCGTAACTGATTTTCTGCGTGAGCACTTCGGTAAGGTGATGGATTATGACTTTACAGCAAAAATAGAAGCAGAGTTCGACCATATAGCCGAAGGGCGGCAGCAATGGAATAAAATGCTGCATGATTTTTATGTTCCCTTTCATGAGATAGTGGAGCATACTATAGAGAATGCCAGCCGGGCAAAAGGTGAGCGCGAATTGGGCACAGACCCGCAGAGCGGCAAGCCTGTTGTGGCCCGCCTGGGCCGTTTCGGGCCAATGGTGCAGATTGGTGAAGTAGTGGAAGGCGGTGAAAAACCGCGGTTTGCAAAGTTGCGCACCAACCAGAGCATAGAGACCATATCGCTGGAAGAGGCCCTGGAGCTTTTCAGGTTGCCGAGGAACCTTGGCGCCTTCGAAGGCGAGGATGTAGTGGTGAACATTGGCCGTTTTGGCCCATATGCACAACATGCAGGACAGTTCTATTCTCTGAAGAAAGAGATGGACCCATACACAGTGGAAATGGCAGAGGTGTCGCCGCTTATAGAGGAGAAGAGGAAGGCTAAGGCAGAAAGCGAGGTGAAGGTGTTTGCAAAAGAAAAGATACGCATACTCAAAGGGCCCTATGGCCCCTATATAAAGCAGGGCCTGCGCAACTATAAGATACCCAAAGAAAAAGCCGAAGACCCGGGTGCGCTTACCATTGAAGATGTAAAGGCCATCATAGAAGAAGCAAAGGCCAATCCGCCTAAGAAAGTGCCCAGGGGCAGAAAAGTGAAATAAGGGATACTCACAGGCTGTGGAAATTATTAGCGGCCAGGTGAATTGATTTCTTGAATATTTCCGTAACTTTCTATGTATAAACATGGATGCCTGTGGCAGACCATGTCTTATCTTAATCGTTTGCTATTGAATTCAAATAAGGAAATAACTGCCCTTCTGCGGCTTATAGATGACCCGGATGATGAGGTGTATGATACCGTGGCTTCGAAGTTGTTGTACTATGGTAAGGAAATAATACCTAACCTGGAACAACTGTGGGAGGTGACGGAAGACGAAGCGGTGCAGGAGCGTATAGAGTTGCTCATACACCGGGTTCATTTTCATGATTTGCAGCAGGACTTTATGGAGTGGAGTAATGCAAAGCATCCCGAATTGCTACGCGGGGCTATACTTGTGGCCCGCTATCAGTTCCCGGATTTGAACGTACCTGCTATTCTCGCCCAATTTGACCAGATACGCCGAAACATTTGGCTGGAGCTGAATAATTACCTCACATCACTGGAGCAGGTGAATGTGTTTAACAGCATACTGTATAATTATTACAAACTGCACGGGCACGAACTTACGGAGCGTGAGCCAAAATATTTTTTCATTAATCAGGTGCTCGAGAGCAAGCAGGGCAATGGGTATACAATAGGTGTGCTATATCTGGCGCTGGCTGAGATACTGGATATTCCCGTTTTTGCGGTAGATGTGCCGAGGCAGTTCATCTTTGCGTACATAGATACACTCTACAGTTTCCTGACTCCCGAAAAGGGCTTGAACCAGGTGCAATTTTACCTTGACCCGATAAACGGGCTCGTGTATACCCAAAAGGACGTAGACACCTACCTGCGGAAAATAAACGCCAACGACCGTGAAGAATACACCAAACCCCTGGATGCGAAGCGTGTTATCTTCAAAATGATGGAAGAGTTGAGCTTATGTTACCGCTACCGGCGCGAAGAACAAAAAGCCGAAGAGATACAGCAGCTGATGCGCCTGCTTGTGCAGGAATAATGGTATTACCTGCCCCGCCAGACACTACTTCACTACCTGTTCCTTCAGGCGTATAATCAGCGCTTCCGGAAAACCCCACGCCTTCAGGCGTGGCAAGTGCCGCGCAGCTTCTGCCCGGCTTGCAAAGCCTACGATTTCTACCTTATAGTCGTCTCCGTCCTGCACAATAGATACTGGTAGCTTATACGCATGTATGATCTTGGTTTTAAGTATCCCCGCTTTCGCTATCTCACCATATACCTCTACAAGTATCGCGTAGCTCCCTTTCTCGCCTATCACTTCCTTCACTACGTTGCTTGCCTGCGTTCCGTTTAACGGTACTTTGTACCCATCTTTTTGTAGCCGCGTGGTCTCCTGTTTTCCTGTGCTGTCGCCGTTTCCTGTGGTAGCGGCCAGCTTTTCGGTTCCGGTATCCGCATCTGTGGTGGAGTCTTTTGCCAAGGGGGCCAGTGTAAATTCAATTCCGTCAGCCACGTCGCCGTCAAGACTTGCATTTATGCTTACAGGTACCATTGCCGGTAACGACTGGTAGTGCAGGTTATTAAGCTGTATAGAGTCGATCCTCACTGTGTAGGTGCCCGGGGCCAGCCCCAGATAGCTATAATATCCGTCCGATTCGGTCACGGTCTTTCCCACCAGTGCCCCAACACTGTTATACACACACACACTTATCTGTCCCTGTCCCTTTGGTTTGTTCTCAGCATCCCTGTTGTTCAGCGATACCGTGCCCGACACCTCCCCTGCAATAGTTACGGGCACTTCCACCAGCGTGAAGTTGTTGGGGCTGGCCATTACGTTCAGCGTCTTGTTCCGTATCTGCCATGATATGTTGTCAAAGCTGTTCCGGTTCAGTTCTATATAGTACTTGTAGTATGCTTCAAGGTCGAGTATGCGGATGCTGGTATCGTTGTCATCATATATAGTGCGGCCTCCGTTTATACGTATCTTCAGCCCCGGTGCTTTGGGTTCACCCTTATCCCAAAGGCCATTGCTGTTAAGGTCGAGGTAGGGTTTTATCAGTATGCCACCTTTGCCAACATTAGTGCGGTTGTTCGCGTTGAGGTAGCTCGATTTCCGGTCATAGATGAGGCTCCCGGATGCGGCTTCTACTCTGCTGTATGAACCATCATTACCTGAAAGCATGGACAGTACCGCCCTGGAGAAGGAGAAATCATATCGGAGCCCTACGAGGAAATTCCGCCTGTTAACGCTGAAGTATTCCTGGTAGCCGAAGTTTACGAAACCATTCTTGAACAGGTATTTCTCGAAATTGAGCCTTACGAAAACAGGTTCGCCCAGTTTGAAATCGTACTGCACCTGCGAGGTCATCAGCACCTTATATGGTAAGGGCACTGTAAGTGAAGCGATACTGTAGATATAAGGTATATCGCGCCTGATGATGGATGCATAAGTAGTAAGGTTGATACCCACCCTGCGGTAGAAGCCGATAAGGGCCCACTCCGTATTGGTATACTGTGTGGTAGGCACAATGATCTGATCTATCGTGAGCCTTGAGAACAACGACATCTTCTTCGAATGTATAGGAGTTGTGATGACCGCTTTGCGCTCCTCCAGGAAGTTGAAATATATGGCCGTCTGCCCCTTGGTATACTTTATGTAATCAAGGTCCACCTGGGTGCCGCCTTTCATTCGGTAGCTAAGCAGCCCTCTTGACCTAACGCCATGCATATATTCACCCGATAACAGCATACGAGGGGTAAGGCGGATAGAGGTATTCAGGAAAGGCATTGTGCTGCCCGATGTAACTGAAGACAGGTACTCAACCCCACCCCCGAGCGTAATCTTTGATGATAACCCGTACTTCATGTTTACCCGGGAGAATTTACTGCCCTTGCCATCCTGAACGAAGCCACCACTTGCCGAATATTCGAACTCATGTTTTGGCAGAAAATTGAATGGGATATTGATATACTGCTGGCTGGTGCGCTGCTCGCCGAAAGGACCGTAAAATTTCAGTTTCACGATAGTGAACCCATAGATAAGCGGCACATCGAAGGTGTAAAAGCCGGAGGCATCGGCCTTGGTATAGTCTACCAGCACATCATTTACATATAGCTCCACCACCCAGCCCGGTTCGGTGGTATTGCTCAGGCGGTAGCTGCCATACGACTGCCGGTAGGTAGTGGGGGCGTTCGTCACCTGTACACCTACCACCGGTGCAAACAGCGAAGATGTGGCTTGGGTGAATATCTTCCCGGCTACTACCTGCCGCATAGCGCTGATGTCATTGTTCACATAACGCCATTGATAATACTGCAGCCTTTCCGAGAAAGCCTGGTTGCTGTAATAGTTTAAGGAAGCATTGGCCTCACCTCCGGCCAACGCCCCACCCAAGCCTAGGTTGAGGATTGTCTGGTCGCCCCCCTGCGATTGCTGCGAGGACATAACCGCCCAGTCGGCCATGCCAAGGTGAAAGAATGGCCGCCGCAACCTGATAGAAGTATCTGCAGCTTGGTCACCTTTCAGCCTGTTGACGTTTTTGCGCATCAGGTCCTGCCGCATCTCACGAATCACGGGCAGCTCAAAGTTGCATGTCATTGTCACCACCAGCCGCCGGAAATAAAATACGCCGTCAAGCCCGAAAACTGTTTTGTAGTATTTCAGGTTCATGAACAATCCGGTTTCAGTATGGATGAACCCGTCCGGAAGCTCATAGGTCTTCCCCTGGTAGTATATCCTGCTTCCCTGCCTGTCGGCAAGGAAGGCATCCTTTTCGGTAAGTAAAAAACCTCTTATCGTATCAAATGACGGTGAAGGGATATTTTTTATCTTTAAAAGGTCGAAAACATGGGTGATGGAAAGATAGACGTCCTTATCATTATACATGGCAGGTATGTCTGCGTTGCCCACACCTTTCACCTCCAGTGTTACGGTTATTTCATCAGCTGTCGGATCTTCGCTTTGCGCAATGGCTGGAATGGAGAACAGAACAATAAGCAAGAGGATGGACAGACAACGGTAAGGTAAGATACGTATCACTTGCATGTATTATGATTGGTCAGTAATATTTTATCTTCCTTATTGTGCATCTCTGAATGGTATTAATCTATTCCTGGAAAAAAGTAAGGTAAAACGAACCGGAATAGGCTCCGGGCGGACTTGCCACAGAACTGCCTACCGTGAGCGTACCGCCCACCGATACCGTATTGGCGGCAGGTGGCGTAACTGAAGTTACGAAAGGGGATGAGGGTGATGACGAACCAAGATGCAATGTTACTGATCCTCCGGCGCTGCCTGTGAGGGTCACATCCGGCCCGTTCAATAAAGTGATCTGTGTGCCGGGTGCTGCAACTATATCAAAGCTGGCGGGGCCGAAAACATAACCGAAGTTAGCCAGTATAACACTGCCGGTGGAAGTGCGTACACCCGATGGCGAAACCACTACAGTGCCACCGGAGGTTGTAGCGAAAAAAGCGCCGAAACGAAGCCCCAATGAGGGGTTCCATGATACAGATATCGGTCTTGGAGGAGCCTGTTGAGCTTTGATCTGTAATGAAAAAAGCAGAATCATTATCCATAAAACTGTCTTTATTGTATTCTTATCAGAATAAAATCCTGCGATCATAAGTTTATCAGTCGTTTCCTATAAATACTTTTTTCGATTGCTTGCCCGCTTTCGAATACAGTGTTGCAATATATACTCCGCTACCCGGGTGCATTGGCACCATGTGATAGCCGTTACCTGTCAGCTTCTCTCGCAATAACACCTGGCCAACCGTATTGGTAACCGCAAGGTCTGCTTCCCCTGTCGTAACATAAACATACAAATTCCCGCCTGAGCTGTATGCATCCAGCTCCCCATTTACACCGGGGATAGGTGTAAAGCTGCCTGTCGTCATTTCCAAAAAGAACCTGCGCTCATATTTGCCGGCGGCTAAGGAAACCTGGTATTGAGGCGTTGCATTCAGGTCCTGAACTTTGCCGGTATTTGCGTCGTAGAACCAGATGTGCATGCCGACAGGCATGTTTTCTGTATCACGAACAGTAAATGTTACCATGCCATCTTTTTCCGTTTTTAGCCCCAACGGGATTATCCGCATGCTATCTGCAAGTGCGGGCAATGATTGGATGGAATAGGTGTTGTCGTCAGCAGATGTGGAATACAGGCTGGGTACGTTGGCGTCGGTATTCATTATTTTAAGCGCATCGAGCTCAATGTCGAAACCCTGGGTGCCATGCTCGTCGAAGTAAATAACTGTTGGGTCAGCATTAATGTAGTCCGTGGTAAACCCCGCGCTCAGTCGTACCAATGGCCGGTCGCCGGAGGCAGTTTGTTTGAAATAGTGAGGGGTAAGGTTCGTGGTCCTTACGGCATTGGTGCAGCTGAGTGTGCCCGTTACAGGGAACGACCCTGAGGAAACATGGACAAAGAAGCCCTGCATGGCCGGAATAATGTTGTTGGCAATACCATCGCTTGAAACGCCGCTGATGTAAGAACTATAGCGTCCGTAATACCGGTTGGTATCGCTGTGGTTGAAATAGTATACAGCATTATCAATGTTTGTTTTCGTCCAGCCCGATGATGCTGTCCAGTTGATGGGAGATGGGTAGGGATTGCCCACAAGGTTGAATCCAAGTGTATATGTCCTGTTGTTATTATAGAGTGTTGCCGACTTTGTGCCATTGTTCACCGTGCCCGTAAGGGAAAAGGTAGAGCTGGAATGCGAAGCGCCAAAATTAGCCGCATAGCCTTTGAATGGGTGCAGTGTATCGGTGAGTACCGTGTCTATCACCCATCCGGCATAATTCACATTCTCATTATAGCTGTAGAAATTAGGGAAAGTGGACGAAAAATTAATAGGGCCGGATAGCTGGCTTAATGTAGCGGCCTGGAAAGGGCTGCTTATGTAACGGTAACCAAAGCTCGAATCAAGATAGCGCTGCATGGTTATACTGCCCAGCACCTGCCCGGTGCCGGCACCATCTATAAGCGCTGTCTGTGCAGATGTAGACAACAAAGTGAGGTTGCCGCCTGCATTTAATGTGTCATTGCACTGGAGTATGCTTCTTACCGTATGCCCCGAAGTGCTTATTGTTGTGTTACTTGAAGAGCCTATGGTCAGGCTGTTGAACGCTGTGGCAACCGACCCGCCTATAGTTTGCGCACCTGTCTTGTTTAAGATAACAAGACCGTTGTTGTGGGTAAATGTGCCGCTGTTGCTCCAGTTGCCTGCCACTTGCAAAGTAGATGACGGGGCTGTTACGGTGCCTGCTGTAATGGTAAAGTTGTTGCCTGCATCGGCAGCAGATGAGCCAAATGACCATGCGCCGCCGGTACCATTAAAGGTAAGGTTGTAAAATTTGCTGGTGCCGGTCATTGTGCCCGTAAGTGTCTTGCCGGTAGTGGTGGCATTCATCACTACTGTGCCGCTGTTGTTGGTGAACGTGCCGCTGTTGCTCCAGTTGCCGGTCACCTGCAAAGTGGATGATGGTGCTGTTACCGTTCCGGCTGTTATAGTCAGGTTGTTGGCCACATCCGCCGCAGTACTACCGAATGACCATGCACCGCCACTGCCATTGAAAGTCAGGTTGTAAAACTTGTTACTCCCTGTCATTGAGCCGGTCAGTGTCCGCCCTGTGGTTGTGGAGTTAAATAATACTGTGCCGCTTTGACCGGTAAATGTGCCGTTGTTGGCCCAGCTTCCTCCATTTGTTATCTGGTAGTTGGAAGCGGTCACATCCAGCGTGGTGCCACTGCCAATTGTCACACCACTGCCGTTAACGGTTACAGCGCCGGCCAATGTCTTGGTGCCGCTGCCGCTGGTTTCCAACCCACCATAGCTGCCCACAGTACTGTTTATTGTCTGTGCACCGGCGCCTGCATATTCAACCGTCAGGCCGCTTAGTGTATTTGTGGAGAATTTATACTGATTCACATAGTCTGCTGTTGCTGCCGTTCTGGTCACCTGCACGGTACCACTACCGGTAATGGTGCCCGCAGCAGCCGACGCATTCAGAACTATAGACGAACCGGGTGTCAGCACTGTAGCCGCACCGTTCATATTAAGTGTACCGCTTACGTTGATATTGGTATTTACAGAAACTGCAGCACTGCTATTTGTTACAGTAAGGTTATTAAACGAAGTTGTGGCAGATCCCCCTATGGCCTGTGCCGATGTGCCGTTAAAAGTAACTGTGCCGCTTCTTGCAGTAAATGCCGAACTGCCTGAATTATTTGTCCAGTCGCCCGAGAGCGATAAGCCATAATTGGATGTTGAGGCATCCAGCGTGCCGGCGGTGAGCGTTACGGTGCCGGTGATGGTTTTTGTATTGTTGAGCGTTATCGTGGCGCCTGTTTTATTCACAGTAACGCTGCCGGTAAATGATGATGGTAATTCGTTGCCTGTAGTTACAGCAGTGGTATTGATGCCAAGGTTAGCGTAAACAAGGTTTACACCACTGTAAGTGGTTGGACTGGCGCTTAATGTGCCGTTGTCATCAATGACGTAAGAACCACTGCTCATGGATAAGTTGCTGCCATTGGTAAAAGTTCCGTTTCGCAGGCTCAGTGTATCGCCAGACGCAAACGTTGTAGCAACGCTCAATGTTACCCCTGCGCTGTTATTTATCATCAGGTTATTAAAGGATGTGCCGCTGCTGCCGCCTATGGTCTGGCTGCTGCTGCCGTTCATGGTAACGATGGCATTGCGTGGTGTAAAGGCGGTACTACCTGCATTGTTTGTCCAGTTGCCTGTCAGGGTAAGGTCGTAGTCGCTGGTTGAAACATCAAGTATCCCTGCTGTTAGTGTTATTGAGCCTGTCAGTGTTTTTGCATTGTTCAGGGTTATTGTTGCCCCTGTTTTATTTACGGTAACCGTTCCGGTAAATGATGAGGGGAATTCATTAGCAGTAGTAACTGCTGATGCATTGTTACCTAAGTTGGCGTAACTGAGGTTCACACCACTGTAGGTTGATGGCGTAGCGCTTAGTGTGCCATTGTCGCGCACCACTGCCGACCCGCTGCTCATGGTGAGGCTTGTGCCATTGGTGAATGTGCCATTGCGCAGGTTTACGGTGCTGCCCGATGCAAACGAAGTTGCTTGCGACAGCGTTACACCCGCACTGTTATTAATGGTTATTGCGCCCGGCGATACCATTGCTGATGGTAACCGTGTGCTCGTGACCTGCGCAGATGTGCCGTCAAATTCGTAATGGCCGCCGCTGCTGAATGTAGACCCTGTAGCCGGCACACTTGAAGCAATACCTCCAGTGTGCGCGGTTATCAATTTCCCGCCAGAGTTGATGATGCAGCCGCCGCCACCGGTAGCCCCTCCGCTGATAACATAAACGTCGCAGTCAAGCGTGCCGCCACTCAATGTTGTGATGTCCGATTTAATAACAGTCCCTGTGCCCAGCACCAGGTTGGCCGCCAGCCGAACATTTGCCCCGGAGTTTACCTGGTAGGCGCATTCTGTACTCGAGGTAGAGCCCGTGCTGGTATTAGATAAGGTTTGCACAGCACCACTGCCATTAAATACAAAGCCTATAGCGGCTGTGGTAGATGAAGCCGTATTTATCCTGCCGGTGCCCGTTATCGTTAAGTTGCCTTTAACGCCAAAATAGTTGCTGCTAATTGTTCCATTCCCCCATTCCAGGATGTTTGTTCCGGTGCCATTCAGGCTAACATTCCCATTCGCCTGGAATATAGAAACTCCTCCTGATGCAGAGGTAACAGAACAGAAATTTATCACGGGGCTACCTGAAGAACTGGCAGATACCGAACCTGTAACATTGATAGTAGTGCTGGCGGTAGCATTGCTGGATAAGATGATACGTGCGCTGCCGGAGATTGTAAAATTACCACTTACATTCACGGTAACAGTTGTTGAAGATGTATTGTTTACGGTTATTCGCCCACTGGAAAGGGTAAAATCACCAAGTACGTTAACGGTACCGGCCCCTGTTTCAAAAATGCCGCCGGTGCTGGAGCTGGAGTAAAGCAGATTGCCGTAGGTTGCAGCCTGAATGATGTGTCCTTCAGTTGAACCATATTCAACAGTACTTGTTGCTGCAAGCGTACCCAATTGTCCTACAGTCACATCCTCAACAAGGAACCGTGCATTTGCCCGCACATTTATGGTGCAGGTAGTTGTTATGTTCTGGTCGTTCTGCTCAAAGGTGATAGCTGACGTCCCGTCTCCTACGTTTATCGTCACACCGCTTGCTAATGTCCAGGTGCCGCTAAGCCGGGTGGTTGTGCCGTTATAAATATTGAATACATCGCCTGATGTGGTAAAGTTTGTAGGCCGGGTTCCGCTGCCATCGGTGTTAGTACCCCACTGGGTCGTGGAGTTTAGTGAATTTGAATTGGCAATATTATAGTAAACAGTGGCAAACCCATTTAATGAGCAAAGAAGCAAAGCAAAAAAATAGGTTATCTTCCGTGTCATACGCTCCTTTCTCTCTTTTTTGTTTTAACTGTATTATTTTAATTCAATTTCTGCTTCCGCTTTCTTCTCTGATTTATCGCTTGTCTGCAATGTATACGTAACATGGAGTTTGCCTTTGCTGTAATCCACTTTCTTATCATTATCGAGCTCCATGCTGAAACGCCGTACGGGAATTGGCGTGTACACCCCTACACCTTTCACGATCTTCACCTGTGTCTTTTTGCCTGACGGCGAAACATAATCCACTTTAACATCGCCGTAAACCGACATCATACCTGTACGGTTAAATGCTATGCTCAATTTAGCGGTATCTCCTGCAAGGGTAAAGGACAGATCCGACAGGGTTACGTTAGCATCATTTTCCCCTACTCTGAGTATCACAGGTATGGTAATACCAAAAATCGGCTTTAAAGAGATGGATATGCCGCTTGTATCCTGCTTCGTTGTTTCACCCAGTGGTTTTTCATCAGGTACAGCCCTGAAGTAGAGATGCGAACGGTATTCGCCATTGGCCATCTGTGCGGTCTTTACTACCTGTAGTTTCACTACCTGTGCCTCGTTGGGGGCAAGGGTCACCTTGCGCGGAAAAAACCGTATGTATGGCCCTGCAAAGTTCTGCCCGGAATCAGGAACGGTAATTTGTTCAAACGAGCCGTCCCCGTTCATGCGGTAGTCTACTACCGAAATTGCATAGGTGGCAGTATCCTTGCCCACATTGGCCAGGTTTATTTCCTGCGATTTCTTGTTGCCCTCAAATGTTACTCTAAGCGGAGAAATAAGCAGGTCGCCCTGTGCGCTTGCATGCGCAAAACTCATCAGCAGAATTCCCGTAATGAAGGACTGAGAAAAAAAACGGAATTGTTTTACGGATAGTATTATCAGTTTTACTGAGTTGCCCATGGCCATATTTGTTATTAACCAACCTTACCTTATAAAAACAATTAAAAACGCTTTAATTGTAGTTCACTGTTACAGGCACTGCGGTAGCATTGGTGTAGCTTCCCGGCACCTGTGCTGCTGCAACCACGAGCGATGCGCCAACAGCAAGCGTTTGCGATCCTCCCGGGTTCAGGGTGCCGGTACCTGACGGAATACTGGTAAAGCCATTGATTGTCATCGTAGCCGAACCCGGGCCGCTGATAACAGCGCTTGCAGGCAACGTAACAGCAAATGTATATCCAGGTGCCCCAGTAACCGTAAAACCCGCCGGTGCTACCATTCCCGATGTTGCAGGAAGAGTAACGCCCGAACCACCCGTTGTTCGTGCGCCGCCAGGGGCAAGTGTTATAATACCACCCGATGTTGCAGATACCGCTGCATTGCCAAAATTCATATCAGTGGTCTTCACTACACTTACAGGCACTATAATATTAGCAGATGCCCCGGCATTTGTTACCGACTGTGCAGAAGAATTTTTATTAACTCCCAATAGTATCACTGATGCCGTCATCATTAATAATAAATTCTTCTTTTTCATGTTTTCGCATTTTCTGGTTCCTGAACGGAGAATGCTTATACATTACTTTGTGCTACCAAAGCTACTGTATGCATTCCCCCGCCTGAAGTAAAAGTTTTCCACAGGCGTTGAAACCACAAAATTAGCGAAATTTTTATAAACTGTTAATCCTTAACAAATTAAATTATCTATGATTTATAATGTGTATTTTTTAAATACATAATTCATCTTCTGTCATGTTACGAAAGATCACTGATTACCCGGCTGATCATTTCCAGGTCGCGTTCTCCTTTTATGATATAATCAATGGCCCCGTATTTCAATGCCTCGGCAGCAACAAGACTGTCTTCAACTCCCGATACGACAACCAGGTGAATATCGGGGTTTATCTTCTTTATCTTCTTAATCACTTCAAGGCCATTATAGGGCTGCATATCATAATCAAGTAATACCAGATCGGGCATAAGCCCTATTTTGTCGATACAATCACGTCCATTGTCAAATAAAATATTGTTTTTATGGCCAAGATTGATCAAATGTTGGCGATACAGCATCCTTGAAAAAGGATCATCGTCAACAATAAAGAATTTCAGGTTCCTGGATGTGTGCATTTTCATGAGTTTGTAACTCTAATATCTAATTTTGTGCCAGTTTTATAACTTATTGAATTTCAATTGGAATGAAGTAATTTTTTTAAAATTAATTCCGCAGAATAGACGTTTTTTCCGAAACGTGGAAGAAAATGTTATTAAATTGTTTTTGTTCAACTCTGTATAACTATTTCTATATTTCTTTTTCATTCCTGATATAAAACCTTTATTTTTATGAAAAATTCCATTTTATGGAACAGTTTAAAGTATTCATTGTAGAGGACGATCCTTGGTATGGAGAGATCCTTGCATACCATCTCTCGCTCAATCCGGACCACGAGATATTCAGGTACACTACAGGCAAAGAGTGCCTTGCTAACCTCTCTAAGAGGCCGGGCCTTGTAAGTATAGACTATTCTCTGCCGGACATCAACGGTGCAGACCTGCTGAAAAAAATAAAGCAGCAGGCCCCTGACCTTCCGGTAATTGTTATCAGTGGTCAGGAAGATGTGAGCACGGCAGTTGACCTGCTGCGCAATGGCGCATCTGATTACTTCATAAAAGACGATAATACAAAAGAACTCCTTTGGAACGCGGTAGCCCGCATCAAGGAGCATCAGTCGCTTAAGAAAGAAGTGGAGGTACTAAAGGAAGAACTGGGGCAGAAGTATGATTTCAATAAAGCAATAAAGGGAAACAGCCCGGCGATGCTCAAAATATTTGCCTTCCTGGAAAAGGCATCGCGTACCAACATCAATGTTTCTGTTACGGGAGAAACGGGTACAGGTAAGGAGGTTGTAGCTAAAGCTATCCATTATAACTCTGACCGAAAGAAGAAACCATTTGTGGCGGTAAACATGGCGGCTATTCCCAGAGAACTCATAGAAAGCGAACTATTCGGGCATGAGAAGGGGGCATTCACAGGGGCGCTTACACGCAAGATTGGAAAGTTTGAAGAAGCGAATCATGGCACTATTTTTCTGGATGAAATAGCTGAGCTCGATCTCAGTCTGCAGAGTAAGATACTTCGTGTACTGCAGGAGCGGGAACTTGTGCGGGTAGGAGGTAATGAAAAAGTATCGCTGGATGTACGCATTATCGTGGCAACACATAAAAACCTGCTTGAAGAAGTGAAGAAAGGCACATTCCGAGAAGATCTTTTTTATCGTGTAATGGGGTTGCCCATAGAGCTGCCACCACTACGCGACAGGGGCAACGACATACTCGTATTGGCCAAGTTCTTCCTTGATGATTTCTGCAAGAGTAATAAGATGGGTAATATCGGCATATCGCCCGAAGCCAAGGACAAGCTGATGAAATACCGATACCCCGGCAATGTGAGAGAATTGAAGGCTGTGATGGATCTCGCTGCGGTAATGTGTGACGGAGAACAAATAAAAGAAGACGATCTGCATTTTGCGTCAGGCTCTAACGACCTGTCTGTGGCTGAAGAAAAGACTATGAAGCAGTACACCATAGACATTATAAAACACTTCCTGAAGAAATATGACCATAACGTAATCAGGGTTGCAGATAAATTAGACATCGGGAAGTCAACTATATACAAGATGATACAGAACAATGAAATAACATTGAACTAGCACTTTATGACGATCAGGGAACTGCAGGAACAGCTTGACAAGGAGCGCTCGATCCTGAAAGCGGCAAAAGACCGCATAGCCATGCAGAATAAGGAGCTGGAAGAATTGCGTAAAATTGCTGCCGGCGGTGCTGATAGCGCCCTGAACAATGACGCGCTTGAAGATGCGAATATACGGCTCACCGAGTTGGTAAATAATCTGAACAATGGCGTATTTGTGGTTGATGAGAACAGGGAAGTGGTCATTCTCAATGATTTCTTTTGTAAACTATTTGGAATAAAGGAGTCTCCGGCAGAGTGGATCGGGATGAAGGGCGTGGAGCTGATAAAGCAGATTAAGGGCAGGTTTCTCGACCCCGCAAGGTTTTTAGATGATACAGAAGAAATAGTGAAAAACAGGAAGGCTGTATTGAATGAAGAGGTGAGGATGTTGAACGGACAGGTATTCTGCCGCGATTTCATTCCGTTTGTCACAGAGGGTAAATACAGGGGACACTTATGGAAGTTCACAGATATTACCCGGCAAAAAACAATAGGCGAAACATTTGACACCCAAAGAAAATTTTATGAGCAGGTGCTCAATAATATTCCTGCTGATATAGTTGTCTTCGATTCAGGGCACAGGTTTGTATATGTAAACCCCATGGCTATCACGAACCCTGAGATAAGGCGATGGATAATTGGTAAGACCAACGAAGAGTACTGCAGGCATACAAATAAGCCTTTGTCATTGGCCGAAAACAGGAATAAGGTCTTTGAGGAAGTAAAAAAGACGAAAAAGCTGCAGGAATGGGAGGAGTCATTTACTCTTCCTGACGGCAGCGTTAAATACCACCTGCGCAGAATGTATCCTGTACTGGATGATGCCGGTGATCTGGACATGCTGATAGGGTACGGCGTTGATATTACTGAACGGAAGAAAATCGAAGAGCAGATACACCTGAATGAAAAAAGGTACAGGGAGATATTCAGCTATAGCCAGGCATGGATATGCACACACGATTTGCAGGGGCGGTTGATGTCACTCAATCCTGCCGCATGCAACATCCTGGGTTACGACGAGAAGAGTATCCTCGGGCGTACCATTCAATCATTTATACCCGAAAAATTCCGTTCGCAGTTCTCAGAATCTTATTTAGCAAAGATCAGGACAGAGGGCAAGGCCGAAGGTGTAATGAGCGTTGTAAATAAACACGGGAAGAATGTTTACCTGCTCTATCAGAATTATCTGCTGGATGAAAACGATGAAGATCCATATGTTATCGGGTTCGCGCAAGACATCAGCCAGCGCCTTTATGCCGAAGAGGCATTGAAAAAGAGCGAGGAAAAATACAAGAGTATTATTGAGAACATGAACCTCGGCATGGTCGAGCTCGATGCCGATGAGTCAATAATTTATGCCAACCAGCGCTTCTGCAAAATGAGCTGCTACGGAACCGATGAGCTGATCGGTAAAAAGGCAACAGACCTGTTTTTGCGTGGCGTCAGTCAGAAGAGGACCCGCGATCAGCTTTCACGTCATCAATATGGTATCAATACCAATTACGAGCTGGCCGTAAAGACCAAAACAGGCGAAGATAAATGGTGGCTCACTAGCGCCACTCCATTGTTTAATGCTGACGAAAGCGTAAGGGGCACCATCAGCATTCACCTCGATATTACAGAGCAAAAGAAACTGGAAGAACAGTTGAAGTTTGCCAAAATGGATGCCGACAGATCTTCCAGGTCAAAGGATATTTTTCTTACAAACATGAGCCATGAGATACGCACGCCGCTCAATGCCATCATGGGACTGGGAAGATTGCTGAATAAAAGCGAACTGGATACGCAACAGAAGAGTTACCTGCAGGGCATTGAAAGTGCTTCGACAAATCTGCTGGGGATTGTCAATGACCTTCTTGACTTCTCAAAGATTGAGGCAGGAAAGATAACGCTCGAGAATATCAGTTTCAGCCTTGAAACCATTGCAGACCAGGTAGTAAGTATCCTGACACATAAAGCTGAAGAAAAAGGACTGTTGCTCTACCAGGAAACTGATAAAAGGATAGCGCCTGTTTTAATGGGCGATCCGTTCCGTGTCAACCAGGTGCTCATGAACATGGTGAGTAATGCCATCAAGTTTACCGAAAGGGGTACTGTTTGTGTGAAAGCGTTCCTGCTCGAAGAAAAAGACGACTGGCAAAAGCTGCTTGTAGTGGTTGAAGATACCGGGGTGGGGATAAAAGAAGAATATCTCAATACGATCTTCGATAAATTCACCCAGGAAGATGAAACCGTAGTGCGCAAGTTTGGCGGCACAGGCCTGGGTATGAGCATTACCAAGCAGCTGATAGAATTGATGGGCGGCTCCATATCCATCATCAGTAAAAAGAATGTGGGAACAACCATATCTCTTACGTTCAATTTTAAGAAAGGCACAGCAAGGGTACTTGAGAAGAAACGCACGATAAAGAACGATACAAGCAACATAAGCAAGAAGAAGATCCTGCTCGTGGAAGACAACAACCTGAACAGGCTACTTGCCTACACTATCCTCACTGATTATGGCGCTATAGTGTCGGAGGCGGAAAATGGGTTGCAGGCAATAGACATGATAAAGAAAGATAGCTATGATATTGTGCTAATGGATATACAGATGCCTGTTATGGATGGCATACAGGCCACAAAGATCATACGTAGCGAGGTTGACCGGACAATTCCTATCCTTGCGCTCACTGCAAATGCTATAAAGGGAAAAGAGCATCAGTTCATAGAAGCGGGTATGAACGATTTTATTTTCAAGCCCTATACCGAAATGAATCTGGTGAACCCCATTGCTAAGTGGCTGGGCAAGAGCGAGGTCGTTCCTGAGCCTCATGTGAATAACCCGGCCCCTGAGCCTGAGCCCGCACCACAATCCGATCCGGAAAAACCGGTGGGTAAGTTATATGACCTTGGTAAACTCCTGGTAATGGGCAGAAATGACGAAGGATTTATAAAAAAAATGCTCAGTCTTTTTATCAGTGAAACACCCCCTGCCGTAGATAAAATGGTGGAAGCGTATAAGAAGAACGATCTCGCAACTGTTAAATATTTTGCCCATCGCATGAAGCCATCTATAACAAATCTGGGTATTAATACGCTTAAAGATGATATTGTGAAGATCGAATTTATGGAAGAGCCCGGCCCGGATATGGAAAAACTCATCAATAAATTACATAAGACCATTTCAACTGTTGTCATTCAAATGAACGAAGAGTATAGTTTATAGCGCATTGGTGCAGGGAAACTGCACTCTTTTAAGTTACTTAATAGCCATGGGCAGAGGCCTGTGGCTGTTTTTTTTTGCTGCTGGTCTCCATGTTATTCTATGTCAGTCTTCATAACCTTTTAGGTTATTTTTCCGCATTTTGGAATGTTTGTCCATTTTTTGGATGAATTTGCATGTTTGCGAAATCTCAAACTATTGATAATCAATTATTTGAGATTTTGGCACGCCGTTGGTAATACTCCTTGCAACAAACAATCAAACAATCAAACAAAAACTAAACAAATAACTCAAACAAACTAAAACTAACTAAAATGAAAAACATCTTCAAATCACTCGCAATCGCAACAGTAGCAATCGTAGCTGCTAATTCTTCTTTCGCTCAGGCAACTGCAACAGCTTCAGCCTCTGCAAACATCATCACTCCTATCACTATCGTTAAGACAGTAGATATGAACTTCGGTAACGTGGCTGTTTCTGCTACACTTTCTGGTACTACCGTTCTGGCTCCAGCCGGCACACGTACCACTGGTGGTTCGGGCGGTGTTACCCTGCCAGCTACTACAGGTACTGTTTCTGCTGCTTCTTTCACAGTTTCGGGCCAGGCTAGCTACACTTATGCTATCACCCTGCCTACATCTTGCACAATAACTGACGGTGCTTCACACAATATGACCGTGAATGCTTTCACAAGCTCACCATCAGCTACCGGTACTTTAAGCTCAGGTGGTACACAGACACTTACCGTAGGTGCTACCTTGAACGTATCTGCAGCACAGGCTTCAGGTACTTACACCAACGCAACTGGTGTTCCGGTAACTGTTAACTACAACTAATCTCTTATGTTGATACATGTGATTAAATCACAAATAATACATCAAAAATCATAAATAAAATTAGCTCATTTGTTTGAGTAAAAACAAGGCCTCCAGGTATTCTTACCAGGGGGCCTGTGTTCTTTTGAGGGAATACCTACTAATCACCAAGTAGTAACTGCCAATAGCAGACATCTACCCAGCTACCAAACTTAAAACCAGTTTCGGTAAACTGTCCTATCTTTTTGAATTTCAGAGACTCATGCAATTTTACACTTGCATCATTTGGCATGGCAGCACCACCTATTACAGCATGTACCTCCAGGATTCTCAGCTCATTTATCAGGGCAGTATATAGCTGTGTTCCCATGCCCTTACCTGTGTATCCGGGCGCAAGATATATACTCGATTCTACTGTGAACCGGTATGCCGTTCTCGTCTTCCACGGCCCGGCATAGGCATACCCTACTACCCTGCCATCCAGCTCAAATACCAGCCACGGATATTTTTTCTGCACCTCACTTATCCGCTGCCACATTTCAACTACGGCTACCGGCTCCTCCTCAAAAGTCACCACCGTATTCTCCACAAAGTAATTATATATCTCTGCTATAGCTTGCACATCATGTTCGGTTGCCGGGCGTATCATAACGCAATATACTACAGAATATAGAAATACGAATAAACGCTTCTACACCTTCGCAAGACATACCGACCATCACAAATTCCACAATTCGGAAAACACATCCGTCGAATGGACAAAATGAACGCCATGCCAAAAACCAAACAATTGATTATCAGCTATTTACAATTTTGGCACGCCGTTAGTTATATACCTTACAAATCAAACAATCAATAACTCAAACAAACTAAAACTAACTAAAATGAAAAACATCGTAAAATCACTCGTTATCGCTGCAGCTGCCATCGCTATCTCTAACAGTTCTTTCGCTCAGGCTACTGCTACTGCTTCTGCCTCTGCAAACATCATCACTCCTATCACCATCGTTAAGACAGTAGATATGCGTTTCGGTAATGTTGCTGTTTCTGCTACGCTTTCAGGTACTACCGTTCTGGCTCCGGCCGGTACACGTACCACTGGTGGTTCGGGTGGTGTTACCCTGCCAGCTACTACAGGTACTGTTTCTGCTGCTTCTTTCACAGTTT
>CAYSIG010000032.1:0-67607 GCA_964430995.1 uncultured Flavipsychrobacter sp.
AAATTTTCGGGGGTGAAATTCTACCTCGCCGTTCATTACGGCATCCATAGCAGGTGCCGACATGCGCTGCATGTTGCACCACCACTGCATACTGAGGCGTGGTTCTATAACTACATCCGTACGCTCACTGAAGCCCACCTGATTCACATAGTCTTCCTCTTTTACAACTGCATTTAACGCCTTGAGGTCTTCAATTATCTGCTTACGCACTTTAAAACGGTCTTGCCCTATGTACAGTTGGGCAGCTTCGCTCATGGTACCATCTTCGTTTAAGGTATCTACTACCGGCAGATTATACTTTATACCAAGGTTGTAATCGTTGATATCATGCGCCGGCGTAACCTTTAATGCGCCCGTACCAAATTCTTTGTCAATATACTCGTCAAATATTATCGGAACCCTTCTGTTTATGAGAGGGATGATGCAATACTTACCCCTAAGGTGTGCGTAGCGTTCGTCATCGGGATGCACACAAACTGCGGTGTCACCCAGGATAGTCTCCGGGCGAACAGTTGCGATAGTGATATATTCTTCTGTATCTCCTTCTATTCTGTAGCGCACATAATACAGCTTAGAGTTTGTCTGACGGTGAATTACTTCCTCATCACTAAGAGCAGTCTTCGCCTTAGGATCCCAGTTAATCATTTTCACCCCGCGATAGATAAGGCCCTTTTCATACAGTTCCACAAACACTCTCATTACCGCCGCATAGTAGTCATCATCCATAGTAAAAGCTGTGCGGTCCCAATCGAGTGAGCATCCCAGCTTTTCCAGTTGTTTCAGGATAATACCACCATACTTTTCTTTCCACTCCCAGGCATATTTCAGAAACTCTTCGCGCGGCATTTTATTCTTATCAATGCCCCGCTCTTTCAGCATGTTTACCACTTTCGCTTCCGTAGCTATTGATGCATGGTCGGTACCCGGTACCCAGCAGGTATTATACCCCATCATTTTCGCACGGCGGATAAGTATATCCTGCACGGTATTGTTGAGCGCATGGCCCATGTGCAGCACGCCTGTGACATTAGGCGGAGGTATCACTATAGTATAGGGCGGACGTTCGTCGGGTGTACTACTAAAATAACCCGATTCACGCCAATGGTTGTACCACTTTTTGTCTGCTTCGTTATGCTGAAAATTTTTTCCTAATTCCATTTTGTCTGAATAATTAATTACTGTGATGGGCGCAATAGCTTTTTATGAGTTCTATCCCCCTGTGCCCCCAAATAGGATGCGGTTCTTTGCCCCATGCATTAGCCCATTCAATAGCTATTTCATGCGGCGTCTTCTTTTGATTTTCGGCAGCTTGCAGTAATGCCAATGTGCCGTTGGTAGGGTCGTCATATATCTTCCTGCATTCCTGCTGCAGGTTTTCTTCCAGCCTGCCATATTGCTCGTTCGCACAATTGATAATACCCATCCTGTTGATATAAAAATCGGGCAGGTAAACTATATTTCTATCCCTCAGCAACTTATAATCCTCATCAAAATTACCCAACTGGTTGTTCGCGGCACCCACCACATACTTACATTTAAGGTTAGGTATCGTAGTCGGGTTCAGTATGCCGCCAATGGCACATGGCGCGAAAATATCGCAATCAGCAGCATACACTTCTTCCGGACTGCTAACAATAGTCACCTTATCTGCGTAAACATTATTCTTATATGCTTTTATTGCTTTGCAGGATTCGGTATCAAAATCGAATATTACGAGGCTACCGCCCTTATCTAATACGAATTGTGCTAACGGGCCACCGACATTGCCAACACCTTGAACGGCAACTGTTTTGCCTGCAAGATCATCCTTGTTCTCATAATGTTTAACTGTTGCCATCAGTGCATTGAACACGCCTTCTGCCGTCCAGCGGCTTGGGTTGTTGCTGCCACCTACTGTGGCAGGCAAGCAGGTAACAAAACGGCAAACTGAAAGTATGTTCAGCATATCTTCAGGCACTGTATTCATATCTTCAGCAGCAATGTAAGGTCCGCCCAAGCTGGCCACATAGGCACCATAGTTTTTAAACAACTTTGTCCTTAATTCCATGTTGGTGAACACCTTACCATTCTCGTCCCTTGTATGTTCGTTGATGATATTGAACTGATCCATTGTAACAGGGCAGATTATGGCTTTGCCACCACCCCACCATAGCCTTGAAATGGAGTTTTTATCGGTCATACCTTTACTCAGCCGCAAACCATCCTTTATCGCGCCTCCTATTACTTCGTAATCACGATATTTCAGGCGGGTACCACCCTGTCCCTGTCCCCTGACTGTCTTATGAACAAACACCATGAATAAACACTTTGTTTCGGCGTCATATTTAATAAAAACCCCCTCATGGTTCTTATAATCCTCCATAGCCCCTACTTCCTGTGCAAGTTGTTTGAACAATAAATCCGAAGAGCTTTTTATTTCGTTATTAATATTGACTACATAACCGCTGGTGATGCCCGCTTCCAACATTTGGGCGGCAAAAGCTTCCGGGGTTGTATTTAGTATGTTTTGAACACTCATTATTGAAAAATTAGGTCGCAAAAGTAACACTTTTACACCGTTATGATTAACAGGATAATCAGTTGAAATAAAAAATCCATGAAACAAAAATAATTTATCAATAACTTCGCATAACAAATCATTCACAAATTCATTTGGCAGAATGAATCAAATAAAAACGCATGATTGCAGCACAGAAACCAATCAACGAAACCGAAAGAATATCATCACTGTATGAGTACAATTTATTAGACAGCTTACCGGAAAAAGAATACGATGACATAACAAGGATTGCTGCAAATATATGTGGGATGCCAATCGCGCTGATTACCCTCGTTGACAATGAACGCCAATGGTTTAAATCGCAAATAGGTATCGCTGTTTCAGAGACACACCGCGACGATGCGTTTTGCGCACATGCCATTTTAAAACCGGAAGAATTGTTCATCGTAAGCGATACTAAAAAAGATGAACGATTCCACGACAATCCATATGTTATAGGCTCGCCATTTGTAGGTTTTTATGCGGGCGTGCCATTGGTAAATGAAACGGGAATGCCATTAGGCACTTTGTGTGTGCTTGATAATAAACCCAATAGCATTACCAATGACCAAAAAGAAACCCTAAAGGCACTGGCCAGACAGGTTATTTCCTATTTTGAGATCAGCAAAAAAAACGCCCAACTTGCAAGGCAAAAAGCTGAAATAGAGGCAATTAACGAAGATCTGTCGCAATTTGCCCATGTAGTGGCCCATGACGTAAAGTCCCCATGCGCCAGCATAGCAATGTCTGTAGCACTGCTTAAAGATACTTATGGCTCCTCTATGGACAAAGAAATGAGTCAAATACTAAATATGATGGAAGAGACTTCTCATGCAGCCATAAGAATGGTTGACGGAATACTCCGGCACACACAAATAGTAACAGGAGCCGAAATTGAAAAAGAACAATTCACGTTTAACTCCATAACTGACGAAATAAAAAAACTTGTAACGATAACCCCTGATTTTTCGATAAACACTTTAAACCCCGACCTGAAGTTGTTTGCCGCACGCTACATACTGCAACAGATACTTGTCAATCTTGTAAATAATGCCATAAAGTATAATGACAAACCAAAGGGGATAATAACGATAACTGCCAAAGCTGACACCACTTATTACACCATAAGCGTGCAGGATAACGGCCCCGGCATCAGGAAGGAGTACCAGGATAAAATATTTGAAATGTTCAGCACGCTGGGGACTTATGACCGTTTTAATAAAAAAGGCACGGGTATAGGGTTAGCTACGGTAAAAAAACTTGTAGAAAAGCTGAATGGTACAATTACGGTAACTTCAGAAACAGGAAAGGGCTCATGTTTCACGTTTACCTTTAGCAAATAACTATTGCTTTATTTATCTTCACCTTATGGAAAAGAAATTCCCATTACCGCCTTTTACGATGGAAACTGCGCGCGAAAAAGTGCAGATGGCCGAAAATGCCTGGAATACCAAAGATCCTGAGAAGGTGTGCATGGCATACACCACAGACACAGAATGGAGAAACAGGTCAGAGTTCATTAATGGGCGTGACGAGGTAAAGAACTTCCTCAAGCGCAAATGGGAGAAGGAGCTTGACTACCGGCTAAAAAAAGAACTCTGGGCTTTCCATGAAAACCGTATAGCCGTGCGTTTTGAATACGAATGGCATGACTCTGACAACAACTGGTATCGCAGCTATGGCAATGAGAACTGGGAGTTTGACGAAAATGGATTGATGAAAAAACGCTTTGCAAGCATTAACGACATAGCCATCAGTGAAGCGGACCGTAAAATAAGATAACTATACCCACTCAACCCTAATGGCAGAAAAAAAACTACTTCTGGCCTTTTATTTAACTACTGTTGTATGGCAAGGTACAGTCATTGCGCAGAACATCAGTCGCCATGATGATTTCCTGCCGAGGGAAATAAACATCTTTGAGGATGACCTTAGCAAGAACGTAATAACAAAGACACCTAAAGGATGGAAAGTAAAACTTGAAATGGCGCATTTCAGGGATATCACACCAGGTTATGAGCAATCAATAGGGAGGGGTCCGGGCAGTATAACCTTTAAACCTGAAATGGATGAGCCATTGCATTTGCCTGATAGCTTTACGTTTGAATGCGAGATTTTCTATCTTGATGCCATATACAGCGATGGGCCTAACATTTGTCTTTACCATTCCAGAACACCCGACAATGATTCGGGGTCACGCGCAGCGAGCATAACACCAAAATACTGTTATTGCTTCGTAGCATCAGAGAGAAAGATGGAAACGGGCAATTGGGAAGCAGGCCGTTTGCCTTATTATTCCAGCACACCACTCAAGTTTTTCGACCTAAGAAGCTGGCACCATTTTGCTATCTCCTACTATCATCATAAGCTAAAATATTACGTAGATGGCCGATGCATAGCAGTATTGCCAGAAGTCAATCGCGACCCAGATTACCTGGAATTGAGCAATTGGGGCCCGGTTAAATACCGGAAGGTACGCCTCGCCGTAGGTAAAGAAATTAACCCATTCAGCAAGATACTGACTGAGCAAAAATTCATCACCCATGCTATCAACTTTGACGTCGACAAGGCTACCATAATTCCGGAATGTATGGATTATGTTCGCCGGCTAGCTTTAATTTTAAAAGAAAACCCAACAATCAGGCTGGAAATAGACGGACATACTGACAATAGCGGCAACCGCGAATCCAATATTAAACTTTCACAGGCAAGGGCCAACGAAGTAAGGAAACAACTGGTCAGGATGGGCATTGACGAACAAAGATTACTTACTAAAGGATTCGGGGATACTGTGCCGATAAGGCCCAATACAACACCTGAAGGCAAAGCAATGAACCGGCGGGTAGAGTTCATCAGACTATAACAAAAAAAAACAGCCACCTAAAAGGCGGCTGTTTTCAAGAAACATAAGTTTGTATTGATTATCCGTTATTTTCTTCTGTGCTTTCGGTAGCAGTATCTGCTGCGGGCGCTTCAGTAGCTGTTTCAGTTGCTGCGGCGGGGGCGGCTGTTGCTTTCTTAGCACCACCACTCCTGCGGCTGCGGCGTGTTTTCTTAGCGCCTGCTGCTTCAGCATCTTTACCGTAAATTTCATTGAAATCTACCAGCTCAATCATTGCCATGTCAGCGGCATCGCCCATACGCTGCTGCAGCTTGATGATACGCGTATAACCACCGGGGCGGTTAGCTACTTTATCACCTATTACACCAAACAGTTCAACGATAGCGCCTTTGTCCTGCAGTTTACTGAATACAGTACGGCGATTGTGCATATTGTCGGTCTTACTGCGGGTAATGATCGGCTCAGCATACACACGCAGGGCTTTCGCCTTGGCCAGTGTAGTAGTGATACGTTTGTGCTCAATAAGCTGGCAGGTAAGGTTTGCCATAAGGGCTGCACGGTGCTGGTATGTGCGGCCTAAATTTTTGATTTTGTCTCCGTGACGCATGACATTTGTTTTTTAATTCCCCCATACCGAGTCAGGAATTATGGAGTACTTTGGTTATTGACTTATTTTTGATTTACGATTTATGATTGAACTATCATAAATCATAAACAGACAATCGTAAATAATTAATCTTCTCCCCTGCGGAATTTGTTGATGTCCATTCCGAAGTGCAAGCCGCGCTCGTGGAGCACCTGCTCTATTTCAGACAATGACTTCTGTCCGAAGTTGCGGAACTTCATCAGTTCTTCCTGTGTATATTGTACCAGCTCGCTCAGAGAATTGATCTTAGCTGCTTTCAGGCAGTTAAATGCACGAACAGAGAGTTCGAGGTCTTCAAGTGGCGTGTTGAGTACTTTACGCACCAGCAGTGTCTCTTCATCAACGATCGTTTCTTTCTCTTCGCGTTTGTTGTCCAGAGAAATGTTTTCGTCAGTGATGATCATCAGGTGCTGGATGAGGATACGTGATGCTTCCTTCACCGCTTCTTCAGGATGAATTGTACCATCAGTAACAACTTCCATTATCAACTTTTCGAAATCCGTGCGCTGTTCAACGCGGGTATTTTCGATAGTGTATTTTACATTCTTAATCGGCGTGTAGATAGAGTCGATCGCTATAAGGCCAAGAGGCGCTTCTTCAGGACGGTTCTCTTCAGCAGGAACGTATCCGCGGCCTTTTCCTATGTGCAGTTCCATCTGGAAACCAGCACCGGGGTGAAGGTTACAGATAACAAGGTTCGGGTTCATTACCTGGAAGTTAGGCAATGATTCGCCTATCATACCAGCAGTAAATACTTCTTTACCTTTTATGTTTAAATCTATTTTTTCGCCGGCAAAATCGCTGATATCTCCGATAGCCTTCAGGCGCACCTGCTTCAGGTTAAGGATAATTTCTGTTACGTCTTCGAGCACACCTTTAAGCGTGGCGAACTCGTGGTCTGCACCCGGAATCCTGATAGCTGTGATTGCATATCCTTCGAGTGAAGAAAGCAATACGCGACGCAGGGCGTTACCGATGGTTACGCCGTAGCCCGGCTCCAGTGGACGGAATTCAAATTGCGCTTCGAATTCAGTTGTTTTCTGAAGAGCTATCTTATCCGGTTTTTGGAAATTCAATATGGCCATATTGATATTTATTTATGATTTGTGATATTCAATTAATGAGCGAACCTGAAGAATACTAATTCCAAATTCGCAATTACTAACTTAACTATTACTTAGAGTACAATTCGACAATGAGCTGTTCCTTAATGTTCTCAGGAACTGATTCGCGCTCAGGATGTGCCAAGTAAGTACCCTTCATCTCAGTTTCGTTCCACTCTACCCAGTTTATTCTCTGTCCTTTGCCGCGTATCATACCGGTAACGGTAGTATTCGCTTTGCTCTTTGGTTTCAGTTCTATAACATCACCCGGCCTGAGGCTGTAAGATGGTATATTCACCACTTCGCCATTTACCATTAAATGCTTGTGAGAAACGAGCTGGCGTGCAGCAGGGCGCGTAGGTGCGATACCCATACGATAAACTGTATTATCGAGACGCGCTTCGAGCAACTTGATAAGGTTCTCACCGGTTGCTCCTTTAAGCCTTGCAGCCTCGACGTAGGTATTAGCGAATTGTTTTTCAAGCAGGCCGTAAGTGTATTTGGCTTTTTGCTTTTCTTTCAGCTGAACTGCGTACTCGCTAGCTGTTTTGCGCTTGCGGGTAGGGCCATGCTGGCCTGGAGGATTGCTGTTCTTTGCGAGGCTTTTGCCTGATCCGAGGATCGGTTCGCCGAAAATACGGCAGATCCTGTTTTTGGGTCCTGTGTAACGTGCCATGACGATTTTTTGTTTAGCTGCCCCGTCTCATAAAAATCGTAAAATCCGATCCGCGACAGCTTTGTTATTATAATTGATTAATTGTTTACTGATTGTTCACGAAAAAATGAGCGATCTACGCTCTCTTCCTTCGCACTCATTTATTATACCCTACGTTTCTTAGGAGGGCGGCAACCGTTGTGCGGCATTGGAGTAACGTCTTTTATTGAAGTTACTTCAATACCATTCTGGCTAAGGGAGCGTATAGCACCTTCGCGGCCAGAACCCGGGCCTTTCACGTATACGTCAGCACGTTTCATACCTGCGTCTGTTGCTACTTTTGCGCAATCCTGAGCAGCTGTCTGTGCTGCGTATGGCGTGTTCTTTTTTGAACCACGGAACCCCATTTTACCAGCAGATGACCAAGAGATAACCTGACCGCTTTTGTTGGTAATGCTGATAATGATGTTGTTAAAAGTCGCGTTGATATGCACGTCACCGTGAGTATCAACTTTTACGATGCGCTTTTTTGCTACGGTCTTTGCGCTTGCCTGTTGCGTTTTTGCCATTTTCTTTTTTTAAGGTAGTCTGTTATTTAATTTCCAAGAAAAAATTCAAATTCCGAATAAAGAAATCGAAATTCTTTCCCGCGTGCTACTCCTCCCCGATGCACCTCCGGATCCGGCAGCAGCACTATTTATTATTTCTTAGGTGCTTTTTTCTTACCTGCTACTGTCTTACGTTTTCCTTTACGCGTACGGCTGTTGGTACGTGTGCGCTGACCACGAAGAGGTAACCCCTTACGATGACGAACACCACGGTAACAAGCGATATCCATAAGACGCTTAATGTTCATTTGCACTTCTGAGCGCAACTGGCCTTCCACCTTGAACTCAGCATTGATAATATTACGGATGCCTGTCTGTTCTTCGTCATTCCAGTCAATCGCTTTCTTATCGTAACTGATACCCGCTTTATCGAGTATGTAACGGGCAGTGTTGTTGCCTATGCCGTAAATATAGGTGAGCGCTATCTCACCGCGCTTATTTTTTGGAAGGTCAATACCAGCTATACGAGCCATATCTTAATTTTAAACCCCTTTCCGGGATATTTTTATTTGTTTTTTTACTTTTCTAATCCGATTGTCTACTATTGACAATTATCTTATCCCTGCCTTTGTTTAAAACGGGGATTCTTTTTGTTGATAATAAATAATTTACCCTTACGGCGAACGATCTTGCAATCAACGCTGCGCTTTTTTATGGATGCTCTTACTTTCATGATTTATATATTTACTAATAAACTTTTAAACTACTTATACCTATATATTATCCTTCCGCGGCTAAGGTCGTATGGGCTCATCTCCACACCTACTTTGTCTCCGGGTAAGATACGGATATAGTGCATACGCATCTTACCTGAAATAGTGGCCAGAATTTCGTGGCCATTCTCTAAGCGAACCCGGAACATAGCATTAGACAGTGCTTCCACTATTGTTCCATCTTGTTTAATCAGAGATTGCTTAGCCATATTTTTTTAAGGACTGCAAAGGTAGGGAAATCTTTTTATTTAAAAAATTCATTGTTAAAATAAAGTTTCCGGCAAAATGGCATCAAATATAAAAAATATTCCGGACATAAGGTATTGGGAATTGCCGGATTTATACGCACTTTGCATCAAAAAACAACTGAAAATCACATAACTAATTGATTATCATGAGAATAAAATGAAAATATTGCTCATTTTTTGCTCAAACGCTGCACAACCCTTGGTTTTCAATCCTGTTTTAGCGTTGATTATCAATTAACTGAATCAGGCTGATACTATTAAGCATCAACATGGCGACTTTCTAAAACCACAAGGGATACCCGGGAACCCAAAGTTTACAAAGTGATATGAAACCCTCTACGGGAACACCAGCGGACAAAGTTAGGATATATGGCGGTGGCAGCCATATAAAAATTCACGAGGTGGAGTAACTGCCCCAGGATGGACAATGCTTCTGGCTACCGGCGTGTTTATAGCCGTTTTGGATGTTTATTTTTGGGGCGGATAAACCTCCACCTTTTTGTGCGGTCGAACCCACATGATACGAAGCACGCTCGCCTTCCGCCGCTATGCGGCGAATGTTATCCTGCTGTATTTTTGGGCAAGTGTGCTGATACTTCTTTATATACCATATAGTCTGAAAAAATGCTACCAATACTGCCGACAACATTATGCAGGGTTTAGGGAAACCGAGTGGGGTTAGGTGAATTCTCGCTCCTAGATATTTCCAGCTGCAGAAGTATATTGTTTAAATAATTTCTTTGTTTCTGCCACCGGATATGCATACAAGGTATGGCTGGCAATTAATCCCCCCCTCGCACAGTTAATACAATAAACTTTATGTCAATGGCTCTAAGTAATTCTTTTATATATTTACAGAAACTGGCTTTATTTTATGCCGAGACATATAGCTTCCCTCTTGTTGCTTGCCATATTGTTTTCCTGCACTAATGAGCAGCATCGTAAAAATGCGTCATTAGGGGTAAGTAAACAAGATACATTTTTACCACCACATATAACCATACTTGCAGACCTGCCTGACAGCCTGCAGCCAAAGGTAACAATGCTGGATACTGCACCAAAACCCCGGACGGTAATTGTGCCGACGCATGGTAGCTCTTCCTATTCCTTTAAGAACGAAAAAGGAGAAGTAACTAAAATAAACCTGGAGCCCCCTGTAAAAAAAATGCTCCCGGTTTTGCTGAACGCAAAAGGTGAACCCATAAAAGACAACGCGAGAAATGTGTTTATTATGGGGAAAGGGGGCAAAGGCAACTTCACCAACTTCACCTCCGATGACGGCCTGGCATTAGATGCCATCAGCTGCTCAATTATGGATAGGTTAGGAAATCTTTGGTTCGGCACCTTTGGCGGCGGAGTAAGCCGGTATGACGGGAAAACATTCACGAACATAACAGTGGCGCATGGACTGGCTAATAATCAGGTGCTGAGCATGGCTGAAGATAAAATGGGCAACATCTGGTTTGGCACTTTTGGAAGTGGCGTATGCCGTTTTGATGGAAGCACATTTACCACATTTACCACAAAACACGGGCTGGCCAATAACACAATATTAAGTATAGCACAGGACAAAACAGGTAAACTGTGGTTCGGGACCGGCGGTGGTGGCGTGAGTAATTACGACGGGAAAAATTTCAAAACTTTTTCTACCACTGATGGGCTTGGCAACAATACGGTTATGAGCATAGCCGAGGATAAAACCGGAAACCTTTGGTTTGCGACTATAGGAGGTGGAGTGAGCCGATATAACCCTTCCACTGCAAAACCATTCATGACCTATACCACGGAGCACGGACTTGCAAGTAATGTAGTCATCTGCATTTGCCCTGACAGGGCAGGTAATCTTTGGTTTGGCACCTATGGAGGAGGCACAAGCCGCTACGATGGGAAGCAATTCACCGCTTTTTCAAACATGCACGGGCTTGCTAATAACCAGGTTGTGAATATAGCGGAAGACAGATCCGGGAACTTATGGTTCTGCACAGAGGGGGGCGGTGTTAGCCGTTTTGATGGGCGCACCTTCACCAGCTTTTCTGCCACGCAGGGATTGGCTAGTAATGCGGTAAAGACCATAACCGAAGATCGACTGGGCAACTTATGGTTTGGCACCTTCGGGAATGGCGTCAGTTGCTATAACGGGGATGCTTTTACGAATTTCTCCACTGCACAAGGGCTGGCTAATAATAAAGTGTATAGTATAGAAGAAGATAAGAAAGGTAATCTATGGTTCGGAACAGATGGTGGTGGAGTCAGCTGTTATGACGGTAAGGCTTTCTCTACTTTTTCTAATACTCAGGGGATTGCAGACAATACTGTATATAGTATAGCGAAAGACAGGAAAGGAAGTCTGTGGCTTGGCACACACGACGGCATATACCGATATGACGGTAATTCCTTCATGCATTTTGCAACCATCCAGGGGCTCGCACATAATATGGTTTTTAGTATAGCAGAAGACAAAGCAGGATACTTATGGTTCGGAACAAATGGCGGGGTAAGTTGTTATGATGGCAAGTCCTTCACTACGTTTACTGTTGTGCAAGGGCTGGCTAATAACGATGTGAAAGATATAACCGAAGATAGTAAAGGTAATCTATGGTTTGCCACTAATGGCGGTGGTGTCAGCCGTTATGACGGCAAGTCCTTCGTTACTTTTTCTGTTGCACAGGGTCTTGCAAACAATAATGTATATAGCATTACCAGAGATAGAACGGGCAACCTATGGTTTGCCACGGAGGGCGGTTTAAGCGTAGTAAATGTGACCGATTTGGAACAGTTAGACGCTACGCTTACCCTCTGGCAGGAGAAACCACTTTTCAAAACCTTTACTAAAAAAGACGGCTTGCCCGATGATTTTGTTACCCAAGTACTGCAAATGCCTGGCGGTAAAATGGCCATAGGCACCAACCAAGGCATTACTTTGTTCAGGCCTTCCGAAGGACTTACTACTATAAATGAAATAGAAGTTTATAACTCCGGCACTGGTTATCCGGTAAAAGATGTAAATGTGGGGCAGCATTGCATGCTGCTGGACAGCCGCGGCATCATATGGGCGGGCACAGGCAGCGCGAAAACAGCACTGGTCAGGTTTGACCCTGCAGCATTGTTTAGTAACACCAAGGCGCCTACCCTGGTCATTAAAAATGTGAAAATAAACCAGGAAAATATTTTCTGGCACGACCTAGAGAAAGTGGAAAACTGGGAACAGGCCTTGAATGTAGATAGTAATGTCGTCCCGTCATACATCACCGAAGAGGTAACGACCATGGGCAGAACTTTGACCAAAGGCGAGCGGGATAGCATGAAGAATAGGTTTGGAGATATCGAGTTTGATAGCACAACCCGGATTTACCCTGTGCCGCAAGGTTTGATATTGCCCTATCGCCACAATAATATCACCATTGAGTTTAATGCCATAGAAACAGGAAAACCGGAACTGGTAAAGTACCGGTATATGCTGGAAGGCTACGATAATGACTGGAGCCCTGAGCTAAAGAAAACTAGCGCCACCTATGGCAATATAAGTGAAGGCACTTACAACTTTAAAGTGAAAGCACAGGGCGCGAACGGTATATGGAGCGAACAGGTAACTTATACATTCAAAGTATTGGCACCCTGGTACAGGGCATGGTGGGCATATATTGGCTATGCCATACTGTTTGTCCTGTCTCTGTTCCTCTTCAGTAAATGGCGGGAGCACAACCTGAGGATGGAAAAGGAAAGGCTGGAAAGAACTGTGGAAAAACGTACGGAAGAACTGGTGCAAAAGAACATTGTGGTGGAGAAACAAAAAGCGGAAGTTGAGAATGAAAAAAAGCGTAGCGAAGCCTTATTATTAAACATCTTACCTGAAGAGATAGCGAATGAACTGCGAAGCACCGGAACCACTAAGGCAAAACAATATGATAATGTGACCGTATTGTTCACCGATTTTGTAAACTTTACACAAGCAGCAGAGCAGATGAGCCCGCAGCAACTGATTAATGAACTGCATGAATGCTTCAGTAAATTTGATGAGATAACAGGCCGGTACAATATTGAAAAAATAAAGACCATAGGGGATGCATACCTGGCGGTAGCCGGATTGCCAACAGCAGATTCCAGACATGCCGAAAACATGGTGCACGCTGCTATTGAAATAAATGAATACATGCGAGGCAGGAAGGAGAAGCTGGGCAACGCTACTTTCGGAATACGACTGGGCCTCCATAGCGGCAGTGTGACTGCAGGCGTGGTGGGCGTAAAGAAATTTGCTTACGATATATGGGGTGACACAGTGAACACTGCTGCCCGCATGGAGCAAAGCAGCGAAGCCGGTAAAATAAATATCTCACAAGTTACTTACGACCTCGTGAAAGATAAATTTACCTGCTCCTACAGGGGCGAGCAGGATGCCAAAGGCAAGGGATTGCTGAAAATGTACTACGTAGGGTAAAAGGGAATTTTGTACTCATACCTCAGCCCAGTACATTCTTTTATTTAGAAAGCACAATAAATTATGAAATTATTATATTTATAGATAATAAATATAATACAAATATTGATTTTGTGGATTACCCGCTGTAGGTTTAGTTACAATTACATATATAACTGGTTTGGAATTCATAAATTAAGTTTACTTTTTTTAAATAAGCAGCAATAAATTGTATAGAATAACAAGCACGTTTAATGCAAAATCCTGTTTTGCACAGGTATAAAAATGCAGGGGCGGAATCCGAAAAGCCGGAAAAATAGAGTAGGAAAAACACATTTAACACACACAACATGAGCGAACAAGAACCATCAGTTCACGGACATCCCGATGATACAACTTATACATGGTCGGTAATTGTCAAGCCGGCCGGCACTCAAAAGATCAATGCCTTTTGGATGGCGCACATCTGCGACGACACAACGCAAAACATTGCTTCGGTCAACGCCGACGGCATTACCTTACTTAATACTTCTATTTATTCATATAGCGGACACGATGATGGCTGGACATTATTCTACATGGACAGCAACAATAATGTATGGGTGTATAAAGACTACCAGGCCGGTATTGATTCCGGTAGCTATAACGCCCCGGATTACAATGGCTCACTCACCATAATGGTGGACCCGAGTGCAAATGCTGCGACACTGGAATTTAGTTATATGGATGGCAGTAAATCTAAAACCGAAAAGTACACCCTTGAACGTTTTGTGTCATGGACATCCATTTCATAAGCAACCGTATGGCCTACTTGTACAGGGTCTGAAAGAAGCAGCATGAACACACATGTAAAAAAAGGCGGCGAAATCCGAAAAGCCGGACAAGAGTAGGAGAAAATAATAAATACAGAAACAATGGCAGAACAAAATAATCCGGGAGAGGCCCCCACAGAATATACCTGGCAAACAACTATCCAGACAGCGACAGGTCAAACGATGAATGGTTTTTGGTACTACCTCGTAAGTGGCGACGAAACGTCATCGTCTGCCGTGTTAGGCTCAACCAGCTTTCCGAGCAGCGCTCCAATTACAACTGAAGGCGGTAGCGATGAGTACTGGACTTTCCTCTACCTCGATTCATCCAATAATTTATGGGTACCTAACGATTGGCAGACTAAATATAACGCCCCTGAATATAATGGCAGCCTTACTATCCAGGTGGATACTACAGGCACAATAACATTGACCTTCACTTATTCGGGTGAAGACAGCCCTTTGGTATACACGATAACCGGCTTCAAGAGTTTCGTTTCGCTCACCGGCAGCGCGTAAATTATTTTGTCGGGCATTGAAATGCAAAAAAATGGATCAATAGTAAATCCCCCGGCAATACCGGGGGATTTACTATTTAGGGAGTTACCATAAATTATTATAGCTGTTCTGCGGATTTCATCATTGAAAAAACGGGGGCTACCCTACCATCTCAGCGGGAATAAGCCGCGTGGCCCAGGCATAGAGTGAGGAGTATTGCTCATCTATGAGGTCGTGGGGCAGTGAGAAAGGCTCGTGCTTGGTGGTGAGGAATATGGTGTACATAGAGGCGCGTTTACCAAACTCCATATCGCTGATGCTGTTGCCTATCATCACGCTTTTTTTGAGGTCGATAGCAGGGAAATCTTCCTGGGCCTGAAGCGCCATGCCTATGTTAGGCTTGCGGTTATGGTCGTCGTCGGTGACGGCAGTGGCAGCGTATATCTTGTCTATGCGACCGCCATTCTCGGCTATTACAGCGCGCATGTTTTTGTTTATGTCCCTGAGGGCATCGAGGGTCATTATTCCCCTACCCACTCCTCTTTGATTGGACACTACAACTATGTTGCCGAAAACACGGCTTAATGAGCGAAGGGAATCGAGCACACCATCGTGGAAAGTAAACTCATCCCAAGAGGTGATATATGAACCAACGGATTCTATATTGATAACACCGTCCCGATCAAGGAAGAGTGTCCAGCTTTTATCGAATTCGGGTTTATTATTAAGGATATGCATTATGCGGTTATTTTTTGTTAAACAACTCCTGTTCTACGAGTTGGCAAATGATGTGGCCTATGGTGATGTGTGATTCCTGTATCCTTGGCGTATCGGTGCTGGGTACGTTTATCACATAGTCAGCGAGGGGTTTCATTTTGCCACCGGTCTCTCCTGTAAGTACTACATTAATCATACCAATCTTTTTCGCCTCCTCCATGGCTTTGATAATATTAACAGAATTTCCGGAGGTGCTGAGGCCTACGAGCACATCGCCGGGCTTGCCCATTCCTTTAATAATCCTGCTATAGACCACATCGTAGCCATAATCGTTGGCCACGGCAGTCATGTATGAAGAGTTGCAATGGAGGGCCTCAGATGGCAGCGGGTCGCGATCGGTGTAGAAGCGGCCGCTGAACTCGGCGGCGAGGTGCTGGGCATCGGCGGCACTGCCGCCATTGCCGCAAAACAGCACTTTATTGCCATTGGCGAAAGCGGTGGTGATAAGCCGGGTAACCTGTTCGATGGTGGCGGTGAGTGCAGCGTCGGAGAGGACCTTATGTTTCACATCTATCGATGCCTGCAGGATGTCTTTGATTTCTTTTTGCATGGTAGCTATTGTCAAAAATACGTGGTAAAATGTGAAATCTGCCAAAAACCGAAAACCGAAAACTAAAAAAAGGACCAGTATCCACACTTATTTAACAATGTGTATTTTCAAGCAATTTTTTTGTACTGCACCCATACATTTTTTTTGAATGCTGCCGAACCAGGGTATAATTTCGGGATTATGACGTTTTTCGATAAATATTATTTATTGAATGTTACAAGACGCTCTGCAGGCCTATGTTATGCGTTTTATCACAATGTATAAAGGGGTATATTTATACCCGAAAAGGTATATTTATACCCCCCAAAGGTATAATTATACCCAAATAGGTATAATGCTAATGGCATATGGGTTGGGTGCCCACCAGGGCACGAAGTTCACAAAGCAGTATGTCAAAGAACCTCCCATTTTTGTGTGTATGAGGTAAAGTTCGGGAAGGTGTGATTACCCGCCAAATAAAAAAAACATGATGGTACAGAAACTGTACCGTCATGGTTTTTGGGTGCAGTGTGGGCGCGGGTTTGAGGTGGATTTATGGATTTTAGAATTTACAGAAATGGGATTACAAATCCCAAACCATTTGCGTTCGGATTTTAAATCCGAACGAGCGGGGGAAAATACTTGCATATTTAAATAATCTTACATACATTTACTAGGTACCTATTTTTCCAGCCATAAAATACCCTAGAAATGAAAATTAATTTACCAGTGCTTTTCAGCTTTTTTCCGTTCTTGTTATTCTTGGCAATACCGCTTAATGCGCAAAGTATAAGTTCCGGCCCATTAATTCTCGATGCTTTGTTCATTGCGGATGCCAGCACTGATTCGAGCCCACTCTCAGAGCAAAACACTAATGCCGTAGAGCCCGACTACGCATCTACTCAGTTCTTCAAAAGAAGCAAGGACTCCTTATCTGCACGAAAAGAATTTACTAATTCTATAACATGCGTGGGCTTAGTATTGCGAGCAACAAAATCGGTTTACGCCAGTAGGATCAACATGCCAAGCATACACGAACTGCGTGTATTTGGCATTGGCTATGAGCATAAGGTGTACCGCAATGTAAACATAGGTGCTGGATATTATGTTTGGAAGCAGTTCTCACCTTGGTTTAATGATGTTTCAGTAAATTGTGAACCTCAGGCAATTGTGGCAGGTCATGAACGTGGCATTGTTCAAAGACTTAATAAATATAAAATGTTTGACGTTTTTGGCAAGTACTTTTTAAATCGTGGACACCATCAAATTGACGCGGGAATAGGATTCTCGTATACATGGGGCGACAATACCGTGATTGATAGTATTTTCTCATATCCTGGACATGATGTTATAATTTCTCATCATGAATCAGCCAACTACGGTGGTGTGTTTGTGCTTATTGGTTACCATTACTACTTTTTACACAATCGGCTCTCAATTGGCTATGAAATCAATTGGAGAAACTATTTCGGAATATACTCGCCCTTTTTACAAAACGGACTAAGTGCTCGGTTTCGTTTTTAACCCGTATTCCCCACTCGTTCTCGTTTGCAACGAGGATGCTTAGACGCGGTGTTTGCAACGCCCGTGTACCAGCAATAAATATACTAAGATAATAAAATACTGTATGCAGCTATACTCGCGTTGCAATCGCTGTACCGTGTGATCCTCGTTACAAACGAGGACCAGTGCGAGGACCAGTACGGGGTACACGGTAGGTTGCAAACGAGGACCAGGTGGGGTTTGCAATACTTCCAACAATCAAAAACTCAAAATCAACAATTCTGATACACTTCCGCTATTGGTAATAGTCGACCTTACAGCTATCTTTAGTCAAATCATTATACGTTAAGAGTAAGGTTCTTAATAAAGCTTTTTTTACTTTCCTGTCATCTAATGGATTATTATGAGCCAAAATAGTTTGATTAAAAACGTAAACAATCAATGTATCTTTTTTCACAAATTGTGTCCAGACATCTTTATAGCAATATTGATGTATAGAAGCTATCTGATTGCCGTCCGGCTTTATTATTGCACCCATAAGGTTTTGGCTATCGGCTCTTAATGAATATGAAATAATTGTACTTAAATCATCATTATTTAATGTTACATCAGGATATGACTCCTTAACATATACCAATATACTTAAATTTGAATGGTTGTAAATTTTCATCTGTTTATTAGTATTATATACCTCACAACTTGTAGCCATGATGCAAATTAGAATAATACAAATAAATATGTTACTGTTTTCCATTATTTCTTTTTTACAAAATTACTTCCATGTTTTATCAAAGTACTTTTTTGATAGATCATTTGCATCTCGCTCAGCCCAAAAATCCCCCAGTTGTTCCGGATATTTATCCGGAACTGATAACAATCCTCCGTTCTGCGAACGGTATTTGAAATACTGCATTATCATGATAGCTTCTTTAGTTCAATCAATCCTTTAATGCTATCGTAAAAATACTCAACTATCAGTTCCCTGAATACCTTTACAAAAGGAGTTTTATTTGCTGTTCCAGATACATATCTGGAACAACTAGGGGGCTATGCGAGGAGACATCACCGGGGACACTTTTTAAGGATATTCTGTATGTTTTATAATCGCCAGATTAGATTCTCGACTTCCGTACCCTGATGCGCCCGAGGGTGAAAGCGAAATAAAAAAAGCGCACCGAAGTGCGCTTTTAGCATATTATGAACAAAGAAATTAATCTACTATCAGCATGGCATCGCCGTAGCTAAAGAAGCGGTATTTTTCTTTGATGGCTGTTTCGTAGGCGGTCATCATCAGGTCGTAACCAGCAAAGGCGCAAGCCATGATCATGAGGCTGGTCTTGGGCAGGTGGAAGTTGGTGATGAGCGAATCGGCAATGGAGAAATTATATGGCGGGTGGATGAAAATGTTCGTCCAGCCTTCTTCGGGTTTCAATAATCCCTGCGCGGTAACGGAGCTTTCGAGCGCGCGCATAGTAGTGGTGCCGATGGAGCAGATGTGGCGTTTTTCTATTTTGGCCCTGTTCACTATGTTGGCCGCATAATCATCTACCTTAAAGTATTCGGCATCCATCTTGTGCTTAGAAAGGTCCTCTACCTCTATGGGGCGGAAAGTACCTAAACCTGTGTGCAGGGTAACCTCTGCGAACTTAACACCTACAATCTCCAGCCTTTTAATGAGCTCGCGGCTGAAGTGCATACCGGCAGTAGGGGCCGCTACCGCACCTTCGTACTTGGCGTAAACGGTCTGGTAGCGTTCTTTATCGTCTTCTTCTGGTTTGCGTTTTATGTATTTAGGAAGCGGTGTTTCGCCTAAAATATCGAGCATGCCCCTGAACTCCTGCTCATTACCATCGAACAGGAAACGGATAGTGCGGCCACGCGATGTAGTATTGTCTATTACTTCTGCTACCAGCTCGTCGTTATCACCAAAATAAAGTTTGTTACCCACGCGTATCTTACGGGCGGGGTCCACTATTACGTCCCAAAGGTGGTTTGGCTTATTGAGTTCGCGCAGCAGGAATACCTCAATCTTGGCACCGGTCTTCTCTTTGCGGCCATAAAGGCGGGCAGGGAAAACCTTTGTATTGTTCACGATCATCACGTCCTTGTCGTGAAAGAAACCAAGGACATCTTTAAAAACCTTGTGTTCTATTTTGCCAGTTTTACGGTGGATAACCATCAGGCGGCTATCTTCACGTTTTTTGGCGGGATGTTGCGCTATGAGATTTAGTGGTAAGTCAAACTTAAATTGCGACAACTTCATAAATGGAGCAGAGATTTTTTTAAAGGGTGCGAAGATACAAAATGTAATTAACAAGGGGTTGCATTTTAATATTTATTATGTTGGTATGTTTTCTATGTGTCCGAAATCGAAGAGATTACATTTATTTTAACATGAGTGTTGTGGGGTGGTTTTCGGCACATTGCCAAAAAAATAGTAACTTTATGGCAAACGAAAAAGAAATGATGAAAGCAGTAAAACTTACACTTTTGTTAGTGGGGTCTGCCATGTATGCGCAAGCACAGATGCAGGCAATGGAAAGCAACAGCCTTGAAAAAAGTGACGTGCAGAAGGAAAGCCTGAGGGGAAAAGTAAAATCTATAGCGGTGACGGGCTTTACCGTGGTAAGAAAAGAGGGTAAACTGAAAAAAGGAAGGGAAATACATACATCGACAAGCAGATTTAACGACAGGGGCAACCTGCTGGAATATACATCGACCGAAGGAGATGATACAGTACAGGACCACCATATCCACTTTAAGGCCGTAAAAAATACCTATAAATATGACGAGAACGGCATACTGGTAAGCAATAACCGCTACAACGGCAACGGTATGCTGGAAGACTCGGCATCGTATAAGGTGGACAGCAGGGGCAACCGGATAGACTGGAACACCTACAAGGGCGATGGCACCCTGGAATGGAATTACAACAGGGAATATGACAACCAGGGCAACCTGCTGGAATCGAGCGAATACTACAGGGGCAAGCTGAAAAACCGCCATTCGTATAAATATGACGACAAACTGAACATAATAGAAGAGAACTTTTATGATGGTGAGGGAAGACTGAAGCTGAAGGAAGTGTTCACCTATGACGACAAAAAGAATATAATTGAAGTGGTAGATTACAACCATAACGGCAACTTCCAGTCGCGCTACACTTATAAGTTTGACGAGCGTGGCAACCAGATAGAAGAGCGGGCTTATGACCATGAAAAGTCGAGCAAGTATAAGCTGCTGCTGACGAAGTATGACAGCGAGAACAACCCTATAGAAGTGAACCAGTATAGTGAGAATGGTAAACTGGTGTACCAATGCAAGCTGGACAAACGTGGCAATCATACGCTTGATGTTACTTATGATAAGAACGGTAAGCTGATAGAGAAGATAACGCAGAAATACGTGTATGACGAGAAGGGCAATGAGATAGAGAACATAAGGTATGACGCAAAAGGCAAGCCCACTGTAAAGAACAAATACATCTACTCATATGATACGGAGAAGAACTGGTTCATTAAGTTCTGCTATGAGAATGATAAGGCTACCCGTATCACTGAACGCCTGATAGATTATTACGAATAAGAGAACATATCCCGCATTGATCAAGATAAGCAGTACCGTTGTTTTGTTGCTTTTGTGTACGGCTGTGTCGTATGCCCAGCCACGGTTCTCGCCGGAGGTACGGGCCGAAAATGAAGCCCGGTGGATGCGCGACAGCCTTAAACTGCCCGCAGCCAAAGTAAAGAAGGCCGGCAGCATATCGCTTATCTATAACCGGCGGATGGACAGCGTGAATGGTCTGCAGCAGGACGACAAAGAAAAAATGAAACAGGAACTGATGCGCAAAAAAGACGCAGATATAAAACGGCTGCTGACAAAACTGCAATACCAAAAATATTACCGGAGAGAAACATCGCTGCGCCATGCAGATACAGTAAGATACCGGGGCAGGCAACCCTACTAAGTGAAGATGATTAATAGCAGCCTCCGCTCTTTATTGATTCTCTGACCTTAGCCTCCCACGCAGTTTCTTTATCCCTGATTATGCCGTGATTTGTCTGTTCATCGAAGGTGGCCTGTTGCTGGTTGGCATTTTCTGTGTTTGCCCGCATCATATCCTCAAGCTGTTTTTCGTAGGTATCTTTATTAAAGGTAGTGCGGCTTATGAGCCCGGCAAGCTCGCAGGCATGGGCGGCGGTAATATCAAAATGTGCCTGCTCATGAGCCAGAACAGCCTGTGGATTCTGGCCACCTTGCTTGAACCAGGAATTTGTTTTGCTGAAGTAAGGCGTAAGCGTGACGGTAAGCACTATCTGCCCGTCGATAACTTCGCCGGTAGATTCATAACCTACACCGCTGGCAGTAGCAGCGAGCTCGATACCGTTATCGCGGGGCGGCCCCTGAAAGTCGGCAATAACCAGCGGACGGGCAGTGGAGTAAACTATATAATCAGCCCTGTTTGATGTACGGCCCACTTTGGCAATCACCTTCACCGTAGCCGCGGTGGCTACCCTACCCTTATTTTTTCCCCACCAGGTATCAAAGCGTTTGAGGTCGCTCTCGATTGAAAGCTTGATAAACTCATCTACGTATTCCAGCGGGTCTCCAGCGGTTTCCTTCTGACCCTTGCCGCTCAACTCTACCAGCATTTTATCCTCGATGTAAAAAGCCAGGGCCATCTCGGCATTTGCCATCCAGCCGGCGCCCTGTTTTCTGAAATCGAAGTTGAGTTTGGTGATATGAACAATAACAGGCTGGGTGGTTTTATCCTGCGATACCTGCATTGAGATAAAACCCTTTAATGCACTTGCTGCCCCACCCTGCAGGTCCAGTTTATCGCGCCCCATGCGGCCTATCGTGGCCTTGTCGGGACGATCATCGACTATACCCGCAATATGGTAATGGGCGGGGGCATAGGTTATGCGCTCCTGTTTAAGGGATAAGGTTTTGGGGGGCTGCGCGGTTGCCGTTAATGTAACAGCAAACACAACAAGCACTAAGAGGGTCTTTCGCATAGCCGGGATTTACTGTTGTAAAGATAAGAGACTTAACCATTGAAAATATTAGCTGCAACTATCTTAACTTTATGTTGAAAATAAGCAGAAATAATGCAGACAGCATATATAATAGGCGGATACCGGACGGCAGTAGCAAAATCGAAAAAAGGCGGGTTGAGGTTTTACAGGCCCGACGACCTGGCGGTGGAGGTGATACGTGGATTGCTGGCGAGTATGCCGCAACTGGACCCTAAACTGGTGGACGACGTGATAGTGGGCAATGCCGTGCCGGAAGCAGAGCAAGGGCTGCAGGTGGGCCGCATAATAGCCAACAGGGCCATAGGCGAATGGGCGGCGGGGCTTACCATAAACCGGTATTGCGGCTCGGGGTTGGAAGCTATAGCCATGGCGACCGCCAAAATACAAAACGGCATGGCGGACTGCATTATAGCCGGGGGGACGGAGAGCATGAGCCTTGTGCCCACCGCAGGCTGGCGCACGATGCCCAACTACGAATACGCAAAAGAAAATGGCGACTACTACCTGAGCATGGGACTGACGGCAGAGCAGGTGGCGCAAGATTATAAGATAAGCCGCGAGGCGCAGGACGAGTTCTCGCTGCGCTCTCACCAGAAGGCGCTGAATGCTATAAAGGAAGGATACTTTAAAGAAGGGATACTGCCAATAAAGGTGAAGGAAGTATACCTGGATGAACGGAATAAAAAGGCAGAACGCGAATATATAGTGGATACAGATGAGGGGCCGAGGGCGGATACTACATTGGCTGCACTGGCAAAGCTGCCTGCGGTATTTGTGCAGGGCGGCAGCGTGACTGCGGGCAACTCTTCGCAAACATCGGATGGGGCGGCATTTACCGTGGTGATGAGCGAAAGGCTGATGAAACAACTGGGACTGAACCCGATAGGCCGATTAGTGAACTGCGCCAGTGCCGGCGTGGACCCGCGCATAATGGGCATAGGGCCGATAAAGGCAGTACCTAAAGTGCTAAAGCAGGCGGGCATGACACTGAATGATATAGACCTGGTGGAGCTGAACGAGGCATTTGCATCGCAATCGCTGGCGGTGATAGGGGAACTTGGCATGAACCCAGATATAGTGAACATAAATGGCGGCGCCATATCGCTGGGGCACCCGCTGGGCTGCACGGGGGCCAAACTGACGATACAAATACTCAGCGACCTGAAACGGCTGAATAAGCGTTATGGAATAGTAACGGCTTGTATAGGCGGCGGACAGGGACTAGCGGGGGTGATAGAACGTTTATAACCCTAACCCCTCTAAAGGGGCTTACCCATCGTGAGTATCATATTTTATGACACCGATGTCATATGGTATTTTTATTATACCCCAAAAGTTACCCCTACAATATTTCATCATTTCCTTATCCGGCACTTATCTTTACCCCATACAATCAATATTTCATGCGGATTAATCAAGTAGTTACCGGGTTACTTTTATTGGCTATACCCTGTGTGTCTTTTGCCAAAGATGAAAAGAAAAAAGAAGATAAAAAGAAATGGGATGTGAATAATCCCGGAGGGCCGGGCAAGGATGTGACCTTTACCACCAATGAGGGCACATGGATAAACCTGGACGTATCGCCAGATGGGAAGGAAATAGTGTTCGATATACTGGGGGATATTTATATAATGTCCGCTACCGGCGGTGAAGCAAAAGCGCTACGCCAGGGCCTGGCCATGGAGGTGCAGCCACGTTTCAGCCCGGATGGGAAACGGATACTCTTTACATCGGATGCGGGTGGCGGCGACAATAGCTGGGTAATGAACCGGGATGGCAGCAATGCACGCCAGATAACGAAGGAGACCTTCAGGCTGCTGAATAACCCTGTGTGGGTGGATGGCAACTACATCATAGCACGCAAGCATTTCACCTCTACCCGCTCGGCGGGAGCGGGCGAGCTGTGGATGTACCATATAAACGGTGGAAATGGCCTGCAACTGACCCCGAAGAAAAATGACCAGCAGGACCTGAATGAACCATCGGTATCGGCAGACGGGCGGTATGTGTATTATAGTGAGGATATGTACCCCGGCGGGTTTTTCCAGTATAACAAAGACCCCAATAACCAGATATTCGTTATCAAGCGTTTTGACCGGGAGAAAGGCGGCATAGAAACCGTGACCGGGGGACCGGGCGGGGCAATAAGGCCGCAGATAGCGCACAGCGGCAAATTGCTGGCATTTGTGAAGCGGGTGCGCACGAAGACCGTACTTTACCTGCGCGATGTGGAAACAGGCGAAGAATGGCCTATCTACGACAAGCTATGCAAAGATCAGGCAGAAGCATGGACGATATTCGGGTCGTATACGGGATTTGCATGGACTCCTGACGACAAAAACATAGTGATATGGGCAGGTGGTAAAATAATGAAGGTAGATGTGAAGGGTGAAAACAGCGCAACAGAAATACCCTTTACCTGCACTGTGAAACAACACCTGACCGATGCGGTGCGTTTTAAACAAGACCTTAACCCCGACCAGTTCAATGTGCAGGTAATCAGACACGCTGTTACTTCGCCTGATGGAAAGTGGCTGGTGTTCAACGCGCTGGGGCATATTTACAAAAAAGCCCTGCCCGATGGCAAACCCGAACGCATAACACAGAACAAAGACATGGAATTTGAACCCGCCTTTTCGCCTGACGGCAGTACCATTGTATTTGTAACCTGGAATGACGAGACCAAAGGAGGCATAGCCATGGCCGGAACAGGCAGCAATTCATCGCTTTCGCGCATCACATCGAACAGGGGCATTTACCGTGCGCCGTCGTTCTCGCCGGATGGTAAGTGGCTGACTTACTACAAAGAAGATAATGACAATGTGCTGGGCAACTCCTATACCGTAAAACCCGGCATCTACATAATGCCGGTGAGTGGCGGTAAAGAGGAATTTGTGACCGACAAGGGCGAATTCCCAAAATTTGACAAGACCGGAAAGCGCATCTATTACCAGGTGGGCGGCAACCTGTTCGGCGCACTGGATAAGTCGTTCCATAGCTGCAAAACGGATGGCAGCGATGACCGTACACTCTTTAAAGGGAAATACACCAGCCAGTACACGATTTCGCCCGACGGAGACTGGGTGGCATTTGTGGACCTGCACTCGGTATATGTAGCACCTTTTGCGCACACCGGAAAGGAAATAAACCTAAGCAGCGACTCTACCGACTTCCCGGTGAGGAAAGTATCGCAAGACGCAGGCATAAACCTCCACTGGAGCAGCGACAACAAACAACTGCACTACACACTGGGCGACCAATACTATACCATAAACCTCGATGAGCGGTTTGGGTTTATCAACGGCAAACCTGATTCGGCATTTAAAATACCTGACCATGGCATTGCTGTGGGGCTGACAGCAAATACTGATAAACCTAAAGGAACGATAGCCCTTACCAATGCACGCATCATAACCATGAATGGCGATGAAGTGATAGAAAACGGAACGGTAATAGTGGAGGACAACCTGATAAAAGCGGTGGGAAAAGAGGGCGATGTAAAGGTGCCCCAAACATCAAGGGTAATAGACTGCAAAGGCAAGACCATTATGCCGGGCTTTATTGACGCACACGCACACGGTAACCACTTCAGGAGCGGGCTTACCCCTAACCAGCACTGGCCCTACTATACAAACCTTGCCTATGGCGTAACAACGATGCACGACCCATCGGCCAACAGCGAAATGGTATTTGCGCAGAGCGAAATGGTGAAGGCAGGGATAATGACCGGCCCAAGAGTTTTTTCTACGGGCACTATACTGTACGGAGCAGATGGCGATTTTAAAGCGGTAGTGAACTCGCTGGAAGACGCAAAGAGCGCGCTGCGCCGCAGCAAGTCTTATGGGGCATTCAGCGTAAAGAGCTATAACCAGCCCCGCCGCGACCAGCGACAGATGATAATAGAAGCCGCACGAGAACTAAAAATGGAAGTGGTGCCGGAAGGAGGATCGCACTACCTGCACAATATGAGTATGGTAATGGACGGACATACCACCGTGGAACACAATATACCGGTAGCGCCATTATACAACGATGTGATACAACTATGGAAAAACTCACAAACGGCTAACACCCCTACCCTGATAGTATGCTACGGTGCGCAAAGCGGTGAGAACTACTGGTACCAGCATACGAATGTGTGGGAAAATGAAAAGCTGTTGAAATATACCCCACGGGCAGTGATAGACCCGCGCAGCCGTCACCGTACCATGTCGCCGGAAGAAGAATATGAGAATGGGCATATGCTGGTATCCAGGAGCCTGAAGAAACTAAGTGATGCAGGCGTAAAAATAAACATGGGCGCACATGGCCAAATACAAGGCATAGGCGCACACTGGGAAATATGGATGATGGCGCAGGGCGGCATGACCCCTATGGAGGCATTACGTACGGCCACCATAAACCCCGCCATAAGCCTGGGATTAGACAACTGGATAGGCTCCCTGCAACCGGGCAAACTGGCCGACCTGCTGATAATGGACAAAAACCCGCTTGAGAATATATATAATACTGAGAGCGTACACTATACGATGGTGAATGGCAGACTGTATGACTGTGAAACCATGAACGAAACAGGCAACTACGACCGTAAACGCGGTAAGTTCTACTGGGAGATGGGCAGGCATGGCGAAGGCTTCAACTGGCATGAGGGAACAATGGAAGTGGGAGATTAAGTGAAGATGATTAAATAAGCGGGAATTATATAAAATTGTTGTTCCTAATATTATCTTTGGAGTGTACTTCCCTGAAGTACACTCATTATAATGAGAACAACACTAATAGAAATTCCAGATACCTACAGGCAACTGATCTTCCTGGTTTGCGTAATAGCGTGCACAATTTTTTTAGACCCTCCGTTTGCACTGCTTACCGGGCTGGTCATCGCGTTTGTTATAGGTAATCCGTTTATTAAGATAAATAAAAAAGCAACCACGCTGCTGCTACAGGTATCAGTAGTGTGCCTGGGGTTCAATATGAATTTTGAACATGCCATGCAGGCAGGCAAAGAAGGTTTTCTTTTCACAGTAGCTACTATAGGTGTGACCCTGCTGGCCGGCTGGCTGATAGGCAAGCAACTGAAGATAGACAAGAAAACATCGCTGCTTATTTCTAATGGCACAGCCATATGTGGCGGCAGCGCCATAGCTGCTGTAGCCCCTGTGATAAAAGCAGATAACGAGCAGATAAGCGTAAGTCTGGGCACGGTGTTCATTCTTAACTCTATTGCGCTGTTCATCTTCCCGGTGCTGGGGCATTACCTGAACCTGAACGACCAGCAGTTTGGCACGTGGTGCGCTATTGCCATACATGATACCAGCTCTGTGGTGGGTGCGGCCAGCAAATACAGCGAAGAAGCGCTGAAAATAGCCACTACCATAAAACTGGAGCGGGCCCTGTGGATCATCCCCATAACTCTTGCTACGGCTTATTTCCAGAAGAGCGCGGGCAAAGTGAAGATACCTTACTTCATTTTCTATTTTGTGATTGCCATCCTCATTTCAACTTACCTGCCCAATTACTTACCGGCGGTAAACAATAATATAGGCGACCATACTATATTCCAGTGGGCCTATCTGTTTGGCAGAAAGGGGCTGGTGGTTACACTGTTCTTAATTGGTTCCGGCCTTTCGTTAGCCACCCTCAGGCAGGTAGGCTGGCGGCCTATTCTACAAGGTGTGCTACTTTGGATAATTATAGGCGGCACGTCGCTCTTTGTGATAAAGGGGATAGTATAAAATACGGGAATGTGCTGGAAAGAAAAATGCGATAATGTGTAGCCACATTATCGCATCCAATCATATTCCTTCACATTAATTACCTCCGTCCCGGCATCATACCCGGCATACCCATACCCATTCCGCCGCCTTTCATTTTGTTCATCATGCCCATCATCTGCTTCATCTGGTCGAACTGCTTCATGAAAGCATTTACCTCGTTTATGTCCTTGCCGCTACCATTAGCTATGCGCTTGCGGCGGCTGCCGTCTATCACATCGGGGTTTGCCCTTTCATAGGGCGTCATTGAGTTGATTATGGCCTCAATGCCTTTAAAAGCATCGTCTGAAATATCTATGTCTTTAATTGCCTTGCCCACACCGGGTATCATTGCCAGCAGGTCTTTGATGTTACCCATCTTCTTTATCTGCTGCAACTGCTCTTTAAAATCTTCGAAGTCGAATTTATTAGCGCGTATCTTTTTCTCTAATTTCTTTGCCTGTACCTCGTCAAACTGAGCCTGGGCGCGCTCTACCAGCGTAGTGATATCACCCATGCCGAGGATACGCTGGGCCATACGCTCGGGATAGAACACATCCAGCGCGTCCAGCTTTTCGCCCATGCTCACGAACTTGATGGGCTTATCAACTGTATATTTAATCGTAAGAGCGGCACCACCACGAGTATCGCCATCGAGCTTTGTGAGTACCACACCGGTAAAATCGAGACGGTCGTTGAACGCCTTGGCCGTATTCACCGCATCCTGGCCGGTCATGGAATCTACCACGAACAGTATCTCATGCGGGTTTACGGCAGCCTTTATGTTGGCCACTTCCTGCATCATCACTTCATCTATGGCCAGACGACCGGCGGTATCTATGATGACAATATTATTCCCATTTTGCTTTGCATGGGCTATCGCGTTATTGGCTATAGATACCGCGTCTTTATTTTCCAGTTCTATGTAAACCGGCACTTTTATCTGCTCGCCCAGCACACGGAGCTGCTCCATGGCCGCCGGGCGGTATATATCGGCTGCTACCAGCAATGGCTGGCGGCCTTTCTTCGATTTGAGGAAATTAGCGAGTTTACCGGAAAAAGTGGTCTTACCCGAACCCTGCAGGCCAGCGATGAGTATAACCGTGGGCTTACCTGTCAGTACCAGTTCTTCTTCCTTGCCGCCCATCAGCTCGGCCAGTTCATCCTTCACAATCTTCACCATAAGCTGGCCGGGGCTCACCGAGGTAATTACCTTTTCGCCCATTGCCTTTTCCTTTACCCTGTCAGTAAGGTCTTTGGCTATCTTATAGTTCACATCCGCATCCACCAGCGCGCGGCGTATCTCCTTTACCGTAGCCGCTACATTTATCTCATTTATGCGGCCTTCACCTTTCAGCTGTTTAAACGCGGACTCGAGCCGCTCACTCAGATTATCAAACATAATTATATACCCTGTTGAGGGAGTGCGAAGTTACTTCAAAAATTAAATTCTACCATTAAACAAACATTTCGATGCTATAAATAAAAAATAAATATAAAAATACCTCTAACATATTTAATATGGCCGACGCCTAATGTTATAGGGATAATATTAATTTACACTTAAAACACACACCTTATGAAGCAGATATACCTACTGGTAGCCGCGCTCCTGTTTTCTATTTCTTCATTCGCTGTTGTAGACCCCATTGTTGGCCCGACCACTATGTGTGCAGGCAGCACCATCACACTGACCGATGCAACCCCCGGCGGCACATGGAGCAGCAGCAGTACAGCGTTAGCAACAATTACTTCGACAGGCGCAGTAACGGGCATAAGTTCTGGTATTGTAAATATCACCTATGCAGTTGGCATAGACTACGTAGTACATACCGTTACTTTAAATGCGTTACCCAGCCCGTATGTAGTAACCGGTGGCGGATCCTATTGCGCCGGAGGAACCGGAATAACTATCGGGCAAACGGGGTCAACCGCAGGTGCAGACTATCAGCTATACAGGGGTGTCACGCCCATTGGCACACCTATTGCAGGCACCGGCAGCGCCATTAGCTTTGGGTCATTTACAACGGCCGGGAATTATACCGTAGTTGCAACAAATGCAACCAGCGGCTGCGCAAGACAAATGGTCGGTTCCCCGAGTATTTCTATTAATCCATTACCTACGGCATATACATTGAGTGCCGGTAGCGGATGCGCGGGAAACAACCTTATACTTTCCGGATCGAATTTTGGCACAAATTACCAGCTCTACCTGGGTGCTGCAGCAGTTGGTGTTCTTGCCGGCACTGGCGCCTCACTTAACTTTGGCCCGCAGACAGTACCCGGTGTATATAGTGCTGTGGCCATTAACGCAGTAACAGGCTGTACAAATACTATGGGCAGCGCCACACTTAACCCCACCCCGGTAATTACCGGCGGATCGGCAGTATGCGCAGGGGCTACCATTGCCTTATCAGGCACCGGCACTTGGAGCAGCAGTAATTCATCAATTGCTACCGTAACTGCGGGAGGCGTAGTAACGGGTGTAGCCCTGGGTGTGGCTAATATAACTTTAACTTCGGGTACCGGATGCCATGCGGTAAAACCGGTAACTGTATCTCCTATCCCTACTGCCATTGCCGGGCCTTCCAGTGTATGCACCGGATCTTCCATAACCCTGACCAACAGTGTACCCGGTGGTGTATGGACCAGCAGCAGTGCGGTTATTGTTACTGTTGGCGCTTTAACGGGTGTAGTCACCAGTGTATCTGCGGGCACAGCTACAATCACCTATTCCTTGGGTACTGGCTGTGTGGTAACGAAGGTGATTACAGCTAATCCTTTGCCTGCGGCACCCACATCTTCCATTGGTACTTTCTCCTTCTGTACCGGAGCCTCCATTACAGCAATGTGTGCGACATCAGGTGGCATCTGGAGCAGCAGTTCTACTGCAATCCTGGTTGGCTCCAGTTCCGGTACAGTTACAGGACTAGCTGCCGGTCATGCTACAATAACTTATACCACAGGCACAGGATGCTACCGTACAGCACCTGTCACAGTAAACCCAACACCAGTGATTACAGGCCCTACATCGGTATGTGTTGGAGGCACAGCAACTTTGACATCGATAGCAGGTGTAACGTGGTCATGTTCTAACCCTACAGTAGCCACAATCAGCTCAACGGGAATAGTTGCAGGTCTATCGATAGGACTTTTTAATATTATTTGCACTCATCCTAGCGGATGCTCGATGATGCAAACTTTTACAGTTACCCCGGCCACCTGCACAGGCACCCCAACCGGGGGAACTACCAACGCAAGCTCTTCGACGGCTTGTTATGGCAACCCTATATCACTTAGTCTTACCGGCACCACTGTGGGCTGTGCAATAGCTTATCAATGGCAAAGGTCTGCAGACGGCACAACATTTACTGATATTGCGGGTGCTACATCTACAATCGCATCAGTAAATGCCGCAGCCACTGAATATTATCGCTGCAAGGTTACCTGCCCCACTACCGGCCTGTTTGACCATTCCACCCCTGCACATGTAACTGTAAACACCACCATTGCCTCCCATACTATAGCCTCCAGCCCCGATACCGTGTGCAACAATCTTGATTTTTATATCAGCGCATGTGGCCTGTCTACGTCATTTAATGTGACCACATGGTTTGGTGATGGCACTTCTGCTAATACGCCTTTGACATTGTCGGGTGTATATGGCGCACATATTTATCACTCCTACAACGCGCCCGGTACTTACAACATTAAACAGGTGCTTTATATTGGTACAGTGGCTCAGGATACTGCTACTTTCTCGTACGAGTACAAATACTGCCGTACGTTGCCTATAAAATTCTATTTTGATGCCAACAGCAATTGTGTATATGATGCGGGAGACAAAAATATATTGTTAACAACAAAAACGCGCGTTGACTCAAATGGCACTCCAGTGGATACCATAAGTGCCACCAGCGGCTTTTACTACAAAGCTACCGGACCGGCAGGCACTATATATACTTTCAATGTCATATCCCTGCCGTCAGGGGCTGTGCTCACCTGCCCCGCAGGCGGCGTAATACGGGATACGATAACTTCAACAGTAAATAATTACCAGACAAAATACTTCGGGCTGAACTGCGGAGGAGGTTCCGCATACGACCTTGCACAGTTTGTAAGCACACAAACCGGAAGGCATATGCAGATAGGCACTATTACAGTAAATAATACATCCTGCCCATCAACCAATGTGGTGGTTACGCTGCACTTCAGTCCGAAATACAATTTCAAATCATCATCCCCCGCGCCCACATCTACAACCGCAAGAACAGCAACCTGGCACCTGACCGCAGTATCTTCAACAACAAAATTCCCTGTGATCAACTATGACCTGCGTGTACCAAACGAATGGGTCGGTGCATGGGGCAGCACCTGGCTATTGCCCGGAGATACGGCGCACAGCAGCTATATAACACTGGCACCCGGAACGGGCGGTGAAACAGACACCACCAATAATTTCTGTCAAAAGATAGACACCGTACGTTCATCATTCGACCCTAATGATATAGCTGTATCTCCGTCCGGCTATATATTGCCATGCACTAAGCTGCAATACACTATACGGTTTGAGAATGATGGCAATGATACGGCGCACAATATCCATGTAATGGATACCCTGTCCAACAACCTGGACGTAAACAGCCTGGAGATAGAAACAGCTACCGCGGCAATGAACATCGCCATAATTAAAGACGGCCCCTACCAGATCGTAAAATTCGACTTCCCTAACATCATGTTGCCTGACAGCAGCCACCATAATGAGTGCCAGGGTATGGTCATCTATAACATAAGGACCAAGCCCGGCATAGCAGACGGCACCATAATACCTAACCAGGCAGGCATATATTTTGATGACAACCCGCCGGTAATGACCAACACTATACAAAATGTAGTGGGTATTGCCCCGATAGCAGGGCCAAACGAGCTTTGCCACGGAACGACCATCGGATTAGACAATGGCACCACGGGCGGCACTTGGAGCAGCAGTAATACTGCAGTGGCTACCATCGGCTCAGCTACAGGTATTGTTGCTGGATCAACGTCAGGCACTACAACCATCTCTTATACTGCCAGCAATATATGCGGCAGCAGGAGCGCCACCAAAGTTATTACCGTTAACACCACCCCATCGGCCATTACAGGCACAACGGGTATATGCCTGGGCTCAACATCAACCCTTGGGAACAGCAGCCCCGGAGGCCAATGGAGCAGCAGCAACCCTGCCGTTGCCATCATAGGGTCCTCATCAGGCTCTATTTCGGGCATAACAACTGATACAGCCACAATTACCTACGAACTGAACGCAGGCTGCAGGACATCAACACTTGTAACCGTGCATCCTGCCCCGGCAGCCATATCAGGTACAGGCACATTGTGCATCGGCGGAGGAACTACAATAACGAATGTAACACCGGGTGGCATCTGGACCAGCGGGAGCACATCAATAGCGTCCATCGGTTCGCTTTCAGGTGTTGTATCGGCCTCAGCAGCGGGCATAGCCAGCTTCTCTTATACGCTGAACACAGGCTGCAGCGCAACAAAAACTATAACTGTTCATGCCAACCCGGCGGCCATATCAGGCACCGGAACACTTTGCAGCGGCACCACAACCACATTGACAAACGCCACAGCATCCGGCACATGGTCGAGCGGAAATACTGCGATTGCTACAATTGATGTTTCGGGTATTGTTACAGGAGGAACAACGGGCACAGCAAATATCACCTACACAACCACCGGGGGATGTACGGCGACAACCATGGTGACCGTTCATCCAAACCCGGCCCCGATATCGGGAACAGCTAACCTTTGCAGCGGTACCACTACCACGCTAACAAACCCGACAACCGGCGGCCTGTGGTCTGCCAGCGGTGCGGCAGTCGGCTCAGTTTCCGGTGTAGTGTCGGGAACTACCGCTGGAACAGCTAACATTACTTATACATTGGCATCTGGCTGCAGTGCTACAAAAACCGTAACTATTCATGCTAACCCGGCAGCCATATCAGGCACCGGAACGCTATGCATCGGCACAACAACCACATTGACAAACACCACCCCATCCGGTACATGGTCGAGCGGAAATACTGCTATTGCCACAGTAGATGTTTCGGGTATTGTTACCGGAGGATCCACAGGCGCGGCAAATATCACCTACACAACCACCGGGGGATGTACGGCGACAACCATGGTATCCGTTTATCCAAACCCGCTGCCGATATCGGGAGCCTCCACCATTTGCAGCGGTACGACAACCACCCTGACGAACCTGATGCCCGGCGGCATATGGTCGGCCAGCGGTGCGGCCGTCGGGCCTGCTTCAGGCATTGTATCGGCCACTACTGCAGGAACAGCTATCATTACTTATACGTTGGCATCGGGATGCAGCGCAACAAAAAACATAACTGTTCATGCCACCCCGGCAGCCATATCAGGCATTACGTCACTCTGTAGTGGCTATGCAACCGCATTGACGGATGCAACTCCATCAGGCACATGGAGCAGCAGCAACCCCGCCGTGGCTTCTATCGTATCGTCAGGCACAGTTACCGGCGGGACAGCCGGCTATGCGAATATCACTTATACTACCGGCAATGGTTGCTTTGCCACCACGATGGTCACCGTCTATCCGGTACCTGCACCTATATCGGGTACAACCGCATTATGCAGCGGCGCATCTGCTACTTATTCCAACGCAATGCCTACGGGCACATGGCACAGCGGAGCAAGTTCAGTAGCTTCCGTTGGTTCAGGTACCGGCATGGTTACGGGCATATCTGCCGGCACTGCTGAGATCACTTACCTGCTGAGCACCGGATGCTATGCTACAAAAACCATAACCATACAGCCGGTACCGGCACCTATATCAGGCGCGGGCTACGTTTGTGTGGGGGCAACAACATCGTTAACGGATGCCACGGCATCCGGCACATGGTCGGGCAACCCGGCAACTGTAGCTACGATTGATGCCGCAGGCATGGTAACTGGCGTATCGGCAGGCATAGCTGATATTACCTATGCATTAGGCACAGGATGCCGCACTACCAGGGCGATAACTATTCATCCCTTGCCGGCACCTATAACAGGTACAGGTATACTTTGTAACGGCGCCACCGCCACATTGACCACTGCTACTCCTTCGGGCGTATGGTCGAGCAGTGGCACATCAGTGGCCACAATAGGCGTAGCTTCAGGCATTGTTTCAGGCATATCGGCAGGCATTACCATAATAACTTATTCACTAAGCACAGGTTGCATGACCACAGCGGCATTAACAGTGAACCCGCTACCCGCTATATACAGCCTAACAGGTGGCGGCTCTTATTGTTCCGGAACAGGGGGGGTACATGTTGGCCTGAGCGGCTCATCAGCGGGCATCAACTATTTTCTGCACCGCGGGGCTACTGCCACCGGGCCATTCCCCGGCAGCGGATCAACTCTCGATCTCGGATTGCAAACATTGGCGGGAACATATACTGTATCTGCAACAGATCCGGCTACTACCTGCCACACCGATATGCCGGGCAGTGTGCCTGTAACCATTGTGCCATCGGTAACCCCGGCAATAAGCATGACAGCATCGCCGGGAACGACTATATGCGCCGGCACACCTGTAGTCTTTATGCCAACGGCAATAAACGGGGGGGCCACTCCTATTTACCATTGGACGGTGAATGGTGTCAGCGTTTCTACGGGTACCAGCTACAGCTTCCTGCCTGCAAACGGAGACGTGGTAAGGGTAAGGCTCACCAGTACTGCAACATGCGCATCCCCTGATACGGTAAACACATCGATGCCGATGCATGTGATCAACAGCGGAACACTTGCAGTAACGATAACAGCCTCTCCCGGCGTAAACATCACCGCAGGGGAAACAGTCATATTCACCGCCTCGGCCACGGGAGGAAGTACGTCACTCTCGTACCAGTGGTCTATTAATGGCATGGCGGTACCGGGGGCTACATCATCCGTTATTGTGAGCAATTTGCTATTCGACGGTGACGTAGTAAAATGCGAAGTAACCGATAACGGCCCATGCATTACCGGCAGCGACAAATCAGTAACGATCACTTTGAATACAACAGGACTCAATACAATTACCACCAAGAATCGTATAACCGTCTTCCCTAACCCGAATAAAGGATTGTTCAACATTAAAGGTTCATTGGGCAGTACAATAAACGGCCTGGTACCAGTATCAGTTACAGACATGCTGGGCAGAAGGCAATACGATGGTGTGGTAAGTGCCGTGAACGGGAACATTGACACCTACATACAGGCCGACCACCTTGCCGCAGGGGTATATCTGCTGACCATACATTCAGGCGAGGGCGACGTTGTAGCGCATTTTGTGGTTGCTAAATAGGGCGTAGCGGGGCAATTTTATGCTAAAGTTGCCCCGCTACCCTATCTTTACCACATGTCTGCGGAAAAGGCGTTTTCAAATTCTCATTGGCCGGGAGTAATACTATTAGTGCTCACCATCCTGCTTACAATGGGCACCTATCAAGACTACGGCATATCCTGGGATGAGAAAATCCAAAAACGGATTGGCGAAGTAAGCTATAATTATATATCCAGCAATGATAATACAATAAAAACATTTGAAGATAATAGATATGGCGTAGGTTTTGAGCTGACGCTTACTACCATTGAAAAGAAATTCGATATAACCGATGACCGCGACATATACCTGATGCGGCACTTTGCCACGCATATTTTCTTCCTGCTGTGTGCTTTTTGCGGCTATGTGCTTATCCAACGCCTTTTCAAAAGCCAATGGCTATCCTGCATTGGTTTCCTGGCTATCGTTTTTCATCCGCGCATCTATGCCCATTCATTTGTAAACACTAAGGACATCCCATTCCTGGGCATATTCCTGGTTGCCCTGCTGATAGCGCAGATTGCTTTTGAGAAAGATAAACGAGGCTGGTATCTTCTGCTTGGCATATGCAGCGGCTACGCCATTAGTATCCGTATACTGGGCATATTACTTGTGCTGATTTTCGGGATGTTATTCCTGCTCGACCTTTTCAGTGCATTTCGCCTGAAGAATAAGCCGGGAAATGTTTTGCTGAACCTGTTGCTGTTCCTGATCGGCGCATGCGGCACGACCTACCTGGCCTGGCCCGCATTGTGGGAGGCACCTGTGCAGAATTTTATCAGTTTCTACCACAGCGCATCGCATTTTCCGTGGGATGGCGACCTGCTGTTTAACGGCAAAGTGCTGCACGGTAAGTCGCTGCCATGGTACTACCTGCCGGGGTGGTTCGTCATTACTACACCGGTGCTGTGGCTATGTACAGGGCTATGTGGCATGGTAATGGTCATCATTGCAATAATACGTAAGCCGGTAAGTTACCTTGCAAATACACCAGACCGCAACTACATCATCTATCTACTTTGTTGCATCATCCCTGTCTCTGCTGTAATCATGCTGCACTCTGTTGTTTATGACGACTGGCGGCATGTTTATTTCATCTACCCTTCTTTCGTCATCCTTGGGTTATATGCCATCAATAAAATGGTTGTATGGAAAGGTCGCGCAATCGCGATAACATTATGCGCCTTACAGCTTACCGCCACAGGCTATTTCATGGTTGCCAGCCATCCATTTCAACAAGTGTATTTCAATTCACTGGTTTCGCATAAGGACGAGTACCTGAGAAAAAACTATGACCTGGAATATTGGGGCTGCGCCTACAAGCAGGGACTTGAATACATTATGGAACATGACCATTCAGACACTATACGCCTGCTGCACGACAATGTGCCTGCAAAAAATAATATTATGATGATACCAAAGCCATCAAGAGATAGAGTCAAACTGGCTTATGACACTAACAAACCCACCTACTTTATCACCAGCTTTCGCGGGCACCCGGAGAATTATCCTTATCCTACTGTTGTCTACGAAATCAGGGTACTGAACAGCACTATTATGCGGGTATACAAACTTGATGAAGGCGAAAAACTGCCCTGACCCACCGATTGCGCAATCCTGTCATCCAATTTTTGACAAATTGTATCACTGAAAAAGCAAGAATCAGCCATTTTGGCAATTAAATTACTCAAAAACGGCCATTTTGTCTTATTTATTGCATTGGTACCTGGTTTGTACATGAGTATGAAAACAAACTTTTTAAAACTTAATCATTATGTACACTAAAAGAAGCTATGCAGTAATGCCCCGCACAATAGGCGGATTTTTGGAAGATGTATTCCAAAACGGATGGAACCAACTGAGTGAAGAAACAGGCGCATATACCGCACCTGTAAACATCCAGGAAACAGACAAAAGCTATGAGCTGCACATGGTAGCAGCAGGATTCAAGAAGGAAGACTTCAAGTTGAGCCTTGAAAAGAACGTGCTGCAGATATCCGTGGAACAAAACGAAGAAAACAAGGAAGGCCAGGAAGGCAAATGGCTGCGCAGCGAATACCGCAAAAGGTCGTTCAAAAGGAGTTTTACTCTGAATGAAAAAGTGGACACTGCAAAAATATCAGCCAAATATGCAGACGGGATACTTACAGTAACCCTTCCTAAAAAAGAAGTGAGTGAGCCTGCAGCACAAGAGATAGCAGTGAACTAAGATTTGTGAGAGAAGTGCGTGGGATGTGTGATGTGAAAAAGTAATGGCGGTGTCAGCGACACCGCCTTACTATTTCCTCAACAAAAAAACTACAAAACCTGTAAGCCGGATCCTGTTCCCATGAAGGGTGGTTATCATTTATCTGGGATGCGGCTCACGCCACACCTCTAGCTGCCAACCCACGGATTCTGGCAAGCGACCATCAATCACCCGCTTATTTGGCATTTCAGCACGCAAGGTTTACCCCTGCTCATTGTCGCCAATGAGCACCGTAGTCTCTTACACTACTTTTTCACCCTTACCCCGGCGAACCGGGGCGGTTATTTTCTGTGGCACTCTCTGTTCCTCCCTATACTATCAGGAGAACCTACCCGTTAGGTAGTGCGCTGCTCTTTGCTGTCCGGACTTTCCTCCCCGATAAAATCGAAGCGATAACCCGGTTTTGTAGCGGATAAAATTACGAAGAATACACATAACAACGTTACAAACTGCAGTTTATGCTTTCATTCAAAATCATTTAACTTTATCCAATGAAAAAAATCACCGCCTTTTTAGCCGGTCTGCTCACCATTGTTTCCAGCAACCCTGTTTCCGCGCAGCAAAAAACAGATAATAAAGATAAATCATTGCTCTGGCGTATAAATGGCAAAAACCTGTCCCGTCCATCCTACCTCTTCGGCACCATACACCTGATATGCGCCAACGATTTCTTATGGACCCGTAAAATGCAGGAGAGCTTTAATAAAAGTGAAAAAGTATGTTTTGAAATGGACCTTGACGATGCGGGCGCTATGATGAGGGCATCAATGGGATTGATGGAAAATGGCGGCAAAAAACTGAAAGAATATTTTAATGACGACCAATACCGGATTTTAGAAAAATACGTGCATGACAGTTTAGGTATGGACATTGGCATGTTTGAACAGATGAAGCCCGTAGCCCTACTGAGTATGATAGGCACGTCGGGGGTGAGTTGCGAAAATGCGGTGTCTTACGAGGACAGCATCATGCAGATCGCGCAGGCAGGCAATAAAGAGATATGGGGCCTGGAAGACCCGAAAGAGCAACTGGATGCGCTGGCGACCTTACCTATAGACACGGTAATAAAACAGATCATTGATGCTATTCAGAATAATGTAAGCGACGAGAAGGAATTCGGAGAGTTAATATCCGCCTATAAAACACAAGATCTGCCCGCTTTATACAACCTGCTCAACAGCTCAAAAGAACTTAAAGATGACCTGGCTGTTTTTCTTGATGACCGGAACAAAAAATGGATCCCCCGCATGGCAGACAAGATGAACACAAACTCTGTTTTCTTTGCCGTAGGTGCCGGACACCTGTATGGGCCAAACGGGGTAATAGCATTACTGAGGAAAGATGGCTACACGGTAGAGCCGGAGAAATGATACCGGAGATCAGAACAAATAGATAAGACGGAAATTGAACAGGTTGTTGAACTGCCCTATGTTGCCATAACCCTGATTTGTGGGTATGCGTTCCGGCGGGCGTATGGACACCATAGAATACTGGAAACGGAGGTTAGCGCGCAATCCCTTATACACCCTCCTGCCTATACCAAATACATACCCGAAATCGGTGGTATTGAACCGGGCCTTCTCGGGATCAATAACAACAGGCTTATCTGATAGTATCCATTCTTTTGACCTGACCAGGCGTGCATAAGACACCCCGGCCTCAAGGTCGATGGTGTACAAAATGGCGTGCAGCGTCAACGGCACCTCGACATAATTTACATTCATGTAGTATTTGGTGACATAAGTGCCTATAGTGGGCGATTCAAGCACAGCCTCTCCCCTGCTGCCTTTCTGGGCATACTGTATCTCAAGGGTTGCGCCAAATACCGGTGTAAAATGAGCATACACCCTGCCCCCGAAATTAACACCCACTTTATGGTAGCCAAAGTAGGTATCTCCATCTATCTGGCTGAATACTGCACCAAGCAGAATTCCGCCTTCAAACAGCTTCGGTTCATCCTCATAATAGTTGGACTGGGCAGGCACACTCAATGCCCCTGCCAGACAGAACAACACCAATAAAGCCCGCCAACGAAACATAACCTTTCAAAAATAAACCATTATACCACTCATTGCCGATAATATTATCGCATTATTATTTCGCTATTAAGTCTGAGGTTCTTCATGTTGTGGTCATACAGCAAGTATAAATTGCCTCATATTTCATTTCTAACTAAAAAAAACAAGCAATTTTATGGAAAACACATTCACAGAAGAAGAAGTATTGTCATCAGTTGTAGCTGAAAACGAAACTGAATCAACCGAAAACCAGATTGAGGTTGAAGAATCGTCATCAGAAGACGAAGAAGGCTCAGAAGAAACTGAAGAGGGCACTGAAGAAGTAACCGACGAAGTTGAAGAAACAACTGATGAGGTTGAAGAAGCAACAGATGCGGCAACAGAATCAACTGACGCGGAATAATTCAGCCAAGGGTTAACAAAACGTGCAATGGCCCCGATTTGGGGCCGTTCTGCGTTACAGCCATTTTTCATACACCAGCCGGGTGACCGTATAGCCCTCACTTTCCATAAAGGAACGAGCACGGGTATTGTTGACCCTGGCAAACCTACAGATGCGCCTTACCCCCTTTTCAATGTATATTTTTTCCAACTCTTTATTCAGCCGGCGATAGATGCCCTGCCCCCTCGCCTCTTTGGCCACATACCCATCAGACACGTAGAGTTCCTTTCCCAAATACACTTCTATCCTGCTGTCATCCTGGCCTTCCACATAGCCGAAAATAAAACCGGTGGGCACTTCATCCAGGTAAGCAACAAGGCAGGTGCCATCACGCTCCTGCTGCATTTTGATAACATGACGCATATAGCTATCCTCAATATCGGACCACGAAGCTGTTTTATCAAACAGGCTATGTTCATGCAAATGCAACTGGTGCATCATGGCAGATATATCCTTGTATTGCTCAGCAATATTTACCGGCTTAACTATTATTTGCGTTTCCATCTTACCAAAAGTATAAAGTAATGATGGGAAATGTGCCGTCTTTTTATATATTGTGCTTACATTTTATTTAACTATGAAAAATAGATTATTGCTTATCGTGTCCTGTATACTGACAATAAACCATACGGCTTTTGCTCAGAATTTCGATCCCCAGAACCTAAAAAAAGATCTAGAACTGACTGTAGCCCCCTATATGGCCAAGGTGGGCATAGCGCTTATGGACATTGAAGATAAAAGCACTGTGCTGGTAAACAATAACCACCGATACCCGATGCAGAGTGTATATAAATTTCCATTGGCCATCTACATACTGGATAAAGTGGATAAGGGCGAGCTTTCGTTGACTAAAAATGTACATGTAAGGCAAGAACAACTACGGACGGATACATGGAGCCCACTTGCCAAAAAATTTGCAGGGAGGGATATAAATGTTACCGTAGCAGAGCTACTGAACTATGCAGTTTCCAAAAGCGACAACAATGCATGTGATATACTGTTTGAACTGGCAGGGGGCACACGGTATGTACATCAGTATTTTCAGGGCCTGAATATCAAAGACATGGTTATAAGCGCAACAGAAGCAGAAATGCATAGCAGCTGGCCTGTACAGTACAATAACTGGTGCCAGCCTTCGGCTATGCTGGAAATATTAAGATTGTTTTATGAGGGTAGGTTATTATCGGAAAACAATACCAAGTATCTGATGAGGTTAATGGTAAAGAGCGAAAACTCAACCAAAAGAATAATGGGGAAATTGCCTGCAGGCACCATTGTAGCGCATAAGACCGGCACATCGGTCGCGAATGAAAAAGGAATAACCGCCGCTACTAATGATGTGGGCATCATCACATTGCCAAACGGCCACCACCTGGCGATAGTGGTATATGTATCTGACTATACCGGCGGATATGAACAGGGAGAACAAATAATAGCATCAGTAGCAAAGTGCGCGTGGGACCACTATACAGGGAAAATAAATACAATAAAATAACATCTTACAATCGCTTTTTGCATTTTAGTATCTTAGCGGCGTTTTTCACTTACCACTAATTACTTACTACTTACGATCATTATGCGTGTTCAGTTATTCATACCATGTTTTGTTGACCAGCTATATCCCGATACAGGGATGAATATGGTGAAGGTGCTGGAGAAACTGGGATGCGAGGTAACGTATAACACGAAACAAACCTGCTGCGGACAACCGGCGTTCAATGCCGGCTACCGCGAAGAGGCAAAATATGTGGCTACAAAGTTCCTTCAGGATTTTAAGGAAGATGAATATATAGTAGGGCCGAGCGGCTCATGCACCGGCTATGTACGCAACTATTATGATAAAATGTTTGCCGATAGCTCCGACCATAACATATGCAGCCGTGTAAAGGAAAATATGTATGAGTTCACGGAATTCCTTACCAAAGTATTAAAAGTGGACAACATAGGCGCCACTCTGGAAGGCAGGGCCACCTACCATGATGCCTGCGGGGCGCTGCGTGAATGCGGTATTAAAGATGGCCCGCGCCAACTGCTAAAAAATGTGAAAGGGCTGGAGATGGTAGAAATGAAAGAATGTGAAACATGCTGCGGCTTTGGCGGTACATTTGCGGTCAAGTTCGAGCCCATATCGCTGGGCATGGCGCAGGTAAAAGTGAAGAGCGCGCTGGACACCGGAGCACAGTATATGATAACCACCGACGTATCGTGCATGATGCACATACAGGGCTATATCAACGAAAATAAACTACCTATACAAACTATGCACATAGCAGACGTTTTAGCGAGTGGCTGGTAACACCTGAATGACATTCAAAATTTTCAAAGAATAAATGGCAACCGAACAAAATCAATATAACGAAGACAGTATAAAATCGCTGGACTGGCGGGAGCACATCCGCCTGAGGCCTGGGATGTATATAGGCAAACTGGGCGACGGAAGCAGTGTAGACGACGGCATATACGTGCTGGTGAAAGAGGTAATGGACAACTGTATCGATGAATTTGCCATGGGCCAGGGCAAGCGCATAGAACTGACGATAGCTGATGGAGGGGTAACAGTGCGCGACTATGGCCGCGGCATTCCGCTGGGAAAGGTAGTGGATGTAGTGAGCAAGATAAATACCGGAGCCAAGTATGACAGCAAGGCGTTCCAGAAGTCGGTGGGGCTGAATGGCGTGGGTACAAAGGCCGTGAACGCATTGAGTAAATACTTCAAAGTATCCTCATTCCGGGATGGCAGGGCAAAAGTAGCCGAATTTGAAAGAGGAATACTGACCAAGGAGCATAAGGAAACTAACACCACCGAGGCAAACGGAACCCTGGTAGAGTTCAGGCCCGATGAAACGGTATTTAAGCACTACCACTTTCTGCATGAGTACCTGGAAAACCAGGTGTGGAACTATTGCTTCCTGAATGCAGGGCTGACCATACATTTCAATGGCCGCAACTACATATCGAGAAATGGCTTGCTGGACCTGCTTACCCGTAAAACCAACCCTGACAACCTGCGCTACCCCATCATTCACCTGAAGGGCGAGGATATAGAAGTGGCCATTACGCATACCGGGGATTATGGCGAAGACATCTACTCCTTTGTAAATGGCCAGCACACCACACAGGGCGGCACCCACCAGGGTGCATTCCGCGAGGCATTTGTGAAGACCATACGCGACTTTTACAAAAAAGATTATGAGGCATCGGATGTGCGGCAGAGCATATGCGCGGCCATATCTGTTCGTGTGCAGGAGCCGGTGTTTGAGTCGCAGACAAAAACCAAGCTTGGCTCACAGTATGTGTGGGAGGGCGGCCCATCAATGAAAGCATTTGTGGCCGATTTCCTGGGCAAGTACCTGGACGACTTCCTGCACAAGAACCCCTCAGTGGCCGATATGCTGAAGAAGCGTATAGAGCAGAGCGAGCGAGAGCGCAAAGAGCTATCGGGTATTCGCAAGCTGGCAAATGAGCGGGCGAAGAAGGCCAACCTGCACAATAAGAAACTGCGCGACTGCCGTATACACCTCAATGACGAGCCGCCGACAAAGGGACGCGATGCGTACAACCAGAAGCAACTGGAATCGACTATCTTCATTACGGAGGGCGACTCGGCTAGTGGCAGCATCACCAAGAGCCGCAGTGTGGAGACACAGGCTGTGTTCAGCCTGAGGGGAAAGCCGCTGAACTGCTACGGACTGACGAAGAAAGTAGTGTATGAGAATGAAGAATTCAACCTGCTGCAGCACGCACTGAATATAGAAGAAGGGCTGGAAGGGCTGCGGTACAACAATATAGTGATAGCCACCGATGCCGATGTGGACGGCATGCACATACGTCTGCTCATCATGACGTTCTTCCTGCAATTCTTCCCCGACCTGGTGCGCGGCAACCACATACACATACTACAGACACCACTCTTCAGGGTGCGAAACAAGCAGAAGACCATATACTGCTACAGCGATGAAGAACGCCAACGGGCCATTGCGGAAATAGGCACCAAGGCAGAGATAACACGCTTCAAAGGACTGGGAGAAATAAGCCCCGAAGAATTTCAACAGTTTATAGGCGATGATATCCGCAAAGACCCTGTACTGCTAAGCCAGGACGCGCAGATACAAAAGCTGCTGGAATACTACATGGGCAAAAACACACCCGACAGGCAGGTGTTCATCATCAACAACCTGAGGGTGGAGAAAGACCTGGCCGAGGAGCTGGGAGTAGAAGTGGGGTAAAAGATATTTATGCATAACGCAGACTAAAACACAAATAATGAAAACAACGCTCAAAACAAACAAAGGGGATATAGTTATAGAACTGTTTGAACAGGAAACTCCCGCTACTGTGGAGAATTTTGTAAAGCTGGCCAAGAGCGGCTTTTACAACGGGGTGAAATTTCACCGGGTGATAAAGGATTTTATGATACAGGGCGGCGACCCCCTGACCAAGGAAGATGATAAGGCGCATATGTGGGGCACAGGCGGGCCTGGATATAAATTCAATGATGAGATAACGGCACAAAACAGAAATGCCGCAGGCACCATATCTATGGCCAATGCAGGACCGAATACAAATGGCAGCCAGTTTTTCATTAATCTGCGCGACAACCACTTCCTGAATCCTATGCATACCGTATTTGGACGCGTAACTGAAGGAATAGACGTAGTAGCTGCTATAGGCACAGTGGCTACAAACGCCAGCGACAGGCCGATAGAGGCGGTGGTGATAAATAGCGTGGAGGTGTAAAACACTTCAAAGGACAATGCTAACACTTAGAAGATTTACGAATTCCATTCGGCAGGAAAATGGGTAATAAAACCAATACCCCAGAACATAAGTAGCAGGTTAAAGAGAGTACCGAATATTATGGCTGAATAGAAAAGTAGTTCCTGCGCGTATTTGTTATGCCTATGATTGTATATGATACATGAAATGAAATAAGACATGTAAATATAGGGTAGCAGGCTACTACCATCATCGTCAAAATATTCGCTATTAACCCCAAAGCCTAGGAACAAAAGTGTGTGCATGGTAGGAATAATATAGGCTCCATACCGTATCCTGTGTATGAAAAAGCTGCACAGCAGAAAATTGACTACCGGAAACAGAAAACTGGCGCTAATATAGAATCGCAACATTATTTACCGAATGATGGAGAACAACCTAGAAAACGGATGAGGTCGGTTATTATTGTATTCAACAAAATAGCTGTTCTTCACATTTGCAATTTGTCATTATATTTACATGTATAAATTACCCGCTCTTATGCGAAAGCTCATCATTTTAGCTTTTTCAATTATGCCCCATATGCTGTTTGCCCAAATCAGTGCTGACAAATTTGTGGGAGACTGGAAACCGGCAAATAATTCCGACGATAAGATCAGGAATATCAGCATCAAGAAAGTACACGACAATTACTATCTGAGCTATAATACACTACAGGCAGCAAAGGAAGATAAATTCACGGCGGAATCGGTTGAATTCGGCACGCAAACCTTTAAGTTAAGAAACGGCTATTTGTGGGATGAAGAGCATAAAGAAAAGGTTGTACTGAATGACGCATCGGGCCAAATTCAATGGCGGCGCAAGGAGTGGCAAAAAGCCAACCAATAGCAATCCACTTCTCCCTTTTTAAAACTGACTATCATCAGTTTTATGGCTGACGGGCATCATATACCACGAACAGAGGCTATTTTACTTTTACTGTTATCATTTCAGCAGCAGTAAAGCGGTATATATGGGACACATGCATCATGAGAATAAAGAGATACAGGCCATAAGAAGGTCTTTTCTTGAACTGGATGAGCATCTTAGCGCTGCAAGTGAGCAATTGCGGGCGTACCTGAATACCCTGCACGGGGACGACCTCATCGCCGGATTAAAGGAATTGGAGCTATCTGACCTGAGCATGAAACTGGTATATGCATGGTTCTCGCTGACTAAAGAAGATCATAATATCAGCAAGGCAATTAAACACATCAAAAAAGAAAGAGGCATACGCCATAGCTTTGACGATGATACCATCGACCACCTGAACTACACTTCTCTTTAGCGATATATGGCTTAGCTCACATGCTCATCATTCTTCATTACATCCCTCGTTGTGCGTATCAGACCAATACCAGACACGAAAAATATAAGCCCCAGCACGAGGCAGGCTATTATTATCTTAATATTGGAAGCGCCATTACCATGACTTATAAAATTATATCCACCCACTATTAGTGCTATTACCCCCAAAATAATAAGTATCATACCAATGACCCTTTTTTCCATACCTGTACGTTTAGGCATGCAAGTTCGCACGAGCATAACTGAGGACATTACATCCTGGTAGTAATAATTTGTAAAATTCACACTTAATTAATCATTGAGCGAAGAACTCACCCCAGTTTCTCCCAATTATGCAGTTCGGCGTCGGGGCAGTTTTCCATAACAGGCATTGCCTTGGTTTCCACAAGGGTACTGCAATTGCGGCAAAGATACTTCTGTGTGCCTACCTCAGCTATCTGTGTCCATGAATGATCTACTGCCCTGAAACAATCAGCTGAATTCGGGGGTATTGTTTTTCTGATGGTCACTTTGCAATTCTTGCACTGGTACCAGTATTTGGGGTTATTGAAATCTTCCTTTTTGGCATCTTTATTTGCCTGCACCTCTTTATCGTATGCCTTCTGTGCCTTAGCCTCGTATATTTTACGGATTACAATAATAAAGACAATAAGACCTACTACGAACAGGATGGCACCCATGTCTACGTTGCTTTTGGCCTCCGGCGAAGGAGCGGGTTCCTCCTGAGCAAAAACATGAGCAGCCATGAATAGAGCGCCTAACAGGAATGATATTTTTTTCATTTGTGTACGTACTTAATAGGAAATAAACATACAACCAATTTTGAAAAAATAATAATCGGCAATAAAAAAAACCATGCTGATATAGGACCAAACGCCTCAGGTGACAAATATATAACTGAGATCTTATAAGCCTATCCCTATGCCAAATTCGGCATACTCGGCCACAGCCATATGGGTGACCAGCATTGCTGAAACAAAGAGCTCCTTCAGCAGCCCGTCTTCGCGTTGAATAAGGTATAAATTGCCCCCAAGTTTCTCGTTAAAAGGATCATTGCCATAGGTATGGAAAGTGGTACGGTAGTAATACCCCACCTGGGTAACGATGCCTACCCTGCCAACAAGAAATTCATTGCCCACAAAAAAGGTACCATCCCAGGCATTGCCCATTTCGTGACCAATATGTATGCCCCAGGTTTTATAAAAGGCATAAGTTGGCTCATGGTAGGCATAATCTATACCGGCGAACATTTTGTTCTTACCCCAATAGCGCCGGCTTGCATATCCCGATATGATGTAATTGGGCAGATGCGGGTTACCCGTTGCGTTTGCCTTGTTGAACCCGACCCCGACCCTAACCTGCGCCAGCCAGCGGTCGCGGAGCCTTGGCAGGTCCCTGACAATTTTTTGAGGCCGATAACTATGCGGAAAATACTGTATCCCTACGTGCCCGCCCACCATGTTAATGCCAAGGTTGGGCGGCTGAAAGAAGCCATTGGAGATGTGCGTGAAATTGACACCACACTGTATCTGCCAATGGTCATCTGCATGATAACGGAGATCGGTCATGAAAATCGCGAAATCATTTAGATTGGAGCCTATGGCAGTATTGACTGTATCAGCCGGCGACCGTTGCGCATACCTGCGCGTAACATAGCCTATCCCATCACCTATGCGGCAAGTCCATTCCAGCTTCTTGCCACGCACCAGCGGAATCTGAATATTCGGATAAATGCCCACGCAGTGGCCAAAAATCTGGTCGTTGCCGTAATCGGTGAGTGTCATCCCTACGCCTACCTGCGGAAAGCGTCTCCGCTGATGCCATTCTTTTTTTCCATAGGTCTGCCAGACAAAATTCACATCCACAGCAGCCGAAGAACGTGGTATGGGCGCGGTGAACTTAACGGTATGTTTAACTATCCTTCCGGCCAGCATATTTACCTCCACCCCAAGGCCTTTCAGCGAACTGTCTTTTTGCGCATATACTGCATAGGGCAGGAGCAAAAGCAATAAATACCGAACCGGTCTTAAGGTCATACGCAAGTAAAGCGCCCTGCAAAACAGAGCGTAATGAAGTATAAGATGTGTGGCAAAAGTAATAAACTAGGCGCACATCCGTTATTTATGTCAATTATGACAGATGAACTCATATACAGGGTTGGCACAATAAATGACCAGCCCCAACTAAAACGACTTGGCCTGCTTGCCTATGGCGAATTCTCAAAAAAACTCGCACCAGATAAGTGGGAGGTGATGCGGGCAAATCAGAATGATGACGAAAAACTGCTACAACTTATCAAGATAGCTAAAGTATTCGTTTGCACTATTGGTGACGTGCTGGTGGGTATGGCCTACCTGGTGCCCCACGGCAACCCTACCAATATATACCCCGCAGAATGGTCTTATATACGGCTGGTAGGTGTGGATCCGCAGCACAGAGGGAAAGGGATAGCCAAGACGCTCACACAAAAATGCATAGACCATGCCAGGGCCAGCGGAGAGAAAACAATAGCACTGCATACCTCTGAAATAATGGATGCCGCGAGGCACATTTATGAAGGCTTTGGCTTTAAGGCGCTTCGGGAAATTGACAACCCATTCGGGGTAAGGTACTGGCTATATACTATGGAGCTAACAACCTGACCAGTCACGCGAACTTCAGGGAATTGATCTTTCTGCGCAAAGGTTTTTCGATAAAGAGATAAGAAAGTGCTGATATAACTAATAAAAAGACAAACGCTATAATGAAAAAATATTGGTTAGGAAGATGTGTATACTGCCCGTTCAGCACTTCTAAAAATTTATATACAGGCCGTTGCAATATATATATACCGTAGCTAATCTCCCCCAAGAAAACGAAACCTTTGATATTAAGCCACTTAGGATTGTTTACCGCAATACTTAGAACAAATAACATAAACACCGGAGCTATTAATCCTACGTGGTAACTAATGTTATCTGGCCTGAAAGCTAGCAGCGCCACAATAACACAAAATAATATCACCGGTGTCCGGTTACCTGATGGCAATACAGGCTTGCTACGCTCAAATAAATACCCGCCTGTCATGCCAATAAGAAACTGGCTGATGTGCATTACGGGGTTAAAAAAAACAGTGTCAATAATACTGTCTGGCAGGCCCCATCTTATATTGTAATACTTAAAATGAAAATACTGGGCTAATATAAACAGCACCAATGTTGTTACAACAAAGGCCCTGAAATTTTTATTGATAAATAAGAGAAACAGCGGAAACAGAAGATAAAAAAACATCTCAACAGAAATAGTCCAGCCCGGTGTGTTTAATGACATAGGATAGGAGGGCACATATGCCTGAAGTAACAAAACACTCAGTACTATTTCTTTAAAAGATGCTGAATTTAACGGATAGCTGTAGAAGGCAACTAAAACACAGACCATTAAACCCAGCGCTAATAAGTATACCGGGACTATACGCCCCACTCTTCTCTTAAAATAATCTGCAAAACGGGTATTGAGCCCGTTGTATGATATATATAATACAAAGCCGGACAATACAAAAAAGTAGCTTACTGCAATATTCCCGCTATGAAACAATTTAGGCAACTTATTGAACGGAAAAACGTCTGCTGCAAAATGGTGGATAACAACCATTATTGCGGCAACTGCCCGTGTGGATGTAAGTGCATATATCTGCGCTTTCATTCTTCCTGTTTTGATTTAAATACCAAACCCGATACCGAATTCAGCTAGCTCGGCAGTAAACCCATGCGTGAGTAGTAATGCCGACAAAAACACTTCTTTCACCGGGCCTTTTTCCCGCTGCACAATATATACATTGCCCCCTATCTTTTCGTAAATATCATCAAACTTCAGGAATGTTTGCCGGTAATAATACCCTACCTGCAAGACAAGCCCCACCCTGCCTACAAGAAATTCGTTACCAGCGAAAAAGGCACCATCCCACGAATGCCCCATTTCGTGCCCGGTATGCACCCCATAGTTTTTAAGAAACGTGTATACTTCGTCGTGATAAGCATAGTCTATACCCGCAAAAAATTTGTTCTTGCCCAGCCAGCGGCGGCTCAGGTAACCTGCAGCCAGGTATACCGGCCTGATAGGGCCGCCCGTTGCTCTTGCTTGTTTATGGGCTATGCTTAGCCGCGCCTCTACCAGCCACCTGTTACTGAGCCGTGGAACATCACGGATAATCGTTTTGGGCTTATAAGTAGCAGGGAAATACTGGATGCCGACATGCGCGCCCAGCATATTAATGCCGAGGTTGGGCTCATGATAGTCAGCATTGGAAATATGGGTAAAATTACCTCCAACCTGAAATTGCCAGTGATCATTGTAATGATAGCGCAGATCGGTCATAAAGATGGCAAAGTCGTTTAGGTGTGTACTGACAGCACTGTTGGAAGTATCTATTGGAGGCGTGGCGTTATGCTTTTTCGTAACATAACCCAATCCATTGCCAAGCCGGAAGGTCCATTCTAACTGCCTGCCCCTGATTATGGGTATCTGCAGATTAGGATATATCCCCACACACTTGCCGTAAATCCGGTCATATCCGTAATCGGTAAAGGTGATGCCCACGCCCACCAGCGGGAAGTTTCTCCGCTGGTGCCAGTCTTTCTTTCCATAGGTCTGCCAGACGAAATTCACATCTACAGCACCCGACATGGCGGGAATAGGCGAAGTAAATTTCTTAGAGTGTTTAATGATCTTGCCAGACATTAAGTTCGACTCCACACCAAACCCGAGCAAGGGGTCTTCCTTTTGCGCAAAGGCATTGCCCCATACAAGGCCCGAAATAAATACTGCAATACTAAATACATTGCGCAACAACGCCATACGGGACAAAAATAAACGTATTTTAATTTCAAAAAACACTGCTACTATCTCATATCTCACCAATCTTACCTCGAAAAAGCTATGGGTGCTGATTCTTCCCCACCCTATTGATCAGATTCCTTATCGGTTTTTCCACAAAATAGTAACTAAGCGTGGCGGCTAGTACCAACCCAACAAGTGAAATAAAGAAAAAGTAACCCGGAGAGAGTTTTAAAATGTCGTTATTGAGCACGGTTAAGAAATAGTAAATGGGAAATTGCAGTATATACATCCCATAACTGATCTCACCGAGGAACACAAGTGGCTTAAAATTCAGGAATTTTGGATTGTCGATAGCCGTACTTATAATAAACAGCATGAACAGCGGAGCAAACAAACCGGCCTCAAAAAATAGATTTGCCGGCCTGTGGGCCATGCAAAATAATATGACACATAACAACACAAACGGAATATACGAGAACCTGCCCCTGACCCTCGATGTATGCTTAAATATATACCCGCCTACCATACCTACAAGGAACTGGCTGAAATGTATAAAAGGATGGTACATGAAAAAGTTGAAATTTCCGATCAGCGTATAATCCCTTTTATAAAAAAAATGGCAGGCAACCTGGGTTGCAACAAAAACTACTACAGTAAAAAAGACAAACCATTTATTACTCTTTTCCTGGAAGAACAACATGAGCGGGAATAGCAGGTAAAAGAACATTTCGACGGAGATACTCCACCCGGCTACATTGAGCACTAAAGCATACTCAGGAATATATGCCTGAACAAAGAAAACACTATATAGTATCTGCAAGTAAAAATCGGGGGAGGTTGCAGCCTTATAAATGAAAAAGTAAACGAATAAAAAAAGAATAAGCCCGAGCATATAAGCCGGGGCAATCCTTGCCAATCTCTTTTTAAAATAATCCCAATAGCGCACATTGCGTCCGGAATATGATATGAACAAGACAAAGCCCGACAATACATAGAAGTAATTCACCGCAATATTCCCATCCATGAAAATAGTTGGGGCCAGATCAAAGGGAAACAAAAACCTGCCAAAATGAAAAATATATACCATTATAGCAGCAAATGCACGGGTAGCGGTAAGGGCGTTAATTTGCTGCTTCATTGAGCACCTGATTTTTTTCAAACGGCCAATAACGTGAGGCCGCAACAAATATAACATCCATTCAATTATTCTGGCCTCTCTATTGCATCTCTCCGCGTTTTTTTATCTTTGAGGAAACACACACAAATGATAAAACATTTCATATTTTTCGCACTCCTGACGTTTTTGGCCATACCGGCATTTGCACAGAACCAGGCGCGCTTCAGCGACATAAAAGCAGGCATGGAAGACAGAGACCTTGAATACCAGGCGATACGTGAAGCCAATAAACGGGGACTGACCCTTTGCTGGAAAGAGGATTTCACAAAGGCGGTAATCATTTCCAAAAAATGGGAATACGAGCTGGATAAGGACGGATTTGCCATAGCGCGTAAAATTCACATGGTGCTATATGCAGTATTGTGGAGCGGAAGGTGTGCTATGACAGATTTTACCTTCAAACAAAAGCTGCTGCCTAACGAAACTTTCTCAGACAAACTATACTACCAGTCGGTAGGCGATATGGTGTATGTGGAATGTGAGTGATGCGGAGCATCAGGCCAATTTCAGCCCATAGTACACCTGGCTGCATTCCACCCCTGCAAAGTCGGCTATGCGTGGCAGGTAAGCCCATTTTTCAAAACCGAATTTCTCCAGCAATGCAGCACTGGCTATATTAGGTTCCAGTATGATAGCCAGCAGCGATTTATAACCGAGCGTGCGACACGCATCCATACCATGCCTGAGCAAATGGGCGCCGATACCCTGCCGCTGAAAATCCTTGTGTATAAAGTAGCTTACCTCTGCCGCATAGCGCAACGCTCCCCTGCCATGCCTGTAATCGCTTACCGACAGCCAGCCAACAACCCTTCCATCCTTCTCAAAAACAAAAATGGGGTACGCCTGCTCACTATGAGCAAGAAACCAATCAACCCGATCTTCGGTTCGGAATTTTTCAGTAAAAGCTGTTTGAAAACCGGCTTCTATAGCCTGGTTATATATATCGGTGATGCTTGCAAGATCTTCTATTACAGCAATTCTTATCATGCGGATAACAATTATCAATTACGCATTTCAGCAATCACATCGTTGCCCTTACTGAACACATCGAGCCATGAAGATGAGCCATCATCAAGGTGTTTCACCTGCTCCTGAGCAGCGAATATCTGCTTGTTGGTAAGTAAATAAAAACGTACGCAACCTACAGGAGGCATATCCTTTGTTCCGGCCACCGGCACTACGCTGTGAATATGATCGGCGGCGGCAGCAACAAACTTTACAGCGGCCTCCCCTACCTCCGGCTTCTTACCCGCCCCGCTTACGCCACCACCATTGCTCAGATATAAATTCGCCGCGCCCGTTATGTAAGCACTAAGTGAAACAATGGTATCACCCGTATTCCAATCCATAACTACGCCATGCACAAATGTAACGCTGTCGGGTATGGTCAGGTTCAGTTGCGTCGGTGTAACACTAAGCGCCAAACCCCTCTGCTGCTCATAGGAACCCTCCGGATAGTCTTCCCTATCCTCTGCCTTATTGCCTGCGCGTGCTTTGTTGCGCCTCACAAAAAATATAATAACACCAACCTGCAATAAGATGGCAACAAGGTATATGGCTTCCTTCATCCTTTTATCTGATTAAGCGGGCAAAAATAGTAATCACAGGCCATGATCCAGCATGTATTGCCTGAACTCATCTTTGCCCCTTGTAGCGGCCGTGCGTATCCATTGAATGCCCAGTTCTTTATCCATCTTCACCCCCCTGCCCTCATAGAGCAACACCCCCTGCCTGCCCATTGCACCAAAATTCTGCTGCCCTGCGGCTTTTGCATACCATTTATAGGCAAGGCTATCATTCTTATCCACACCGCTCCCTGCCTCATACAACAACCCTAATTTATACTGGGAATTGGCATGGCCTTTTTCAGCGGCATTTCTGTACCACTGAACAGCTTTCTTCGGGTCTTTTTTGATCGGTTCAACCCCTGCTTCATATATCTGCCCCAGAATGTACATGGCAACCAGGTTGTCCAGTTCGGCAGCTTTGGTAAACCATTTTACCGCTTCACTGTAATTGGCGGGCATACCTTTATAACCCTGATAATTCAATCTCCCCAGGTTGTTCATACTTATCATTTCCCCTTTCTCGGCAGATTTTTTATACCATTTCATAGCCAGGGCTGTGTCGGGCAGCACACCCATGCCACGCTCATACATCAAACCCAGTTTGCCCATAGCCATCGAGTTGCCCAATGCCGCTGCCTTATCATACCACTTCTTTGCCTCAAAAAAATCAATTTTAACACCAATTCCTTCCTCATACGCCCTGCCTACGTTCAGGTAACCGTAGTCATACTTTGCATCTGCTGCCTTTTTGTACCATTTGAACGCTTCATTGTAGTCTTGTGCAGTGCCATTGCCCTGCTCATACATAGTACCAAGGCTTGCCTGGCCCCTCGGGTATCCTTTTTCGGCACTTTTCCGGTACCACTTGATCGCTTCAAAATTATCACGCTTCACCCCTAATCCCTTTTCATACATATTACCTATATTACACTCAGCTTCAGCACTGCCTTTGTCTGCGGCCTTCATGTACCACCTCATGGCTTCCCCTACACTTCTGCCCGGGCCTGTACCATTCATCATAAGGTTGCCCAATTCTATCATTTTCGCCACATTTCCTTTATCAGCTGCAATAAACAGTGAATCGTAACCTGATTGAGCACCGGCATCATGCAAGAAAATGGCAGCAAATAATATACTCAGTACAATAACCTTCCTCATAATCTGGTTTTTAGGCGTCTAAAGTTAACGCATCTGCTTCAAATAGCATGTTTTGCCCACCCCGATGCGCTCAATTTCAATTATAATTAACTACCGGGCAGGATTAACTATACATTTTGATACGTTGAGCATAAAAATCCATATTTTATACAGAGATTTGCTTAATATTTAACTACTATGGGAGCTATTATTATAGGTCTGATTATACTGATCGCAGGGCGTGTCATCTCAAAGATCAATGACAAGATAAGCGTGCTGGGAAAACCCGCAATGGCATTGGGGGGCATTGTGATGCTTATCGGCGTAATGTTATCTGCTGTTGTGCAGATAGACGCGGGCAATGTGGGCGTAAAAAAACTATTCGGCAATGTGCAGTCGAGCGTACTGTACAGCGGGCTACATATGATAAACCCATTGCTGGATGTGGTGGAAATAGAAACTCGCACACAAAATTACACCATGAGCGGGGTACATGCAGAGGGCGAAAAAGTAGGTGACGATGCCATCAGGGTACTAAGTGCCGATGGACTGGAAGTATCCATAGACCTGACTGTACTTTACCGCATAGTGCCTGAAACAGCGCCGAAACTGTATAAAGAAATAGGTCCGGACTATAAAGACAGGATCGTGCGGCCTATCTCACGTACTAAAATACGGGACAATGCCGTGTATTATGACGCGGTAGCCCTCTATTCAACCAAGCGCGATGAATTCCAGACACGCATATATAAAGCGATAGAAGACGAATTCAAAAAGCGGGGACTATTGCTCGAGAACCTGTTGGTAAGAAATATCACCTTACCTACATCGGTTAAGAATGCAATAGAATCAAAAATAAATGCAGAACAGGAAGCTCAGAAAATGCAGTTTGTGTTGCAAAAGGAGCGCCAGGAAGCAGAAAGAAAGCGCGTGGAGGCACAAGGCATAGCAGACTATCAGCATATCATCAGCGAGAGCCTGACCGAGAAACAACTGCAGTATGAACAGATCAAGGCGATGAAAGACCTTGCCGCATCGTCAAATGCTAAAATGATCATTATGGGCAAGGGCAGCACACCCATAATACTGAATGACAAATAACCACATCAGAGGCCACGCTTTGTAATTTCCAGCCTTATCTTTTCCGGCATTTCCCTGCAACTGCAATGCTTTGCATGAGCTATATGCCACTCAATACGCTGATCCAGGGTTGCTTTGGCGGGCATGGGGTGCTTTAAATGCCACTCTTTATTCAACTTTTTCACTTTTCCCATAATACAAAGTTACCCCGCGCATCATATTAATACTTGATAATAATCAGTCGGTAATTTATTATTTCCGGGAATCCTGCTTAAATTTATGTTGTAGCATTCAAAAATTAAAAAAAAATCATGGCGGCAGGAAGTAGCGTAATAAAAAAAGCACTGATAGGATTGGTTGTCATACTGGTTGTTATACAGTTTATACGTCCGGAGAAAAACAATAATACCACGGCCTCTGCCGATGACGTTACCGCACTGTATACAGTGCCCGACAGCGTGCAGCAGATACTGAAAAAAGCATGTTATGACTGCCACAGCAACACCACGCAATATCCGTGGTACTCGAATATACAGCCGGTGGCATGGTGGTTGAACGACCATATAGATGAAGGTAAGGACGAACTGAACTTTTCCGAATTTGGCAAACGGCCACTGGCAAAACAAGCTAAGAAACTAAAGAAGCTGGCCGAAGAAGTGGAAGAAGGAGAAATGCCGCTTAACAGCTATACATGGATGCACAAAGAAGCCGTACTTACTGACGGTGAAAAGAATACGCTCATCAACTGGGCAAAAAGCCTATCGGAACAGGTGGCCATGAACGCTCCGCAGGAAAAAGAAAAGGGATAAGTTTTACCTTATCCCTCTCCTTACCATCTAAAAAATTCGTTATTCGGTAACACTTACTGTGTGCGCATCTTCCTGTAATGCCTGCATTACTTCCTCATAGTTGTTCCAATTAGTATTTGGATGCGCCTGTTTGTTTGACGGAGAAATTACCACACTCCTGAATGTCCATGTACCTGTTGGGAACGATGGAACACTACCGTCAACGGTTGTATAGTATATCTCAAATCCACCTGTGGAGAACCTGAAATAAAACTGGGTGCCATTTAAAATATCCGGCAGGTTTCTCCAGGTATTATCCTGAGGATAAAATAAAAAAACCTGCACTACGCCACGATCTGACACAGCCTGTGTAATATCTGCATGATTGAACGATGCCACATAGGCATTCTCATCGGCATTGAATGCCCATGAAGATACATTAAACGGATCGGAGCCCCTTACGTTTGCATTACCTTGCGGCCCTGCTGGCCCTTGTGGACCGGTTTTGGTACAACTGTTGAAAATAAACAAACTGGCGGCGAGCAACATCAAAGCGACTTTTTTCATTTCTGTGAGTGTGTTGTTTCGCCGGTCTCCATAGCGAAAGTTAATAATAGAGGCCTGCAGGAGCCTTATGATACGTACAGGTGAATTGTTGAAAACAAATATAATGCCAATGTATTTACACAAAAGTTAAAAGTGACTTAACAAATCAGGTCGTCTTCTTTCTCACCACAAATCTGTCCGGCATACGGCCTTCATTTGCCGCCGCTATTATCTCCTCTATCCGTTTTGCTTTCTTTTCTTCACTTTTTACACCACTCACGTAATAAAGGATGTACTTCTTGTTGGTCTTGCCCAGTGTTTCAAAAAATTTCTTCGCCTTTTTATTTGCAGAGAAGGCTTTCTCCAATTCCGGCGGAACGGTGAAGGATTCAATATGGTCAAGTTTTTCCCATGTGCCGTTTTTCTTTGCCATTTCAATCCTTTCCATGCCCGGCGGCATCATCAACCCCTCATTTATCAGTCTTTCTATGCGTTCCTTATTCAATTTCGACCAGCCGCTTTTTGGCTTACGGGGTGTGAACAACTGCATATATTTCTCTTCATCTATAGGATTGAACGTGCTGTCAATCCACCCGTAACAAAGGGCCTCCTCTACAGCATCAGCATACTCCACTCGCGACTTTGGACTGCTCTTCCTGTAGTAAATAAGCCATACGCCCTCACTCACCGCATGATTCTTCTCCAACCATTTACGCCATGCCTTGCGGTCTTTTGCGTAATAAGTAACTGTTTTATCAACTTTTGCCATAATACTGCTTTAACGTCATTTAAACCTTGGGTGGTATTTCTCCAGTGTTTGCCTTAAATAACCACGATCGAGGTGGGTGTAAATCTCTGTGGTGGTGATACTTTTATGCCCCATCATTTCCTGCACTGCGCGTAGGTCTGCCCCACCCTCTACCAGGTGCGTTGCAAAAGAATGCCTGAGTGTATGAGGGTGCACACTTTGTTTTATCCCTGCTTTCTGCGCCAGGTCTTTAAGTATCATAAAGACCATCACCCTCGAAAGCGCCCCGCCCCGCCGGTTGAGAAAAAGTATATCCTCGCTGTCTTTTTTTATTGATGCCAGGTGATTGCGCACGTGCCCCCGGTATAATTGTATGTGCTTCACAGCTTCGCCCCCAATGGGCACCAGGCGTTCCTTGTTCCCTTTGCCTATTACCTTAATGAAACCGACATCCAGGTAAAGATTGGTGAGCTTAATGCTGATCACCTCGCTTACGCGAAGGCCGCAGCTATACATCGTTTCCAGCAGGGCGTGGTTCCGGGTACCTTCAGGCGTGCTGTGGTCTATGGCTGCAAGTATCTTATCTATGTCGCCGAGGCTCAGCACATGCGGCAGCTTTCGTTTCAGCTTGGGGGCATCCAGCAACTCGGTAGGGTCACGTTTTATCACCTCTTCCAGCAGCAGGTACCTGAAAAAAGATTTCACACCACTCAGCACCCTTGCCTGTGTAGCTGCCGACAGGCCCAGATCGTAAATGGCCGCCATAAGCGACTGTAGGTGCTCCAACTGCACACTTTCCACGGCAGTGCCTGCATACACATCCTTTATGTGATCGCGCAGCATGGCCACATCATGCAAGTACGCTTCTATCGTATTATCCGACATAGAGCGTTCCAGCTGCAAATATGCCTTAAATCCTTTTAAATATGCTTCCCACATACTGCTTGACAGCATGCAAAATACAACTAATCAACCATTCAACTTATCAACATATCGCCTAACTCCTTATCTTGCACTATGCTTCAGATAGCCATCATCAACGGCCCCAACCTTAACCTCCTCGGAACGAGGGAGCCACATATGTATGGGAGCCAGAGTTTTGAGCAGTATTTTGCCGGGCTGAAAGAACGTTTCCCATCGGTGGGGTTGGAGTATCACCAAAGCAATGTGGAAGGCGAACTGATCAATATACTGCATGGCTGTATGGGCAAAGTGCAGGGTATAATACTGAATGCCGGCGCCTATACGCATACCAGCATAGCGCTTGCCGATGCCATTGCAGCTATTGGCATACCGGTAGTGGAAGTACACATATCCAATGTACTTGCCCGCGAAGATTACCGCAAAACGTCTTTTATTGCTGCTAAATGTGTGGGGTCCATCAGTGGGTTGGGCCTTAACGGATATGCACTGGCCGTGCAGCATTTTCTGGATACTACCCCCTGAAACCTCTCAAAAAGTCAGTGATGCCCATCCTTTTTTTCCCTTCCTGCTGCAGTTCATTTACATAAACCCAGCCATCCTTTGCAGCAAAGCGCAGGTACGATGAGTGGTCTGTATCATAGCTTCCGGCTTCAGCACCGTGGTCTTCCTGCTTGTAAGTCGTACTGTATACTTTGATAGACTTATCTCCCAGCTTTGTAATAGCCGCAGGGTATGGCGACAGGCCGCGCACAAAATCATGTATCTCCGTGCCCGTCTTTTCCCAGTTTATTACAGTATCCTCCTTAAATATCTTAGGGGCATGTCTTATTGCATTTGCATCTATATTATCCTGAGGAATTTCCTGCAACGCACCTTCCGCCAGGCCCTTTACAGTCTTTACCAGCAGCGCTGCTCCCGCCGCCATAAGTTTATCATGCATGGTTCCGGCATTATCTTCCGGCAGTATGGGTACTTTTTCCTGCAATAATATATCCCCCGTATCTATCTGGTGTTTCAGCTTGAATGTAGTCACGCCCGTTACTGACTCCCCATTCATGATAGCCCTGTTTATGGGCGCCGCGCCACGGTACTGCGGCAGCAGTGAGCCATGCACATTGATAGTGCCCATTGGAGGCATATTCCATACCACCTCCGGCATCATACGGAATGCCACGACTATCTGCAGGTCAGCATTAAGGCCCCTCAACTGTTCCAGAAACTCAGGGGCTTTCATTTTCTCCGGCTGCAAGACCTGCAAACCTTTAAGCAAGGCGTACTGCTTCACCGCCGATGCCTGCAGTTGCATACCCCTGCCGGCTGGCTTATCGGGGGCAGTAACTACCGCCACTATATTTGCGCCCGCATTCACCAGCGCATCAAGCGATGCAACGGCAAAATCGGGGGTGCCAAAAAATACAATACGTAACTGCTCAAATGTGCTCATCCGCGCTGCAAAGCTAACTTTAATCAAGGAATACCTCTCTACCTGATCCTCCCTTCTTTTCGCATTACAGCCAACGCATTGAGTGACTGCGGGTATTGAGGGTTCGATTTCAGGCTATGCTGCCACGCATCAATGGCCTGGGGGAATTTCTGCTCAACATAGAAATTCACCCCTACATTGAAGAACATTTCATCCAGTTTGGGGTAACGCGGATATAATTCCTGCACCTTCTTCAGATTGTATACGGCACTATCCGGCACCTTCAACTTGAAGTAGGCCATACCCCGGTTAAGATAGCCGGACACGAACGCAGGGTTTATCTCTATGGCCCTGCTAAAGTATTTGATACCGTTGCGTATGCTTTCCTCTTTTTTCTTTTCATCCTTTATGTAGTCCGACATATTCACATAAGACGAAGCCACATCGGCATTCACAAGAACGCTGTTGGGCGCCACCTTTATATCCTCAAAGAACAAGGTGTGGTCATTCTTCCAATACTGGTTCCGGTCGATGGTCTTGAAACCGAAAAGACCAATTACCAATAACAGGCAGCCGGCAAGTGCCACCCTTCCTATTGCTTCTGTCCCTATCTTTTGCGCCCCCATATTCAGCCCATACGCCACCGCCATACAAAAGCCTAAAGACGAGTGATAGATAAGACGTTCGCCCATGGTGCCGCCTATATTGAAGATGATGTTATTGATCAGTAACAGGTTGCCTATATAGAACGCTATGGCAAAACTGAGGACATGGCGCCTCTTGAGGAAATAGAAAAAATACCTGATGATAAGAATATGTACAATAAGCGACACCCAAACCATGAGATTTGTAAAATCACTGTAAGGAATGGTATTGTACGAGTAATCAGCAGATAAGGGATGCGGGAAAATAAGCAGCTTCAGGTAGTTCAGCGTAGTAGATATTTTGGTAGCCAGTTGTTGCTGTTCATCGGCCAGTGCATATGGGTTATTCAATATATCGTTTACAGAATCCTCACTCATGGGGGCCACTATCTGCAACCTGATGACCATATACACGGCCATAACGCCGAAATATGGCAGCGATGCCGTAAGGCTCTTAGACATAGAGAAATCATTGAACAGGTAGAACGCCAGCGGCATCAGGATGATAAGACTTACTGCATATTCCTTGGAAAGGAACGCCAGCAGATAAAACAGCATACCTAACCCCAACCATTTTTTATCGTTCTTTTCATAATACTTGAACGCGGAAATGAATGTGAGCCCTATGAACATCAACGACATGATCTCATCACGGCTTTTCACATTCGCCACCACCTCTGTATGAATTGGGTGCGCTATGAACAACAGGGCCGTTATGAACGCCACCAACGGATTTTTCTTAAAGACAACATACCTTAAAAAAAGCAGCAACACCACCATCGACATAGTAAACCACACCACCTGCAGCACATGCCTTGTCTGCATTTGCCGGTTGAATTTTTCCTCCTGCGGGCCAGCCTCCCCCGCATGGGCCACAACACTATCCAACACTTTGCCCGCAGGTATAGGGCCGAGAAACTGCTGCTCTACAGCGAAAGTAACAATAGACAACGGCCTGTAACGGCCACCGGACAGCTGATTACTGGAGTTGAACTGCTTATAATAACTATCGAACGCGTCTTTGGTGAGGATGCTGCCTATACCGGCAAAACCTTCATATACATATTCATTCTTGGCTATTACAATGGTATCGTCCAGCGCATACTCATGCCTGAAGGTATTGGCATAAAGCAGAATGGATAATACCGCCACTACTATTGCCTGCACCTTGAACTCATATATCCAGGCGGGCATTTTAAGGTCTGGAAAAAACGGAACGGGCACACTGGTCTCTTTCTTCTGTGCTAGCGGCTGCGGCCGCTGAGGGTTACCTTTATTTATCTTGTTTGCCATTATTAATAAGTGATAGCCAAATATAATAGTTTATCCTTTTATTCTGCACCGTTTTAAAAAAATCATCAGGGTACTCTCCGGTTTTGCAACGCACTGTCCACATCATGCACCGCCTTTTGCAGGTACATATCATTAGGGTACAATCTTTCTGATGCCCGGAGCGCGGCCAAAGCCTTCTCGTATTGGCTTTGCTCATAATATAGAATACCCGCCCTGTAATACATTTCCGGCAGCTTAGGATGAATAGGATACAGTTTAAATATCTTATCAAGGTCCTTCATCATACTGTCTGCCTGGCCTAGTTTATAATACCCTATACTCCTGTTCATATAGCCCAGCACATAATTATCCTGCATACCAATTACCTTATTGTACAACGCCACACCTTTAGCCAATCCCTCATTCCGTACCTGCTCATTTGTCTCCAGGTCCGCCTTATTTATCAGCAGGCAAGCCACATTTGCATTCACAAGGAAGCTGTTCGGTGCCACATTGATGTCCTGCATAAATAAGGTTTCATCATTTTTCCAGTCTTTATTGCGGGTTATTGTTTTAAAACCCGATAATACAACAACGGCCAACATACCGGCAATGGCCACACCGTGCCTTATGGAGGGGCTACTTATAGCCTGTATGCCCTTGCCGAGTAAATAAGCCAGCGCGATCACAAAACCCACCGACGCATGAAAAATAAGCCGCTCACCCATGGTAGCGCCTATATCAAACAAAAAGTTGTTGACCATAAGCAGGTTGAGCAGGTAGAAAGCAATAGCAAAACTCAATATGCTGCGCTTTTTGAGAAAGTAAACGAACCCTATCACTAATGCAATGTGAGCTAATGCCGATAGCCAAACCAAAGGATGGGCGAAATCTTTGTATGGTATCTGGTTATAGGAATAGTCAGAGGAAAGCGGATGTGGAAAAATGAGCAACTTCAGATAATTAAGGGAGGTAGCTATCTCGGTCGCTATTTTTTCGGCAACCGATGCCCATGCATAGGGGTTAATTTGAATGTCGTCATCAGAGAGCTCATTTCGTGGCCCGATAATCTGGAACCTTATCAGTAAATAAACAAGCGCAACAGCGAAATATGGTAGCGATGCCTTGAGGCTTTTACCTACTGTATCTTTCCTGAACACATAAAATGACAATGGCAGTAAAACCACCAGTGTGATGGCATATTCCTTTGAGAGAAAAGCGAGGAAGTAACTCACCAGGGCTGCGCCAAGCGCCCACTTTTTCCCGCCCTGCTCCCGGTACCTGAAAGCGAAAATAAAGGTGAGACAAATGAACAGCAGCGACATGAGCTCATCGCGGCTTTTCACGTTCGCCACCACCTCTGTATGTATGGGGTGAATGATAAATAGCACAGCAGCAACAAAAGCCGGCAGCAGTGCACTACCAAATACCACTTGCCGCAGAAAGTACAACAACACAATGCCCATCAGCGCATACAACAGCACATTGACCACATGCCTCACCTGCATCTCATGTACGAACCGCTGCTCATAAGGGGCTGTCTTTTCATACATTACCCCATAGTTAAGAATGCTATCTTGTGCACGGTCTGTAACGGCCCCAAAAAACTGCTGCTCCACCGCAAAAGTGACAATAGATAATGGCCGGTACCGCCCGCCTGATAGCTGGTTGCTCGATTTTAGCTGCTCGTAATAACTGAAGTACGCATCCTTAGTAAGTATATCCGGTATGCCCGCAAAACCCTGGTGCACATATTCATTCTTTAAAATGACAACCGTATCATCAAGTGCGTATTCGTGCTTAAAGGTGTTCCAGTAAAAAGCAATGGCCAGCAAAGCAATAATTACCGCCTGCACCTTAAAATCATTATACCACTGCCCTGCCGGTGCAGGGACAAAAGAAGGACCTTGCAGCCCCTCCAAATCATTCGTATTATATATTTTTTCGTTTTTTGCCATTGCTCTGCGCTCCAAATTTAGCTATTCCCACATTACCACATAGCTATCTCCACACCGTGCGGCCACATAGCCTTGAAAAGGCGAAATATTTCTGCATCCTGCGGTAAAACACCACAACACATTAAAACAAAAAACCTACAAAAAATAGGTATTTATACCTATTTTTCGGTAAATTGCTTATGCTACATTTGACCTCTTTAATAGTAACAATCGAAAACATCAGCCATACCCTAAAACCAAACTTATGCATAGGCTATTTTGTGTCATACTAATTTCTTTTATTCCATTTTCTGCCAAAAGTCAGGTAATTACCACTTTTGCAGGTACAGGCACGAGTAGTTTTAGTGGTGATGGTGTTCTCGCTACTGCTGCAGGAATTCCTAACCCTGTAGGTGGGGAATTTGATAAATCTGGCAATTATTATTTTGGTGATGCCGTGAATTCGCAAAGAATTCGTAAAATAAATGTAGCAGGCATTATTACTACTTTTGCAGGGAACGGAATGGCTGGATTTGCTGGTGATGGTGGCCATGCTTCTGCTGCAAGATTTGACCGACCACATGGTGTGAAATTAGATACCGCGGGTAACTTGTACATTCCAGATCAAATAAACAATAGAATTAGGAAAATAGATATTAGCACAAATATTATTACAACAATAGTTGGTACTGGTACTGGTGCGTATTTTGGAGATGGTGGGGTGGCTACTTTGGCTCATTTATGGAATCCGCAAGATGTGGCTGTTGATAGGTTTGGCAATATCTATATAGCAGACATGTTTAATTATAGAATACGTAAGGTAGATCCATCCGGAATAATTTCCACTATTGCTGGTATTGGTACATCTGGTTACAGTGGTGATGGGGGGCCTGCTACTGTTGCGGAACTGGGTTTGCCTTCTGGCTTGGCTGTAGATGATACCGGAAATTTGTATATCGCTGATAATAGCAGTTTTGCAAACCGGGTAAGAAAAGTAGACTTAGCCGGTACAATTACCACTGTTGCAGGAAATGGTTCAAGTATATATACAGGAGATGGAATGCTTGCAACATCTGCTGCCATAGTGCCATTCCGTATTGCACTTGATAGCGCAAATAATTTATTTATTACCGATAGATACAATCATAGGGTGTATAAGGTAGATAACAATACTAAGGTACTATATAGTATTGCCGGGAATGGAATTGCGGGAGACACTGGTGATGGTGCAATGGCTACAACGTCGTCCTTAAACTATCCAATAGGAGTATCTTTTGATGCGTGTAATAATTTATATATCACGACTGTGGGGAGTGGAATTATTCCTGGTACAGGTAGGCGTATTCGTAAAGTAACTTTTAATCCTACATGTAGCCTTGAATCACTTAATACTAAGATAATCAGTAAAAATGAAAATATTTCCATCTACCCAAACCCTGCAAATAATGAACTACACATAGATAATGCAAAGCCGGGCACTAAATATGATATGGTAAGCATAGTAGGCGCTGTGGTGCATAGCGGCACCTTACAGGCAAAAGAGAACAGTATATCAATAAGCAATTTACCACCGGGCATATACATGCTTGCCATCACTAATGAGCAAGGATTAAGAACAGTACACAAAATAATAAAAGAGTAAAAAATAAGTGCTGTGTTATTGTCATGGTGAGCTTCGAACCATTGCTGAGCCCAAGGAAACAGCCGCATCAAGG
>CAYSIG010000033.1:0-63290 GCA_964430995.1 uncultured Flavipsychrobacter sp.
AACTGGAACCCATGGAGATGGTGCATAAATACACTTCTCTATTCCACAATGGTATGCGGTTGTTCAATTGCGATGAACCATCTATTGAACCTACGGCAACCGGGCACATCATAGAGCAGATAAGCATGATAGAAACAATCATTGCCAAAGGATATGCCTATGAGGTAAATGGTTCGGTATATTTTGACGTGAAGAAATACGCGGAGAAATATCCTTACGGCAAACTGTCGGGCAGGATACTGGACGACCTGCTGGAGACAACACGCGAACTGGACGGACAGGACGAAAAACGCAATAAGGTAGATTTTGCCCTGTGGAAGAAAGCCCCGGCAGAACACATACAACGCTGGAACAGCCCATGGGGAGAGGGTTTTCCCGGCTGGCACATTGAGTGCTCGGCGATGAGCAGCAAATACCTGGGTGAGGCATTTGATATTCATGGCGGTGGTATGGACCTGCTTTTTCCGCACCATGAGAGCGAGATAGCGCAGAGCACCATTGTGCATGGCCATCCGCCGGTGAGGTACTGGATGCATAATAACATGATCACCATCAACGGAAAGAAGATGGGGAAGAGCTACAACAATGTGGTCAAGCTATCAGAACTGTTCAGCGGCAACCATCCCATATTAGAGCAAGCGTATCATCCGATGGTGGTGCGTTTCTATATACTGCAAACTCATTACCGCAGCACACTTGATTTTAGCAACGAGGCGCTGCAGGGATCAGAAAAAGCATTCCGCAGATTGTGGGAGGCGTATGAGACATTGCAGAAACTAACGCATAGCGGTAATGCTGAGCCGGCAAATGCGGAATTAGATAAACAGGTGAGCGCATGGAGCAATGAATGTGCTGAATTCATGAACGATGACTTTAACACCGCCAAAGTGCTTGCTAACCTTTTTGAACTGGCGCCGGTCATCAATGGCATTAAAGGCGGGCAGGTAGCAGCGAATGCGCTTTCTGCGGACACTTTCGAGATGCTGAAGCGCACTTTCAAAACCTACCTGGAAGATATACTGGGGATGCAACCGCTGCAGGCGGAGCAAAGCGGCAAGCTGGATAGTGTGCTTTCGCTGCTGATAGAGATAAGAAAAGACGCAAAGAAAAGAAAAGATTTCGCGACCAGCGACCAGATACGTAATAAGCTGGCAGAGGCCGGCGTTCTACTGAAAGATGAGAAGGATGGGAGTGTATCTTATACAATAGAATAGAACTACATGAAGAGAATATCCCGGCTGTTAAAATATCTCGCAGATTACAAAGGAAAGATAAGTTTATACTTTATCTCCAACCTGTTGGGTATTTTATTTGGTGTACTGTCATTAAGTATGCTCGCTCCCGTATTGGGTGTTTTGTTCAAACTCACTAATGTGGATACCAAAGGTGGCGGTATGCTCAACCGGGCCATAAACTTCATTAATGATATTACAAAAGAGAGCGGGCCCATGTCGGCGTTGGTGTACATATGCATCACCGTTGTTGTATTCACGGTATTGAAAAACCTTTTTCTGTATATCTCCCTGTATATACTCAACCCCATTCGCAATGCCGTGCTCAGGCGCCTGCGCGATGAGTTATTCACCAAGATACTTTCTCTCCCCATTGGGTTCTTTACCGAGGAAAGAAAAGGAGATCTTATATCCCGCATGACCAATGACATAAACGAGGTCGAATTATCCATCATGGGCGTGCTTGAAGTATTTATCCGTGAACCGCTCACTATACTATTCTACCTTACTTTTATGGTCATAGTAAGCCCGCAGCTTACTATATTCCTTCTGGTTGCCTTGCCCATTGCCGGGCTCATCATTGGACGTATAAGCAAATCGTTGCGAAAATCATCGAACATAGCACAGGAACAACTGGGCAATATGCTTGGGGTGGTTGACGAAACGCTGGTAGGTATGCGCGTGGTAAAGGCATTTGGAGCAGAGAAGAACCAGCATTCCCGGTTCATGAAGATCAATAATATCCTTTTCCGCACCCGTAATCATATAGCAGCCCGCCGTGAACTTGCCTCGCCGCTTTCTGAGACAATGGGCGTAATAGTAGTAGCTATTATATTGTGGTTTGGTGGAAGGCTGGTGTTTACAAACGCGCTGAGTGCTACTGCTTTCGTTACTTATATTGCCTATTTCACCCAGATCATCACACCTTTTAAAAATCTCTCCTCTGCTTTTTACAATGTAAGGAAGGGTTCCTCTGCACTTGATCGCATAGAGCAACTCCTGCTGGTAGAAAATACAATAAAAGAACTACCTGATGCCAAACCAATAGAAACATTTTCAAAAAGCATATTGCTCAAAAACGTCACCTTCGCCTATGGGGATAAGAAGATACTCGAGCACATAGATCTGGAAATAGAAAAAGGAAAAACTATAGCCCTGGTAGGAGCTTCAGGGGCGGGAAAATCTACACTGGTTGACCTAATACCCCGTTTCCACGATGTCACAGCCGGAGAAATACTTATAGATGGGGTTAACATTAAAGAGTGTCGCCTAGCAGACCTTCGCCGCCTGATAGGGGTAGTAAGCCAGGATCCGATATTGTTTAATGATACCATTTATAACAACATAACCCTGGGTACCGGCGGAGCCACGCAGGAACGCGTGGAAGAGGCTGCCCGTATTGCTAATGCAGATACTTTTATTAAACAGAAGCCTGATGGCTATCAGACAGTGGCGGGGGACCGTGGTGCCAGGCTGAGCGGCGGTGAACGCCAGCGCATTACTATTGCCAGGGCTGTGTTAAAAAACCCTCCAATTCTTATTCTTGACGAAGCAACTTCATCGCTTGATACCCAAAGTGAACGCATAGTGCAGGATGCCATTTACAACCTGATGAAGAACCGTACTAGCATTGTAATTGCCCATCGCCTTTCCACGGTTCAGCATGCGGACGAGATCATTGTGCTGGAAAAAGGAAAGATAATGGAGCGGGGAACCCATACCTCCCTGCTCGAGAAAAACGGCATTTACAGACACCTGGTAGACATGCAGCAAGTGAAGTAGCCGGGTGTAAAGACAGAGACAACGCGGTACAGGAGTACATTTTCACTTTACGGGATATACCCATATTTCCCGAATAAAAAAAATTTAACTGAAATCGCTCTGCCCATATATTTGCAATACAAACTGCAGTATATGAACAAGATACTTGTTACCGGGGGATGTGGTTATATAGGTGGCCACACCATTGTTGACCTCATCCAGAATGGTTTTGAAGTCATATCGGTGGACGACCTTTCGAGAGGTTCATTAAAAATGCTGGATGGCATAGAAAAGATTACCGGCAAGCGGGTGAAGAATTACAAAGTAGACCTTTGCGACCTTGATGATACAGAAGCTATCTTTCTCGAAAACCCCGACCTGGTAGGTGTTATACATTTTGCAGCCTATAAATCGGTTCCGGAATCAGTGGGCAATCCATTACTGTATTTCAAAAACAATTTTAATTCCCTGATCAATATCCTGCAATGCGCGGAAGAATTTGATGTAGATAATTTTGTGTTCTCTTCATCCTGCTCGGTATATGGCAATACAACACAGTTACCCGTTATTGAAGAAACGCCATTCCCCGAGCCTGAATCGCCATATGCGCGTACCAAGCAGGTGGGCGAGGCCATATGCCGCGATTTCAGCAATATCAATAAGCACTTCAATACTATTCTGCTGCGCTATTTCAATCCGGTAGGCGCGCACCCTTCGGCTATCATTGGCGAGTTTCAGGACCTTTCGGAAAGCGTGGTGCCTGTGATTACACAAACAGCTATAGGCAAGCGCAAAGAGATGACCGTATTCGGCAGCGATTATGATACACGTGATGGTTCGTGTGTGCGCGACTATATACATGTGAGCGACATAGCCAGCGCGCATACCAAAGCCCTGCAATACATTATTGACGACCGCAACAAATCAAATTGCGAGATATTCAACCTGGGTACCGGCAATGGTGTTACTGTACTGGAATTGATAAACGCATTCGAAAAAGTCTCAGGGCAAAAGCTAAATTATAAGATTGGCCCCCGCCGCCCCGGCGATGTGATAGAAGTTTATGCAAATAATTACAAGGCCCGTACGCTACTTGGCTGGGAAACCATTCACGATCTGGAGGCTATGATGGATACTGCCTGGCGGTGGGAGCAAGCATATGCTGCCTTAAAAACCGTGGTGAACAGCTAACCAAAGGCGGGTATTCAACTTCTTATAAAGATTTGGCATAAAGCACTCTTAAAAAAATGCATAAGTATTTATGTCATTTCAAAACAAAATGTTAACTTGCGTAACATTGTCTTGCATATCTTTATATGAAGAGATTTATTACTGATTTATATAAATTCATTTACCGGCTTACCGGCTTTAAGACTTTATCGGTCTTTTTGGCCGTAGTGTATTTGTCTGCCCTGAATTTGCTGACTTTGTATGGCCTGATATTTTTATTGAAGGGCTTAGTGTCTAAAATTACCTTGCTTCTTACGTTTTTCTCTTTCCCGTTCTATTTTATCACCATTGCATTAATGCTGATATTTAATTTCTGGCTGCTGTCGCCTATCAAAGACCTCTCAAAGGGGAAGCGGGTGAAGCCACTGATAGTACCCATAATTGTCTATTCTTTCGTTGCATTCGTCCTGTTTCTGTATGGCCGCTATTTCGAAAGCATAAATTTTTAACGACTGTTTCTATTCATCATCTTCGTCCTTATCCTTTCGTTTAGACCTTGATGGCTTTTCTTCATCTGCTTCATCGTCCTCATCATCTTCATCCTTGTTCTTTTTTGCTACAGGCTTTTTACTGACGCTACCTTTCTTCACAGATGCCTTCTCCTCTTTTGCGGATGCTTTTTCCTCTTTGTCTTCGGCCAATTCCCTGTCTGCATCTATAGCCTCCGGCGTCCTTTTTACAGATGATATCTTTTTCAGAGAGCGGTCAAAAATCAGCTCATACATATTAGTAGTGTTATCTCCAACATCCTGCTTAATATAGCCGATAAGCGTTTTACTCTCAGCAGAATTCTCGGTAGATTCAGAGTCGATGACTGCGGTCACTTTCACGGTCATTTTGCTCGTCTTTTGCAGGTCGGGTATTTTTTTGCGCTCAAGGCCATATTCTTTGAGGCCAAGTATCTGTTTTTTGAAAATGACCATATCGTTCTTAAGGTCTACACGTTCCTGTCGTGCCTGGTTTTTTTCGTTCTTCTCCTCGCGGGTCATTTTCTCCTTCTGCCCCTGACCAAAAGATGCCACGCTCAATAGGATGCAGCAGAATAAAAGCAAGTGTTTATTTCTCATTGTGTACGTAATAATATGGCAAAGGTCTTTATTTTTTCCGGGCCATGCTACTTTTTTTCCGGCTCAAATTCAAGTACTGCAGAATTCATGCAGAATCGCTTGTGTGTGGGCGGCGGGCCATCGTCAAATATATGCCCGAGGTGCGAATCGCAGCGGCCGCAGAGCACCTCTGTGCGCTCCATGCCATGGCTGTTGTCGCCCTCATAGCGTACGCTGCCGGGCCGTATTTCTTCGTAAAAGCTGGGCCAGCCGCAGCTACTCGCGAACTTGGCATCTGACCTGAACAATGGATTACCGCATACGGCACAGTAGTACATGCCTTTATCGTCTGTTTTCCAGTACTTGCCCGAAAAAGCCCATTCGGTACCCTTTTCACGGGCTATATTATAAACCTCCTTAGGGAGTATTTTTTTCCACTCGGCATTGCTTACATTAAGATGTGTGGTATCGGTACGAGAGTAATGAGGGTTGTCTTTGTGCCCGGTCATAGCATTGTTGTTTTGTGCACTGGTGCACTGTGAGAAAAAAATTGCGCAACAAACGGTTGCAATAAAATTGATTTTACGCATAAGAGTTGAATTTGAAAGTTACCAATAATTAACGAGCCAACGGCCTTACCGGTTTTCTATTCTCTTGTTTTAATGCGGTATTAACTTTTATTTTGCACACTCGCCTATAAATGACCGAAAACTCACTGACCATAACGAAAGCTACTACCGCCGATGCAGCAATACTATCGGAGTTGGGTATAACTACTTTTACCGAAGCCTTCGCTACGGCAAACAGGCAGGAAGACATGGATAAATATCTGGCCGAAGCGATGGGTGTAACGAAGATAGCGGGAGAACTGGCTGACGAGCAAAACCTGTTTTTGGTAGCGTGGTATAACGGTGAACCGGCAGGTTATGCAAAAATGGGCTTTGCCCGCAAGCCTGAGGCTGATGGCTTCGCAAGCCCCGTGGAAATGGAGCGGATCTATGTGCTGAAGAAATATTATGGTAATAAGATAGGGGCTGCGTTAATGGACTTGTGCCTCACCCACGCTATTAACCGCAATTATAAAACCATATGGCTGGGTGTATGGCAGCACAACCACCGTGCCATCAGTTTTTATAAGCAATGGGGATTTGAATTCTACGGCACACACCCGTTTATGCTGGGCGATGACCTACAGACAGATGAATTGATGAAGAAAGTACTGTAAGATTATTTTTTCTTTTTGGGCTCTTCTTTTTTCGCTGTTACTGTTTGGGCGGTCGCAGGCTTTGCTGCAGCGGTCTTAGGCGCTTCCTTCTTTACTGCTACGGAATCTTTCTTCACTTTACTTACTGCTGCGGAATCCTTTTTAGCTGCGGGCAACTTTTTAGCCCTTGATGCTTCTTCTTTTTCCTTTCTTGCCTGCATGGCCTCATTCTTTATTTCCCACTTCATCTGGCGGCGCCTGCGGAGTTCTTCACGTTCTTCAGGTGTCATTTCCTCCAGCTGGCGCTGGCGGCGCAGCTCTGCGAGGTTTTGTTCCATAATGCGGTTTTCATCCTCTACACTGCGAAAACCATTTACGCCCCACAATGACCCGGAATAATAAGTGGCCACATACTGGTTGCTGCGGCGCACATTATCATAATTCACATTTTCATCTTGCCCAAAGCTTTCGTTTACGCAAGCAAGCAGCGCTCCTAAAATGATAAATTTCTTCATATAACACAAATTAAACGAGTGTAAAGGAAAAGAAAATACCTGCAAAACGAGGTTAAACGATGGTTAAGCGGCCTGTGAAATAAAGAAAATATATTATTTGATGTGGCTGTGGGCGGCCTAACTCGTTAAAAACCTGTAAAAAATGACAGCAACAATGCATCCTACTGCAATACCGAGCAAAGCGAAAATGAGCCGGTATCCCGGGTGCCGGGCCATAAATGCCTTCCGTTGCTTTCTTGTCATCATAGGCTGTGCTAAAATACAATTTTAGATGGCTAAATCACTGTTTCACAAAATCCATCTATTGTTTCTACACTACCACCACCTCACAAAATGCCTTGGGGTCGTAGTACTTCTCGGCAAGAGTGCGTAGTTCTTTAGCGGTAATAGTTTTATAAATACGGATGTTATTGTTGAAGTAGTCTTTCCCGAACCCATGTAATATCAGGGTGCGCCAGCGATGCAGGATAGAGAACGGGCCGTCGAGGTCACCCAGCAGGCCACCCAGCAGGTAGTTCTTTACGAGCAGCAGTTCTTCTTCGCCGGCCTCGGTCTTGCGCAGCAGGTCCATCTCTTTATATACTTCTTTCACTGCCTGCTCTATCACATCCCTACCGGTCTCAGTATGTATCACCATAGAACCACTGAAGGCATCAGGGGTTAATGAGCTGTAAATGCCATAGGTGTATCCTTTATCCTCCCGTATATTGCTCATGAGCCGGGAGCCGAAGTAGCCGCCAAACAGCGTATTGAGCACCACAAGAGGGGCATAATCGGGGTCGAAACGGTTAGGGAAAATTCGCCCTATGCGTATAGCACCCTGCACTCCGTTAGGGTCATTGACTATCTGCGCTGTTTTCTCCGGCAGGTTAGGTATCGGGAAGGCAGGCTCCTTCTCCTGGAACGGTGTTAATTTCACCGTGCCAAAAACATCATTCATATATTTTACTTCCTTCTCACCTACTTTTCCCGCCATGAACATTTGTACGGTGTAGAGGTCGTAACTGTTTTTATAGTGCGTTAGAAGATCTTCGCGCTGCAATGCTTCAATGCTTTCTTTTTTCGAGAACCTGCCATAAGGGTGATCTTCGCCAAACAGCATGGCATCTATCTTCCGATTGGCCACAAACTCGCACTGGCGAAGGTTCACCAGCAGCCGTTGTATAGCGTTGCGCTTATGTATCTCCACCTCCTGCTCCGGGAATACGGCATCAGTAAGTATCTCATGCACCATTGGCAGGAGTGATGGCAGGTGACGCGTGAGCGTATGTAAGGTTACCAGGGAAAAGTCGTTTCCGGCACTTACTTTCAGTTGCGCGCCATAATACTCCAGCGCTTCATTTATCTGTTCTGCAGTATGCTTCGATGTGCCGTTCTTCAGCAATCCCGCCGTGGCCTGCGCCACCGATTGTTTCTGCTCATACCACAGCCCGGCCCTGAATACCCAGTCTATCTCCACCACATCCTGGACACCGGCATTGAGCCAGTGCAGCGGGAGGCCGTTATCCAGCTTCACCGTATTGATAGGGGGCAGGTTATATTCAAATGCTATCGCATCATGTATTGCCGGAGCTTTCGTTCTATCCAAAACCATATTTTAAATCGAGTTAAAAAAAGTGAGAACCATAAAATAAATCGCGCAGTACCCGCGATTGCAGCATGCAGTGCGTTTGTACTACTCTTTAACAAATAACGCCCTTAGTTCTCCTGCATCCTCTGCCTTCATCTTGCCGCCCAGTATCAGGCGCAGTTGCCTGCGGCGCAGGGCGCCTTCATACATTTTCTTTTCGGCATCAGTTTCCGGGGCCAGGTCGGGCACCTTGCGTGGCCTGCCATGGGGGTCGAGCGCCACAAAGGTCATGTAGGCTTCGTTTGAAAGGTACTTGTATTGCGCCGAGAGGTCTTCACCCCATACGCGCAAATACACTTCCATAGAGGTATTGAAAGAACGGGTCAGCTTGGCCTCTATGGTCAGCAGGTTGCCCAGCTTTATGGGCTGGGTAAAAGATACATTGTCCACAGATGCGGTAACTACCGGGCAGTTGCAATGTTTCATTGATGATATAGCGGCTGCAATGTCCATCCAGTGCATCAGCTTGCCGCCCATCAGGTTGCCCAGTGTATTGGTATCATTTGGCAGTACCAGCTCCGACATAATCACAAAGCTGTCCTGCGGTGTTTTTGATGGCATAAATGTTTTTTTCGACAGTAAAGGTAAAGATAAGTGAGGCACATCTGCCGGATGTGCCTCACTATATATTATTTGCTCAGGTGCATACTGCGCTCCTTGTATAATGTGCGGAACCATGGATCGCGAAGATTTTTAATGAAGCGTATCGCCTCACCCGTGCTCTTCATTTCAGGCCCCAGTTCTTTATTCACGTTCGGAAATTTATTAAAACTGAACACCGGCTCTTTCACCGCAAATCCATCCAGCTTCTGCACCAGTTTCAGGTCTTTCAGTTTCAGCTCGCCCAGCATCACTTTGGTAGCTATGTTCAGGTAAGGTATACCATACGCCTTTGCAATGAATGGCGTAGTGCGGCTGGCGCGCGGGTTGGCCTCTATCACATACACTTTGCCGTCTTTTATGGCGTACTGTATGTTTATCAGCCCGCGGATGTTCAGCGTGCGCGCTATTTTTTTGGCAATGTCGGTCATTTCGTCCACTATGAGCGGCGTAAGATTGAAGGCAGGCAGTACGGCATGGCTATCACCGCTGTGTATGCCCGCAGGCTCTATATGCTCCATGATGCCCATGATGTGCACATCTTCGCCATCGCATATGGCATCTACTTCGGCTTCCTGGCAGCGGTCAAGGAAGTGGTCTATGAGTATCTTATTGCCGGGCAGGTGCTTCAGCAGGCTCACTACACTTTTCTCCAGTTCATCATCATTTATCACGATGCGCATACGCTGCCCGCCCAATACATAGGATGGCCGTACCAGCACAGGGTAGCCTACTTCTTTGGCCACTTCTATCGCTTCATCGGTAGTGTATGCAGTACCATAATTAGGATAAGGTATTCCGAGCTCTTTCAGCGAATCACTGAACCTTCCCCTGTCCTCCGCTATATCCATGCTATCGAACGAAGTGCCGATGATCTTTATTCCCTTCTCGTGCAGGCGCTTTGCCAGTTTCAGCGCGGTTTGCCCACCCAGTTGCACAATCACACCATCGGGCCGCTCATGCTCTATGATCTCCCACAGATGCTCCCAGTACACCGGCTCGAAGTACAGCTTATCTGCAATATCAAAATCAGTAGAAACTGTCTCTGGGTTGCAGTTCACCATGATGGACTCATAACCACATTCCCGTATCGCGATCAATCCATGTGTACAGCAATAGTCAAATTCAATGCCTTGTCCGATACGGTTTGGCCCTGAGCCCAGCACTATTATTTTCTTTTTCCCCGACAGCATACTTTCATTCGCCACTATCGGTGTGTCAATGGTGTTGTGTGTTGCTTCTTTTTCAAAAGTGCTGTAGTAGTATGGCGTCTTCGCTTCAAACTCAGCGCTGCAGGTATCCACCATTTTGAACACACGCTTTATGCCCAGGCCCTTCCTGTGCTCATACACTTCTTCAGCAGTGCAGTCTTTCACCAGTTCGGCTATCTGCTCATCGCTGAAGCCCATCTGCTTGGCATCAGAAAGCAATTGTTCCGGCAGTTTCTCCAGGTGTTTGTATTTGCGTATCTCCACCTCCAGGTTCACTATATCCTGTATCTGGTAGAGGAACCAGCGGTCTATATGCGTAAGCTCCCTTATTGTTTTAATTGATACCCCGGCGGCCATAGCTTCCTTTATACGGAAGATGCGGTCCCATGTAGGGCGTTTCAGGCTGTCTATCAGTTCCTCCGGCCTCATGCGGCTGGTGCTGATGAATGATAGCCCGGTGGCATTGTTCTCCAAGCTCTGGCAGGCTTTCTGTAGTGCTTCATTGAATGTGCGGCCAATGGCCATTACTTCGCCCACAGATTTCATTTGGAACCCGAGCGTATCATCAGCACCCTTGAACTTATCGAAGTTCCACCGGGGCATTTTCACGATCACATAATCAAGCGCCGGCTCAAAATATGCAGATGTGGTTTGTGTGATTTGATTTTTCAGCTCATCAAGTGTAAAGCCCAATGCGAGCTTGGCAGCAATTTTCGCTATAGGGTAGCCGGTGGCTTTCGAGGCCAGCGCCGATGAGCGGCTTACGCGGGGATTTATTTCTATCGCTATTATTTCTTCCGTCTCAGGGTTCAGTGCAAACTGCACATTACATCCGCCTGCAAAGTTGCCGAGGTCGCGCATCATCTTGATGGCAGTGTTACGCATCAGTTGGAACGCGGTATCGCTAAGTGTCATTGCCGGCGCCACAGTTATGCTGTCGCCGGTATGTATGCCCATCGGGTCAAAGTTCTCTACCGTACAAATGATGACCACATTATCGGCCTTGTCGCGCAGCAGTTCCAGCTCGAACTCCTTCCAGCCTATTACTGCCTTTTCTACCAGTACTTCGTGAATAGGTGATGCGGTAAGCCCACGCTCAAGTGCGCTGTCAAGGTCTTCTTTGTGATACACTATGCTACCGCCGGAGCCGCCAAGTGTAAAAGATGGGCGGATAACCAAAGGTATACCTATCTCCTGTGCAAACTCTTTGCCTTCCAACAGTGAGTTGGCGGTCTTGGCCTGTGCCACCGGCACATTTATATCTATCATCCACTTGCGGAACAGCTCACGGTCTTCCGCTTTGTCTATTGCTTTTATGTCCACTCCTATCAGCCGCACATTGAACCGCTCCCATACGCCCAGTTCATCTGCCTCTTTCGCTAGGTTCAGCGCTGTTTGCCCACCCATAGTAGGCAATACGGCATCTATCTCATTTTCTTCCAGTATCTGCTCTATGCTCTCTACCGTCAGCGGCAGCAGGTAAACCCTGTCCGCCATTATCGGGTCGGTCATTATGGTGGCAGGGTTAGAGTTGATGAGTATCACCTTTATCCCCTCTTCCCTCAGGCTTCTTGCAGCCTGAGACCCGGAATAGTCGAATTCGCAGGCCTGCCCTATGATAATTGGGCCCGAACCGATAATAAGTACACTTTTAATTGAATGATCGCGCGGCATGATAAAAATTAAAAAAGTAAAAATTTTCCCGATGTTGACCGGGCAAAAAGCGCGATGAGCAGATATGAAAATCGGGCTCAACGCCCGAGGCGCAAAAGTAGGTAAAAAATCGGCTCAGTCATATCAATTTATTTTAGGTTGTATGCGGCTTTTTGCTTCGTTTTATATTATCACATTTTATACACGTGATAATTCACCGTTTGGGGATAATTATTTACCTAATTTTGCAGCAACTAAGCAAAACTACCATAAACTCTATTAGTTTTTTTGCACTTTTGCTTTATAAATTATAGCCGTAATGAGCAACTTTTTGGGCTTTTTTAAATTTCTGACACAGGAAATCGCAATAGATCTTGGCACAGCCAATACTCTTATCATACATAATGATCAGGTGGTGGTTGACGAACCATCAATCGTAGCTATAGACCGTACTACAAATAAAATTGTGGCAGTGGGGAAGAAAGCGATGATGATGCACGAAAAAACCCACGAAAACCTGAAAACGATCCGCCCCCTTAAAGACGGGGTGATAGCAGATTTTAACGCGGCGGAAGGCATGCTGCGCGAAATGATAAAATTAGTTTACCCTAAAAAACCAATGTTCCCGCCCAGCTGGCGGATGGTTATCTGCATTCCTTCGAGCATTACCGAAGTGGAAAAAAGGGCGGTGCGGGATTCAGCGGAGCAGGCAGGCGCAAAGGAAGTGTACATGATACACGAGCCTATGGCCGCTGCACTGGGTATAGGCATTGATGTGGAAGAGCCTACCGGCAACATGATCATTGATATAGGCGGTGGTACCACAGGTATTTCTGTGATTGCGCTTGCGGGTATCGTTTGCGACCAATCCATACGTATAGCGGGCGATGAATTCACCGGCGACATTATGGAAGCTATGCGACGCTACCACAGCCTGATGATTGGTGAGCGTACCGCAGAGCAGATAAAGATACACGTAGGGTCTGCACTGAAGGAGCTCGACAATCCGCCCGATGATATAGCTGTTAATGGCCGTGACCTTGTTACCGGCATCCCTAAGCAGATAATGGTTTCTTACCAGGAAGTTGCGGAGGCGCTCGATAAATCCATCTTCAAAATAGAAGAAGCGATACTAAAGGCACTGGAAAGCACCCCACCCGAACTGGCCGCCGATATTTACCGCCGTGGCCTGTACCTTACAGGGGGCGGGGCATTGCTGCGCGGCCTCGATAAGCGTATTTCACACAAGATCAAATTACCCGTGCATGTCGCCGACGATCCGCTGCGTGCTGTGGTAAGGGGCACCGGTATGGCATTGAAGAACATTGCCCGTATGCCTTTCCTGATGAAATAAACTTTTTGTTTGGGAGTTTGGAATTAGTAATTGGGAATCAGGGAGGAAAAAGTATCCCAAGTATTAATCCAAATTCCATAGCACAAATTCCAAATTCCTGATACTACGTGCGTAATTTCATACTGTTCATACGGCGCTTTTTCAACCTGATATTATTTCTCGGGTTGGAGATTGGTTGTATCGTGTTGATAGTGAGAACAGGAAATATGCAGGGCACCGATATACTTAGCTCAGCCAATACAGTTGCAGGGATAGTCTACAAAAAGCAGAATGATGTGGTCTATTACTTCGGCCTGCGCAAAATGAACGACAGCCTGATCAACGAGAATGCCATGCTGCGCAAAATGCTCAACAGGACGAATAGCATTGACACGCTTGCTGACAGCCTGGTGCATGTGAAGCTGCAGCCGGAGGATACCGCCAGCCATATTGTCGAATATGCCGATTATATCTACATGACGGCAAGGGTGATCAATAATTCTACAAATACCAGCGATAACTATGTTACCATCAACCGCGGTTCCAAAGACGGCATCCGGAAGAACATGGCGGTAATATCGGGCACAGGTGTGGTGGGACGTGTAGAGCATGTTTCGGCACACTTCGCCAGTATATTGTCTGCGCTCAGCACCAAACTGAAGGTGAATGCAAAACTTAAAGGTGGCACTAACGGTTTCGTGGTGTGGGATGAAAAGAGCGCATCCGTATTGACTATGATTGATGTGCCGCAGCAGGTGAATGTGAAAAAAGGAGATACCGTTTATACAAACAATTTTTCTCTCTACTTCCCGCCCGATGTGATGATAGGCACCGTGATAAAGACAGAAGTGGAAAAGAAAAAAGGTATGCAGATCATTTACCTGCGTTCGTCAACTAATTTCCACAATCTGCAGTATGTTTATGTGATAGATAATAAATTCGCATCGGAGAAAAAACAACTCGAAGATTCGACAGTAAAAAAGTAAGGCAGTAATGCTTGCCGCCACACAGAGGAAAAATGAAATGAATAAATGAACAGCACGATAAAAAATATTTTACGCTTCACTGTCATTCTCCTGCTGCAGGTGCTTATCCTCAATAAGATAACCCTGCGCTGGTGGAGCGAACCTTCGGGCTTTCCTATTTTTATCCCCTACGTTTATCCTCTGTTCATTCTTCTGCTCCCTTTCGAGACACCTGTACCATTGTTACTAATTCTGGGCTTTTTCCTCGGCATCACCGTAGATACTTTTATGAATACCGCCGGTATGCATGCCTGTGCCACCATCCTCATCGCCTACCTGCGTACTAATGTGCTCAGTGCCCTGCTGCCCCGCAACCTGGTGGAATATACCGGGCAACACCCCTCAATCCGCACGATGGGCTGGATGCCTTTCCTCGTTTACAGCGCATTTCTCATACTGCTGCACCATATAGTGTTTTTCTCTATAGAACTGTGGAATTTCTCTAATATCGGCTTCCTGCTGCTGAAGGTTTTGGTATCAGCGGTCACATCCATGCTGTTCATTATCGTGTACCTGCTGCTTTTTACCCGCCAGAGTGCCGCGAGAACGTAGAAACCACCACCAAATGCACCCATAATATCCTGAAAATGCCCTGATTGTAGTCATTACACTACTTTTTTAACAAATTTTCCCTTTCAGACCTATTATATTTGCGCCCTAATAATTCTTTATGCAAAGGTTCCTCGCCATTCTGGCTTTTTTATTGGTCCCCTCTATGCTGATGGCACAGGATGCCGCTGATAAGGCAAGTGAGACACCCCCCCCGGTAGTTAAGCCTTCGCGCGACTTCATTATGGTCAATCTTGCGTACAGTAGCTGGTATAATAAACCTGATAGCGTAAAGATAAAGGGCTTCGGATATAACTTCAGCACCTATCTCTGTTACGATTTCCCTATCAAAAAGACCAACCTCAGTTTTGCGGCAGGGCTGGGCATACACGCATCAGTAGTGTACCTCGACAAACAGGTGATGATGCTTAACGATACCGCTTTGGCGACAAGCGGCCAGGTGCGTTTCCTCTCCGATACCTTTGGTTATAAGCGCTACAAATTTGCCACTACTTACATTCAGGCACCTTTTGAGCTGCGCTACTTTGGCAATTCAAACAACCGCAACAAAGGATTTAAAGCGGCTATTGGCGTGCAGGTAGGTGCCTTGCTGGGCGGCCATACCAAGGCGGCATCTTCAGCCAACGGCTCCAGGATAAATTACAAGACCAATACCAAGCGCTACTTATCGCCCTGGAATTTTGCCGCCACAGCACGCATGGGCTGGGGAAACTTCTCTGTCTATGGGTCGTATAATATTACCAATGTATTCAGGGATGGCGCAGGCCCGGTTATCACACCATATTCTATTGGCCTCTGCATCACCGGTCTGTAAGAAATAGCTTTTAGTCTTGGGTATAAAAAAGAAAGGGTGCTTTGAAAAGCACCCTTTGTGGAAATCTAAATATTCGGGCATTCCCTTCGCCGTTAAATTTCCATCAACACACACTATACCAGGAAATGCAAATTGTATAGTTCAAAAACTGTGCCGGAATACCGGGTTTATTAAACCTTTAACACCTGCTGTTAGGCACATATTTTCCGAATTTCATCCCAGGCCTGCTATTCCTTTTTTCAGAGTTTGCACTAATCATCTAATCCCTTCCCATCCAATATCTGTGGTATATATTTTTCAACTCTGGACTCCCTGGTTTTGGATTGTTTGGCCGAGGAAAAATAAAAAAGGTATGCTCTTTGCCTGCCGGGCGTTAAAGCCTCAAATGCCTTTTTCAGGGCTGGGTTTTTATCTGATTTATTCTGAAACTCTTCCGGGACTTTAAAATCCGAAGTTTTTTTCAATTCGACTCTCAATCCGGCTTTTTCCACTTCGATGGCTTCGCAGATATATGTTTTCAGTGTGGTTTTCACTGTCACTATTTCCCGTGAATTGGTGAAACGGGCCTGTCTCGGGCCCTGCACATTTTCCGTTTGGCGGATAAGTATGTTTTGTGGGTCGCTGAGCAGGGCACCCTTGAAAAACAGAAGGGCGCAATATTCTTTAAATACATGTATCAGCACAATGTTGCTTTTCCCAAACCGATAGCAGGGGCAGCCCCATTTCAGTTCTTCGGTGAGCCCGCAGTCGAGAACTATCTTTCTCAGGTGCTCTATTTCTGTCTGCCATGTTCCGGCTTTATTAAAATAAAAATCAACTTTCGGGTTCATTTTGTCTTTATTTGATCAAAATACAATTTTCTATCAGCCGGCCTGAAATACCAGGATAAGATAAGCAGAAGCAAAAGTAATGATGAAGGAAACATTTCGCCCAGGGAATGGCCCGTTGCCATATGTGAAAACAAGGCCCCGGTGAGCAGAAAGAAAAAGCCCGCATAAGTCCATTCTTTCAGTAGACGAAATCCGGGAATAAGCAATGCGGCAACGCCCGCTATTTTCCATATGCCCAGTATTGTAAGAAAATAAACAGGATAGCCCAAATGTTTAATGCCGTATACCCCTGGCGGTGCCAGTGCCCCCTCCAGGTTTACTTTTAATAACTGCTGTATTCCGGTTGCAACCATACCTGAAGCCAGCCACAGCGTGGCTATCCAGTAGATAATTTTATTTCTTTTTGTCATAGTAGGTTAATTTATTTTGCCTGCAATGTCCTGTATCCGGTTGTGTGCCATGTTTATGCCCTGCGCAAAGGGTAGCTGAAGCAACTGGTCTCTTACGGCAACAGATCTGTATACTATGTGCATATTGAGTTTGCTGGTGCCGGGTGTGATTGGTTCAAACTCGAGGAACTCCAGTTGCACACCAAAGGGTGTGTGTTCCATTTCAAACGTTCGTATGATCCTCTTGTTTGGACTGAACTCATGGATGGCACCACTGAAACTGTGTTTGTTCCCCTTAGGGTCTGTGGTTTCAAATTGGTAACAGCCATGTTTTTTATTTTCCAGCTTCAGCACTTTCGTTCCCATCCATTGCTCCACTATTTCAGGCTCCGCATATGCCCTGAACAGTAGTTCCAGTGGCAGGTCAAATTCCCTCATGATTACTATTTCCTGTTTGCCGTCCTCGGCATGGATCTTTGTTTTCTGTTGCATGGTATCAGCTTTTATATTTTTTCATTATAGTTTCCAGTTTATTGAAGCGGTCATCCCACATCGCACGGAACGGCTCTATGAAGTCGGCTATTTCTTTCATTTTGTCCGCGTTGAGGTGATAGTAAATTTCCCTGCCTGCTTGTTCCTGGGCCAGCAATTGACACTCGGTGAGTATCTGAAGGTGTTTGGAGACCGTGGGCCGTGCCGTCCCAAAATTAGCCGCTATGGCACCGGCGGTCATTGACTGTGTGGCCACAAGCATAAGTATTGCCCTTCGCGTGGGATCTGCTATGGCCTGAAAAACATCGCGCCTTAAATTCATTATGTAGCTATTTGGCTACAAATATATGTGTAGTTATTTAGCTACGCAATTTTTTTTTACAGTGCCCGTAAATGGTGCGAAAATAAAAAAGCAGCTACACATGAAACTGTGTAACTGCTCGGTTTTGAAGTGGGCCCACTAGGACTTGAACCTAGGACCACCTGATTATGAGTCAGGTGCTCTAACCAACTGAGCTATAGGCCCTATAGCCGTTAGGCTAAAAATTGGAGTGCAAATGTATAGGTTTTTATTAAAAAACAGAAAAAGAATTTAACCCTATTTTTGCCGTATGATGAAGGGCATCAAACATATTATCTTTGATCTGGGTGGTGTATTATTAAATATTGATTACAACCTTACGGAGCAGGCCTTTGTGGCTACAGGGATAAAGAATTTTTCTGAATTGTATGCTCAGTTGCACCAGTCGGAGTTGTTCGACAGGTTTGAGATGGGAAAGATGCCGGGGGAAGAATTCATTGCTGAATTGATGAAAGCCGCTACGCAGCCCGTCACAGAAGCACAGATAATAAATGCATGGAATGCAATGCTGCTGGACTTTCCGTTACGGAGGCTACAGATATTACAGCAGTTGCATTTGTATTACGACCTTTTCCTGCTGAGCAATACCAATGAGATACACGAGGAAGCATTTAACGGGATAGTGCAGCGGACCCATGGCCTGCCAAGTATAGGCGTGCTTTTTGACAAGGTGTATTTTTCGCACAGGCTGGGTATGCGCAAGCCGATGAAAGAGATCTTTCTGCGGGTGCTGGATGATAACGGCCTGAAGCCGGAGGAAACTTTATTTATAGACGACAGTCCGCAGCATGTGGAGGGGGCAAAACTGCTGGGCATACAAACCATTTACCTGGAAAAAGGGATGACAATAGAAGCGCTATTCAAGACCCCAACCCCCTAAAGTGGCCTATGTTGTTATTGTCACCTCCTTGTGCGCATTGATACAACGGCAGGGGTGAAAGAAAAATATCATACTGCTAAACCAGTATGAACGTTAAAGCTCTTCGTAGTCAATATAATCTCCCTGCCGCTTTGATGGTTTTTTATGTTCTTTTTCGCTGGCTTTCTGTGCCTGGCGGTTCATTTCGTTTAGTTGGTCCTGCATTTTTTTCAGGCGGTCGTTAGTAACAGAGGTGATGTGCGCAATGGGAAAAATAAAACGAACCAATGCCCTAAATAAGATGGCAATTATTAATAACCAAATAATAATCTTAAGCATGGGGCAAAGTTAGGTGAAATGGTTGATTGGTTGACAGGCTGGCACAGTTGGTGTTTTATAATAAACGTAGAGACGTGGTTCTCATTTAATTATTTTTTTTTAATATTTATTGCTATCTGGCTAGTAAAACTGCTCATCTATCAATAAAATTGACCATTTAACCAATACTTAATGGCTGAATTAGAAAAATGTTGTACATTTGCAATGGATATAAAACAAAAGAGAGGGGACACTGGTTGTCCCCTCATCGTTTCTAAGATATGGCCGAGATAACGGAAAAGGTTCACGGTTTATTGGAACCCTTGCTTGAGGGCACAGATATATTTGTGGTGAACATTAAGGTGAAGCCGATAAATAATATCAAAGTGTATCTGGATGCGGACAGTGGGTTCTCGATAGAGAAATGTTCGTCTGTGAACCGGAGGCTATATGCCCATATCGAGGCTGCACAAATGTTTCCTGACGGGGATTTTTCGCTTGAGGTATCGAGCCCAGGTGTGGATGAGCCGCTGGTGCAACTGAGGCAGTACAAGAAGAATGTGGGCCGCAAGGTAACGGTGACAGATAGCGAAGGTGTAGAAAAAACAGGCATACTGAAAGAAGTAACGGAAGAGCATATAATGCTGGAAATAAAACCGGCTAAGCAAAAACAAGCTTTAATAATTACCCAAATTCCATTTTCTAACATTAAAAAAACAGTAGTACAAATCATTTTTTAATTAAAACCCTGCTCTTTTACCGGGGCCGGGAAGCGAAAAAGCGAACATATGGCAAGTATTAATCTCATCGACTCCTTTCAGGAGTTCAAAGAAGCCGAAAATATTGACCGGCCGACCTTGATGAAGGTATTGGAAGACGTTTTCAAAACGTTGCTGCGTAAAAAGTATGTAACGGACGAAAACTTTGACGTTATCGTAAATGACCAGACGGGCGACCTTGAGATCTTCCGCCGCAGGGAAATAGTGGAAGATGGCATGGTAACAGACGAGAACCTGCAGGTACCGTACTCCGAAGCCATAAAGATAGAGCCTGATTACAGCGTAGGAGAGGAAGTATATGAAGAAGTGGATGTGGCCAACTTTGGCCGTCGCGCCATACTTGCCGCCAAACAAACGCTTGCCGCCCGGATAGGCGACCTGAAAAAGAATAACCTGCTGAAAAAGTATGCTGACCGTATAGGTGATATCATCAGCGGGGAAGTTTACCAGATATGGAAAAAAGAAATTTTACTTCTTGATGATGAAGGTAATGAACTGATAATGCCGAAAAGCGAACAGATACCCACGGATTTCTTCAAGAAAGGGGAAACGGTGCGTGCTGTGGTAAAAAAAGTAGAAATGCGCAACAACTCACCTATCATCATACTGAGCCGTACGCACCCATCGTTCCTGGAGAAATTGCTGGAAATAGAGGTGCCCGAGATAATGGATGGCCTGATAGTGGTGAAGAAAATTGTACGTGAGCCCGGCGAGCGTGCGAAAGTTGCAGTGGAAAGTTATGACGACCGTATAGACCCGGTAGGAGCATGTGTGGGTATGAAGGGAAGCCGTATACACGGCATAGTACGGGAACTGCGTAATGAGAATATAGATATCATCAACTATACCAATAACATCCAATTATTGCTGCAGCGGTCGCTTACACCGGCGCGCATCAATAAGATGGAATTGAATAATGAAGAGCATAGCGCGAATGTATACCTTGACCCTGACCAGGTATCTCTGGCCATTGGTAAGAAAGGTGTGAACATTAAGCTGGCGCAGGAACTTACCGGCTATAGCATTGATGTGTACCGTGATGTGAAAGAAGAGGAAGAATATGATATAGACCTTGATGAATTTGCAGACGAGATAGAGCCATGGGTAATAGATGAATTCAAGCGCATTGGATGTGATACAGCGTTGAGTGTACTGGGCTTATCGGCAGAGGAACTGGTGCGTCGTACCGATCTTGAGGAAAGTACTGTAAATGATGTGCGTAAGGTGCTGGAGGCGGAATTTAGTAATGAATAACAGCACATTATGCGAAAACACAGTGTTTGCGCATAGGATGAGCGGCCATTTTCGGCAAAAAGGCGTAGGTTTGTAATAGCAGGCACAGATAAAGATAAATTGCATAAATAAGCAGGAAACAGAAGAATGACACCAACAACAAAAACTCCCAGGTTAGGGGAAGCAATTAAAGAATTTAATGTCGGAAGGGAAACTCTGGTAGAATTTCTCCTAGATAAGGGATTTGACATTAAAAACCCCAACCCGGGCACTAAGCTGACAGAGCAGATGTATAATGCCCTGCAGGTTGAATTTGCCCCAGACAAGGCGGCCAAACGCAGGAGCGAAGAGATTGCCCTGCCCAAAGGTTCGCTGCTGGATGGCCTGAGAAAAACAAAGGAAGACCTGGACATAACGGTAAAAGATAAGAAAGAAGAAACGCCTGTTGCAGAAGCGAAAGCAAAACCCAAAGAAGAAAAACCCAAAGAGCCGGAAAAACCCAAGGTAGCTGAAGTAAAAGAAGAACTCCCGAAAAAAGCAGATTCTTTAGCAGTGAAGGAAGAAACTGCCCCTGCTAAGGAAGAAACCCCCAATCAGAAGAGTAAGGATGAAGAGCCTGTTGCCACTGCAAAAGCAACTACTGATAAAGAGGAAGCAACAGCTGAAACCCTGTCGGCGCATCTGGATGTGAAGGCACCGAAGATTGAAGGCCCCAATATACTTGGGAAAATAAATCTTGAGGATATGAACCTTGCTTCGCGGCCCAAAAAAGGCGCAGTGAAGAAAAAGGAAGTTCTTAAAAAAGAAGAAAAGCCTGAAGCAAAAATAACAAAGGCGAAAAAGGATGTAGCCGAAGAAGTATCTGCCACAGAGCCGGCGACAGCCCCGGAGATAATAACTGCGGCATCCCCGACGGACGAAGAGCAGGCTAAGCCGGAACACATAGAGATGAAGGCCCCAAAACTGGAAGGCCCCAAGATAATAGGAAGGATAGAACTACCTGTATCACAACCCCCTGGCAGTGGTAACAGAACCGATAACAGGATAGACAACAGGGAAAAACGTAAACGTAAGCGCATTCCTGTAGAGAAAAAACCGGAAACACACAAACCAGACCCGAACAACCGTAGCCAACAGCCGGGTGGCGGCGGATTTAACCGCGACAACCGTGGACCAGGCACCGGCGGTGGCGGATTTAACCGCGACAACCGCGGACCAGGCGGCGGTGGCGGATTTAACCGTGGACCAGGTACTGGTGGTGGCGGATTTAACCGCGACAACCGCGGACCAGGTGGCGGTGGCGATCGTCGTGGGGCACCGAGAAATGCACCGGTATCGGCACAGCAACAGGAAATAGATACAAAAGCAATACAGGATAAAATAAGGGAAACACAGGCGAAACTCACAGGCTCAACCCGGAGTAAGAATCTGAAGGCCAAATACCGCCGTAACAAGCGTGATGAAATGGCCGACAAGCGCGCGGCTGCTGAAAATGCTGAGCAGGGAAATACTATACAGGTAACAGAATTCATATCGGTAAGTGAGCTGGCCAGTATGCTTAACGTAAGTTTTGCGGAGGTAATCAGCAAGTGTATGAGCCTTGGTATCATGGTGTCCATTAATCAGCGCCTTGACGCGGAGGTAATAGAGTTGGTGTCAAGCGAGTTTGGTTATGACGTCGAATTCATTAACCTGGAGCAGGAAGCTGAAGAAGTAGAAGAAGAAGTGGATGCTGAAGAAGACCTGCAGCCACGTGCGCCTATTGTGACCATCATGGGCCACGTAGACCACGGTAAAACTTCATTGCTCGACTATGTGCGCAGCGCAAACGTAGTGGCCGGTGAAGCAGGGGGCATTACCCAACACATAGGTGCGTACCGTGTAACAACAGCTACCGGTAAGAAGATCACCTTCCTGGATACACCGGGCCACGAAGCCTTTACGGCGATGCGTGCCCGTGGTGCTAAAGTGGCCGACGTAGCCGTAATAGTAGTGGCCGCAGACGATGCGATAATGCCACAGACGAAGGAAGCTATATCGCACGCGCAGGCGGCAAACCTGCCGATGATATTTGCCATCAACAAGATAGATAAGGAAGGGGCTAACCCCGAAAAGATAAAGGAGCAACTGGCCAATATGAACATATTGGTGGAAGACTGGGGTGGTAAATTCCAGAGCCAGGAAATATCGGCCAAGAAAGGGCTGAACATAGACCTGCTGCTGGAAAAAATAGGCCTTGAGGCTGAACTACTGGAACTTAAAGCAAACCCAGACCGTGCGGCATCAGGTAGCGTAATCGAGGCATCGCTGGACAAAGGTCGTGGCTACCAATCCACCATACTTGTACAGAATGGCACCCTGAACCAAGGCGATATGATTACCTGCGGACAGCACTATGGTAAGATAAAGGCTATGTTCAACGAGCGTGGCCAACGCGTTCAAACCGCAGGACCATCGGCACCGGTGCAGGTGCTGGGCCTTAATGGCGCACCACAGGCGGGTGAAAAATTCCGTGTGTTTGAAGATGAGGATGAAGCAAAAGAACTGGCTAACCACCGCGCGCAAATCATGCGTGAGCAGGGTATACGCGCACGTAAGCATATAACACTTGATGAAATAGGCCGTCGTCTTGCACTCGGAAACTTTAAAGAGCTTGGTGTGATTATCAAGGGTGACTTTGATGGATCGGTAGAGGCGATAAGCGACTCGTTGCAGAAACTTTCTACGGAGGAAGTGGCTATCAATGTGGTGCATAAGGGTGTAGGCCAGATTACGGAAAGTGATGTATTGCTTGCTACAGCATCGGATGCCATTATCATTGGCTTCCAGGTGCGCCCGTCTATGCAGGCGGCTAAACTTGCTACGCAGGAGAATATTGAGATACGGACATACTCTATTATCTATGATGCGATAGATGAAATAAAGAGCGCGATGGAAGGCCTGCTGGAACCGAAAGTGGAGAAAAAGACAGTGTGCAACATTGAGGTGCGCGAGATATTTAAGATAAGCGGGGTAGGTACTATTGCCGGTTGCTATGTGCTTGATGGCAAAATGACCCGCCAAACCAAGCTGAACATAGTGCGTGAGGGCATTGTGGTGTATACGGGAGAACTATCGTCACTGAAGCGCTTTAAAGATGACGTGAAGGATGTGAACGCCGGATATGAGTGCGGCCTGATGGTGAAAAACTATAACGACCTGCGCGTTGGTGATATCATTGAAGGATTTGATGAGGTGGAAGTGAAACGGACACTATAGTACACAAAACTGATTATTATTTCAAGACCTGCCATCTGGCAGGTCTTGTTTTTTTTATGTGCCGTATATATGCACTAATTTAGTGGTGGAAAACACATATCTGTTCCATTGGGCTATCCTTCAATAACTATATTGTCAGACATGGGCACCGGGGATGCGTCGGTGACTAATGCGGAGACCTTGCTGAGACAACATATACCCGGATGCATTATTACCGACATATCTCACTGTGTTGCGCCATATGACCTTCAGCAGGCGGCCTTTATGCTTCAGTCTGCATATCATCATTTTCCGCGTGGGACGGTGCATGTTCTACTCATAGATGCATTAGGCGGCAACGGGATGCTGCTTGCTGAACGAGACGGTTTTTATTTTATAGCCCCTGACAATGGCATACTCCCGCTTGTTTTTGGTGATGGATTGGAGAACACACAGCTATGCGCAAAACCGGAGCAATCATTTTCATTTAAAGAATGGATGGACCAGGTTGTCATTGTAACAGAAAAAGTATTTTCTGGTAATGAGTTACCATACGAACGTTATGATAAAATGAAAAGTACCCGTCAGGTGAAGCCAGGTATGACGCCGGGAGGAATGGATTGCGGCATACAATTTATAGACCGCTATGGGAACGTGGTACTTGACATGACTCAGGAGAAATTTGAACACCTTGTGCGAGAAAAACCGTTCCGGATAAAAGTAATGCGCTCAGATATTACTACCATAAGCAAGCACTATGATGATGTAGCGGAAGGCACCCCGTTGTGCAGGTTCAACAACGCGGGATTTTTGGAAATATCGCTGAATCGCGCATCTGCGGCGGATTTGCTAGGTTTGGGTGTAACCAAATCCGGTAATCTGCATTATCAGACCATCAGGATTTTCTTCTGATCTGTACAAAAAGTTATACCAGTTTTTTTCAGCAAAAAGTCAGCCAAACTGTGTTATTCAATGGTTAATCCGAACCATTTATTATAAACTGCACAACAGATAATTGGGATTAACAAATCGTTATTTGGGTTCTGACAGAAATCATTTGGATGGGGTTGAAGTATGATTAAATTTGTATTAATAAAAATCCCCGCAATATGAAAAAGAACGAATTGGAACACTCAGACATGACAACTTACGGAGTTGCATTCATTGCATTGATTGCAGCTGTAGTTGTTTGTTTCTTCTTATTTAACAAATAAGAAAACACGTAAGTAATCTGAAACTTTTATAATCCGGGATTATACCCTTGGTTATAAAAGTTTTTTTATTTGCGCCATCTCGTCTTTTATTCTACTCTTGTTTTTTGCCGCAATAGGATACTGTTTTCTTGAAGGTTACCAATATGTAAATAGCGTGCGGCATAATTTTTTATTGATAATCATTAGGGTAAAAGAAAGACAGTTTCCCTAAAACGTTTTTAAATAGTAAAGTATGGCGCAAACAATACTGGCAGCACCGGGTATATGGTTTGTGGAAATTGGCAACCAAATGTTGTTCATCTGAGGATTTGTCCGCAATATACTGAGGATAGGATTTGAATGGAGTGAACTGATGTGTTAATGTTATATGATAGGCTATAAATCGCTGATGCTGATAGGTATCATAGGCTTTATTCTGGGTTTTGTGATTACCGTTCAGCCGGCACCTATTATGAAATCATTTGGCGTGGAAAGTTATATACCCAGTATAGTGATCATATCTATTGTGCGGGAGATAGGCCCTGTAATTATAGCGCTTACCTGCGCCGGAAAGATAACATCGGGAATAGGGGCTGAACTTGCAAGCATAAATAATTGACGAAAAGGAAGGCACTGAGGGCTTTAAAGAGAATATGTATGCTATGAAAGGTAGCTTTCTGCTGAGAGGTTATTATGCAATGAAGGCAAAGAAAGTGCAACAACTTACCGAACAAAAATAGAATCCGGTAGAGCACCAATAAGAAAATCGGCCCGGGATGTACATCCCGGGCCGATTTTCTTATTGGAAAGCAATAACTACTTATTCATTGTAGCCAGGAACTCTTCATTGCTCTTTGTGCCTTTCATTTGCTTTAGCAGGAAGTGCATTGCTTCATCTGTATTCATATCGGCGATATGATTACGGAGGAGCCACATTTTGTTCTGTACATCTTTTTCATGCAGCAGGTCGTCGCGGCGGGTAGATGATGAAGTGATATCAATAGCAGGGAATATGCGTTTATTGGCCAGCTTACGATCGAGCTGTAATTCCATATTGCCGGTACCCTTGAATTCTTCAAAGATAACTTCATCCATCTTAGAGCCTGTGTCGATAAGTGCAGTTGCCAATATGGTAAGCGAGCCACCATTCTCTATCTTACGCGCAGCACCAAAAAATTGTTTGGGTTTCTGCATGGCATTTGCTTCCACACCACCACTCAGTACTTTGCCGCTGGCAGGGGCTACTGTATTATGTGCGCGTGCAAGGCGTGTAATAGAATCGAGCAGTATCACTACGTCATGGCCTACTTCTACAAGGCGTTTTGCTTTCTGCAATGCGATTGTAGAAACTTTTACGTGCTTGTCGGCAGGTTCATCGAATGTTGAAGCGATTACTTCTGCACGCACGCTGCGCTGCATATCTGTAACTTCCTCAGGGCGCTCATCAACCAGTACTATCATCAGGTAGCACTCAGGGTGGTTGGCGGCTATTGCGTTCGCTACTTCTTTCAGCAGCATGGTCTTACCTGTTTTAGGCTGCGCCACAATAAGCCCGCGCTGTCCTTTTCCTATAGGGGTGAAAAGATCCATGATACGAGTACTGTAGTTGCTGCTGGTAGAGGTAAGGCTCAGCTTTTCGAAAGGGAACAATGGCGTGAGGTAGTCGAATGGCACACGGTCGCGTATCTCATCGGGCAGGCGACCATTAATAGTTTCTACCTTCAGTAGTGCAAAGTATTTTTCACCTTCTTTTGGCGGGCGCACATTACCTTTTACGGTATCGCCCGTTTTCAGTCCGAATAATTTTATTTGAGAAGGAGATACATAAATATCATCCGGTGAGCTCAGGTAGTTATAATCGCTGCTGCGCAAAAAGCCATAACCATCAGGCATCATTTCCAGAACGCCCTCACTGGCAACAATACCTTCGAACTCAAGGTTGAAGTTAGATTGCTTCTCCTCACGGCGTTGCGGACGATTGAATTGCTGCTGGTGCTGGTGTTGCTGTTGTGGCTTTTCTGCTTCAGTTTCGGCAGATTGCTGAGGGGGTTGTACTTCAGGAGATTCGGTAGGCATAGTAATACCTGAATTTTCCTGTGTTTCTGCTGCAGCTACAGGCTGTGGTGCGGGAACAGGCTCATATTTTTTTGCCGGCTGCGGTCTGTCGCGTTTTATTTCGCCCCACTGCGGATCGGTTGTTGGTGCTGCTCTTACCGGCATAGGGTCTGGTGCATGGGTATCTTTAGGCTTGCGCAGGCGGCGTTTTTTCTCGCCCCCGTCATTGGCTGAGTCATCGGGCGTGGCAGCTGCAGCGGCTGGTTCTTCGGCCGGCTGAGTATCATCTTTTGATTTGCGGCCACGTTTCTTTTTAGGCTCATCACCGGCCTCTTTGCCGTTCTGCGTTTCCATAATAATTGCCACTAGTGCTTGTTTATCGAGAGAACGTGTATTTGGGATTTTTAAAGCGTCAGCTGCATCTATAAGCTCAGGGATGAGCATATCATTTAACTGCGAAATGTCGTAAGGCATGCCTGGATTTTTTCTGAATAATTATTTTAAATCAATCTGGTTTTACGCTAATTTATCTATGATCTTCACCTGAACTATTGAACTAATACAATGGGAACTATCAGATAAACTGTATGAAAGGATGGAACAACTATTGTTTCCTTGCTGCAAGTTTACGACTGTTTTCTCTAATAAAAAAATATTGGCTATTTTTTATTATTATATAAAAAAGACCGTGCCATCGCATTAATAGACTGCTCCAAAGGTGTGTAAGTGAACCCCGGAAGCGCGCCTAATAACCTGCTGTTATTATATAAACAGACTGAATTGGCATTATTAACTGTTTCGCGGGTTATCAGCGGGCTGTCGCCGGTAATGGTGCTCCTGAGCATACTAAGCCGCCAGGCGAGGGAGGTCATCCATGATGTAGCGTAATAGCGCGCAGGCCGTTTATTCAGCGCCGTGGCCATTTTGGCCAGCACCTCGCGGAACGGGAGATTGGCATTGCTTACAATGAACCGCTCCCCTTCAATGTCGGAGCCCATGAGCCCGGTCACAATCCGCACCACGTCTTCCGCACCCACCCATGATGTTACACCTTTGGAATAAAAGGGAAACTCCCTGTAAACCATTTTCATTAAGCGCGATGAAATATCATGCCCGCTGCCTTCACCGATGATGATGCCTGGGTTGACGATAACAGCATTCAATCCTTCGCCGATACCACGCCACACTTCCATCTCGGCAAGGTATTTACTGATGCCATATGCGGAGTTATACCTGCTTTCGCCCCATTCCTCCTCTTCAGTTACTTCTTTTGTTTGTTCGCCGGTTCGTCCCAATGCGGCAATAGAACTTACATAAACCATCTTGCGCACTTGCTGTTGCAGTGCCTCGTTCACGATATTGGCAGTGCTTTCCGGATTGAAGTGGAGCATCTCCTTTCTTCTACGCGGATCGAAAGTGACAATGGCAGCGCAATGATAAATTTCTGTAACGTCCGCCATTGCTTCTTCTACTGCATAAACATCGAGGAGGTCGCACTGCGCCCATTCTACACCGGGCAGGTGATCAATATCATGCCCGGGAGGATGGCTGTGGTATAAAGCGCGTAAATGTACACCCTGTGCCGATAGATAACGGACAAGGTGCCTGCCTAAAAAACCACTCGCGCCTGTGATAAGGACCATTGAAAATGAAGGATGGCAAAGTTATGCTAATATTCAATTACTACTCACCTTATTGCTTGGTTTACTTTCGTTCCACAGCCGGTCGAGCGCGGTAACTATATATACCGGCTGCCTGTAATTACGTGAATCGGCGTCTTTATATACGGTGCTTTGTTGTATCGAAATGATTTTGTCGTTACGGTCCAGGTCAATTTTTTCATTGTTCACAAACCGATACACTACATAGCGTAGTGTTTCTTTCTGCGGATTACTTTGTTCCCATTTTAGTAATACGCCGGAGCTGATATTTTCAATTTTCAGCACCGGGGCAGAGGGAGCTACACTATCCAGCCATACCATAGGGGGTACAAGCGCCGGGTACCTTGCATGTTTGTTTTGCAGGCTGTCTTTAAAAGCCGGGCGTATCTTATCGAAGCTGGAAGAGTTATAAAAACAATAGCCTGTATTCGGGCATTGCTCCCTTATATCGCGCAACTGCCAAAGCAGTTCATGCTCACTTGTGTAGGGCCCTTTTTTTGATTCGGCCATGCGATACAGGCCCAGGCCATAGTACATGTGGCGTTTGTAGCAATGGCCATACCACCAGGGCATCAGCACGGTAAAAGGCACCGCTTTGTGCGCATGCTCCCAGTAAAGCTGCGGCATGAGGTAGTCGATCCATCCTTTTTGCATCCAAAGCAGCACATCAGCGTAGAGGTCGTCGTAGTTTGTTTGTCCGCCCCTTGTATCGGAGCCGTCGGGGTCCTGGCTTTTATTGCGCCATACACCAAAAGGGCTGATGCCCAACTTCACGGTGGGTTTTATATGCTTGATGCTGGCATTGAGCTGCGATATGAACAGGCTTACGTTATTGCGGCGCCAGTCGCCAATGGACATTCCACCACCATACTTCGCATACGTTCTGTAGTCGCCAAATTCTTTTCCGGGTGCGCGGTACGGGTAGAAATAATCATCAAGGTGCACGGCATCAATATCATACCGTTTCACCACGTCACAAATCACGCTGAGGGTATATTCACGGGCTTCGGGTATACCGGGGTCAAGGTATGATTTGCCAGCATAGCTTATTACCCACTCAGGGTGAGTGCGTGTTACATGATTTGGTGGGTTAGTATTCACCTTGCTGTTCATAAGCGCTCTGTATGGATTGAACCACGCATGGAATTCCATATTGCGCTTATGCGCCTCCTCTATCATAAAAATAAGCGGGTCGTAGTAGGGAAAAGGCGCTTCTCCCTGTCTGCCGGTAAGGTAGTGGCTCCATGGCTCTATCTTAGAATTATAGAAGGCATCGCAAACGGGGCGCACCTGTACGATAACAGCATTGCAGCCCATTTCTTTCAACTGCTCTATGCGATGAATGAATTGCTGCTGCTGCTCAATAGCTGGCAAGCCCGGCTTTGACGGCCAGTCTATATTTGCTACTGTGGCTATCCATGCGCCACGAAATTCATACTTAGGTGATTGTGCGTCTGCCGCAAAATAGCATAAGAAGAACGGGAATATGATCAATAAAAAACACCTCATTAGCTATATTTATAAGGTGTGAAAATAGCAAAAATCTGCGCTATATAATCTGTGCATATATAATGATTGTTTGTGCTGCCCAATACCGGTTATTTACAGTTTAACAGTATGGCATGTACGATTAGCATGATTTTTGCACCTGGCTAATGTAATATTGTAAGGTTGTATAGTTTTGAGTATCATTGTTTAAAATGAGGTTATTGCTCCATATCAGGGCCCGCATATTATTATGGGTGTTTGCCGGGGTGTTTTTTTCCCCGGCATATGGGCAGAATAAAGCGCCGGACAGTATTGACTTCAAGAAGCTCCGTTTCACCCAAAACCGATTCGTAAATAATATTTTTCAGCAGGCCATCAACTCTGTGAGAAGGGCCCCTGAGTCGGATGACAGCTATCTGAATGGGAAAAGTGAGGACCCGTTTATGCCTTACCAGGGTAAGATTATCAGAAATATAAATATTGAGCCTTATGGTTTTAATCGTTCGTTTTATGATACCAGCCGGCGCGATAGCAGCTGGGCGGCAAGGGCGGGTGATAGATTGCACCGCACTACCCGGAAATTTGTAATCAAAGATAACTTGTTCATTCAGGAGCATACGCCACTTAACGCTTTTAAAGTTGCGGACAATGAACGTCACATCCGTTCTCTGGAGTTCATTCAGGACGCACGCATCGTGGTTGACTCTGTAAAAGGCTATCCGGATTCGGTAGACATAACTATTTATACAAAAGACTTCTTTAGTATAGGGGGGGGTGGTTCATCCGCAGGCTTGAACCATATTATGCTGAATCTGTACGACGCGAATTTTATGGGTGCGGGGCAGCGGGTAGAGGTATCAGGGTTATATGATTACAACCGACACCCTAACTGGGGCTATGGAACCAGTTATAAAAAGAACAGCATCCTGCATTCATTCATTGACGGCTCAGTAGGCTATAGTGTGATGAACATAAGTGACTATACCCATGTTGAGGAGTCTGTTACCTTCCTTTCGCTGAGTAGGCGACTGGTATCGCCATATTCAAGGGTAGCCGGTGGGTTAACGCTGAGCAATAACAAAACGCATAATGTATACTACGACACCTCTGCCAGGCTTTATGAATACAACCTGCTGGATGCCTGGGTAGGGTATAATATCGCCATAAGGAAGTTGACGGCAAGCAATAACACGATACGCGACCGCAGGTTTCTTGCCGTGAGGTATTACAACCGCGATTTTGTAAACGTGCCAAGACAGGCCGACAATATCTTTGATCCTGTGTATAACAGCTCGCAGGCGGTACTTGGGCAGATCACCTTCTTCAGGCAGGACTACTATAAGACACAATATATTTATGGATTCGGAACTACGGAAGATTTGCCATATGGGTATAATATCAGCGTGACCGGAGGATGGCACAAGCAATTGAACCTGGAAAGGCCATATGGGGGTATTAGCGTGTCGCAATATATAGCTACTCACCGGGGCGATTTTATACAGCTTTATATGCGCACCGGGGGATTCTTATATAATGGCAGCATACAGGATGGGAGTTTCCTGGCAGGGGCTACGGCATATAGCCGCATATTATTCTGGAATAGTACCAAAATACGTCAGTATATAAATGTGAGCTATTCGGAGATATATAACCGGCTTACCATGGAGCCGCTGAGGATAGATAATTATTATGGATTGCGCGGGTTTCTATCCGATTCGGCTTCGGGCGGCAAACGTCTTAGCCTGCAATTGGAAACAGCCTTCTACATCAAGTACAAATTGCTTGGCTTCCAGTTTGCACCTTTTCCTTATATAGATATGTCGTTGCTGGCACCTGAAAATGCCGGGTTCAGCAAATCGTCCTTTCATACCAGCATTGGGGGTGGGGTACGCGCCCGAAATGAGAACCTGATATTTGAAACGATCGAGCTAAGGGCGTACTATTTTCCCGAGTCTCCCGCAGACATGAATAACTTTAAAGTGATAGTGAGGGCCAACATAAGGTTCAGGTATTCGAGCAACTTTATAGTAGCACCCGATATTATACGGCTGAATACACAATAGCATCAGGAGAGGACCCAGGGCAACAATGCATCCGCAAACTTACGGTCGTTGCCCAGGCGTGGTACTTTATTTTGGCCACCAAGTTTCCCAATGGAACGCATGTACTCAATGAATGTGTTTTTTTTCATGACACGTATTTTCAGTGTCTGCAGAATGTTTCCGGCAATGAGGTCGTTGTAGTAAATGTTTTTTTCCCTGAGGCGGCTGTTGACAACTGATGCAAATTTTTCTACGTCGGCAGGTGGTTCCTCAAATTCTACGAACCACTCATGATACGGCAAACCTGCGGTTACCTTTATGGCAGGCGCTACAGTAAATTCTATTACATGCAGATTGAACTCATCTGCCGCCAGCCTGATGGCATGTTCTACTTCCTCCCCGATCACATGTTCGCCAAATGCTGAGATATAATGCTTCACGCGCCCAGTTACCACAAGCCTGTAAGGCTCTGTACTGATGAAGCGTACAGTGTCGCCGATATTGTATGCCCATAAGCCGGCATTGGTGGAAACGATGAGTGCATAGTTGACGCCAACCTTTACTTCCGCAAGTGATAGTCTCGTTGGGTGCTCATTGTCTATTTCGTCCGCAGGCACGAATTCGTAAAAAATACCGGCATCTGTGTTTAGTAATAGCCCTTCTTTTCCGGGCAGGTCCTGGAAGGCGAAGAAGCCCTCTGATGCCGGGAAGGTCTCTATCATATCCACTTCTCCGCCCAGGCTGTCCAGCAGCTTGGCTTTATATGGCTCAAAATTTACACCACCATGCACAATCACCTGCAGATTAGGAAATATCTCTTTGATATTTTTCCCTTCCTTGCGTGCGCTCAACCAGTCGAAATACATTTGCATCCATGGCGGAATGCCGCTGATGAGGGTCATATCCTCATTCATTGTCTCCTGCACTATCTTATCCAGCTTCACTTCCCAGTCTTCTATACAGTTGGTTTCGTATGACGGCAACTGGTTGCCGCGCAGGTAGCGGGGAATAAAATGGTTTACAATGCCGCTAAGCCTTCCGGTAGGTATGCCACCCACGCGTTCCAGCTCGGGAGAGCCCGAAAGAAAGATCATTTTTCCGTTCGCGAAATCTGTTTTGCCACTCTCCGCCATATAGCACAATAAAGCATTGCGCGCACCCTCAATATGGTTGGAGATAGAGTCTTTGCTGATAGGTATATATTTTACGCCGCTGGTGGTTCCTGATGTTTTTGCAAAATATATCGGCCTTCCTTTCCATAAAATATTTTGCTCCCCATTTTTTATTTTATTTATGTAAGGAGTGAATGCTTCGTAGTCGCGGATGGGCACGGCTTTTTTAAATTCCTCATAATTTTTTACTGCTGCAAGATTGTGGTCCTTACCAAAAACAGTGCGGCCTCCATACTTCACCAGATACTGCAGGATAGCTTGCTGGTGGGCGTTTGCGGCCATCATGCCCTTGCGCAACTTCGAATGTATATAAGAAGCGTAAGGCTTTGCAAGGAAAGATTTGATCTTCATTTAAATTGCTTGGGGAGGTCAAAGTTAATATTTAATGGAAGCGAAGTATTACATTTGTATTGTTAAATAGCAGAACCATATAAGGAAAATATTTTTCTAAATAAAAAAAATAACAAATTTTTTTGTTTGGAATAAAAAACTGTATTATCTTTGCGAAAATATTTTAGAAAAGATGTTTGCAATAGTAACAATAGCAGGGCAGCAATTTAAGGTAAAACAAAACGACGAATTGTTTGTGCATCGCCTTCAGGGCAATGCAGGTGACAAGGTTGAGTTTTCTACTCTCATGGTAAGTGATGGAGGGAATATTACCGTTGGCAAGAACAGTAAGAAAGTTCAGGCTGAGATCATAGATCATCTTAAGGGCGATAAAGTGATCATCTTTAAAAAGAACAGGCGCAAAGGATACCAGAAAAAAAATGGCCACCGCCAGAGCCTGACAAAAATAAAGATCAACGGAATTGCTTAACTTTAATTCGTAATAGTAATATAACAAAATAAAATGGCACACAAAAAAGGGGAAGGCAGTGTACGGAACGGCCGCGACTCACAAAGCAAAAGATTAGGAGTAAAGATATTTGGCGGGCAGCCTGCGATATCCGGTAATATTATAGTACGTCAGCGTGGTACTGTTTATCATCCCGGTGATAATGTAGGATTAGGAAAAGATTTTACCATATTTGCCCTGGCAGATGGTATAGTTGAATTTCGTAAGACACGCACAAAAACATTAATTTCAGTAAAAGAAGTTTCAACTGCGATCGCCGAGGCCTAACCCCCACGGCGATTTTGCCATATAGCAGTAAAGATTTTTGTTTAACCCTTAAATTCACAGTTATGGCAACAGCAAAAAAGGCAGCTCCGAAAAAAGCTGCAGCAAAGAAAGCAGCTCCTAAGAAAGCTGCACCAAAGAAAGCGGCTCCTAAAAAAGCTGCACCTAAGAAAGCAGCTGCTCCTAAGAAAGCAGCAGCGCCGAAAAAGGCCGCAGCGCCAAAAAAGGCGGCTAAGAAGAACGCTGGTCCTGCAAAAAGGACAGCCGCTAAAAAGAAATAATACTTCTTTAGCGATCTTTAAAAAGAGACTGTTTTATACAGTCTCTTTTTTTTGTGCCCGGCATGAAAATTCTTCGCTACAAAAATTAAAGACAAGGGCAAAAAACAGCCTGGCAAACCTGCCACCGGCAGGGGGCTATTGCGCCAAACCAGGGTATAATTTCGGGATTTTGACCGGCAGCGGTAAAAAAACCGGAGATGGGGATGGGTGAAATGAGCCATGGGCAATGCTTATGTGTTTTATTGTTAGGTATAAACGGGTATAAAACGGTATAATTGGGCCTAAAAAAGTGCATAAAAAGTATAAAAAGGTGCATAAAAGGTATAAATGGGTATAATTAGTGATAAGTTAAATAGTCAAAATGTTAATTGGTTAAATGGTTCGGTCGTGTGCCAGTTTACAGTACACACATGGGTTCACATGCTCACCATAGCACGGAGTTCACAAAGCAGTAAGTCAAAGAACTTGTCCCAATTTTTTTTGGGTATGAGGCAAAGTTCGGGAAGGTGGGGCCACCTGCCAAATAAAAAATGCATGGCGGTACAGTAACTGTACCATGATGGTTTTGTGGTGCAGTGTGGGCGCGGGTTTGGGGCGGATATATAGATTTTTTGTCTGAACTCGAATTTGTAGAATTATTGGAATTATTCTACAAGTAGTCTATGCTTTGTTCAGTTTCGAATTACTTCAGCTTCCGTACGCTGATGCGCCCAAGCCCTCCGCCCAGGCAACAGGCTTGTGCTTCGGAGATGCATCCCGCGTGTTGGGGGTAAGCATTGCGGATGTACATATAATATTTCCTATCTTTATAATCCGCTGTTTTTAAAATCCGATACCAACACCACTGAAACATGGCTGAAAAACGATTTAAGGTTGCGCTTTCTTTTCCGGGACAGAAAAGAACTTTTATACAGCAGGTTGCCGACCTGCTGGCGCATGAGTTTGGACGGCCCCAGATATTATACGATAAATACCATGCTGCTGAATTTGCCCGCCCGAATCTTGGAATGTCTTTACCAAAACTATACAGGGAAGAGTCGGAACTGGTAGTATACTTTGTATGTAAAGACTACGTAGAAAATGATTGGACACAACTGGAATGGCGTGCCATAATGGATATGATAAAGCATAAACAATATGACGCACTGATGCATTTTAAGTTTGACCTGACTGAAATGGACGGAATTTTTTCTATTGACGGTTATATAGAAATAAACGGACAAACACCACAACAAATATGCGACCTGATACTGGAAAGGATCAGAAGAAATGAAACAGCGTTGCTGAAAGCAAATAGCATAGACAGCGCGGGTGGAATGGAGATATTAAGGAAAATGGAGCAGGGGCTGGCTGCGTTAGTATCGCAGCAACAAGCTACCCCTTCAGCAGAACTGCAACAACAAATACAGACGCTCACGCAAGAAAAAGAAGAACTGAGGCAATTGCTGCTACAAAAAGAAGATGTTATAGCCCAACAGGAAACCACCCGTAAGGAACTGGAACAATCACTTGCGGCTGAACAGGGTAAGGAAGAACTAAAAAAGCAAGCACTTAAAGCTGTAGAAGAGAAAAATTATAATAAAGCAAAAGAACTGGTTAAAGAAGCCTCTAAAGAGCGTATAGAAAAAGTTGCGGAAGATTTTCACCAACTTGGAACAATTTGTGAGCTAAACCTGGAATTTGCTGAAGCGCTGAAATACTATGAACTGGCCGCAAAAATACCACCGCACCATACAGAATATTTAAGAAAAGCGGCTAAGCTTTGTCGGACATTCGGGCAGATTGAACCATCCATACAGTACCTGGAGCAGGCATTAGCCATTGACCTGCAAAACCAAGGCGCAGAAAGCAATGATGTGGCAGCAGACTATAATAATCTTGCATTAAGATGGAAAGACAAAGGCGACTTAGATAAAGCCATCGAGTATCTGGAGAAAGCGTTGGTGATTGGCCTAAAATTATTTGGTGAGGAAAACGCAATTCTAGCCCCTATATATAACAACCTCGGGAGTGCATGGCATGACAAGGGTGACCCGGATATAGCCATTGAATTTTCAGAAAAAGCATTGCGTATAGACTTAAAGATACATGGCGAACAAAATACATATATTATCGTTGATTACAACAATCTCGGGATGGCATGGAGAGACAAGGGCGACTTAGATAAAGCCATTGACTATTTAGAAAAAGCATTGCATATTGACCTGAAATTATATGGTGAGGAAACCCAAAATGTGGCTATCCCCTACAACAACCTCGGAATTGCATGTAGAGACAAGGGCGACTTAGATAAAGCAATTGAAAAATTAGAAAAATCATTGCGGATAGACCTGAAATTTTATGGTGAAGAAAGCCCCAAAGTAGCAATCCGATACAACAACCTCGGAAGTGCATTGCGAGACAAGGGCGATCTGGATAAAGCCATTGACTATATAGAAAAAGCATTGGGGATAGACCAAAAATTATATGGTGAGGAAAACCCAAATGTGGCTATTGATTACAACAACCTAGGGCGTATATGGCGAGACAAGGGCGACTTAGATAAAGCAATTGAATACGGACAAAAATCTTATGCCATTTTTTTAAAACTATATGGTGCGGATAATCCTTCTACCAAAAGAGTAAAAGCGAACCTTGATGGATTTTTGAGAGAAAAGGGGGGAATTGTCTGAACTAAGATTTTTTGGATTATACGATTAGTGGAGTCCTTCGACGAGCTCAGGATGACAATTCGGCAAGCTCAGCATGAATTGGGCTCCTCTGTCGTCGAAATGTCATTATCTACCTGACTGTGCATTCAATTACCATTCCACCCTATCTTTGCTGGCTGTGCGGAGTGTAAATACAAAAACTATTCAACAACCTAACCCATTAGAGCGATTTGTGGGTGCGGAAGCGCGCGTGGTGAGGAGCCAGGCACTGCCGGTGAATAATAGTATAGAGGCGGTGCGCCAGGAAGTGAGCCTGCCGGAGAACAGCCAGCCTGAGGATACGGGCATGCTTTATCTTTTCCCGATAGCCGACAATAAATTCTGCCTGCAGTTGTGCTTTTTGCAGTATACCGATACGTCTTCGGTGGACGCGGAGGTTTTTTCTATCAAGTACCTGCCTTCCTTCTTTGACCAATACCCGCCAGAGGTGCTGATGGAGAACCAGCCGTTCAGGTTTGACCAAACAACGGAGCAGCAATTCTCCATCTGCTCACAGACGCGCACATTGCTGGAGCAACTGAAGCACCGCGGCGAGCTGACACCTTTTATATGGTCGCTACAGCGGAGCGAAACGGCCATGCATCTGCTGCGCCGCGCACTGGAATGCATTACGATACCGTTTACGGCATGCCAGGTGCCTGCCTGCCGTTTCCTGGCCTATGAAACCGAGCGCGAAAAAATACGCGAGGCATGCCAGGTGCTGGAACAGCAGATAGACCAGCCTATAACCATACCCGAACTGGCCCGCAGGGTGGCTATGAATGAATGCTACCTGAAAAAGGGATTTAAGGCATTGGTGGGCAAGACCATACATGAATACCAGCAGGGCCTGCGGATAGAGCGGGCAAAAGAACTACTGCAAAAGCAGGGCCTATCGGTGACGGAAGTGGCGAATACACTGGGCTACAGCAGCATCTCTCATTTCAGTACTGCCTTTAAGCGGGTTACGGGGCTGAAACCCTGCGAGCTGCTTTCATAGAAAAAGGCTTCTGCATCTGCTTACATTTTTTCTGAACCTCAGATCAATAAAGATTTACCTGATTTTACTTTTAACGCGCAGCGGTGCAAAGCACTAATTTAAATAATGCAGATTCTTAATAAAATGATCGAATACATACGTAGTATTTTGCATGTATTTGCATTTATTTAACCAGAAGTTTATTTATTTAGGGTGAAAAACAAGGACGTTCTTATCAAATAGTAACAGATAATATTTTCAAATTAATAATTATCAATTAGTTGTGTGTTTTTGTTATTTATTTGCTACCGGATAAATTTGGCTTGATTTTTGCTACATATACTTTGCAAAAACCCTATAGACCTAAAAGAGTAGCTGCATAAAATTTTAAACTTTTAGTTGCAGTATGATTTTAGGTGCAGTTTTTAACATATTTTTACAGGGATATAATGATTTGTGCTATTGAAATGAAACGCTACGTAAAAAGGTTATTGTTATCAGTAAGTTGTCTTTTAGTATTTGCAGCTGCGCATGCTCAAAGCGGCCGTTCGCCTATAGAGGATATAGTGAACGCCATCAGGACTAACCGCGTTGCTGATATGGAAAAGTATTTTGACAACTTTGTGCCGATAACCATAAACGGAACACAGACACTTTACAGCCACAACCAAGCGGAAGTGGTGCTTAAAGATTTTTTTGAAAAGAACAGCCCCAAAGATTTCCAGGTGATGGACAACGGCGCTCCCGATGCTACCTCGAAATTTGTGATCGGCGCGTTCAACACACCGGGTGGTGTGAAGTATAATGTGTATATACTGATGCGCCTGAAAGGTACCTTTATGCTGCAGGATCTTCGGTTCAATAAGGAGTAAAGTATAAGATGGTTATATAAAAAGCGAAGGCGGTTCGATTCGAACCGCCTTCGCTTTTTTGCAAACTACCTAAGCTGTAGTATTTATAGTCCCGTTACAGTTTTGCCTTTGGGGTATTTAACCGTGTAGGCAAAATTCAGCTCCCTGCTTTCGTTTGGTGCAAGGGTGAGGTTCCATGTCATGATACCGGTAACCTCATTATATTCGGAGTTGCCGAGGTCTTTGTCCTCTATCACTATGTCCTTGTCGTTGCTGATGGGCTGCTGGTCCTGTACGGCTATATTAATGGGTTCTTTGCGTGTATTGCGCACAGCGAGGGTATAGGCGAATGTTTCGCGGACATTGGTGCCTATCGTCTTCACGCTGCGCAACTTGGTGTTGCGCACGCGCTTAATAACAATCTTCTTGTCCCTGCCCAATGATACCGTCATGGTATCCTTCACATTCCTTGGGTCAACCGCGCCCTGACCCACATAGGTGCCCTCGTAGAAAATATTGGTAGGTCCGGGCAGCAGGTTGAGGTCTTCCCAGTTGGTGATCTTTGCCTGTAGGAACACGTCTTTATCAAGCTTGGGCACGGTATAGTAGCGATAAGTAGCCGGCAGCTCAAAGCGCTTGATGGCCACAAGGTGCTGCTTGCCATCGCTGGGTATGGTATAGGGGAGGTCTATATCGAAACTAGTGTTGACACCGGAGTTATCGATGGTGACATATTCGTTCATAGTAGCTTGTTCTGCCCCTCCCGCGGTAACAAGGTCCGCAGATCCGTCTACCAAAGGCTTTTTGTACGCTCTGATAGTCATGGTTTTTGGGGCATTATTGTACGCATTTTTATAGTCATACACCGGAGGGGTATAAAAAGCGAGGTACCAGGGGGCCATCACAGGGGCCTGCACACCTTCGTTGGGGTTGCCGGTAGAGAGGCTGAGGCGCACATTATCCCATTTCACACCGCTGTTCTGGTAGATGTTAGCCTTGTAGTAGAGCTTTACCGGGCTGCTGGCGTTATCGGCCCACACATCGTAGGTGGGGCTCCATCCGGCGTGAGGAACGATATAAGTAATGGCTATAGCTGAAGCCGTAGCTTCTTTGACGTAGAACTTCACCAACAGCTGCCCGCCGGGCTGGTAGTCTTTCTTTTGCTCTTCGTCGAGTTGCATAGTGAGTTTGGTGATGCGCTCATCCGTTTTTTTCACAGTGGCCTCTTCTTTGTTTTTCTGGTTGAGGAAATTCTCCATGCGCGTATTGATGAGGTCGAGCATTTTAGTCAGTTCTACTACAGAGAGGCCGTTCTGTGTGCCGCTTACTTTGCGGTTGTCCTTCAGTATGGCCAGTTGTTCATCTAACACGGCTATTTTATTGCCCACCAGTTTGCGGTAGGCGGTGAGCAGCTCTATGCTGTCTTTAATATTCTGCGCTTTAGGAGAGAGCACCTCGGTAGCGAGGTAGTTGTTCTGAAAAGTAGCAGACTCTACCACAACACCATTGGTGGCGCTGACAGAGAGGCTCTGGCTGTTTACATCGCCTGCCACATTGGTGAAGAGAATTTCGTTCTCACCCTTGTTCAGGTTGATCTTTGCGGTGCTTATCAATTCTGCGCCGCTGAGGAATACGGTGGCCTCTTCGATAGTGAGCCTGTGCTGTGGCTGGGCGTGTGAAATACTGACAACGAGGAGTAAAATACCTGTGAGCAGTGCGGTGTGTTTCTGTGTCATAGCGAATTGTTTTGCTAAAAGATGCAGGCAAGGTAAATAATCCATAAAGCCATACCGTAGGGAGGCAGTAGCATTAACAATACTTTATATTTTTTAGCACAGTGTTAATACTCTTTTGTGCGCTATTATGGAAAATACGCTGCTCTGTGTCTGTTTTAAAGAAACACAGCTATTTAAGTATAAATTTGCACATTAAATAAAAGAAATGAGTATTACAGATGAAAGCAGGGAAAGGCGGTCGGGCAGTTTTCGCAGGTCTATGGATATAGGTATGGGCCTTTTCTACACCGTTATCGGCTCTATGCTTGTATATGCCCGGTCGTTCGGGAACCTTGAAGATATACCCCGTGTAATTGCTTACCTGCTGGGCGGCATGATGATAGTGGGCGGAATAGCGCGTTTTTACCGGGGGATAAAAGTGTTCTTACCCAAAAAGAAAAATAGTGATATAAATTCTTCTGAATAGCAGAAACCTTTGATTGGCCTATATTTGCGACCTGTTAAATTATTGTTACAACAGATATAAGCGACCTTCACTCTATAAATTAATGAGTAAAATTGCGGTCTTTATGCGTTTGCTGAACCACCTTTTTGTGATTGTATTTGTGAGCATCTTCATGTTGTCGTGCGATGACAAGCCGCAACATGCCGACAATCTGAGCAAGGGTGTTATTGATATATCGGTGGATGAAACATACAGGCCGATAATAGAAGAACAATTAAGGGTATTTGACAGCAGCTACCCGGAGGCGAAGATCACTGCGCATTATAAACCGGAGGCTGAGTGCTTTAAAGATTATTTTGAGAAAAAAGCACGTATGATATTGGTGACGCGTGCACTAACCGCAGATGAGAAAAAACTTTGCGAGGAGAAGAAGATATTCCCCGCATCGGTGGCGCTGGCAAGGGATGCTGTCGCAGTAATCGTTAATAATGAAGCAAAGGACACTATACTGGACATTAATGCGTTAAGAGGTATATTGACGGGCATATATAGAACCAAATATACCGTGGTGTTCGATCACCAGGGGTCGAGCACGGTGAGCTTTATCAGCGACTCCATATTGAAAGGACAGGCATTGGGTAAAAATGTTTTTGCAGCGAAGGGAAATAAGGAAGTTGTGGACTATGTGATGAAGAACAAAGATGCCATAGGATTTGTGGGGCTTAGCTACGTGAGCGATAAATATGACCCGAACAACACAGGCGCTTTCATAAAAAGTGTTAAAGTTGTGGCAGTGCAGGACAGCGCCTCACGCGAGTTCCTGCAGCCCTACCAGGCTTATATAGCGCTTAAATCGTACCCGCTTACACGCACGCTTTATTATGTAAACGGAGAGAGCTACCCGGGACTTGGCACGGGGTTTGCAAATTTCTTAGCAGGGCAACGGGGGCAACTGATATTTTTTCATTCGCACCTGTTCCCGGTAAGATCGGAAATGGTAATAAGACAAGCAGAAATCAATAACAAGTAATTCAGTTAACACAAAACAATATAAAAGTGAAGTACAGTATTAAGAGTATAATGACGATTGCAGCGGTGGCGGTAAGCATCATCGCTAATGCGCAGACATTGCAGGATGGCATTAAAATGTACAATTACAAGAAATTCCAGAGTGCTGAGCGCATATTGGCACCGTTGGCAACAGACCCATTGGCTAACTATTACCTTGGGCTTTCTTACCTGGAGCAGGGGAAGATGGAACCGGCCATATCAACGTTTGCTAAATTTCCGGAAGACCCGGCGAACATAGCCGGAACAGCGAGAGTGGCTTTCGAACAGAAGAACCCGGCAAAGGGCATGCAGATAGCAAAAGACCTGGCTGCAAAATCAAAAAAGAAAGAGTGGCTACAGGAAAAATATGCAGCCGACGCACTTACCTACAGCAGTGGCGCCGATTACCAGCAGGCAGTAGCTTGGTACAAGGACGCGCTGACCAAGACCGATAATTCAGAGCTGCACATAGGCCTGGGCGACGCCTTCAGGAAGATACCCGGCGGCGGCGGCGATGCAATGAACAATTATGAATCGGTAACGGAAAAGGACAAGAGCAATTCCCTTGCGTTCTCGCGTATTGGTGACCTTTGGTATGATGCACGCAACTTCCCCAGCGCATTAGACAATTATGCGAAAGCAAAAGATGCAGACCCAAGCAACCCATTGCCTTATCATTCGCTAGCAGATGGTTTCTCCCGTTCACGCCAGTTCAAGAAAGCTCTTGAAAATATAGAAATGTATTACAACTTATCGGACAAAACAACTGCTGATAAATTAAAGCGCCTGAGGATCATGTACCAGGCGGAGAGCTATTGTGACGCTGCAAAAAATGCCGGCGAACTGATGAATGATCCGGAAATGCCCAGGGATAGCAAACTGGAACTGACCGGTATACATGGATTTTCACTTGCAAAGTGCGGTGATTCGATGCTGGCGCTTCAGCAACTGCGTAGTTATTTCGCTGCACAGACCCCTGAAAAGATCACGCCCGGAGCATACATTGAGTACGGCAAACTTTTCCTGAAACTGAGCATGTATGACTCCGCTGGTTTTTACTATAACAAAGGTATAGCCGACGATACAGCCCGTAACAAGACGGATATTTACCGCACAATAGCTGAGGCGCTCAAAACGAAGAAAGACTACTGCAAATCGGCAGAATGGTATGACAACCTGGTGAAATCAAACCCGGAAACCCAACCCCTTGACTATTTCTGGAGAGGGTATATGTACTACTATTGCCATGAACTGGAGAAGTCGCTCAAAGCCTTTGAGGAATTTGAAGCCAAATACCCTGACCAGCCATCGGCAATGTACTGGCATGGTCGCGCGGCAGCAGCAATAGACTCGGAAGCTACAAAGGGTACAGCGGTGCCGTTCTTTACAAAATGGCTGGATAAAGTGGGCCCTGAATACGATAAAAAGAATGACATGAAGATTGCGTACCAGTATATACTACTCTACTACTATAATGCAAAAGACAAGGAGAACACAAAAGTATATATGGACAAACTGCGCACAATAGCACCTGACGATACGATGCTGAAACAAATTGAGGAAGCAGAGAAAGCACCTGCGCCTAAGAAACCTGCGCCACCGAAAGGGAAGTAAACTAATTATAAAAAAGCTGCTTACGGGCAGCTTTTTTTAGCCCCTGTTTTTTATGCAAGAAAATTTAGAAGAACTGCGATACCCGATAGGGCGGTATGAAAAGCCGGAAACATATACCGCAGAAATGATGCAGGAATGGATAGCCGTATTGAAAGCGCTGCCATCGTGGATGGATATCTGCATTGAGAACCTGGATGAGGCGCATCTACAGGTGCCTTACAGGGAAGGCGGATGGAATATACAGCAAGTGATACACCACGTGGCCGACAGCCATATGAACGCTTACATAAGACTGAAACTGGCCCTGACAGAAGACAACCCTACGGTGAAGCCTTATGCAGAACAGATGTGGGCAGAATTGCCGGACACGCAGCTTGTACCCGTGAATATTTCTGTAACCCTGCTTCATGCACTGCACAGGCGTATGGTAACTTTATTGGAAAATATGGGATCAAAAGACTGGGAACGCACCTATTACCACCCGGGGTATGAACGCAGCTTTCCTATATGGGAGATGGTGGCGCTGTATGCCTGGCATAGCAGGCACCATACAGCCCACATAAGGCATCTACGGGAACGCATGGGATGGCAAATCATTAATTGAAATTTTATTTGTTAACACATTGTGAATAAAAAATAATTATACGAGTTATTGTTTATATAGAATGAACCATTTACCTTTAAATAACTAAAATCCGTTTATGCAGTCTTCTACCCCGTACATTTTGTACCTGCACAGCGTTCTACGCTATCTTATACTTATTGTCGCCGCAATAGTGGCCTTTCAAAGCCTGACGGGCATGCTGGGCAAAAAGAGATTTCTGAAGAGCAACCGGCTACCGGCATTGTTCCTGCTGATATTCTGCGACCTGCAACTGTTGTTTGGCCTTGTACTCTATTATTTTAAAGTAGTGCAAACGGGCATATTGAGCGGTGGCATGGTGATGAAAGATACCTTCAGCCGGTTTTATGCGGTGGAGCATTCACTGAGCATGGTTGTGGCTATCATCCTTGTGCATGTGGGCTATAATGTGACCAAGAAGAACATGGACGACGACCGAAAATTCAAAAGGTTATTCTGGTGTTCGTTTGTAGCCCTTTGCCTGTTTTTGGCCATGACGCCCTGGGAATTCAAACAAGTGGTGGGCAGGCCGAATGTGCCTGTAATGCCACAATAGGGCTGCTGAGTGAAGTTGACTAAATGCAATATATTTGGCTTGAATTCTCAAGCCACACATCCCGATGTTCAGAAAACTGTTACAGCCATTCTATACCGCATATGTGGCTATAACATTCCTTGTCAGCATCCTGGCGGCCTTTCCCTTATTCATGCTGATAAGTGTGGGTAATAACAGCACCTCGCGGAAAATGATCTATACAGTTATCCGTTACTGGGCGCAGTGGTGGTTATGGGTGATCGGCATGCCTGCAAGAGGCTCAGGAAAAAGGCCACCTGAGGGTAGGTATATATTTGTGGCGAACCATATCTCTTACCTCGACGTACTTGTGCTTTTCCCGGCAATACCCGGATATTTCCGGCCATTAGGGAAAAAGGAGATATCGAGGATACCCGTGGTAGGGTTCATTTACAAACAAATAGTGATCATGGTGGACCGCAGCAACCTGCACAGCCGCGCCCGCAGCATGCGGCTGCTATGGCGGGTGCTGCACAAAGAAGGTAATATCATCATCTTCCCTGAAGGCACTTTTAACGAGACCAGAGATAAGTTGAAATTCTTTTATGACGGGGCTTTCCGACTGGCCATCAACACCCAGACGAAAATATTGCCGATGATTTTTCCGGACACCGTGTACAGGTGGCATTATAGTGGGTGGTGGAAATTCTGGCCGGGAAGCAATCGGTATATATACCTGGACCCGATAGACGCGGCGGGCATGACCATGAAAGACCTGCCCGCCCTGAAAGAAAAAGTATATAAAGCGATGGAGGAGGAATTAAAAAAATATGCCTATCCGGCTTAAAAAGGGTATTGTTTAGCGGCGCACCATGCTGATTTTGCTTAAATTTTGATTATACTTGCAAAAAATGCGGTTTTATTATAAAAAATTCAGTGAAAGTCATATTTTTACGCTGGAACCCATTTTGTAAATTTGTTAACTTGAATAAAAGGTTTATATGCAAAGAGGAATATTAAATAGTCCTGTAAAGTTGATGCTGCTGATGTTGGTTGTCGTTGGCTTTAAATCCTATGGGCAAGACATTGTGAAAGTAAGGAACCAGAATTTTACATCTTATTTTTCAAGATCACAGCATATTCCTGTATTGGTTGTTTACTCCCTTACCCCAGACATGTTTAACTGCACTAAACTGAAAGGGGAAAACAGCATAAAACTGGCCGCAGACCCACAACTGGCAGATGCGACCGCCCTGAAAGACGACTACAATAATTCTCTTTTTGAAAACGCGCAAATGATGTCGCCACAGGAGAACCTGTGCGATAAAGATGCCTATACAGAGAGCTATTACTTTACTAATGTAATGCCGATGCCCACCAACCTGCACAAAAAACTGTGGGAGAAGTTGCACTATAAAGAAATAGTAAAAGCCAAGAAATTCAAGAAGATAAAAGTGTTTGCCGGTACAGTGGGCCGCAACTGGGTGATAGGTGCGTATAATAACGTAACTGTGCCTGAGTGGTGCTGGAAAGTGATATACATACCCAGCACTGATGAATACCTGTGCTACCAGTTTCACAACATTGAGCCGTTCAACCCGAAGGATAACCTGGCCAACCATAAGGTGGACATAAACACAATTGAATCGCTGGCCGGTGTGCGTTTTGTAAATGGCGTTATCTCTGCCAGCTACGTGACACCTACTCCGAATAACTAAGCTTTACGCTAACATAAAAATGAGGTAGTACGCGTTGCGTGCTACCTCATTTCCTTTTTGGGAGTTATCTGTTACGGTTTTGACCCCATAATGCCGTCAATCTCATCCATTATGGCAGGCGTGAGCTTAGCACACACCTCAATAGCCCCGAGGTTTTCGGTAAGCTGACTTTCCTTTGTAGCACCAAGAATAGCGGTAGTGACATTGGGATTGCGGATACACCAGGCAATGGCCAGTGTAGCCAGGCTGGCATCTAATTCTTTGGCCACCCGTTCCAGCTTCTGCACTTTCTCCAGCTTCTCGTCCTGCATCATACGCTCTTTGAGCCATGCGTAATTTTCCAGTGCCAGGCGAGAGCCTTCGGGAATACCGTGGTTGTATTTGCCGCTGAGCAGGCCAGAGGCAAGCGGACTCCATATGGTGGTACCCATACCTATATTACTGAATACGGGCAGGTAGTCGCGCTCCATTTTCGTGCGTTCAAAAAGATTGTATTGCGGCTGTTCCATTGCTGGGCCTATGAGGCTTAATTCTTTGGCTACGGCATGGGCCTCCAGTATTTCTTCAGCGCTCCATTCGCTGGTGCCCCAGTAGAGTATCTTGCCCTGTTGCAATAGTATGTTCATTGTCCATACTATTTCCTCCATCGGGGTTTCGGGATCGGGGCGGTGGCAAAAAAAGAGGTCGAGATAATCGGCTTGCAAGCGCCTGAGTGCAGCATTGCATGCCTCGGTGAGGTGCTTGCGGCTGAGGCCGTTCTGGTTAGGTTTGTTCTGCTTACCGTGCAGCCCGAAAAACGCCTTGCTGGAGATGCAGTAGGAGGTACGGTCCCAATTCTTTTTAGTGAGTACCCTGCCCATCATTTCTTCCGACCTGCCACCCTCGTATGCCTCGGCATTGTCGAAAAAATTGATACCGTTATCGTATGCCAGCCCCATAAGGCGGTCTGACGCACTATCGTCAACCTGCTTTGAAAAAGTGACCCACGACCCATAAGAGAGCACACTTAATTTCAAACCGGTTTTACCCATGCGTCTATATTCCATCTGAACTTAGATTTACCTATTTAAAAAATTACCCTGAAACCTCATTTATTATTAACCAATCAACTGTTCAACCGTTCAACTAAGATCATATCATATACACCACCAGCCCATCCCTGAGCTTTGGTTCGAACCAGGTGCTTTTGGGCGGCATTACATTGCCGCTGTCGGCAATGTCGAACAATTGCTTAATGGTAACCGGGTACAAGGAAAAAGCCACGGCCATATCCTTGCTGTCCACGCGCTTCTGCAAGCCTTCCATACCCCTGATGCCTCCGACAAAATCTACCCGCTTATCAGTGCGCGGGTCTTTTATGCCTAACAATTTATCGAGCACATTCTGCTGCAGTATGGTGACATCCAGCACCCCTATCGGGTCATTGGAATAAGTCCCCGGTTTTGCTACGAGCTTGTACCACGCGCCATGCAGGTACATGCCAAACTCATGCAGATGCGCGGGCTTAAATGGGCTTGTGCCCAGCATGGTAACATCAAAATCTTTGTCAAGTGCATCACGGAATGCATCCGGAGTAAGTCCGTTGAGGTCTTTCGCCACGCGGTTGTAGTCCATTATCTGCAACTGGCTGGCCGGGAAAATGCAGGTAACAAAATAATTGAATGATTCGTCGCCGTTGATAGAGTAGCCATTGTTACGCATCTCCTGGCAAACCTTTGCCGCCGATGCCGCACGATGGTGGCCATCGGCAATGTAGGTGCAGGGCACCTCGTGGGCAAAATGCCGGGTGATGGAAGCCACCTTAGGATAGCTGTTGATGACCCAGAAAATATGCCTTACGCCATCGGGGGCTGTGAAGTCGTATTCAGGTTTATTGTTAGCTTTCCATTCGTCAATAATGTCCTGAACATTACTGCAATCGTTGTAAGCGAGAAAGACAATACCCGTCTGCGCCCTTGTGGCGGTGATGTGGTTGATACGGTCCAGCTCTTTTTCGGGGCGGGTGTATTCGTGCTTTTTCACGATACCGTTGTTGTAATCATCTATAGATGATCCGCACACAAGGCCGGTCTGCGATCTGCCATTCATAATGAGCTCATAGATGTAGTAGCAAGGTTCGTTGTCCTGCACGAGTACCTTATCGGCCACCATTGTGTCGAGGTTTTCCTTAGCGCGCTCATACACAAGCTGGCTGTGCACATCCACATGCTCTGTGAGGTCTATCTCAGACCGGGTGACGTGATAAAAATTGTGCGGATATTTTCTGAATTCGCGCGCTTCCGCCACGCTCACCACATCGTAAGGCAGTGTAGCCACATCGGCGGCTAATTCTTTTACCGGCCTGAGGCCTTTAAACGGAGTTATTTTTGCCATAAACTTATTTAACCCTGAATCCCCGGAGGGATTCTTTGTGTTATTAAATATTCTGTTTCTTAACTACTTTATTCTGCTCTTCAAATTCTTTCATCAACCCTGCCAATTGCTGCACATGTGCCACGGTAATGCAATTATACAATGATGCCCTGAACCCTCCAACTGAGCGGTGGCCTTTGATGCCCGTAATGTTGTTTTTTTCACACAATGTTATGAACGCCTTTTCCTGCTGCGGCGTTTTTGCGGTGAAGCATACATTCATCAGGCTGCGGTGCTCTTTTATCTTCACATGGGGCGTGAATACTTTGCTGCTATCTATAGCGTCATACAGAAGCTGCGCTTTGCGTTTGTTGTCCCTCTCTATAGCTGCTATGCCCTTCTCATCAATCCAGCGGAGCATGAGCAGGGAGATATATACGCCAAACACATTCGCCGTATTGAGTATGGAGTTCTCGGCAACCTGCGCCTTATAGCTGAGCATAGGCGGTAGGGGACGGGCAGCACGCTCCAGCATATCTTTGCGGATAACCGCTAAAGCCACACCCGCAACCCCGAGGTTTTTCTGCGCCGCGGCGTAGAAAAGCCCATACTTCTTATAATCGTGCCGGCGCGAAAAAATATCACTGCTCATATCGGCAATGAGGGGCGATTTCGTTTTGGGCACTTTATGCCACTGCGTACCAAAAATGGTGTTGTTTGTAGTGAAGTGGATATAGGAAAGGTCTTTGGGTATGGGCGTGGGCCATGCGGGAAGGCAATTGTAATTACTCTGCCGGGATGAGGCCAGCACCTGCACATTGCCATAGTGGGTGGCGTACTCCAGCGCTTCTTCGGCCCAGTGGCCGCTGTCTATATATCCGGCGCTGTCGTTTTGCGCAAGGAAGTTCATGGGCACCATACAAAACTGCTGCCTGCCGCCACCATGCAGCCAGAGTACCTCGTGGTCATCGCCAAGGGCGCATAATTTTTTTACCAGTAACTTACTTTCTTCTACAATGTCGAGGAAATGCGCACCACGGTGGGGCAGCTCAAGAATAGAAAGGCCGGTGCCCTTATATTCACGTACCGCCTCGGCCGCCTGCCGCAATACATCATCGGGCAGAGCGGCAGGACCCGCGTTAAAGTTGATTTTTCTTTGCATCCTCTTCGTCTTCATTAACCGTGGTGATGCCACCGCTAACTGCAAATTTCATTGCCTCGGCGGCAGTCATTTCCTGCGCGGGTTTTACGTTTTTGGCATCTGTAACAATAACCCATCCTGATATGGCATAAGAATGAGGCATGTATACTGCTACTTTATTTTCATGGCCGAAATGCGACATGTCGCGCTGCGTCATAAATCCTATCCGCCATATCTCGGGGTTGGCATTCACGCATACCCACACGGGAGTATCGAACAAACGCTTGTCGCCCACAAATGATTTGATAACATCTTTGATGGAAACATACAGAAATTTAACACCCGGCGTATGCTTCATCACATATTCGAAAGCATCGAAAAGCCACCGGCCAATGAAAAAGCGCGTGCCGAAATAACCAATTACCGTAACAACCGCGATAATAAGCACGAAGCCTACCCCGCGCTGGGGTATCCAGGGCACCATTTTATCAATACTGTCGAAAACGGAATAGAGAACAAAAGCAGTAATGGCTATAGGGCTCAATAACAGGAGCCCCTGCAAAAAAGACCTGAGCAATACTGCAGCAAACCGACGCATAGTGCGCAAATGTACACAATGCGCCGCAAGTAACTAACCGTATTAACAATCGCTAACCGTGTAAAACAGCATTTAACGCCTTTTAATTATATTTGTTCGCTGCAATTCTATGTCACGCCACTATTTGAAGTTTTTATTTTCCGCGCTATGTGTACTTTTTACCACAGCCGCCATTGCGCAGGACACCCTATCCCCTGTAAAGCCATGGTCGGGCTTTGGATTTGAGGTGAATCCCTTCGCCGGGAAAATATTCAAACACAATGCTAAATTCAAATTGCCCATACCCCCTGTTTCAAGCGGGGTGGATGTGAACCTGGTACTGCATACTTATGGCAAAAAAGTATGGCAGGAGCGCCGTAAATACCCTGTAATAGGGCTGGGAATAACTTACACCAACTATGGCCTGGACGCGGTTTACGGGCAATGCATAGGTATATATCCGAATATTACCCTGACCTTGCTGAAAGCAAAAAACCTGGAATGGACACTGCGCCTGGGCGATGGTATTGCTTTCGTGACCCGGAAGTATGGCCGCGAAAAGCCCGGCGACACCATAAACAGCGCCATTGGCAGCCATATAAACGATTTCGCCTTCTTCTCTACTGACCTGCGCTATCATATAAATGAACACTGGGACATGCAAATGGGCGCCCACCTGACCCATATTTCAGACGCATCTTTCAGAAAACCGAATCTGGGGGTGAATATGTATGGCGGGCATATAGGTTTCAGCTACTTCCCGGTTACATCGAGGCCACGGCATATACACAGGAAGTTATCGCCTTTACCTAACAGGTGGCTGGGGCAGGTACGTGTAAGCTATGCAATGGTATCGAGCTATGCACCGGGCGGGCCGTTGTACCCTGTTTACCTTGCATCGGGATTTGTGAGCAAAAGATGGAAAAGCAAGAACAAGGCATTTGTGGGGCTCGACTACTCATACCATAGTGATATCTACGCCTTTCTGCGAAACAATAGTATTTATCCCGGCGAAGAGAAAAAATACTCCTCTAAAAGCGCTGTGTTCTTCGGTAATGAGTTTCTGATGGGCAGATTGGGTGTGGTATTACAGGTGGGTGTGTATGTAAAACAAGCCTACCTGAAATATGATGCCTACTATCAGAAAGTAGGCGGACATTACTACCTGGTGCAAAGAGAGGCCGGCAAAGGTCCAATAAAAGAATTGTTCATATCTGCATTCCTGAAGACCCATAAAACCATAGCGGAGCTGGGGGAATTCGGGATAGGATTTGGTTTCTGATGATTAATTTCGCTTCATGCCTTTATATAAAGAATGGAATATAGGAGACCATGCGCTTGCCGCCATATGGAAGGTGGAGGAGCCGGAATCCTTTTTCAAAGAATATACTGGCCTTGAGAGTGAAATAAAACATGAGAAAAGGCGGATGGAGTTCCTGGCCGGAAGGTTTTTATTAAAACACCTGCAGGAAGATTTCCCGCTGTGGAATATTGATAAGGATGAACACGATAAGCCCCGAATAGACAATAACCAGTATTTTTTCTCTATCTCTCATTCGTGGCCATATGTAGCAGCAATCATAGACCCGCGAAATGAAGCCGGCATAGATATACAGACCTGGCACCATAATATAGAGCGGATACAGGGGAAATTCCTGTCGGCGGGCGAACAGCAATTATTTCATAACAGCGAGCTTATCACCCTGGCCTGGTGTGCAAAAGAGGCGGCTTATAAGTGGAACGGGAGGCGTGGGGTAGACTTTATTGAGCACCTGCCAATAGAGTATTTTGCCAATGACCCGGAAAATTATGAAATGACGATTTTTTTTAAGCTATCCGAATATCCACAAATAATCGAGCTGAATGGCATGATAGACCCGGATTTTGCTTGTTCTTACGTAGTAAACTCTGAAATATGGGTAATCACCTGAATTAATTAAATTTTATCGCAATATTGTGTTTTGCAAGAAAATCGGATAAATATTTAGGTTTTTTCTAAAAATTATCTACATTTGCGTAAAATATAATATTATGTCGTCATTACGTTTTCAGGCACTCCAATCAGTAGCAAACGGTGAGGAGAAAAAAATATCCGGCTATGGTGATAAGAAAATCACCTCGATTTTTGGAAGTAACGTATTCAGCGGCCGCATTATGCGTGAACACCTGAGCGATGAGGCTTACAAAAGCCTTATGAACTCAGCGAAAACAGGCACTAAGGTGGACCGCCGCATGGCCGACCAGGTGGCCGCGGGCATGAAAGCATGGGCCGAAAGCCATGGCGTTACCCACTTTTCGCATTGGTTTCAGCCGCTTACCGGCACTACAGCGGAAAAACATGATTCTTTCTTTACCATAAAAAGCGATGGCACAGCTATCGAACTTTTTGACGGTGACGCACTGATACAACAGGAACCTGATGCATCCAGCTTTCCGAACGGTGGCATACGGGCTACTTTTGAGGCGCGCGGCTATACCGCATGGGACCCATCTTCTCCCGCCTTCATCATGGAGGCCGGCTCAGGCAAGACCCTTTGCATCCCCACTATATTTATAGCCTACAACGGCGAGTCGCTGGACTATAAGGCACCGCTGCTGAAATCGATTGCAGCACTCAATGCAGCAGCAGTAGATGTATGCCACTTCTTCGATAAAAACGTGACCAAGGTAACCGCCACACTGGGCTGGGAGCAGGAATATTTTGTAATAGATGAAACGATAGCCAACGCCCGCCCCGACCTGATGATGTGCGGCCGCACACTGATAGGCCACGCACCGGCTAAAGGCCAGCAACTGGAAGACCACTATTTCGGCTCGATACCGGAGCGCGTGTATGCCTTTATGCAGGACTTTGAGCAGGAGTCCTACAAGTTAGGCATACCGCTACGTACAAGGCACAACGAGGTGGCACCGGCACAGTTTGAGTGCGCGCCAATCTTTGAAGAATGCAACATAGCGGTGGACCACAATACCCTGCTGATGGACGTAATGAACAAAGTAGCCAAACGCCACAAGCTGAAAGCGCTGCTGCACGAAAAACCATTTGCCGGCGTGAACGGATCGGGCAAGCACAACAACTGGAGCCTGGCCACTGATACCGGTGTGAACCTGTTGTCGCCCGGCAAGACGCCCCGCACCAACCTCATGTTCCTCACCTTCTTTGTGAACACAATTAAAGCGGTGCATGACCATGCAGACCTGCTTCGCGGATCAATAGCATCAGCCAATAACGACCACCGCCTGGGCGCCAACGAAGCGCCGCCGGCCATCATATCGGTATATGTAGGCAAGTACCTGACAGAGGTGCTGGACGAAGTGGAAAGCAGGGTTACGGAAAAATTCAGCGAGCAGGACGAACAGATACTGAAGCTGGACATTCATAAGCAGATACCTGAATTGCTGATGGATAACACCGACCGCAACCGCACCAGCCCCTTTGCCTTCACCGGGAACAAGTTTGAATTCCGTGCAGTAGGCTCTTCGGCCAACTGCGCATCGCCAATGGTAGTGTTGAACACAATTATGGCAGACACACTGAAACAGTTCAGAAAAGACGTGGATGCCCTGATAGAAAAAGGCGAAAAGAAAGAAATAGCTGTGCTGCAGGTATTGCGCGATTATATCTCAAAATCAAAAAGGATACGCTTTGAAGGGGATAACTACAGCGATGAGTGGGCCGAAGAAGCAAAACGCCGTGGCCTGAACAACTTTAAGACTACCCCTGAAGCGCTGGACGCATTTGTAACTGAAACAAGCAAGCAGGTATTCTACGACAACGGCATCTACAGCAAGCGCGAACTGGAAGCACGCCACGAGATAATGCTGGAAGACTATGTGAAGAAAGTGCAGATAGAAGCGCGCCTGATAGGCTATATGGCGACCAACCACGTATTGCCAGCGGCCATAAACTACCAGAATGTGCTGATAGAGAATGTGCGCGGCCTGAAAGACCTTGGATTAGACAAAAAAACCTACAAAGCGCAACTGAACCTGGTAGAAGTGGTAAGCAACCATATCCAGAACCTGAACGACAGTGTGGAAGCCATGCTGCAGGCGCGTAAAATGGCAAACGAAATAACCGATATGCACCAGCGCGCACTGAAATACTGCCACGAAGTAAAAAGCCACTTCGACAAAATACGTTACCATGCCGATAAGCTGGAACTGATAGTGGACGATAAACTGTGGCCACTGCCTAAATACAGGGAGCTGCTGTTTATCAGGTAGGATTTGCAGATAGAAGTAATATAAAGGGCCGCACACATGTGCGGCCCTTTTTTTGAGAGGATAATCACTTTTTAAAGTATTTTTGAAAGATACTATGACATTCAACTCCCTACAGTTCCTTGTCTTTTTCATGGTGGTGACCCTATGGTTTTTCAGGCTGAAAAGCCAGAAGGGACGGATATGGCTGCTGCTGATAGCCAGCTGCTACTTCTATATGTCGTTCATACCGGAGTATATACTGATACTGGGAGGCACAATAGTTGTTGATTACTTTGCGGGGTTCCTGATAGAACGAAATGAGGGCAGTATGCGGAAATTCTGGCTTATCACCAGTCTTATTGCCAACATAGGGGCGCTTGCAGTTTTCAAGTACTACAACTTTTTTATTGAAAACATACAAGACAGCGCCGGGTTCTTCGGCCATCCCCTATCACTGCCTGTATTAAAAATAGCGCTTCCCATCGGCTTGTCATTTCATACTTTCCAGGCGATGAGCTATACGATAGAGGTGTATAGACGGAACCAGCAGGTGGAACGGAATTTTGTGGTGTATGCTTTGTATGTGCTATTTTACCCGCAACTGGTAGCGGGGCCAATAGAGCGGCCACAGAATGTGTTACCGCAATTAAAAGAATTCAGGGCCTATAATTGGGACAATGTGAAAGAAGGCCTTGCACGTATGCTGTGGGGGTTCTTTAAAAAAGTAGTGATAGCAGACAGGCTGGCAATGGTGGTGGACCGCACATTTGCGCATACCAACGAGAGTTCATCGCTGGCATTGTTCATAGGTGCGGTGTTCTATTCCTTCCAGATATACTGCGATTTTTCAGGGTATTCAGATATTGCCCTGGGCGCTGCCAGAGTGATGAACATAAAGCTGATGGAAAATTTCAAGCAGCCATACCTTTCACGTGGCATACAGGAATTCTGGAGCAGGTGGCATGTATCGCTATCCAGTTGGTTCAGGGACTATGTCTATATCCCGCTGGGCGGAAACAGAAAGGGGGAACTGTGGCGGAAATTCAATGTGTTCCTTGTATTCCTTCTTAGCGGGCTATGGCATGGCGCTAACTGGACCTTTGTGGTATGGGGACTACTGCATGGGTTGTTGGTGATACTATTAACAAGGAAGAACAAGGAAGGGGAAAACAGGTCGCGGCTATACACTACATCCAGCGTAATTGTAACCTTTATATTAGTAACGTTTCTGTGGATATTCTTCAGGTCGGAGAACCTGGTGGCAGCGGTGGGTTATATAAAGCGCATATGCTCGTTTACGGGCGGTTCAGATTATATAGGCATAAGCAAAGTTGAATTTTTGTTTTCTCTGCTGGTGATAGGCATCATGCTGCTGCGGGAGAAATATCTGCAAAAGCACCTGATCATAAATAGTGCCCGGTTCTACTTTTATACAATAGCAATGACCCTTATCTGTTATTTCTTTGGAGTATTTGCTGAAAATCAATTTATCTACTTTCAATTCTAAGGTATGATCAAAAAAGTGCTCAGCTATATATTCATCATTTTCGGGCTTGTGGCATTGTATATGTCCACCTCGCGAAAGGCAATGGAGTTTGTGGCTGCGAACAGGGACCATGATAAGTGGTGGGGAACTTATCAAATGAAAAATGGCGACCTTATTAGTCTCAGCTACCTTGATTTTGTACGTAAGTTCAACCCACCGCGAGACCATACGCCCATAAAGAAACCTATTTACAATGGGGAAAAAAATATCGCCTTATACCTGCACGGCGACAGCTATACTTACCATCTGCCAGACTCCGCCTTTGCAGGGCTGGCAGAGTATCACCTGATAGACAGGAACCATGGCATGAATTACCACCTGGACTCTACGAAAAAAAACATACTGATACTGGAGGTGTCTGAACGGTATGCAAGAGGTTACTACGGCGGGTTGCAGATTTTTGATGAACTGTGCGATTCGCTGATAAAAAAGAAAAGCATTGCGAACTCGGCGGCTAAGACGCGCAACTTCGCCTCAATCATTCCGGGCTTTCATGTGAACGACCTGTTCAACAAATACATCAACCAGAACCTGCAATGCAACCTGTTCAACTACAACTTTATCTTCCCGATGTTTGAGTATAAGGCAGCACTCAACTATTATATATTCAACAGGGCATCCGGTGATGTAGTGATATCGAATGACCGTAATTTCCTGTTCCTGAAAGAAACGGTTTCACTAACATACGGCGGCAGCTCCTATTACCCCCTGACAGGCGCTGATATTGACTGGATGGTTGATAAACTAAATACCATTTACGACCATTACAAAGACAACGGCTTCAATGAAGTGTATTTGTCCATCATACCTAACTCTGCTACCATAATGCAGCCGGAAGGATATAACAACCTGATACCGGATATACAGAACGATAAACAACTACGCATGAAGATTATTGATGCCTACGGTGCTTTTAAACAATCGAAGGAAGTACTTTACCTGCCGGGGGATACCCACTGGAACAACAGAGGAAAACAGCTATGGCTGGACTTAGTAAATGAAAAACTGACGACAACCGGATATTGATACACGGACAAAACCATAGCACGCAGATTGATAAATACCTGGATAAACTCACGGGTGTATTCATACTTATATGGTTTATTGCATTTGCTGTATTCCTCCCCGGGGCAAAAGCCGGCATAGTGGGCGATATACCCTACCTGATCGACGCTGCGGAGAAACAGAGTTTCTGGGATTTCATAAATATTGAGGAAGGAACTGCCCTGTACCATACGGCCGCATTGAATTTTTATGTGCTGATAAAATTATTTGGCACCAACTACTGGCTGTGGCATTTGTTATATGTTACCATACATGCTGTAAATGGTCTGCTGCTGTTTGTTTTCATGCGCAACCTTTTGCGACATTCAGATATTAAGAACGCGCTGCCATTGTCTTTAATAACAGCAGTATTGTTTGTTTTATGCCCGCACGCATCGGAAGTAGTTATATGGGAGGGGTCAAACCATCATGCCGTCGCTACGGCAATTATCCTGTCTGTATTGATTCTCGTACAGAAATTCCATGAAGTACAGAAAACAGGGTATGCCGTACTTGCCCTGCTGCTGTTCCTATATTCCAGCTTTTCGCATGAGTTCTTTTACCTTACACCCTGGTTCACATTGCTGCTGATCTTTTACTACCGTTTTGCACTTGGCTACAACAAGGTGATTTTTAAAAAATCATTTTTATATTTTTTCATACCTCTTGTCCTGCTTTTTATTGGCCATCTGGTGCTGCTGCGCATTGTTAAGCATACCTACATATCACATTTCGGAGAGCTGGCAAAAATGCCCGTGTATTTTTACCTGGGCAAACCGCTGAAGTATATTTTTCATGTGCTTTTTATGGGCAGGTTCTTTTCGTTTGAGACCAGGCATAAGATATACACACTGTGCGAGTCGAAGGTGGTCATTATCTCATTCTATGCAGTGCTCATCACCTATTGGGGATATGTTTTACTACGCATAAGGCAAGTGAATGCAAAAGCAAAGATAATTGCACTGGTGTCGGTATATGTTCTGGGTGTATATTTTTTATTGTCGCCGCTGGACTTTGCCGATTCATTATTTGTGGCATACGACAGATACGTTTACCCATCTACGGGTTTTGCTTTTTTAATCCCGGTTTTGCTTGTGAGCTATATACCGGTGCGTGCTTTGCAGCTATCTCTTATATCCGGCTACATTGTGCTGAATATATGGCTGACAACAAAGGTGAATATCTACTGGAAGCAATCAGCCTATGTTATCCGCCAATTGCTGGAAGAATTTCCTGATCCGGGTGATAAAAAGGTGCTATTGCTCAACCTGCCGGATGACCTGAACGGCATACCCATGATATCGGCACAGGATGAGGGCAGGTTTAAAGTAATGAAGAACACACTTACCCGGCAGCGCGTAAGCAATAAAATATATGATGTGGTGGCATATAAAATGTCGGACATAAGTGATGGCGCACATGTAAATGTGATCAATGACAGCACAGTACAGGTGACCCTGAACCAGTGGGGCACATGGTGGCTATACGGACTACTGGGCGCGGCCAGCTACGAAAATGCAGACTATAAAGTGAACATGGCAGATCCCGGGCATTGGTATGAATTGACATTAAAAAAACCTGCTTCGGAATACCTTATTTTGTACCAGCTAGGCAGCCAGTGGAAAACGGTGGACTGGAGCAAAAAAAATACAGACCAAAACTAAGAAGGTGAATATGGCTACTGCAAATATGGAGGGAAACTGGAAATTCAACAAGGTCGTTGTATTCGCATTCTATTGGCTGCTATTATTCACTATTTACCTGCCGGCAGCTGAAGCTGGCCGTGTAGGCGATTTCCCGGGCTGGGTACAGGCTATTACTACGAAAAATTTTGCTGACTATGTGAACCGCACAGGATCAGGTATAGCCAGCCTTTATCATTTTACACAGGTAGTATCTTATTTCTTTTACAAAATATTTGGCGCCAATGCATGGCTTTGGCACCTGCTGTATATCACGCTGCAAGCCATAAATACTGTTTTGTTATTCACATTGTTCCGGAGACTGTTTTATGATGCCGAGGTGAAGAACGCTGATATAGCGGCACTTTCAGGTGGGCTGCTATTTTGTGTGAGCCCGCATATTTCTGAAGTTATTGTTTGGGAGTCATCTTTTCATTACCTGCTGGGGCTGCTCCTCATGTCCGGAGTATTGCTCTGTGCCCAGCATTTCATCATTACCCAAAAGATGCGTTATGCCTGGTGGGGCGGACTGATATTCCTGTGTTCCACATACTGCCTTGAAGTTTTTTATTTAACACCGCTGTTCGTGGCGCTGCTGGCCGTGTACTACCACCTGTCAGGCAGGCAGGTACTCAAAAAAGTTTTGCTGTACTTTTCGTTACCACAAGCTTTGCTGTTCAGCTTATACTTTGTATTGCTGCGCATTACCTATCACCAGACTGTAGCACATATAGGGTCTGTTTCTTTCCAGCTTAATGCCGCTACTTTCGCAAAGCCATTAAAATATATCTTTCATATCCTGTTCTTTGGCCGGTTCTTCCCCGTTGACGCGCGGGCTGAAGTGTACAGATTTTGTGAGCAGCCGATAATGCTGGCCTTATTTTATGGGGGATGGCTCGGTATTGCCTTTTATGCAGCGGTAAAGTACAGGCAGTTTAAGCAGCAATGGAAGGTGTTGGTGTTATCAACAACATGGGTAGTCTTGTCACTGGGACTGATAGTGCCACTGTGGCTGCCCGAGACAGGGCTGGTAATATATGACCGGTATACTTATGTGCTTGATGCGTTTGTTTATATGCTCGTTGCGCTGTTATTGGCTAATTTGCTAAAAAGGCATGTACTTATTGCTGTGATATGCCTTTATGCCCTGGCCAACTACCGGTTTACACACAAAGTGAACGCATACTGGCAGCAATCTGCCGATATAGTGAATAACCTGGTCGCTACTTTTCCGAATGATGCGTCGAAGAAAGTGCTGCTGCTCAATCTGCCCGAATGCATGGACGGAGTGCAGATGATAGGCACCCGGGATGATGGAGAGTTCAGGATGCTGTACAATTCCATAATGCCTGAAAAAATAACTAATGAGGTATATGACGTAGAAGCATTTTATATGCAAGGCCCCAGAGATGGTGCACATGTGCTTGTGGTGGATGACAGTACCATACGTGTAACGCTGAATCAATGGGGCACATGGTGGCTATATTACGGATACGGGGCCACCAGCTATGAGAACAAGGATTATAAAGTAATTATGAGGGATGCGGGACACTGGTACGACCTTATACTTAAACATCCCGCGCAGGAATACCTTGTTCTATACACTGTGGGGAGAGAATGGCGAAAGGCTGACCTGAACAAAAAGAATATTGACCAACATTGAGCTACGACCTTCAATAAGATCCTATGCTGAAGAAAATCTTTCGTGATGTTGAAATATTTACCAGACCGCAGTCTAAACCTGTCACCAAGTACTTGTCATATATAGGGATAGGGAACACGGCGCTGTATTTCCACGGCGATAGCTGTGCGCCATCTGAATGATTCTGCTTTTACAGTATTATTGGGGAGCCACCATATACTCCGGCCTCAGAAGTATGCTTACCGCCTGGATACCGATAAAATAATTTAGCTTAGAATATCCTCTATATTCCTCTTGATGTTACCGGCTATTTTGGTCATTGGCAGGTCATTGTCATCATGCCCGAACGGGTCTTCTATTTCTTCGGCCACCATCTCAAGGCTGGCCAGCACATAAAACACCAGCGCCACAATTGGGATGAGGAGATAGTGCAGCGAAAGTGCATAGCCAAGAGGGAGCGTGATGATGTAAATAAAAATGAACTTTTTTACAAAGACACTATAGGAGTAGGGGATGGGCGTATTTTTTATGCGCTCACATGCGCCGCAAATGTCAAGGAAGGATTGCATCTCCGTATTAAGCACGATCAGCTGCTCGCCGCTTATAGTGCCTTCGTGGTGCAGCAGGCTCAATTTGGTGGCGATCAGGCCTGCCACCTGGTTGGGTATATGTTTGGTATTATCCAGTTCCGGGATTTCGGGGTGGGGGTCTGTGTCCAGTTGCAGGCGTGTTGTTTCTGCTCTCAGGTGGTATTGTAGTACATCGGCAAACATGGGGATGATCTTTCTGAAAAAATGCCTGTTTTTTGTGTCGCTGTGGGGCAACATGGCGTTTATCTTTATCGCCAGGTTTCGGCTATTGTTCACCAGTGCCCCCCATAGTTTTCGGCCCTCCCACCAGCGGTCGTAGGCAGTATTGGTACGAAACACGAGCAACATGGAAATTACAAAACCCAGTAAAGCCTGCAAAATAGTGAAGTGCTTTATGGCGCTTGTATCCGGCAGGCGCAACCAATCTACCTCTATATATACGATAAGCCATGTGTACCCGCTTACCAGCACTATCATTGGGAATAGCTGGCGCAATGTGTCTGCCTTCTTAAAGAAAAAGATGCTCGACAACCATGCTTTGGTGTTATAATTGATCATTAAGCAGCAAGTTAGTCAACTTCACTTAGAGAAAAAACACATTAAAGCGCTGAGTAATTACAATGATACTCAATGCGGCGAGTTTCGTTAAACTCACCGGGCAAAATAATGCTGAAAAATTTGCTGAAATCCTTTTCTGCCGTACCTTTGCAGGCCCTACCAACCTCAGCCCCATTTGTTAAAAATGCCCTGTTAGCCTAAAATAACCACAAATACATTTGGCGGAATGCAAATGATGCCTATCTTTGCGCTCCCAAAAAGAAAAAAGGGGGAGTTTTCCCGGGTTTATTTGAGGGTTAAAAGTTCTTTAGAAGAGTTGAGTGGAAGAGGTTTCTGCAAAGTTTTTGAAAATAAAGTCAAAAACAATTTTGCGGAGTGGAAAGTAACCTATACCTT
>CAYSIG010000034.1:0-62906 GCA_964430995.1 uncultured Flavipsychrobacter sp.
CGCCTGCGCTGCTGCTCCAGGTGCCTGAAGGGGTCACTGACGAGAGTGTCGTTGTCCCGCCGACGCAAAGGTTGCCCGTGCCGGTTATAGGCAGCGGGGAGGCCATTACCGTCATTGTTTTGGTTACTGTGCAGCCTGTACCTAATGAATACGTGATCGTGGTGTTGCCCGGGGCAACACCCAGTACCACACCGCTCAGAGAGCCCACTGTAGCTACGCCGGAGCTGCTGCTCCAAACGCCGCCGGGTACCCCGTCGGTAAGGGTGGTGGTCAGACCAACGCATACGTTAGAAGCCCCCGTTATAGCTACGGGTGAGGTGCTCACCGTTACCTGCGTGCTGCTCTGGCAGCCCGTAGGCGCGGTATAAGAGATAACCGTTGTGCCCGTGGCTACGCCGCTCACTACGCCGCTGGCCGAGCCTATCGTGGCTACACCCGGCACCGTGCTGGTCCAGCTGCCGCCGGGGGTACTGCTCTGCGTGATGGTAGCTCCTACACACAGGGCCGTGGGGCCTGTGATAACAGGAAGCGAATTTACTGTCACTGATTTAGTAACGGAACATCCTGTTGTCGCTAATGTGTAACTGATAAGCGCTACCCCACCCGACACACCAATCACAGCTCCTGTAGAACTGCCCACTGTTGCAGCAGCAGAAGCAGTACTCCATGTACCGCCGCCGGACGGGTGCGACAGCGCAATATTATTACCCTGGCATACCACACCCGGGCCACTTATGGCAACGGGCAAGCCATTTACTGTAATGCTCTTCGTTTGCAGACATCCTGTACTTAATGCATAAGTAATTGTTACAGGACCTGTGCCAACACCGTTCACCACACCGGTAGATGAGCCAATCGTGGCAACCGATGTACTGCTGCTGCTCCATATGCCGCCCGGAGTAGTATTAGTAAGCGTGATAGCCGTTGACTGGCATACAGTAGACGGGCCGGATATTGCAGCAGGTAAATTATTAACTGTTATGGACGTATTTCGCGCACAACCGGTGGGGAGCGTGTAAGTAATACCGGCTGTGCCGGCTGTAGTACCTGTCACCACACCTGTTGTTGCTACCACTGTAGCCCCTCCTGAAGAACTCCATGTACCACCGGAAGTAGTACTGCTTAACGTAACGGTTGACCCCTGACATACGTTAGTGGCCCCGGTAATGACCGCAGGCAGCAGGTTAACTGTGAAAATAGCTGTAGAGGAACAACCGGTGCCTATAGAATAAGTTATTGTTGTAACACCGGGATTTATAGCCGAAACAACACCCAGGCCACTGATGGTGGCTACCGATGCTGAACTGCTGCCCCAAGTACCTCCGGGCACTGAAGTACTCAATGTGCGTGAGCCTGAAGGACAGGCATTGAGCGTACCGGTAATGGTACCCGGAGTTGAGTTAACTGTTACCACAGCCGAGGATGCACAACCCGAAGGTGTTGTGTAACTGATCACAGAAGTGCCCGGCGACATGCCCAGAACAACCCCGGACGAGCCAATGGTCGCTACGGCAGGGGTGACACTGCTCCATGTACCACCGGTGGGGGTACACGACAATGCTGTTGTCAGGCCATTACATACCGTAAGGGTACCCGCAATAGGACCAGTACCTGAGGTCACCGACATAACTCTGGTTACAAAGCAACCCGAGGGAAGCGTATATGTCATATTAACCGAACCAACGCCTGTTCCGGTAACAATGCCTGATGAAGAACCTATCGTTGCTCTCGACAGGTTACTGCTTGTCCATCTGCCGCCGGCAGTGGCATTACTCAATGTGGTCGTTTGCCCGATACATACTGTTGATGCGCCGGTAATAGCTGAAGGTGCTGCGTCAACAGTGAGGGTCATATTTACAGAGCACCCTGCCCCTGAGATCATTGAATAGGATATAGTTGCCGTTCCAACACTTGATCCGATAATAAGCCCGCTGGTAGAATCAGAGGTTACCACACCACCGATGCTGAATGAACTCCATACGCCTCCGGCAGTCGGGTTGGTCATAATAGTTGATTGCCCTACGCAGATAATGGATGGCCCTACTATGGCTGCAGGCAATGGTTCAACAGTTACCGGAAGTGTTACATAACAACCAGTAGGCATAATATAAGATATAGTAGTACCACCCAGGGCCAAACCTGTCAGAAGGCCTGAGCTCGGGTCAACACTGCCGATGGCAGGTGTGCTGCTGCTCCATGTACCACCGGGGGTAATGTTCGATAATGCGCCTACAGCGTTCAGGCAAATCCTGTCGGGAGGAGAACCACTACCTAAAATTATGGAGGCTGGTATACTGTTGACAGTAACAGCCTTTATTGAAGGGCAGCCACTATGTGTATAAGTGACAGTTGCCGCGCCTGCCGATGTACCGGAAACCGTAGCGGTAGTACCTGCGCCGGTGATGGAAACCGGTCCTGTTGCAGTCCATGTACCTCCTGCCGTAGCACAAGTGTAGGTGGCAGGTGTACCCATACAGATATTGTCAGGGCCTGATACTGGGGCCGGTGAGATATTTACTGAAATGGTTTTTGTAACAAAGCAGCTGGCACCGGGTGCAAATGTGATTGTAGCTACACCTGCCGATACACCTGTCACGATACCTGAAGACGACCCAACAGTGGCTATAGCGGGCGCTGATGAACTCCATGTTCCCGTGCCCAAGATAATGTATGGGGTTGTAAGCCCGGCACATACCGAAGCAAGCCCGGCAATACCTATCGGCGGAGGGTTTATGGTAACTACTATCCAGGTCGTGTCCATACCACCGCTGCAATCAGTCACCAGCACCTTGAATGAATCGAGGCCGGTATAACCAATGGTCGGTGTGTAATACGTGCCGGTAGGCGTTACCGTGCTGCCGGTAGACGTTGCTGTATGACCCACTGTTGCAGTACCGTGTGAAGGCGCAGTAACTAAACTCCAGGTAAGTGTCTGGTTCGGATCAATGTCCGATACGGCAAGCAACAGGTTCACGGTATCCACCGAACTCTGGCACATAGACGAAGCCTGTTTGTGGCCACCTGTAAATACCGGGGCATGGTTGTCATATATTTTACGGATACGGTGATTGCTCCTGTCGGCAAAGTACACAGCACCTGTAATATCTACTGCCACACCCGCAGGGTTGTTCAATTGCGCTGCGCTGGCCGCACAATTATCTCCGCTAAAGCCACCTGTGCCAGTGCCGGCTATTGTATTAATGATACCTGATAGATTCACCTTACGGATACGGTGATTAGACGCATCGCCGATAAATACATTACCAAGTATGTCCACACTTACACCATAAGGATAAGTTAACCTTGCTGCGGTAGCTGCAGCGCCATCACCACTAGAGCCGGTCAAACCATTTCCGGCAACAGTACTGATGATACCCGAAGTATTGACCTTGCGGATACGATGGTTGTAATAATCCGCAATATAAAGGTTACCTGCCATATCGGAAGCCAGATGCGTAGGATAATATATCTGCGCCAAAGTAGCAGCACCACCATCACCTCCATAAGTACTTGCTCCTGTTCCGGCAATGGTAGAGATAACACCTGATGTACTGACCTTACGGACACGGTTATTAAAATAATCTGCGATAAAAATATTGCCGCTGCCATCTACCAATACACCGGTCGGGAAATTTAATGCCGCAGCAGTAGCCGCAGCTCCATCACCGCTGAACCCGCCTGTTCCATTTCCTGCAACAGTGCTGATAACTCCGGTCGTACTTATTTTCCTCACACGGTTATTTAGTTGGTCAGCTATATAAATATTGCCGCTGTTATCTAATGTTACACTGGTTGGCCCGCTTAACGCTGCAGCTGTTGCTGCACCACCATCGCCGCTGAAACCTGCCGTGCCTGTACCTGCTATGGTCGAAATGATACCCGATGAGTTAACCTTGCGCACGCGATTATTCCAGGTATCGGCAATATAAAAATTACCTGAACCATCAACAGCCACACCATAAGGCTGGTTCACCCTGGTGGATGTAGCGGGCACACCATCGGACAAATACCCGGAAGTGCCATTGCCCGCAACAGTCGTTATCAGTTGCCCTGCAGAAGCAAACACATTGACCGTTGTCGTCCTGAAACAGCCAGTAGGGAGCGTATAAGAAATAGTTGCCACCCCTGCTGCCACTCCGGTCACAATACCTGTACTGCCACTCGTTGCCGCTATGGTGCCGCTGCTGCTGCTCCAAGTGCCCCCGGATGGCGTTGCGCTTAACAGCGTGTAGCCTGTGGAACTGAATGATGTAACACCGGTAATAGTACCCGGCATAGGATTTACAGTAACATAAACAGTTATCGTATCAAAAGTGTATCCGTCAAAAACCCTCGCCTGAAAGGTGTCTAACCCGGTGTAACCTGTAGTAGGTTTATAAGTACAGGTCATCGGAGTCACTACCAGCCCGGAACTGAGCATGCCGTATCCTATTGTTGCCGTACCATGCGATGGGGCCGATAAAAGGCTCCATGCAATATACTGGAACATATCTGAATCCCTGACAGCAAGTTGTGTGTTCACGGAATCACCGGCACTGTTCTGGCATACGGTAAGCGTAGCAGATGTACCTGCTGTAAAAACAGGAGGCCGGTTAAAGATGGTTATCTTCCGGATACGCACATTTTGATAGTCGGCTACATATACATTGCCGGAAGCCTCGGTAGCTACGTTATATGGGCTGCGGAATGTGCAGGCTGTTGCAGGGCCGCCATCACCACTAAAACTAAATGCCCCTGTTCCCGCTATTGTGGTTATAGTACCCGTCGGATCTACTCTCCGCACACGCTGGTTGCCATAGTCAGCTATATACAGGTTGCCCCCTCCGTCTACTGCTACTCCCAGATTTTGCAGGTTAGCACTCGTTGCAGCTCCGCCATCGCCACTGAAGCCACCAGTCCCGGTTCCTGCATAGGTCGAAATGACACCCGAAGAGTTGATCTTACGCACCCGCCTGTAGCCCCAGTCCGATATATAGACATTACCTGAACCATCTGCCGCCAGGCCATACAGCTGCCCTATCGAAGCGCTTGTTGCAGCCCCGCCATCACCGGAAAAACCATAAGTGCCATTACCAGCATGGGTGGTAATAATGCCTGTCGTCGCATCTATCCTGCGTACAATATTGTAGCCCCATGTATAGTAATAAATATTGCCTGAAGGATCAGAAGTAATATTCATGCCCCACCACCCGGAACTGCTCCAACCGAGTGCCGCGGCCGTTGCCGGCCCGCCATCGCCTGTTGGCGCTCCTGCAGAACCATTGCCAGCTATTGTAGTGATTACACCAGAGGTATTCACCTTACGTATGCGGTAATTACCCCAGTCTGAAATATAAAGATTGCCGGCAGCATCAGAAGCTACCCCCCCACCATACAATTGAGCCGAAGTAGCAGGCCCTCCGTCGCCGCTGAACCCGGCTGTGCCTGTGCCTGCATAAGTGCTGATAATTCCCGCCGCATTTACCCTCCTAATCCGTGCCGTACCGGAACCTGACCACCACCAATCGCCTCCCAAATAGAAGCCTCCGGCCGCATCACTGGTTATTGAATAAGGCCACCAAATCATGGCCGATGTTGCAGCGCCTCCATCTCCGCTGTAGCCCGCAGTGCCAATTCCGGCCACGGTGTTAATGGTCTGTGCGCCTGAATGCGCTGACCCCAAGAAGGAAACTAAAAATAAAAGACATAAATGCCGATAGGCTTTGTAGAGTTTGGTGTTCATTTTGTGGTGTTTTAATTTTACTAAATTAGTGATTTTTTCCTTATTTGGTATATACACGATATATTTATATTTTTCTATTTAAAAATGCTTCATAACATACTTTTACAAATGCAAGCCATGCTTTAACTTTCAGCTAAAATACCATCCGGCGATACACTCACTAATTGCAGAAATATTGCATTGTGTGAAGAAATGATATTAACCCAACCAAAATAAATTTCCTCATGTCTTGTATAATAAGGAATTTTTCTCTTAATTTGGTGGAAATTTTTTATTGTTTTTTATTTAAAGACTCATAAAGATGAAGAAATTATTACTGGGGGTTGGTGTAACAATGTTAATGGGAAGTTCGGCTTTTGCGCAGGATGTTCACTATACTCAATATTTCACATCACCGCTCACATTAAATCCGGCTATGACGGGCCTTGTATCCGAAGACCTGCGTTTTGCCGCGAATTACCGCACGCAATGGTCTTCTGTATCACCGAACCCGTATATGTCAGGCTCAATTACCTATGATATGGCCACCCTGAAAGGAAAACTACCTGAAGGGGATGCCCTGGGACTGGGAATAGTGGTACAGTACGATAAAGCGGGCACCGGCAGCCTCAAAAATACTACAGCAGGCTTATCGCTGGCTTACCATAAGGCATTTGGTTACGACAGGCAGCAGCACATCTCCGTAGGCCTGCAGGGCTATTACGTGATGAAAAGCATTGATTTTGCTAAACTCACCTTCGGCGACCAGTTCAATCCCGGCACAGGTACTTTCTCTGATGCGACACGCGAAACCTTTGCAAAGCAGGACCTGAACTATATGGATATCAATGGTGGTATCATGTACTCAGGCAGGGTGGCAGACCATGTAACGATGTACGCCGGTTATTCTTACTATCACCTTACGCAACCTGTGGAAACTTTCTTTGAAGGCCAGCCACAGCAGGAAGAACACCAGATACACGCCCGCCATACCGGCTACCTCGGCGGCTCTTTCGATATGAATGAAAATACTGTTTTATACGCCAGTGCCTTATACCAGAGCCAGGCATCTGCCAGCGAGATATTGCTAGGCGCAGCTGTAGGGTTTGTACTTAACCCCGGCCACGACGCGGAATACCAGAAAAATACCATATTCTACCTGGGTGGCTGGTACAGGTACGGCGATGCGGTGGCTCCTTATGTAGGTCTGGAATGGTCTAAAATGCGTATCGGCCTCAGCTACGATGTGAATATCTCCAGGTTCTCGCCTGCAACTAACGGTGCCGGTGCTTACGAACTTTCACTTATTTATTTCGGCAGGATAAACAAACATGAAAAGAACCCGGTTTACAACTGGTCTTGTCCTAAACTATATTAATCTATTGTCTTTATTGCGAAGAGACCGCCCTAATGGACGGTCTCTTTTTTTATCCCTCATGCTGAAATTTTCAACTTATAACCCCTTCCCTTTGCTGACATACTTATTGTCCTTCAGGTAAAAACGATAAGGACGCAAGGCATCGTCCATAGCATAGGCCACCCCCACCCTCGTGGCTGCCACTATCTGCTTTTCCGTTACCTTGCTGCCTTCCTCAATATAAATTTCGCTCCCAAGTAGCGATAAACCCGTATGCGCAGTATGTATTCCCAACGCCACACTCATAGCTCCGGGGCCAGCGGTAAGTGATGGCTGTAATTGCTCTTTACCTCTTCTCATAAGCATCTCCTCAACACCTGCAAGAGGCTCCACAGCCCTTATCAGTACTGCATGTGGCACATCACGCACATTGGTCACTACATTGAACAGGTGGTGGATGCCGTAGCACAGGTACACATAGGCTGCGCCCCCCTGCATATACATCACCTCTGTGCGCGGTGTGCGCCGCCCTCCATAAGCATGAGATGCCTTGTCTGTAACGCCTGCATATGCTTCCGTCTCTACGATGATGCCTGATGTAAGCATCCCGCCAAAGTTTGTGATAAGTACTTTACCCAATAACTCCCTGGCTATTTTCACTACATCCCTTCGCGTATAAAATCGTTCCGGTAATATCATCAGCGCAAAGTTGGAATTTGTTGGGCGTATTAAGTAATTTGTGAGAAAATTTTCAGGCCAAGAAATTCACTATCCCACTATGTCAAACGAACAAAAAAATGCGGCGCTATACCTCATTCCCGCACCAATAGCCGACGATGCCCTTCAGTCCTTATCGCTGGAAATAGCAGGCTACACCACCGAAATAACCCACTATTTCGCTGAGAATGTGCGCACCGCGCGGAGGTTCATCAAACTGCTGCACCCGCACTTAAATATAGAAAACATCCAATTCTCAGAGATAGACAAACACAATGGCCCGGATGTTGCGCTGTTCAAAGAGTGGCTGAAAAAAGGCTACCATATAGGCCTGCTGAGCGAAGCCGGCTGCCCCGGCATTGCCGACCCCGGCGCAGATCTGGTGGCGATAGCACATACTGTGGGCGCTAAAGTGGTGCCGCTCAGCGGGCCAAATTCAATGATACTGGCGCTCATGGCTTCCGGCCTCAACGGGCAAAGCTTTGCCTTCAACGGCTACCTGCCGGTAAAAGAACCCATGCGCAGCAAACGCATAAAAGAACTGGAGGCTCGCTCGGTAAAAGAAAACCAGACACAGCTATTCATAGAAACACCCTATCGCAATGACCACCTTCTTGCCGACCTGCTGAAAAACTGCGCACCTAAAACACGCATCTGTATTGCGCAGAACATAACAGCACACGATGAATTCATTAAGACCAAAACCACTGCCGAATGGCAAAAGAATATACCCGTATTAGGAAAAACGCCCGTTGTGTTTCTTTTACTGGGATAGGAATAATTTGAAAATTATTTTACTCTCCTCCCCTTCCATTCATAGCCGCCTATAAGGCCGAGGAAACCTGCCACGATGATGTAAAGCACATGCAGCGGCTGCAGGAAAAAGAAGTACCCGAATATCCACTGCTTTCTGAAGAACCGTGCCACAGGCACCAGAAAGAAATACTCTGCGGTTATCTTCATGATCAGCATGGCGCACAGGACGTAAAAATATTCAGCGTTGACTAGCGCTGCCACAAACGCAACGACCAACGAAACATTGAACAGGTAAACAAACAAGAGTATCAGTGTGAGCCTTACATCATCATACTTCCCCGATTTGGAGGCCCACCTTATCCGTTGCTGAAAAAAACTTTTCCAGTCATACTGCGGTTGTGTAAGCATTATTGTTTCGGCAGATCTTAAGTAGGCCACCTTGCCGGGATTGGCCTTGTTCATTTTCATCATCAACATCAGGTCATCACCCGATGCCATATGGTCTATCCCTTTATAGCCATTCACCTCATCATATGCCGCCCTGCTGAACGCGAGGTTTGCGCCATTGCTCATATTGCCCAGCTTCAGCTCATGCGCAGCCGCAGTTATGCCCTGCATACTCATAAAATCAATCAACTGAAACACCTGCAATATGCTGTGATCTGTTTTGTAGATCACGGGTGCAACAATCATCACCGGATTTTCAATTTCATATTTCGCAGCCACATTCAGCAACCACAGTTTATGTGCTATGCAGTCGGCATCGGTGGTCACAATAAGAGTGCCTTTGCTGTGCTTTATACCTGCGGCCAGGGCAGCTTTTTTATACGCCACTACCTGCGCATCGCCCATATGGTCGGCAAGGCCTATGCACCGCACATTCCAGTCGCTGTATTCACTGACTATTTCCGCAGTATTATCTGTAGAGTGGTCGTCAACTACTATTATCTCGTATAGCTCCCGAGGATATTCCTGCGCAAGTATTGAGCCTATACACACCCTTATATTCCTGCTTTCATTCCTTGCCGGAATGATAACAGATATGAAGGTAACGGGTTTATGATCCGCAGGCAGGTCAAACGTTTTTTGTTTCATCCATCCCCGCAGGTAAGTGAGCATCAGCAACACATACCCCACGGCCGGCGACAGAAAAAGAAATGTAAAAGACATAATTAAATCAGTTGCCCGGCCACCAGCCGAACGTTCTCGTGATCAAATACCCGGTGCCCCTTTTTCAGCACATATACCTTTACTGTATTCAGCCCAGAAGCAAATTTTTTCGCCTGCGCGGCCGGAATAATTTTATCATATTCTCCCATAAATATAGACACATGAATATGATGTTTCCTGATCACTGCCCGCAGTTTTTGCGGTGCTGTTACAAGGTCGCTCATGCCGGGCCACACCTTTAGCAGGAAGTTCCTGCCGTCTTTCTCCTCCATAAAATGCATCACGAATTTATACCTCACAGCATCCACCATATCCATTTTCTTCAGCCAATCAATCACTTTCAGGTATGGACGTGGTTTCTCCAACATATTCCTGAATATCTTTTTACCAACGGTGGTGCGGGTGAAAAAGTGATAATAAAAATTTACGGTCAACCCGTCTGATGCCATCAGCGCAACTTTGTCTATGCGCTCAGGCATTTGGTCTATGATAGAAAGACATACGCGGCCACCCAGGCTATACCCTATCAGCGATACTTTGGCGGCATTATACTCCTTCATAAGCGTTTCGGTAAGCGCTTCCAGTTCTTTTTTTCGCAGCAGTTCTTCGTCAGGCCACTTGCTGTTGCCATGATGGGGCAGGTCTATAGATAAAATCGTGTATTCATCGGCAAGATGTTCCTGCAATGGGTAGAACACATCAGCGTCATCGCCATAGCCATGAAACGCGAGCAATAAGCGCCTACCATGCCCCCATTTGCGGTAATGCAGCTTTTCCTTACCCACCGGAACAAAATGAGATTCATTGACCATTAAGGCACAAAGCTACTCCTAAAACACTTTCATAAACCCGGCAAAAACGATAATTATCCCCACACTGGTGAGGCCGTACAGTACATAAGGGAAACTGCTTTGTGAAAAAGAAGAAGTGATGGTGAGCACAAAACTCATAAGGCACACAAAAGCCCCGCATAAAACAAGCGTAAGCCCCTGCGATCGGCGCTTTGCCTCACGTAGTTTGAGCACCTCCGCAACCAGATGCCTGGCAAAGGTTTCGTCATGCTGGTTATCCTGCAAATGACTGACGATCTGCTCGCGGGGCATACCCTGATCGAACAAATTGATAACGTAGCTATACAGCGCGTCTTGTTTCTCCACCATAGCCGGAAGTTTTGGAAAAATACAAGTTATGAATGTTTTACGAAATAAAAAAGAAAATATTTTTCACGTCGCCGCAACGCCTTTCTGATGAAACAAGGTAGAATGAGATCTGCCAATGAGCAAATTTTCCAATCTTTGATAAAAATACGCCCGTGCCATCTTCATTCATTTTAGCTATGCGCTGGACGGCCAGGATATGCTCACTGGCTTATGTCGGTTTCATACTGTTCATGTTCATCGCGCAGACGATGCCAGCTCTTAACGATGGACGGGTGCAGCATTTCACCCCGAAAGAGATCATTGCATTGTTATTACTTGGTCTTTATTGCCTCTGCCTGCTGCTGGCATGGAAAAAAGAGGGCATTTTTGGGATTGCCGGATTTTTGATACTGGCGGCATTTCTATTTTACGTGCATGCCTGGTCCGCGCCCTACTTCCTCATTGGGTTCATACCTCCGGTGTTGTACTTTTTTTCACACTTGCTCAGGCCAAAAACCACCCATTCATAATACGGCCGGGCGGTTCTTTACCCCGCCAGTTCCGTAAGCGCCCTTACCAGTGCATCCAGTTCGGCGGTGGTGGTATACAGATTTGGTGTCACCCTTACGCCTATTACGCCCGCACTGTCTATTGCCACAGTATATATTTTATACCGCTCAAAAAGCAAACGCTGCAGGTCTGCCGCTTTTCTTCCCCTCACCCCTACATTGGCTATACCGCATGAGCGTGTTTTGTCTGTAGGTGTGTTCAGCATGATGTTCGGTATAGCCCGCACCTTATCTGTCCAGTAGTTTTGCAGGTAACGCAGCCTTGCCTCTTTTCGTTCAGCGCCCATCTTCTGGTAGTAGTCTATTGCGTCTGATATAGTCAGGTCTGTGGCCGGCGGATGCGTGCCGGTATGGTTCAGCTTCAGTATATCGCCTTCGCTCTTGCCGCTTTCTGCAAATATGGGCCATAACCCGCCTATCCGTTCTTTGTTCACATACAGCAAACCTGCTCCTATAGGCACGCTCAGCCACTTGTGCAGGCTGCTGCCATAGTAGTCGCAATGCAGGTCGGGTATCTTGAAGTCAATGTGTGCCAGTGCGTGCGCGCCATCCACCATCACCGGTACGCCCTTGCTGTGGGCCATATCGCATATCTTGCGCACCGGCAGTATCTGCCCCGTTATGTTTATCATGTGGCACACCATCAGCAGGCGCGTTTTAGGTGTTATGGCTTTTTCATACAGCGCCACTATCTCTTCATCGCTCTTGGGGTCTTTGGGTATGTTGATGCTCTTATTCACGATGCCATACCGGCGCGCCGTCTGTTTGAACATATCGAGCATAGCGCCATAGTCCTGGTTGGCCATCACCGCCTCATCGCCCGGTTTCCAGTCCATGCCCATGATCACCATATCCAGCGATTCGGTAGTATTGCGTGTAATAATCAGCTCCTCTGCCGATACGCCTACCAGCCTGGCCAGTTTTTCTGCCGCAGCTTTTTTATTATCGGCCTGCACCGTGCGCATATAGTACGCCCCCTGCATGTTCACCTCATTTATGTGCGCAATGTAACGGTCCAGTATCTCCTGCGGCTGAATGCAGTAATAACCGTTCTCCAGATTTATGTACTCGGGCTTCAACTTATACCCCGCCCTCACCTTCGTCCAGAAGTCCTCATCGCTTGCCACGGCCTCTGCCGGCAAATGCTCCACGGCCTCAACTATTCTGCTCAGCGCCCTGAAGCTCACTATACTCCCCAGCCCCAGCATCGCGCTGCTTTTTAGAAATGTGCGTTTGTTCATGCTATAATTGCTTGTATAATATTGTGTAAAAATCCTTTAAGTTCTCTAAATTCTTTTGCTTTGTTTTTTTGAAAACCGAGCCCTTCGCTTTGTCAATATATTGCCTTACATCCTCATTTTTACCCAATTCAACACCACCTGCAATTGCAGAAGCCCATTCAAATTTAAATCCTTTTGTAAACTTATTGTCCGAATAGAGAAATTCAAGCAATGCATCAGGACTATTTTCAAAAAAATTTGCACAGGATGGCAAGACCATCTCAGCTAAACCACCATCAGCTTTTTCAATAATACGGGAAACAAGCAAAATATAAAAAGGGCGGGTGGAGCGACTCTTTGTGTTCAAGCTATCAATCAAACTAAAAGTAATGCTATCATCCGAAGCCTTGATTTTTCCGTCATAAAAAAGTTTGGCCGCTTTGGGTATTCCCGGGTTGTTTAAATATGTATTAATATTCACAAGAGGCTGCGCACTTAAATTCGTCACCACAAGAATGACATAGATGCACGCTAATACTCTTATACAACCCATTGCCCTAAAATTACCCATTCCTCTCAATTATTCATAACCCACACATAAAACCCCACCTCCATCATAAAACTGTCATTTTCACCCCTGACTTTTATCATCTTTGCCTTAAATAGCCCATTTCCTTAGTTTCTTTGCAGCAATTTCTAGAATATGGCAAACAACAAACGCGGCTACATCTTAATGAACCTCGGCTCACCCGATTCCACACAGGTAAAGGACGTACGCACTTACCTCAACGAATTCCTTATGGACGAACGGGTGATAGACAAACCCTGGCTGCTGCGCGCCATGCTGGTAAAAGGCATCATCACACCCTTCCGCGCCCCGAAATCGGCAGAGGCCTACCAGACCATATGGACAAAAGAAGGTTCACCACTAGTCAATATCACTTACCGGCAGCAAAAAGCGCTGCAACAACTCGTTAGCGAACCCGTTGAAGTGGCCATGCGCTACGGCAACCCCAACATGAAGTACGCCTACGACAAACTGCTGAAAGAAAACCCCACCGTAGAAGAAGTAGTGCTACTGCCGCTTTACCCGCACTATGCTATGTCCAGTTACGAGACCGCGGTAGAACATGCTAAGGAGACCCATAAAAAAGGCGGCTATCCTTTCGCTATCCGCTTCGTGGAGCCTTTTTACAATCATCCCGGCTTTATCGCCGCCCTTGCCGAGAGTATAAAACCACACCTTACAAATAATGATACCCACCTGCTCTTCAGCTACCACAGCATACCCGAGCATCACGTTACCAAGCGCGACCCCACCGGCACTCACTGCCTGAAGAACCCTGATTGCTGCACTACCCCGTCGGCGGCACATAAGTTTTGCTACCGTCACCAGTGCTTTGAAACCACCCGCCTGGTGGTGGAAAAACTGGGCCTGCAAAAGCACCAATACAGCGTAGCCTTCCAGTCGAAACTGGGTCGCGCAGAATGGCTGAAGCCCGCCACCACCATGCGCATGGAGCAAATGCCCGCAGAGGGTATAAAGAACCTGGCTGTGGTATGCCCCGCCTTCGTCAGCGATTGCCTCGAGACCCTCGAAGAAATAGCCATCCGCGAAAAAGAGAATTTCATCCACGCAGGCGGCGAAAATTATACCTTTATCCCCTGCATGAACACACAACCCTCGTGGATAACCGCCATGAAAACCCTGCTGGAAAACACACGGTCATAAATCAAAAATCACACATCACAAAAAAGTGTACCTCTACCTTAAAGCACTGCATATTGTCTTCATCGTTACCTGGTTTGCGGGTATGTTCTACATCGTGCGGCTCTTTATCTACAATACCGAGGCCAACGAAAAACCCGAACCGGAAAAAACCATCCTGCAACGCCAGTTCAGCATCATGATAAAACGGCTGTGGCTGGGCATCACCTGGCCTTCGGCTATCATCACCCTCATCCTCGGCCCTACCCTCTGGTTTCACCTGTACCACTGGCACCTCGATAGCTGGCTCACTATTAAGCTCTGCTTCGTAGTTGGGCTATACGCCTACCACCTCAGCCTCCACGCTATTTATAAACAGGAATCGAATGGCACCTTCAAATACACCTCTACCCAGCTTCGCATCTGGAACGAGGTAGCCACCATTTTCCTCATTGCCATTGTAATGCTGGCTGTGGTGAAACAAAGCCTCAGTTTTGTATGGGGTTTGCTGGGGCTTGTCCTGCTCATGGTGCTGCTTATGAGCGCCATCAGACTATACAAAATGCTGCGCTCACGCCCCTCCTGAAATCGCTTTCCGGCGAATGTGTAACGTTCCATATTCCATCAACTTGAGTATTTTTTTCCACAAATCGGAAGGTTAAAGAAGTAAAATTCAATGTATGTACAAGGACAACATCTGTTTTGCCCGGTTTTATAAAAAAATCATAATATGCTAAAGTGTTGATTGACAATAGTTAGTATGATAATTGCACACATTCCTACACTTAAAACAGGTCATTTCCCCTACCTCCGGAAAAAAATTTGCGCGGTTTTTGCAGTATTATCTCCAAAAAGGATAAAAATGTATCAATTCAAGATAGTAAAGCTGGAGGAAGGAGGTTACAGATTTGAGTTGGGGGCTATTAAGATCTATACTGATGGATTTAGTATCAAAGATGGTAAACACCTGTTCAATACACCCCGCAAAGCGATTGGCTACTTCAATATAGAGGGCAACCTTTATGGCGTTTCCAACGATTTGCAGAATGTGAGCAATGCCGAAGATTTTTACGACACTATGACCACCCAATACCTGATATTCGCAAAGACCGGCAACAACTTCAATAACAATTACAGGCAGTCCGCCTAGACCTTATTGAGACCCTCTTGGCCGGTCAGGCGTCCGGTAGCTACGCACCGTGTTCTTTATATAAGTGAAGAAAGTATACTCATTCATCATGCGCAATTGCTGGTACGATGGCCTGAACCGTCGCATATACGATTGCAGACTGTCGCCCGTGAGCCCGGTAACTTTGGTAATGATGTCCGGGTTGAAGGTCATATCCACATACTTTTCCTGCTGAAAATCCACATACACATCCTGGAAATGCCATTTCTGCTGGTTCACCCTGCTCATGGCAGTAAACGGGTGCGATATGGTCTGTATCGCCGACATCTTTGGGAAGTCGAGTATGTTTTTGTATAGCTCATTGTAGCGCAGGCTGTCGCTCTTATAGTCATACCTGCCCGCTATTGCATCCTTTTTTATCTCCGTCACGCCTTTCATCATAATGATGCGGAAATAAGACGGCATATAGCCCATCGGTATCCTTACCCTTGTGGTCTTATACCCCTGCTTTTTGAATTCCAGTAGCTGCCCGCCAGTTGCTGCAATAATGAATGCCCCCTCATTGCCGCTCTGAATATCCAGCGCTGTGTGTATGTTCTCTATGCTTACCCCGCTCAGCGGCTGCCTGGCCTCATCTACCACCTCGCCCTTTATAGCCTGCGCCACCACCGGAAAACGGCAGGCCAGCAAAAACAATAAAAGGATTAATCCGCTCAAACGCATTACCCCGCTAAATTACACCCCAAGGGCTATCAACACACTATTTCATTCCTGTTTATTTGTTAAAAAGCAACCGGAATCGGGAATTTGTTAAAAGACTGGAATTAGGAATCAGGGGGAAAACTACATAACAATCCCGATTCCAAATTCCCAAAACCTAATTCCTATATTTGCAGCAATGTATTCACTCATTCGCTCCCTCCTCTTTAAGATAGATGCCGAAAAAGTACATCATATGGTGATGAAGTGGCTCACTATGGCATGTTCGGTCGGCTTCATGCGCAGCATCATCAAAAGCCTTTTCGTTATAAAACACCCCGACCTGGAAACTACCGTTTTCGGCATTACCTTCCCAAATCCCGTGGGCCTCGCCGCCGGGTTCGATAAAGATGCCAAATACACCGACTCGCTCGCCTGTCTCGGCTTCGGCTTCATTGAGATAGGCACAGTAACCCCACGCCCCCAGCCAGGCAACCCGCAGCCCCGCCTGTTTCGCCTGCCTGCCGATAAGGCGCTTATCAACCGCATGGGGTTCAACAACCATGGCGCCGCCAATGCGGCTGAGAACCTGCGCCGCCGCAGCGAACGTATCATCATTGGCGGCAACATAGGCAAGAACAAAGACACCCCAAACGAACAAGCTACTGAAGACTACGAAAAGTCATTCATGGAGCTGCACCCTGTGGTAGATTACTTTGTGGTGAACGTGAGCAGCCCCAACACACCTGGCCTCCGTGCCCTGCAGGATAAAGCCCCCCTCACCGAGCTGCTGCGCCGACTGAAAGAACTGAACCGCCACCAGCGTGCCAACAAACCCATACTGCTGAAAATAGCCCCCGACCTTACTAACGAACAACTGGACGATATCATAGACATAGTGCGCACCACAGGCATAGAAGGCATAGTGGCCACCAATACCACCATAAGCCGCGATGGCCTTGCAACCCCGCAGGCACAGGTTGAGGCCATAGGCGCGGGCGGCCTCAGCGGCAAACCGGTTACCAGCCGTTCTACTGAAGTGGTAAGGTACATCCACACCAACAGCCAGGGCAAGATACCCATCATCGCTTCCGGCGGTATATTCACCGCTGCCGATGCAAAAGAGAAACTGGATGCCGGCGCAAAACTGGTACAGGTATATACCGGCTTCATCTACGAAGGGCCGGGGATTGCAAAGAACATATGTAAAGGGTTAATAAAAAAATAGGTTCTTCTCCCTTTTGATTACTTATATTAAAAATAAAAATACATTATATTACTAACAGTTTATACTTTTTATACGCCTTATGATGCAGCAACACTATCCAACTTATGAAAAAATACGCTACATTATTTTTTATATTCCTGGCATTTGGTAGCATTGCTGCCACACCTGTTACCACTGCTACCGTCTCCGGCCACTGGACACTTGCCGGCTCCCCTTACCTGGTCTATAACGACATTAAAGTTGATAACGGCTATTCATTGCGCATAGATCCGGGCGTTGACATAATTTTTCAAGGCTCATTCCGATTCAATGTATATGGTATCCTCTATGCTGCAGGCACCTCAACCCAACCTATCAGTTTTTTTGTAGGCGATACTACCGGTTTCACCACCGACACCCTTACAGCAGCAGGGGGCTGGCACGGAATATTTTTCAGGCCATATACCGGCGTAGTCGCAGACACATCGGCGTTCAGGTATTGTAATATCTCTTACTCTAAATTCGATTCAGTTGACAATGTGTCTTTCCCTGAATACGCAAGCCTTGGTATCCAGAGATCTGTGAGGGTAGCTAACTGCAATATTTTTTCTAACCGTACTCTCTCAAGATATGGCGTTAACATTGTCTATATCTATTCTTCCTCCTATTTCAGTGCAGAGCTCGACTCTTGCAATATTTATGACAATTTTTGCGCGAAGCCAATTGTGTATCATGTCAACTTATCATCAGGACATTCCACAATAAAAAATTGCAGCATCTATCAAAACAATGTACGCAATGAAACAGTAGTAGCAGGACGTGGGTATTTGCACATGCACAACAACAACTTTCATCACAATACCCAGAATGGCTTTTCCGGGGGTGTGGCTACAATAACGGTATTTGGCGATAGTGTCATCATCACCGGCAATAAGATACATCACAATCTTTACCAGAATACCGGCGGCATATACTGTGCCGGCGGATTTGTAGATATTAATGCTAACCTCATTTGCAATAATGCACATACCTCAAGCGCCCATTGCGGTGCACTGGATGGCGGCGGAGGTATAAACCTCTCATTTGGCAAGTATTACATCGTGCGCAACAACATTATTGCCAATAATTACTCTTCTTTCCATGGCGGCGGCATTAGCCTGCACAAGGCAAAGGTGGTCATCACCAACAATCAGATAATTAATAACAGCGCAACTACCGGCGCAGCAATCTATATCTTTAACGACACCAATAACGTTATTTTCAAGAACAATATCTTTTGGGGCAACACCGAAAGCAGCACCACATCGCTGCTTTCCCCAAACATAAAGGGTATCAATTCAGGTGCTTTCAATCTCACCTACGATCATAACTGGTCACAGCACAACTCCCTTTTCGATCTGGATATCTTTAGTTTAAGTGCCGTAACCCTTTTGGGCGACACTACAACAAATCTATCGGGTACATCGCCATCACTCATAGCACCAACATCCACCGCTAGCTATACTGAAGACGCATTGCCCGCCGATTTCGGATTGAACACATCTTCCCCATGCATCGATAACGGCGACTTTACAGGCATAGAGCCAGGCACTACCGATTATGCAGGTGTCACACGGGTACTTGGCCCCAGGATGGATATAGGAGCATATGAATATGGCTCCGGCGATATTCTCGGTACGCCACATACACCCTTTTCAGAAACTACCATGCAGGTTTACCCCAACCCTGCCGGCAACAATATCTACATCGAGACACATTCAGCTACTGGCCGCCTGCTACTCACCAGCATAACAGGACATCAGATATGCACCATACCTGTTACAACAAACACCACACAGCTTGATGTTCACAGCCTGCCACGCAATATTTATTTTATTAGCTGGATAAATGAGGCAGGGATAAAAACAACCCGAAAAGTGATTATAGAGTAAATCAGCTTGTACCCTGGTCTGGCCATTACGCACGGTCGCATGACCAGCACACACTTGCCTTCCGGCAGACAGCCTCCTAATTAGTGCTGCTGCCCATCGGGGAAACTCCCTGTCATTCATATTCCTTCATTATAAACAAATAGCCCTCTATCCTGCCCCGGGCAGTAATTTTTTTCCCTACCAGCTTGTTCAGCTCCGGGTCATTGAACGCATTCCCCCCCGTTCGTCTCAGCTTATAGTTGCCACTGGCCGTTTTAAGAAAAACAGCCTCGTGCCCACTTTTAGACCCCGGCGAAAACGCTTCCCGTACCACCTCTCCTTTTAACTCAACTTCTCCGGTACTCATAAATAAACGCTAGCGGCTTACATAAACCCTCCACCCCAGCAACTGCTTCTCATTTTCTTTTACCACAAGCACAGTAAAGTTAAGTATTCCGTCATGTTTTTTCTCCGTTTTCTGGTAAACACGGAACACCGCTTTATCCTGCATGATCCCTTTCGCCTGCGCCCCCTTGTGCTTTTTCTTCATGTCCGACTCATAAACAGTTATTTTCTCTGCTTTCGAGAAACCTGTTTCCTTCAGTATCTTAGATACCTCCCTGCCATACTTTGATGCCGGCCTGCGGTCCAGCTTCTCAGATGGCGCTATACCATTACTGATGCTGAGACCTTTATTGAACAGGTTAATACGGCGGTTCTCTATGGTACCCTTTCCATCCTCTGCTTCAGCTTCCTTCACCAGTTGCAGGGAGGGGTCGCCAAGTATATAAAATTGCGCAAGCGTCTTTAACTCATATGGGTCCAGGTGCGGACCGCTGATATTGAGAAATTTATGCCTTGCCTCCAGCAGCGCCCGGCCGGCAGAAGCACCCCAGTGCACATTTTTCATATAATACTGGCAGATAAGATCAGCCAGGCCCTGGCCTTTGGCCGGGCCATAGGCGATGGTGGAACTGCCCATAAAAGACAGCGCCCCGTTCTTCAGGTAGTTACCAGCTACGCTCTGCCCCAGTTCCGACGGGTCGAACAACTGTGCGCCATAGCAGCACTCAGCAGCCACCAGCGAGCCATAGGTCACCTTACCATCCAGGTTCTTTGCCTTTAATGCCGATGGGTAGCTATTGCCCTTCTGCCCGTAGTAATTATCATCAATGAAAGCGCCATGGCAGTTGTAAAAATGAGACAACGGTTTTAATACGGCTGCGCTATACCCCCCGGCAGCAGGCGGCGATATTTTCAACTGCTTTGTGTTGCCGAAAATATTGTTGATGCTCTGCATGGTAGAGTCTGTCCATACATCAGCTGAAACAGCAAAATACCCCATATAATCTTCCTGCTTCACCGGCTTATGCCTGATGATGTTCCCTATCATTGTCTTCACATATCCCACATCGGCAGTCCCAGGCACATCAGGTATGCGGCCCACCACCCTTACCGGGTCGGTGAAGGCGGTTATCTTTTTGCTGAACGCCGTATTGCACGCATAGGGCAGATCGGACGGCACGTTCAGGTCTTCGTCCTCAGGCGTATCATTATCCAGCTCCTGGAACGGGATAATGTCCTGCGCGCCAAAGATCACAATGTAGGCCGGCTGATGCTTTGTGTACAGTGCGTCCACGGTATCCTTGCAGGTTTTCTCAGTTACTGAGGCTACTGCCTTCAGCCCCATTTTTTTCATCGATGCGGCATCGTCTATATAAACGACCCTCGTGTCAAGTTTCTTTGTTTTATCGCCCGCCACAAGCTTTGTCAGCAAGCTGTTGATAGCGGTGAATTCTTTCTTGTACTTTAAAGTAAGATTGTTTTTGCTGGTGACGATCAGTTTAAGAGGCATCATATCTTTATGTTTTTAAGTGTCAGGGAGGGAATATTCCCGATAATAAAAGTAGCAACTCTATGCAAGATTCAATACCGTTTTAAAACGGTACTTCCTTAATAAATGGTTAACAATGTACTTCCACACCGGAAGAAAACGACACTGTAAGATCATGCGCTGCTGCAATGCCGGGCTTATCTGAAAACGCTATGCCGGCCAATGAAGGCCGGCATAGCGCCATTTATGTGCTTATTACATTTCACCGGCCTTACTCCATTTCAGCCCGGCGTGCTTTCAACATTACTACCGCTTCTTTTATAAACTTCCCGGCCTGTTTCTTCGTCCTGATTCGGCTGAACCTGAGTGCCAGCTTCTCCTCCGGCTCATTACCCAATTGCGCGTGCAGCTTCAGCGCACTGAACAGGAACACCATTACATTGCCGCTCGCCGGCAGCGGCCCGTCATCATCAATAACTTTTCCGGCCTTTTTGTTGGCGGCTACCGATGCTTTGGGTGCCTTGCTCTTGGACTGCGCTTTTTCACTCACCACATTTTTCAATTGTGTGGGGCAGTCTGTACGCGTAGTTTGCAGGTTCAGCAGCGGGGTAATATTATTCGCGCTGCGGTCGCGGTCGGTGAGTGGCTTCATACCGAAGATAGAAGTCAGCGTAGCCGCTACTGACGCATGGTCATACACCGTTTTATCTACTGTCCCCTTCTTGATCCATGGTGATATGACCACTGCCGGTACACGACATCCCAACCTGTCGAAATTGAAGCCATTCTTGTTTAAACCGTTATAGTTGCCATCACCCGGTGGCACGGCCGCGGGCGGCGCCACGTGGTCATAAAACCCGCCATGCTCGTCGTAGGTAACTATAAGCACAGTGTTTTCCCAGTTCGGTGAATTGCGTATTGCCTCGTAAACTTCCTTTATCAACCCTTCACCTTTACTCACATCATCAACAGGGTGCTGCGAAGTGCCGCCCGAAAAATCGCCGCCGGGATTACCATAGTTGGGTTCTATCAGCGTAAATGCCGGCTTATAGTTCTTATCCTTTATCTCATCTTTAAATTTTTTCAGGTCATGAAAGTGCGTCCACCTTACCTCTGCAAGGCACAATGCCATCGGCAGCTCGCCCATCTCTTTCCCGTTATGGTCAACAAATATCTTGCTTTTAGGGTGTTTGATACGCCCGAAAATAGAACCATTCTTAAACCGCAGGCCATTATACATATCCCCGTTCTTGAACAATTGCACCATTTTCTTTGCCGCCCAGGCCGTCACCAGAAATGGTGTAGCCAGCGGGTTCACAACTGCTGATCCCGCTGCTGCCGCCGCCTCCAGTGCATCGGTTATGCCCATCCACCCCGGGATGGTCAGCCCTTCCGGACTGTTGTCCAACCCTCCGGATGTGGCCGCCAGAGAGAAGAAACGGTTGGGTGCCGTAGGGCCGGGCAATGACGAGAACCAATGATCGCATACCGCAAACTCCTCCGCAAGCTGGTTCAGTACCGGCAGGTTGTCCGGGTTGTAACACTTCATCGTGTCCCCGTAGTTGCCTGCATTTTGTGTTGTCTTAGAAAAACTGGCAACAAACCCTGAATTATTGATGCTGTCGCTGCCCGCCGGATACTTGGGCCCGCGATTGAATTTCTTTCCTTCGCCACAAAGCTGCTCATAAGCATCCTCAAACTCATGGCCCGGATCAGACATCATTTTGAAAGGTGCCGTATCCGAAACCTGGTACTTCACACCTTTGAACGTATTCGACTCCGTACCCTTCAGTTTTTCAAGGCCGCTTATCTTTGAGTAGCCCAGCATATGGTCGAACGACCTGTTCTCGAGCATCAGCAGTACCACATGGTCTATCTTCATGCCGCTGAAGTTGGAGAACTTCAGCTTATTGCCGTCTTTCTTGTCTTTCCAAACGCCATACACACCGGTCCTGAACCTTTCATTAAATACCGGCACACCGTTCTTCCCTTTCACTGCCTTTCCGTCAGCGCCGGAAAAGATAGGTTGCGGTTCGCCCCACTTGTCATCTTCCAGGCGCGATGAAAGTGTATAGCCCTTGTCGGTGCTGTTCCATACCAGGTACAGCCCGCCATTAAAAGTAAAAATGCTCGGCGGCCCGTCCGATTGCGCATCTGCCGGAGATACATAGCCTACATCCATGTTCTCATCACGGTGCATCGTCGCCACTTTCACTTTATTATTATCGTCCAGGAAAGCAATGTATTGTTTATTATTCAGCACCGCTACTGATGGCGGGAACTTGGTGCGCATCGGGTCACCGGATGTAAGCGGCGCGGCCCATTTATAATCTTTCCCTCCATCTTTGGCCAGCTTTGTCCAGCAGATGATCCCAACACCTTTTTTATCAGGATAGCCTACATAAAACAGATACATCCGCAGTTCTTTTGCCGTCTTCGGAAAAACTGAAAGTGTTGGCGAAATAGTTGTCTGCACAGTACCGCTTACCGGCTTTATCTTCACGCTGTCGCCCCACTCCTTTTTGGGGTTCATGTAAGCGTAATACACATCCTTGGTGGAACCGCCCGCCTTCCAGGCCATACATAGCCCTTCATTAAATACCGTCAGCGATGGGGCCGCACTGGTCTTCCATTTTGAATTGGGGTTATGCGACTTCCACTTGTTGGGGTCGTCATCCTCGCCCAGGCACGAGCAGTAGAGTTTATCGTCGTTGCTGCTGCTGTTGGCCCTGTGTGCCTCAAATAATAATTTCTCAAAAACGGCGAGAGAAGGCCGTTCAGTTGATGATTGCCCGGTTACGGTATATGAACCACCGGCTTTTAGCGTTGCATTGTTTGCCATGGGAATTGATCGTTTTTTTTAATAATGAACTTAAAACTAGCAAAAAACATATGACATACAAGCTTTTTTAAATTAAAAATACCCCGACATAAAAAGCATTGGCCTCAGGGCTTTGTACGAGGGTGCAGTACTCCTGATACCGTTTGCGGAATTGGCTTAATCAGGAATTTTCAGAAATTGCGGGTTAGCCTGAACCGCCGCATAGCAGGGGCTAGGCCGATGAACCTGATGCCCCTAGTTGGGTGTGGAGGTGCATGTGCGTATTCGCCAATCAGGCGATTGGCCTCCGCGCAACCGTAGACGGGAGACTACGGTTAATGTTGTCTTTTTATTTTTTGATTCATGAACACCGGACAACATGGGATATAGGGTATAATTTCCGGGATTTGTCCAATAGAGGTAAAAAACCGAGGGGCGTTGTGGCTAAAATGCGCTGTGGGCAGCCATATGCGTTTTTTTGTAGCGGTATAAACGGGTATATTTATACCCTGAAAAGTATAATTATACCCCCAAAAGGTATAATTATACCCCCAAAGGTATAATTGGTCGTAGTTCGAAGCTCACTAAGAGTCGTGAGTCATAAGCCGCAACCAAGGGGCGCAGGGATGCGCATGCTTACATAGCACGGATTTTACAAAGCAGCAGGTCAAAGAACATCACCCATTTTTTGCGGGTATCAGGTAAAGTTCGTGAAGGTGGGATTACCTGCCAAATAAAAAAAACATCATGGTACAGTAACTGTACCGTCATGGTTTTGGGGTGCAGTGTGGGCGCGGGTTACAGCCGGAAATGGTGTTTTGGAAAATGTGTGAACCTCTGGGTAAACGTGATTAGGCTAATTGTTCCGATGCCCTCAATCGCAGTGCAAACGCTTTTCCGGAGCATCCTCGTTGAAAACGAGGACGAGGGAGGGACTGTTACTTCACCTTTAGTTCCCTGATACTTTGTTGGTCAGAAAATAAGACCAACAAAGGCTGAAGACTCAGGTAAGACCGAAAATAATTGACAGATTGATTTAAATTTGTAAGTTTATTAGGTATGCAGCTTTATAAACTGTTATTGGCATCTGTAATCTTCTTTTCATTTCCTGCAGCTATTGCCCAGCAGGCTGAGAAGAAATTGGTGCTCACATTCCCCGATAGCCTCGCCAAAAAGCTGGAGAATATCGATATAACAATCGACACTTATGATAATTATTGCTACTATAACTTAAACCGTGAAGGTGTCGTGGTAACCAATTTAAGAACATTTGGCCCTTTTCAGAATAATGATTACAGATCTGGAGTTGTAATTTATTATAGCATTAAGGATAGGGCACAGTACATAAAAGGCAAAAATAACACAATGATGTACGGCCCTTTTGAAGGCCACATAGAATTAACCAGCCGCTCTCATTTTTATGAGGACTACTTCCATTTTATTGTCTTTCGAGGGAATAGCTTTGACCATTACATTAACGGGTACCATATCGCCACAACAGACAGTTTCCCATGTACAGATGATTGGTGTGTAGTAAGCAATAACGGTAATGTATTGTACACCATCAAAAAAAACAGGCTGAATTACCTTTACCTCAACTACAAATTGATAGATAGCACCCAGGATGACTATGACTGGATGCACGTAGATGATGACGGCGATTTTTGCTACACATTAGGCGTTCATAAAGTTGATCCAACCAAATGGCTCAACCAGGGGGAATTCATACCGTATCCCCCTATCAAACAAAAAGTATTCAGACAAGTAGCAATTGACGAACAGGAGCGTTATCAATATCAAGATTCCATTTACCTATACCAAAACAATCCTAGCGGGTTTGGCCTTCATGCAGTAAATCGAACACAATGGAAACGGGAAATACGCGCAGTTATTACAGCGCATGGCAGACGAAAATATTCTTTAAGCTATATACCCGCTATTGGAGTAAGCAACCCTTCGTCGGATACTGATAATGCCGCAGCACTAATATATGTAAATGACACTCCGGTAAAACTACCTTACACGCACATCTTTTTGCCCTGTATAGATTCCTTGGGCAATTATGCCCTATTTGGGCAGCGGGGTTACTTCATGTACAGAAACGTAAATGGGAAGGAACACGTTGAGCCTTTATCCCAACATGGAGTAAGGGCAAAACCCATTTCTATTGATGCAAAAGGCAACACCATTTGTTCCTATGAGACAGATGACTCGGTATATGTTTACGAAAACAACCGCCTCTTCGGGAAATGTGCAATTGCTCAATATACATTGCCACAAATGAGCAATATTGTACCGCTGCCTAGTCTTAGACATTACTTAAAGGGTAAGCCCCCTGAACTTTCTTTTTTCTGCCTCGATACTGCATGCTATGTGGTCTATAGAAATGCCATTTCCCCTCCCCTACTAAAATTTGAAACTCACCTTAGTGGCGAACGAATTGCAGGGCATATTCTTTATGCTGACTATAACACACATGGCTACTGTCTGCTGCAAAAGACGGGCGACCACAGTTATAGTCTGATGGTGAACAACCGGAATATACCTATCCCGCCGGGTGCTGATCTGGATACGCCGCTGTGGTATGTGCTCAGTCAAAATTTTTTGTTCACTGGTAAAGAATTTATATTTTACTCCAAAGAAGGAAATAATATATACCGATATAAAATGAGGTTATGATATTTCGCTTGTGCTTATTGCTGTTATTGGTATTCGGGTATAATACTGCCCATGGGCAAAAGACCCCGGACGATTATATGTGGGAGGCAAACCGTACACAAAACGATTCCCTCGCCCTTGCAAACTACTTGTACATAATAAAAAAGCACCCAACCAGTAAACACTGCGCTCATGCTTATACACGTATAGCAAGAATATACGAACGGCGAGGAAAACAGGCGGACGCCATCAGCACATATAGAACATTACTTGCTGCTGCGCAAAGTGAACGTACATCAAAAAGCACAAGTAAACGGTTTGAAGATGAAGGAAATGAAGCCGCACAGTATCTGTGTGACTTCCATGAAAAGAACGAAAATTATGATTCGGCATTGTATTTTCTCAGTATGTATGACACTCTTTTCCCCGCATTTTACGGCTGTGGCAATGCTGCGGAGGGAGCACGGATTGAAACTACAATGCGGTATGTCAATATATGTCTGAAGGCACGCCGTATACGTGATGCCGAGCGGGTATTGATCCTAAATTCAGAGCCTAGCTTCTTACTTATGGAAAACGATATAATAATTGAAAAACTTAGCGAATTGTTCAGGAAGTATGAACAACCCGCAGAACTGAGATCTGGCATAGAAAAAGCTATTAACAATTATTCTCTGGACACAGTCATTAGACTATACGATGGCAGCAAAGACACCTCCGTATTCTGCTCCATGGATTTTTTAGGCACAAAAGTCAGGCATTACTACACCCGGCTACCCAGCCCCAAAAACACGCCCGTATCATCTGAAAAAGAAGAAATTATTGCATTCCTAAAACAAACTAGCCTTTATACATTAGTGCAGCAATTGAACTAGCAGAAGTAAAACAACAATTCCGCCGTCCTGTTTATTTCTTTAATTCTGAAAATCCTGATTCAGAATAGTTAGCAAAATTCTGTTAAAATAATTTTTCCAAACACCCTTTCCGGCTATAACCCGCGCCCACGGCTCATAGTATTTTCCATCATGCAAAATCGATTTGGAAACAGCATATCCCCTATCGTACCTTTACACAATCGCAGCTCACTAACAACACCTCCCTTTAGGGGCGGAGTTTATCGACAAAAAAAGTGAGCAGCGGAGTGTGCAACGAATGAGCAAAAAGTGAGCAATAAAACAACCATAACTAACTGAAAATGAACAGATTATAATTTTATCATGTTTTTTTTCACCAAAATGAGCAATAAACGCCTTGTAACCCTAAAAAATCCATAAAAACCCGTATCCGTAAATCGTAGTCCGTTTTTTTGATTTACATTTATGACCTCCTAAAAAGAAATACAAATAAGATGAAAAAAATATTCGCCACTCTCGCCCTCTCCTTAAGCGTTATCTGCTCTGTGAGCGCGCAGTACGAGAACACCAAGATAAAGCTGGGCGCTAAAGCCCCCAACCTGTCGTTTAACAATCCTGAGGGCAAAAAGGTGACCCTCTCTGAAGTGAACAAAGACCGCTATGTGCTGGTAGACTTCTGGGCATCGTGGTGCGGCCCGTGCCGCCGCTCAAACCCCGGCCTGGTGAAGATGTATAACGAATACTCAAAAAAGAAATTCAAAGGCGCCAAAAACGGCTTTACGGTAGTAAGCGTGTCTATGGACAAGAACAAGGATGCCTGGATGCAGGCCATAAAGCAGGACGGCCTGATATGGCCCTACCATATGAGCGACCTTGTGGACTGGAATACCGGCCAGTGCGCCCCCGCTAATGCCTATGGCATATCTTACATTCCCCAGGCTTTCCTGCTGGACCCTAACGGCAAGGTGCTGGGCAAGTATATGGCCGCCGAAGAGGCCCTGAATGAGCTGCAGAAGTATGTGCAATAGGCTCGGATTTGGAATTTGTACTTTAGAATTTGTACTCTGAGTATTTTCCCTTACCTTTGCGCCCTTCAATCACGCATGGCAAAACCCATGCATTAAAAAATAAAACAATGAAAAAAGGCATTCATCCTGAAACTTACCGCCTGGTAGTATTCAAAGATACATCTAACGAAACCACCTTCCTTACCCGCTCTACAGCGCCTACCAAGGAAAAGATCGTTTGGGAAGATGGCAACGAATACCCACTGGTAAAGGTCGAGATCTCAAACACTTCTCACCCGTTCTACACCGGCAAATCAATGTTCGTGGATACTGCGGGCCGTATCGAGAAGTTCAAGAAGCGTTACGAGAAGAAAGCATAATTCTTTTTCAAAATCATATGCATTTAAAATCCCGGCTTTTGCCGGGATTTTCTACTTTTGACTACAATGAACTACATCCTTTTTGATGATGCGGCACGGCCACGGCTGCTGCCCTTCACCCACACCCGCCCCGTGGCCGACATACGCTGCGGCATACTGACGATGCGCGAGCGCTGGGAGCGCCTGCTGGGCGAAAGCACGGGCTCGCTCACAGAGGCTTACCTGCAGCCCGTCTTCCCGCTGCACAGTGGCGATGACAATGTATATATCAACGGTGCCGTATTCGGGAGCAATGACCTGGCACAAGCCATTAAGGGCCTTCAACCAGGGCACGCATTGGTAGCAGGCGGCATCATAGTGGCAGCCCGCACAAAGATGGGCGATATGGATATTGCCACCTTCGGGGAGCATGTGGACGGGCTGATAAATGCGGAGTACAACAACCCGGTATATGCCCTTAAGCATGTGTGGGACATCTTCTCGATGAATGACCGCGCCCTGAGAGACGACTATGCCCTGCTGACCAACGGAAGGAAAAGCGCTGCCATACCCGAAGGGGTAACGGTAACCGGCAAGGAACAGTTGTTTATAGAGGAAGGGGCGCATATATATGCGGGCTGTATCATTAACGCGGCTACAGGGCCGGTGTATATAGCCAAAGACACCGAAGTGCTGGAAGGAACCATGATGCGCGGGCCAATAGCCATTTGCACGCATGGTGTGGTGAAAATGGGCGCCAAACTATACGGAGCCACCACCATAGGCCCGGGCTGCAAGGTGGGCGGCGAGATAAACAATGCAGTGTTTTTTGCCAACAGCAACAAAGCACACGATGGCTACCTGGGCAATGCGGTAATAGGCGAATGGTGTAACCTGGGCGCAGATACCAACTGCTCTAACCTGAAGAATAACTATGCTGAAGTGAAGATATGGGACGAAGCGGCTAATAAGTCGGTGAATACGGGGCTTACATTCTGCGGCCTGCTTATGGGCGACCACTCGAAGTGCGGCATCAATACGATGTTCAATACCGGCACTATAGTGGGTGTATCGTGCAATATATTCGGCGGCGATTTCCCGGAGAAGTTTGTGAGGTCGTTCAGCTGGGGCGGCAGCGAGGGTGTTACGCATTACGACTTTAATCGCGCTATGGAGACCGCAGGCCGTATGATGGGCCGCAGGGGGCTGTCGATGTCGGAAGCAGATATTGAAATGTTCCGCTATATCTATACCCACTGCAAAAAACAGAATTAGTATCTTTGCGCCCTCAAATATTTATAAATCAAACACATGCGTAAAAAAATAGTGGCCGGAAACTGGAAGATGAACCTTGATATAACTGAGGGCGCCCAGTTGGTAAATGATATATTTAAGGGCCTGCCCGAACTGGACAGCAACCGGATAGTGGTGATAGCCCCACCCTACATACACCTGACGCAGACAGCATCGCAACTGGCGGGCATGGATTATGTGTACCTGGGGGCGCAGAACTGCCACCACGAGGCATCGGGGGCATATACAGGCGAGGTATCGGCAGCTATGCTGAAGAGCGCGGAAGTGAACTATGTGATCATAGGCCACTCTGAGCGCAGGGAGTATTTTAAGGAAGATGATGCCATGCTGGCAAAAAAGGTGAACCAGGCGCTGGTGAACGGTATGCAGGTAATATTCTGCTGCGGTGAGCCGCTGGAGATACGCGACGCAAACACACAAAATGCCCACGTGGAAAGCCAGATAAAGGCAGGATTGTTTCACCTGAGCGAGGAGCAGTTTAAGCATATAGTAATCGCCTACGAACCGATATGGGCCATAGGCACCGGGCGCACCGCCACTGCAGCGCAGGCGCAGGATATGCACGCACACATACGCAGCGTGGTAGCGGCCCAATATGGGCAGGAAACAGCTGATGCGACATCAATACTATATGGCGGAAGCTGCAAACCATCAAATGCAGTAGAGTTGTTTGGCAATCCTGACGTAGATGGGGGCCTTATAGGGGGCGCAGCCCTGAAAGCGGCCGATTTCCTTGGTATTATTGCGGCAATGGCGTAAAAAAGTAACGGAAATTTTGCGGGGAATAAAATCTTCCCTATTTTTGCACTCCCAAAACGAAAATTGGGACGTCGAAAAATGCCGCGTTGGTCAATCGGCTAAGACGCCTCCCTTTCACGGAGGAATGACGGGTTCGATTCCCGTACGTGGTACCAGTAAGAGACGCTTAAACACCTGCAAATCAAGTATTTGCAGGTGTTTTTGTTTTCAAAAGTAACAATAGAGTAACAAATACATGGGCAAATCTGCTCCCGATCATCAGCAAATATTTTTCCACAGTGACTTTAAATGGCCCGGGCCTGGAAAGTTTTTGTCTAAATTTATTTTATCAAGCAAAAACAATGGAACTGATAAATTACCAATTGGACATAGAAACCTCCGTCATTATCGATGACGTCAGACAGCATTGGGAAAAATTTCAGCGTAAAGATTTGATCAAACTTTCTGACCGTTTCGACCAGCTTTTGATAAAGAACAAAATCGACTTCGTAACAATTGACTACACGTTAAACCCAAGAGAATTCAACCGCTACCTTAGGGCTATCCGCACAGAACTGAAAAGAATACAAAGCAATACCGAAATACCGATACAACGCTTGTTTTTTACGCGGAATCGAAATAAAATTACAGTGTTTCCAGGTGAGGTCGAGATAAATCTGAAACTTGGTGACCCAGACTTTAATATTTTCTTTGCTTTTAAACTGGCAACAGTTGAGCCTCAAAGTTTGGAATTATTTTTAAAGTACCAGCTCGCCAGTTCGTTTAAGCACGACGAAAGAAAATTTAAAAGGTACATGCAAATGGCCTTACACGATTACCGTAGCATCCTTGGGGGACGACATGCAGCAATAAATGATGCAGTTGATCAGTTCTTTCCGGATAGTGTTCAAGACGTGAACGCTAATTTACAAACAAATAATAATGGGTTCACCGTTGCACCGAAAAATGATGATTCCCTCAATGATATTTTCTTCCCAGCCGCAATAACTGCTTTTAAAGATTGTGAAAAACAACTTTTGGAGCTCAGATTTTTATCCACTAATTATGAATGGGAAAAAACTTTGGATGAATGTGCAGCTTTTATTATTGTGCTTTTCGAAAAGAATCTCCTGAAAAAGCCAGTTAAAAAGGGACAAATCAACATCCGCTACAGCAAATCCTTTAAGCCGTTTTTTGAACAACGATATGGAGTGAAGTTTACCAAACAATTACAACCACGCTACCGAACATCAAAAAGCATTGATGCTATAAAATATTCCTTCAATTTCATTACAGAACTACAATAACATCCATTTCCATTTTTGGGGATTTCATTTCCATTTCTATTTCCATTTTTTTGACAAATATCTGGCTAATGCTTTTCCCACAGCGCATTTCGGCGCTTTCTGTTCATTTCCAAAAATACCTCCGACCACGCATATTTGTAAATTCGTGTCAGAACGATCATTTTCTTTAAACAAGAGAAAGGTAATGGATGGCTTGGCGAATATAGAGAACCGATTACGTAATATAGAAAGGCTGTTACTAGCTAACAGAACAGTACTTTCTTTTGCCCAGGCCGTAGAATATACCGGCATATCGGCTAGTTATCTGTATAAATTAACCTCCGCCCGAATTATTCGCCATTTCAAACCATTGGGTAAGTTGATTTATTTTGCCCGGGAAGATCTCGATGCTTGGATGCTAAGTCGACCAGTAATGACAAACAAAGAAATTAATCAGGCGGCAATCAATTTTGTGACCACAAGAAAAAAATAATCCATTAACATTCTACTCAACACGTCACCAATAATATGAACCATTAGTAAAGTATATGAAAAAAAGAATCTCAAATAGAAAATATCCACTTCGGGAATGCAAAAAGAAAGGATGCAATACTTCTTTCATACCTACCGACCGAAGACAATTATATTGTTGCCCTCAACATCGAATAGATCATAACAACGACGAACGAGCAATCAAAAGCATGCCAGTGATAGCATTGACGGAAATTTTAAAAAATAACCAGAGGATACTGGAAGTGGCTCAGCAAGCATTGACGGATATAAAGGATAATTCGATGTTGACGTCGGAGTGCTTAAAATTTATTGGCTATGATTGGCAGTATTCCACAGATCGAACTAAAAATATAATTACCGAAAGAGAAATCACCTGGTGTTACCATTATGGTATAGAGGCGGAAAATGACTCCGCATCGAGATTTATTCTTCATTATCGCGAAAAACTACCGTTTCTATGATTGATCGCAAGCTAACTATTCAAGAAATATTTATTAGCAGATATCAACCTACTGTACCTACTACCGCAACTCAGAATATAGTAAAAAGTAGTGCGTTAAATACATTGGCGTCTAATAGTTCGTTGTCTAATGAAGCGAATTTAACGCCCAATGAATCATTTAATAATCTAATAGGATTCACTATATTAATAGGAGTGCTAGGTTTGGTCGTTTATTTTGTGCATAAAAGTAATTCTCAGGCAAAACGTATTGAAATTATCGAAAAAGAAAAATTCCAATCTCAGGCGCAGAACGATCTCTAACACCGATATCGAAGAGCTGGCGTACTACCCAAACCCAGCCGATCAAATAGGTTTAGTGCAACAATAGCAGCTAATTTGTGAGTTCAAATTGAACCGAATTTAGATTGTTAACCTGAATTGTAATTGCTGTAGTAATCCCACGACAAATTTGGATGGGATATCAGCGAGGAGTGATTTTGCATCCTCTGGGTGTTCATTAAACAGTGTGGTGTAACCCACGGCTAAATGCACTTAAATAAAGTAGCTTCGTAACAAAATTGTTCCGCACATGTGTCGTGCTCGAGAAAATATATCTTTGAAGATAAATTACTACCGCCACATTCAAGTAGTCATACTACAACTAGGCCCTGCACTGTACTCCTCAATCAAAACGGATCCCGGCATATCAATGCTTATCATTACGCATCAATAGAAATCATTTCATATCAATTCGCATCAATCCTTGTGCCATTGGGAAAAATCTGAATTTGAAAAGGACTGAATATCCTTGTGTCGCCGGTTCGACCCCGCCCCACGCCACTATGTATAGGCCTTGAAAATGCAAATCGTTGCTTTTCAAGGCCTTTTAGTTTACGAAATATGCAAATAAGTGCAGCCAAATGCGGGAATTTGGTGTAATTTCGGAGACATGAAAAGCCCCTTTCTTCTTCTTGCTTTCTTTAGCATTCAGATGCATTATTTAGCATCCTCTGCATCGCGCCAGGTAATAGAAATTTGCACCACAACCCACGCTATGCAAGCATTTGAGCAATTTACCGACATCCATATTTCGTTCTTCTGCAGGTCGACTCATGAGAACGAAAAGTGCCAGAATCCGATCGTTTTAAGGGTCTCTTACAGGGGGGAGCGCAGAGACATTTTCACGGGTCTATACTGCTACAAATCAGACTGGGCGCCAAAAATGGGGAAGGTCGGTAGAACTGAACCCCTGGCGGTGACAATTAACCGCAATTTGGACGCTATTCACCATAAGGCCAAAGACCGGTTTGATGAGCTCCGGTTTTCGGGCGACGAGTTTACTATTGACGACCTGATGGACAGGATAAGAGAAAAAGAACCACCTCCGCAAACACTCGCAGAATATATGGACCTTAAACTGAAAGAACTGAATGACCGGGTCGATATTGACCTGTCAAAACCAACCTTTTATAAGTACAACAGGACGAAGAACTACATGGAATAATTTCTGTTGTCCAAGAAAAGAATACGGAATATTCCTGTATCGAGAATTGATACCGGCTTTCTTACGCAGTTCTTTCAGTTTTTGAGGATAGACAAGAACAATAGCCATAATTCTGCCCTTGCGTTACTTTTCTGCCTTAAAACAATACTTCAGGCCCCTTTACGAAATGGAGTTCTTAAAGCCAATCCGTTCCTTGATCTTAAAATTTCAGCGAACACGGTTTACCGTGATTTCCTGACAATAGAGGTGCATAGACCGGCGAAACTGACCACCTAAGACCGGCGCAAATTGACCACCCTTTTGCCTGGCGAAGATTTGAAGTTTATGCTCATTAGTTGGTGAGTAATATTGTTAGCGGTTAGTATGCGTTTTTAGCCTCATTAGCAAACGAGATTTTTTGAGATAAAGCTGATGGATGTTCCTTAGATGCAAAAAATCTCGTTTGCTAATGAGGAGCCGCCGGCAGGCTGTTATCTTTTACAAAATTATGTTATGAGGTCGTCATTTCCTATTCGTTTCTTTCTGAGTGAGTCTCCTTTTAGTTCCAGCCGATGAGCACTATGGATTATTCGATCCAGGATTGCATCAGCTATTGTTTGCTCACCTATCACTTCATGCCATTTGCTGACTGGCAGTTGTGATGTAATAATTAATGCGCCTTTACCATGCCGGTCTTCGATTAGCTCCATCAGGGCAGCCCTGCTCTGCGTGTCAAAAGGCTGTATGCCAAAATCGTCAAGTATAAGCAAGTGCTGTCGTTCTATCCGTGCTACTTCTCTGGCATAAGAGCCATCTGCTTTCCCCATTTTTAGTTTAGCAAATAGCTTGGCAACATTATAATATGCAACCCTATAGCCTAAGCTGCAGGCATGGTGGCCAAGTGCAGAGGCGATGTAGCTCTTGCCTATTCCGGTACTGCCTGTAATAAGGATATTCTCGCTCCTGTTTATAAAAGAACAGTCAGTAAACCGCATTATTTGGTTCTTATCAATGTTTCTGTCCGTGCTATAGTGCAGATCCTCGAGTACCGCCTTATATCGAAAACGGGCATTCTTTATTTTCTGCTCTACACCCCGGTTTTGCCGATCATCCCATTCGGTGTCTATAAGGTGCGCAATGATCTCACCAGGAGTGTAAGTTTCTGCTTTCCCTGATTCCAGGCTGATTTTAAAAGCCCGGTACATACCAAAGAACTTCATCTTTCGCATTTTGTCTAATGTTGCTGTGTTCATATTATTTTATTTAGTTGGCTTTGCTTATTTATAATAGTTTTCGCCACGGATGTTATCATGAAAGGGCATTTGCAACTGGTCACTTTCTGCCGGTGCATCATGTTTGTCTAAACCCTTATCCAGTATATTCTGTATTACCCCGTAGTTATATATCCCATAGCCCAATCCCAACTGGCATGCCTTTACCAGTCGTTCATTGCTGACTTTTTTGGCAAAGCTTAATATCCCTACACAGGACTTGTAAGCTTGCTCCGGGTGTTGTTTACGATCTAGTATTTTGAGTATATACAACTTCGCATCTTCATGTATTCCTTCTGCCCATGATATAAACTTCTGGGGTGTCCATTCGCTTACAAAGCGGTGCGTTGAGGCCAGGTGTTCTTTGTTAGTGGTATATTGATATGCACTCTTGGTACGATCGTGTTTTGCAATGCATAGATAGTTCCAGTAAATTTCTACGGTATTACGGGAGTACCATGACGTTTTTTTTATTTGGCAGGTAATACCACCTTCGCGAACTTTGCCTCATACCCAAAAAATATCGGGTAAAGTCTTTGACAGATTGCATAGTGAACTCGTGCCTGCACCGATATTCGTGCCGGATATCCAAGCAGGTTACTTCTGACACACGCAAATTCAACTGGTATTTTTAGAGGTGGCGGGTGCTCTCCCAGGAATTATGTGGTCTCAATAATTCAGTTGAAATCTTTGGTGGAAAAAATATTATTTGCATAAGCCTAAAAAGACAGTTTCTTTGCGTAAAAAAGTTTGATATGCCCAACAGCAATTTTGCCATAATTAATTTTGAAGAACATTTGGGAAATGCAGCAAGTGATTTAGAAGATTTTGTACCTGGTGTGGAATTCCCGGCATAGAAAAATATTTTATTCACAGGCAAACTAAGAATAACAAAATGCCTGTTATCAAAAATATTATCAAAACGAATGCACTTTAAATATTCATGTTGTATGGAGATAAAATTAACCACAGATGAAGTTGAGCTAGATTTCTGCGCAAAGTTGATGACCGAATCTGAGCCATTTGTGACACTGAAATTTGACTTTGAAAAATGCAAAGCCGCTGTAAGAGGTGATTATAAGGAAGTATACGTTACAAAGGTTGAAGATAGAATTGCCGGTTTTATCGTGATTCAATTTTATGGATTAATGCGTGGCTATATTCAAACTATTTGCGTTGAACCTAACTACAGAGGGAAAGGAATTGGAACATCCCTGATCAAATTTTGCGAAGAAATCCTGCTAAAACGTTTCCCAAATGTGTTTTTATGTGTCACTTCGTTCAACTACGAAGCACAGAAACTATATTATCGCTTGGGGTATGAGAAAATTGGCGAATTGAAGGACCATATAATTAGGGGAGCAGATGAATATATTTTGCGAAAACAGGGCTGTCCTGCTTCGGAATTTTCCGCCCTTGTTGGTGTTCCTCACCAACAAGCTCGCGCCGGAAAAAGCTGAAACCCCGCGTTGATGCCGGGTAAAGTAATCCAAACTTACAGCGCTCTTCCCGTAAATTCCAAAAATCAAAAAATCCCCCTCAAACCCTTACCCACACTGCACCCAAAAACCATGACGGTAGAGTAATTTTACCTTTTTACCGATATGCATATATGGAACACTGTAGTAATGCTTATCAGGACTAAGACCTACATGCCCGTTCTTCCCAACAGTACCATAATGCAGCTTCTTTAGCTCATATCGTAAAGGAGGTAATGGCTGTAGCGCTGCCCGTTCTATCTCCTCAAATTGTTGTCTGCGGGTATAGTCCCGGCCCGTTAAAAGTGTATTATTGTGGTCTTCCAATGCCACTAGGATAGCAGCATTTAGTTCTTGCAATGAATAGTAGTTATTGCCCCTTATTCTGGCATTAATACGCGTGTAGCTGATCCTGACTGCATTCTCAACTAACGCCTTATCTCTGGATTTGTAGGCTCTGGCTGGTAATATTGTAGTGCCATAATGTTCAGCAAAATCAGCAAATGTCTCATTGATCGTAGGCTCATACTTACTGCTTTTGATAACTGCTGACTTTAAGTTATCCGGCACAATAGCAGCAGGTATGCCGCCACAATAATGCAGGGCACCTTCACAGGCAGCAACAAAATCCTCCTTCTGTTGGGTCATTACCGCCTCAACATAGGTCAATTGACTTGCTCCCAGGATAGCTAAAAAGACCTCTACCTGCTGAACTTCTCCCGTTGCTTTATCAATAATATTGAGCTTCTCACCAGCAAAATCAACATAAAGCTTGTCCCCGGCTTTATGTTCCATGTGCATGGTTGGGTTAACCTGGTCTTTCCATTGGGAGAAGTAATGTTTAAACCGGCTTCGGCCAAGTCCATCAGGATAGTTACGCTTGTATTCTTGCCATAACACAAGCTGTGTAACACCCTTTTTCTTTAGAGCCTTATCTATACCAGGGAAAAGACTGAACAACTGCTGTAGGATATCCGGGAGCTGCTTATCTCCCGGTTTTACAAACAGGTCCTCAAGGTCCTTGTCACTTAATACAGTGATCTCATCATAAGTTAGTTTGCTCCCTTCAAACTCCTTTAAGTAACGATTTAATGTATTGCGGGATGTGCCTGTCTGAACGGCTATTTGCACTTTACTTGTTCCCTGACTATGCAAACGGAGTATCTGCCTGATCTTTACCATGCTTATTGGATTGTTTGCCATAAGTGTTAAACTAAACACTTATGGGGTCCTAATAGCATGAACTTCATCTTCTTCTCAGGTGGTCAATTTGGCCCAGTCTGGGGTGGTCAGTTTACCCCGGTTTACCCTGGTCAGTTTGCCCCGGTCAGGGGTGGTCAATTTGAGCCGGTTTACCCTGGTCAGCTTAAACCGGTCAGGGGTGGTCAGTTTACCCTTTTTTTTGCACGCTATATTGCCATCTGAGCATTAATCCGCTAGCCAATTCACCTAGTCAATTCGCCCAGCCAAACCAAGATTAAGTGCAAATTCTACCTTGCCCCAGATTTGAAAATTAATCTAAAAAATGAACTAGAATTTGTAATTCACTTTCGTATCTTTCAATAAAGTCCTGTTTTATCAAATTGCAGAATATTTATTTTTAATATAATCAAATCTGTGAGAGATTATTACTACTTTTCCCAAATGATTCTTTTTATTTAAAAAGGGATATTGGAACAGTGTAATTTCTGATGGAAAAGATATTGAAATTTCTAGAAGATCAAACCGGTGGGACTTGTTATAAGTCCTACAAATATCGTGTAGACGATATTGAAATGCCATCATTAAACTATGAGGAAAACCAATCATATACACTACAGAAAGACAAATATGGAGAAACCGATACAAGTTTAAAAACTACCAAGGATATAACAAACACTGCCCGGCAAATTGAGAATAATCCACCACTATTCCGGTACTTCCTCGATGGCTCTCGTAGAATCTACAAGATTGATGATATTGAACTTGGTAAAAAGATATTTCCAATTATTGGTGGGCAAATTGGTGTTGCATGTTGTGAAAGACATAGTCCCTCAACTTTTAAAAAAGCGATTCTTGAGCATAACCTCATTATGGCTTTGCCAAGTGAGGCTGACAAAGACGGTAGGAATACCGAACAATTTTTCAATGCTCTAACACAAAAAATAAACGGGCTGCCTAAGCTTGAGAAATACAACCTGAAATTTTCAAAAATTCTAACGTACCCAACCCGGAATCTTGACCCTGGGGAGAAGTTCGAAAACTTAGGTATAGCTAAGATTCAGGATGAGATGATTGACTGTGAGAAAAAGATTGTGTCTGAGTTAGTAAAGAAAAATCTGCTCAATCAAGATCGATACCTACTGAAAGACGGCTCGCTGCAATACAAGCCAATGAAATCAGGTGACTTCAGGGAGCTATCGAAAATAAAGGCAAACTATAGAAGCGTTATTGGGTTGTCTAAGCATTTTAATCCTGAATTGTCTCGCGATAAAAATGGCAAAAGCAATGCAACAAAGATTGCCAAATTGCCTTTGTATCATAGGACACCAGCATTTATGTACCAAACGGATATGGTTTCCACTCAGGTACATTTCTGTATTTGGTACTTACGAATCAGGGACATAAAGTATACCGAAAGTCCGTTCTCCGGTGTAGTGAAGGTTGAAAAGGTACTAGTATCTGATAACGAAATTGAGAATGGATTGAGTAGCGATGAAATTGACCTGATTAGTGCAAATATCATTAATGAAAGAAGTCCTGTTGCATATGGTTCTGATACCCGATGGGCTAACCACCTCTACCCGGTGTACCTGACGGAGAAGTATATCAAAAGCCAATACATAAGCGATTTACATTTTTTAAACTTATTTTAAATGACAAAACGAATAGGGAAAATAGTTGCAACGGAAAAGATGCCAACAACGGTAGACGACTTCTATTTTTGGACTGATAAAGAACGAATAATAAAGCCCTTCGATGTAGTAAAGGTCGATCATATCAGAAGTTCTGTAACTTTTGGTGTGGTCGAAGAAATCTCCCATTTTACGGATTCTCCAAGTTTCCTCGCTGGTTATATTTCAAGTGATTTTGGAAACGTTGAGCATAGGGCTAACACCGAAAGAATCGGAATGAATTATGTGAAAGCGAGAGTAGTCGGCAATACTGGCGGAATCTTTACACCGGTATTGGATGGTAGCATGGTTTCTTTAGCGGATGAAGACGATGTAAAAAAAGCTTTAGGGCTTGATGAAATACGGAATCCTTTACCTGCCGGGTATATTGAAATGTATGAGCCACCTCACTCCATCCGTATACCTGTGCATTTTAATTCGCACTTTTTGATTGGCCCGGAAGGAGCGCACTTAAACATTTCGGGAATTTCCGGTCTCGCATCGAAAACGTCCTATGCGATGTTTTTGATGAAAGCTATTCAATACCAGCAGCTTCATTCGAAAGAAGAGGAATCGGTTGCTTTCGTCATGTTGAATGTGAAGGGCAAAGACCTGTTAGCGATAGACGAGTTTAACGAAAAGAAAAAGGAACTAGAAGAGGAGGTATTCCCAATCTACGAAATGCTTGATATAGAAAAGAAACCATTTACAAACGTAAAATACTTTTACCCCTACAATAAAGACTTCCCTACAACCTATGGAAGAGTTGACGACGTGAAAAGTCAAATGAAGCAGGATAAGGCTTTCCAATACAAATACATCTTCGAAGATGATAAAGATAGTATTGATTTGCTCTTTTCAAATGTGGATGATCCTACTCAGACAATGGAATCTATTGTAAACTACATTTCAACTGGGCAAGGCAAGTTTGACGGTATTACAAACTGGAATGAATTGCTTACAGAGATACACGAGCATACCAAGAAGGGCGATACCGGGAAGGACAAAGAAATTTCAGTAGCCAGTTGGCGCAAGTTTTACCGGCTGTTCCGCAAAACACTTGATAAAAGCTCAATTTTTGCGAATGGTTTAGGTAAGGGTGAAGTTCGTCTGGGCGAGGAAATCAAAAAGATTCAAAAGAACGATGTGTTTGTTGTCGATGTAGCAAAGCTCGACGAAGAAACTCAAGGCTTCGTTTTTGGTGATGTAATGAGGGCTGTGTATGACTTGAAGCTCGGACAAATAGACCGTAATGAAAGTGATATTCCAAGCAAGATCGTCATCTTCATTGATGAACTCAATAAGTATGCCTCAAAGGATGTACCAAAAGGCTCACCGATACTGAGGCAAATACTAGACATTACTGAACGTGGTCGTTCTTTGGGAATCATACTGTTTGGTGCAGAGCAGTTTAGAAGCGACATCCATGATCGAGTAAAAGGTAACTGCGCAACGTATGCCTATGGTAGGACTAATGCTATTGAAGTTTCAAAGGGCGACTACCAGTATGTTCCACTTGTGTATAAATCCATGTTAACCAGGTTAAAACAAGGCGAATACATTATTCAGAATCCGGTTTTCCGTTCCCTTCTGAATATTAAATTCCCTAAACCAATCTATAAACAATTTAAATGAGCAAAGAAAGGACTGTAATTGGCAAGGACGTCATTGAATCACTCACGCTTGGAATGTATGAGGATTGCAGGTTTATATTTCGTGAATATATCCAAAACTCAGCAGATCAAATTGATAAAGCCATCCGGGAGGGTCTCATGACTAAAGAGGATGCATCAATCCATATTGATATAAACCGTGCCCAAAAAAGCATTTCAATAGAGGACAATGCAACGGGTATTCCGCAAGGGAGGATTAATGATATTCTGAAAAGCATCGCACAATCTACGAAAGAGCGTGGTGTTGATAAAGGCTTTAGAGGTATAGGACGATTAGGAGGATTAGGCTACTGTGACACATTGGTTTTTGAAACGTCGTTTAAGGGAGAGGCCGTAAAATCGATTATGACCTGGGATGCTAAGCGTCTAAAGGAAATAATCAATAATAGAACGATAAGGGAAGAGGCGGTCGAGGTTATTGATACGGTGACCTCTCTCACCTCAGAGAAAGAGGATCCTGAGAAGCACTACTTCAAGGTTTCAATGCTCAAGGTGTCTAATGAAGCCTTACTTGATAAGAAGGAAATCGAATCATACCTGTCGATGGTGGCTCCAGTTCCATATGAAAAAGGTTTCATCCTAAAACAGAAGATATACGACCAGCTCAAGAAGGAAGATATTTGTGTTGATGAGTATAATATCTTCATCAATACCAATCAGCTTTATAAGCTGTATACTACAACCATCTATAAAGATACAAACGGCAAAAGAGAGCGCACCGGGGACGAGATATTTGATATTCACTTTTTCCGGGAGAAAGCCCTGCAAGGTGGGCTTTTGTATTGGGGCTGGTATGGTGTATCTCAATTTGAGGGTGTTATTGACGATATTAATATCGGCAAGGGGATTCGGTTACGAAAGGGTAACATCCAAATCGGCAGCAAACATACTTTGCTTAAATTCTTTAGGGACACTCAGCGGGGTAACTACTACTTCTTTGGGGAGGTACATGCGTTTTCTCCCGACCTGATACCGAATGCAAGACGTGATTATTTCCTAGAAAATTCTGTCTGCTTCCAATTTGAAAAGAAGCTACAGGAGCTATTTCATAGTGAACTGCACCAATTATACTATGACGCATCTAAAATGCGTAATGCCAACCGCAGGGTAAGCGATTTTAAGACACTAGCAGTAGAATCAGAGAGCAAAGAGTTTATTAACAATAAGGAAAAAGAGGAGTTTCATAAGCATTTTGAAGCCAAAAAGCAGGAGGCGGCGAAGGCCAAAAAAGAGTTAGAGAAAATTAGTTCTAAATTTGACGAAAATGACAGTGCGGTAAAGAAAATATTCCAAAAAGTCGTTGATACTGGCAAGATCAATCCTGAGAAAATTGAACTACCTGTAAGCAATGCAAAAACAACCTACAGAGTTGACAAGTTAAGTCGGCTGAATAAAGAACAACGTAAATTCCTTTCACGAATTTATGAAGTGATTCATGTCGCACTTGATAAAAAAACTGCTGAGAATTTGATTAAAAAAATTGAGGAGGAATTACAATGAAAGTATCAATACATAATTTTAAATCAATACGGTCTCTTATTGATTTTGAATTGAAACCGTTTACGGTTTTATCCGGTGTAAATAGCTCCGGCAAGTCTTCCTTTATTCAGTTTTTGTTGTTACTGAAACAAACAATTGATTTGGATTCATCGCAAAAGCTGCTGTCACTTAATGGTGATTTGTACCAAGTGAAGGAATTTCAAGACATACTATTCAACAAGGATTTAAGCAATAAGCTGAAAGTCTCTTTTGATTTCAATAAGAGTGAGATTGTTCCTATTGAGAATCCAAAAAGGATAAATATTTTCGATTCGTTTGCTGATTACCATTGCATTATTGAGATCACTTATGATCATTTTGAAGAAAAGGAATTCATCAATGAATTTATGGTGAAGTTCATTTTACCCGAAGGCGATAAACGAGAGCAATACATCAAGTTTATTAATACCAGGAACGGGAAAAATGAGCATGCAATAGACACTAATACCGGTATTTTTAGCAACGAGTTGTTTTTTGAAAAGCCTACTATCACAAATATCGTATACTCGTCTATTTATCCTAACCAGTATGAAACCTTACGTATCATAGAGACTACAGACAATGACGGGAATCCTGTTAAGGAAGAAATCCGAACAAGTGAGGTGTCTAAAATAGATGGCATCAAGGTATTGGTTGATTATTTTTTCAAAAACATTTCATACATCGGACCACTTCGGGAAAAACCCCGAGACGATTATTCTTTTTCAGGTTCCAATAAGTATGTCGGTGTAAACGGTGAGTTTGTTGCACAGGTTTTAGAAAACTATGCAAAGGAGCCAGTTCAATACAACACGATCACGTTGAAAGAAGATGGGATTGACTATCTACTAACTGAATCGACTTTGTTAGATGGTGTGAAATACTGGATGTGTGATGTTTTTGGTATAGCAAGCAACATATACTCTGAGAAAGTCAATGACAACTATAAAATTGTCCTTGTTTCTGATTCAGGGTTAAAAACAACAATCAAGCACGTTGGGTTTGGAATAAGTCAATTGCTGCCAATTATTGTCGAAGGGCTGAGACTTGGGAAAGGTAGTACATTAATACTCGAACAGCCGGAAATTCATTTGCATCCTAAACTACAGAGTTTGCTTTTTGATTTTCTATATGGGTTAATTAAACAGGGCAAATCAGTATTGATTGAAACACATAGCGACCATTTTATAACAAGAATGCGCAGGCGTATAGCAGAGGACTTGAGTAATTCAATAACCAAAAATGTGAATCTAACGTTCATAGAAACCAATAAAGGAAAGAATCTGTTTAGGAGCATCGACCTAGATGATTATGGTACACTAAACTACTTTCCAACTGATTTTATTGAACAATCAAATGTTGAATTAAAAGCAATCGTTAAAGCTCAAATGAAGAAACGAATTCAAAATCAAAAAAAATGAGTTTTAGGGCTATACTAGACATATCATCAATTATTTGGAACAAAGAAGATTACGCAGTTCATACCAATGAATACTATCAATTGAAAGATAGTATACTAACCCTTTTTGATAAGCTTGAATCGGAAAAGCCTCAAATTCTACTCAGAAACGAGCTATTGGACGAAATGATTAGTGGGTTCCCGTTTGATAGTATGCCAGCTCAGTTTAATGATTTCGGTAATAGGGTGTATTCGTTTTTGGCAAATATTGGTTCCGATATAATCGTGTACCCAAATGAACACATAGATGGGACTGTTTCTATACCTAACCTAGTACATGATTACTATAGCCCGAATACAAAAACTGAGGTGAATTACCTTATTTCTAGGATATACACACAACCGGATGCCAATCTGGTGTATTTTACATTCAAATATCATTGGGCTGATCATAAGGAAAAACTGAAAACCAAAAATGAACTGCTGAGTAAAGATGAGTTTGAATACGAGACAATCATTGTTGATAATGGCGATCAAATTGACAAATTTTTATTGCAGTTTAAACTAATATTTGACCACCATACAAAACATGATAGAATAAAGCCAGGAGAGTACGAATCTGCACTTAGTTGTTTTAACGGGCATGATACAACTGCTGCCCAAAAGCTACTAAATAGTGCAATTAAATCAGGAAAATCGTATTATAATTACGATACTGATAACAACGTTTGGGTGGTTTTTAGGTGCCATGAAAAAAATAAGCATCATGGCTTCGACCAACAAAACAGGGAGCGGATTCCACCTGAAGTAAGAAAATGTTTTAACAAATAAATTATGGCACAGAAATTCACTCCTCAGATAGGCAAAAACGTCATCGAAACTCTCACGTCCGGGATGTATGATGATGCGCGTTTTATATTCAGAGAGTATGTACAAAATGCCGCAGACCAAATTGATGTTGCAGTCGAAAATGAGATACTACGTCGAAAATCTGACGGCAGAATTTTGATTACAATAAACAAAGAAAGTAAGACTATAAGCGTTGAAGATAACGCAACAGGTATACCCGCAAAGAGTGTTCTCCAGTTTTTAGGTGATGTTGCAAATTCGGAAAAAGATAGTGCTAAACGAAAGGGGTTTCGGGGTATAGGTAGATTAGGAGGGTTGGGCTATTGTGATAAATTGATTTTTGAGACAAGCTACTTTGGTGAAAAGGTTAAAAGCATTATGTCGTTAGATGCTGCCCAACTCAAAAAAATAATACTTGATAGGAATATCAATATGGACGCTTCAATGGTTATTAGCGTAATAACCACTTTTGATAGTTTGCCAGAGGAGAGCGATAAACATTATTTCAAAGTCATTCTGCAAAACGTACCGACTGGCAAATTGTTGAATGAAGTAAGCGTTGGAGAGTATTTATCAATGGTCGCTCCATTGCCGTTTCATGAAGAGTTTTCTTACGGGAATGAAATCAAGAATTATTATAAGAAAAATAATGTTATATTTGATGAATATGATGTAAGGCTAAATGGAAAGCGTTTGTTTAAATGCTATAAAAACTATTTAACCGACAAGGAGCATCATTCGCCTGTAATTGGCATTGATTTTTTTGAGGTCAGAGACGGCGAGAGTGATTTAATTGCACTCGGTTGGTTTGGATTTAGAGATATTTCAAACAAAGTCCTATCTCAGGCTAATATTGAAAGGGGTATTCGTTTACGGAAAAATAATATTGGCATTGGCGACGAGAATACATTGAATCGATTTTATAAAGTTGAACGAACCAACCTTAGATTTATTGGCGAGGTGCATGCGTTGAGCGAATCGCTTATACCTAATGGACGGCGTGACTATTTTAACGAAAATAAGACGTGTCAGGAATTGGAGGCAAAATTGTCAACGATATTCGAAACAGAGGATTGGGAAAATAGATTAGCCCAAAATGCTTCGAAATTGCATAACCGATTGAAAGAAATTGAACAATATAAAACCTTTAAAACTGAATTTGAAAGTCAAAAGGGGAAGTTCTCAAGTGCAGCAGAAGAGCAGGCAAATTTGGCCCGGTTAAATGTTGCGAAGGACACAGCAATTCAAGCGCAGCGCGTAATTCGCAACATTAGTTCCCTTGCTCAAACCGATTCCAATATTAAAAAATTATATCAACATATAGTCGCGGACAAGGACATTACTGTAGACCCGAACATTAAAAATGTAAATTTGAAAAGTACCTATCCAGCCCCGACATTTAGTAAGCTATCAACAAGTGAAGCAGGGGTTGTTGTGGAAATTTTTAATCTTATTGATGAAACATTATCTTTTAAAGATGCTGATTTGTTGAAAAAGAAAATATTAGAAAGATATAATTAATTATGAGCAGAAACATTCTATTAATAGAACCTAACTATAAAAACAAGTACCCTCCCATTGGGCTAATGAAGATATCTACCTACCATAAAAAGTTGGGAGATCGAGTGACATTTTATAAGGGAGATTTGAAGGATTTTGTGGTACAACAAATTTTTGAAGAGTGCATTGTTAAGCTTCGTAGGATAGATAATACAATCAATTGGGCGACCAAGACACAAATCATTAAGAAGTACATCAAAAATAAGAATCAGGGGCTTTTTGAGGAGATGCAGTTTCAAGACTCGGAATATGCACACCTGATAGAGAAGTGCCTTACAAGTTTTTCGAACTACTACAGAAGGAAGGAGTATGAACTCCATCCTAGATTTGATAGAGTGTATGTTACTACGTTATTTACCTTCTATTGGAAAATAACGATTGAGACAATAGAGTTTGCGAAGAAGCTGGTTAAAAGACCTGACCAACTTTTGGTTGGCGGCGTAATGGCATCTTTGTTAACAAAGGAGATTGAAATCGCAACGGGGATTAAACCAATGGCCGGGCTTCTTGATAAGCCTGGGGTGCTTGATAAGTCCGCAAAAGCAAAGAAAATTATCATTGATAACCTGCCGTTGGACTACTCAATACTTGACGAGATAGACTACAAGTACCCAACGGATAGCGCATACTTCACCTTTATGACGAAAGGGTGTACAAGAAAATGTGCGTTCTGTTCAGTCCCTAAACTTGAGCCTACTTACAAACCCAAAATTGAAACTTTTGATAAATTTGAAGAAATAAAGGCGCATTTCGGTGAACAAAGGAATCTGTTATTGATGGATAACAATGTTTTGGCCTCCCCACAGTTCCCGGAAATTATTCAGGAGATCAAGGATATGGGGTTTGTAAATGGTGCCACATACGTTGAGCCTAACCAGTTGAAAATATCTATAAAAAATCTTAGGAGCGGATATAATGACAAAGGCTATGTTAAGCGTTCATACAACCTTCTCCATGAGCTGTTAAACAAGCTCAAAGGTGACGTGAAGCAAGAATTCTATGATATTCTTGAGGAATATCAGCTTCTCGATTTTGATACTACAACAAAGCAGAATTTGTTGAGGGCAAATAAGCTTGTTGATTCCTATTATGAAAAATACAGAAATAAAGGAGTTAAACAGAGATACGTTGATTTTAATCAGGGAACTGATGCTCGTTATGTGACCGATGAATTGATGAAATTAATGAGCGAAATCCCGATCAGGCCGCTACGCATTGCATTTGATTATCTAGGGCTCAAAGACCAATATACTAAGGCTGTAGAATTAGCAGCAAAGTACGGTATCAATGGGCTTTCAAACTACATCCTCTATAATTTCAAAGATTCACCGGAGGAGTTATACGAACGTCTAAAGATCAACGTTGAGTTGGGCGAAAGGCTGGGTATCCACATTTACTCTTTCCCAATGAAATATATTCCTCTCTTTGGAGAGGAGGCTAAAGACCGTGAGTACATTGGAGTAAAATGGAACAGGAAGTTCATTAGGGCAATTCAGTCAATCCTTAATGTAACAAAAGGAATAGTAGCAGATGGAAGAAGCTTTTTTGAAAAAGCTTTCGGCGAAAACATCAATGAGTTTTACCACCTACTTTTTATGCCTGAAACGTACATCGTTTACCGTAAAGTATTCGAACACGAATTCAAGCTTACCGGTGTCTGGAGGAAACAATTCGACGACTTGATGCATAGCCAGGACGCGGACTTAGTCAAAGAGCTAATTATAAGTAATGACTTCAAAGATCTTCATGAAAGGACTTCGAATGAAAAAATACTTACTTTTATGAACCATTATACGATTAAACGTGATGATTTAAGCAATTTAGATGCTGATTATAAGGAATTGAAGAAAAAATATGATAAGTTGATCAAAAAGAACCAACATCATAATTTGACCTTAACATATGACTTTGAGAATTTAACAGCGGGTAAAAGAAAATACTCGTACGTTTAGTTATGAATGTAGCTGATGATCGACAAAATTAAAATGCTCAAAGAAGAATTTTTGAACAGAGGAAATTTGTACGATTTCGAAGCCACAGTGGACAAGCTAATAAGTCGCGTAACTTCCCCGCCTGGATGTAACTTGTCGTGCTCTTACATTGATGAAAATTCAAACATAAAATTTCTCGACAGCGGTCCCTGGATACAAATTGGTTTTAAAAATCGGAACGGCGAGAAAATAGAAATAATCTGGGATATACTACATGAATATGGACATTATTTGTCCGGCAAACCGCCACTTAACAATGGTCCGGACCCGGCGAGAGAAATTGACGCATGGGAAAATGCGCTGATTGAAATAAAAAACTATTACACCGAGTTAATTCCCTTTCTGGAAGATTTTGAAAAATACAAAGCCAAATGTCTCATGTCATATGGAGTTCAAATTAAGTAATGCATCCGGTGCACTTGTATTATTTGAATTTTATTCTAAAGTTGTCATTATGAACGGTAAACTTCTCATTATTTAAAAAACTCTCATCGGGTTTGTAGTTAAAAATATCCTTCAGCATTTTAAAATCAATTTGTTCGCTCAGTAAATTTCGAATGACAAGGATATCATAAAACTCATTTTTTGCGTGGCCTACCTTAATTTCATTTTCAGAAATCATAAATTCAAGACTACTGCCAATCGAACTTTTTACCTCAACAAATCTTGTAGTGTTATTCACTGTACATCGAAAATCGCACCCGGCCCCTTTTATTTCACTTGGAAGCCCGGCTCTCGTTGCATTTTCAGAAATCCATTCTACGGAATCGTACCTTAGTTTGAGAACTTCATATGCATATTTTTCGCCGATAAATCCTATATCTTCTTCCGTTAATTTTTTACCGCTGTAATTACCTCCGTACCCGCCTCCACCAATTGGTGGCTTCTTACTTTCACTTTTTTCTACTTTTTTAGGCGTGTATTCGGTAATCGAAATTTTTCTATTTTGCACCTGCAGTTCTATCGCTGCAAAGGCATCATCAAAATCATTTTCTGAATACTTTACATTTCCAGATCCAATTTTGACCTCAACACTATTTTCTTTCTTACTTTGTTCGTTGAACAGTTTTATTGCGTCTTCGATGATTTTTTCAGTTTTATTAAAGTAGATCATGCTCCTTGCCGTAGCACTTAAACATAATGACTGCATAATGTCCAACCTGAATCCATTGCACTTCCTGAGTTGTCTATCAAGAGCAGACCAATTTGCACTGTAAATCTTATCTAAATCAATAATTTCGGTAGCCACTATCTCATCATAAGGTATCTGAGAAAAAGAGCTAACTATTGCATTTCGGTGAGCGTCCTCCGGCTTAAAGAAAAGTGAGTTTGCTGGCCGAGAGAAATTAAAAAAAGTATTTAGCATGTCGCATTTCTCCAAGAATTGATGCGACTGCTCTTGAGGTAGTGTTTTGTAAAGATGCGATCTGTATTTTTTAATAAATTGACAGTGGTAAGTGTCTCTCAGCAAGTTCTCATTAAAGGGAACAATATTAATGGTCCGGGGGCATACTTTATTGAACATTTCCAGGTCAGTATTAATAATACTGAATAGCTGCTTGAAAGTGTCTAAATTGCTTTTTGTGGAAAGATTTGCATAGTCAATTTTTCTATACCAATCAATAAATGAATCTCTGGTTATTCCTTCGAACCTGGTCGAGATTGAAGTATAAATGTCACTCTCTGAAGAAAGATTCAATGGTATTGGATTATCAGGGAGCATCATTATTATTGCCTTCCAAAACAGTTGTGTATTGGTGAGCGCCCCTTCAAAACTTCGAAATATTTCCTCTTCCATTACATGGTAATTCTTGAACTCTCGACTAAGGATATTGACCCAATTGGATTGTGGTTCGTTGAGAAGCAACATAAAATCCTTTCGATGCTCAGTCACCTTTAATGCACCGCATATTATATCAGCAATTGTTTCACGAAACCTCAAACTGTTTTTTAGATTATTCAGGGTTTGATACTGATCTCCAATCTTTACATGCTTAATTGATGACTGCTGATCTTCTACATATTCATATTCATTAAGGACTATCTGCCGGCGTCCCTCCTCTGCTTCATACTCCGCAAAAACGTCATTACTGGTTTGAATTTTAACTTCTTTAATTGCTTTTAATTCTGTCCTCATTTGAGACTGAGTAAGCCGTTTCGCAAAGCGGTAAGCAAACAAAATTGGTTTTATATTTTCCAACTCATTACTTAGTAATATATTCAAACCTTCATTTTGGCGTGAGGAAGTTACATTGAACTCAATATGGTCCAAAGGAGTTACGCCAAATAAATCCCGCACCCGGTTATTGCCTGACCGCTGTGGTAAATCGGCAATAAAGAACTGCTTTACAAGGTCATGGCTAAAGTTTGGATTGTCGGCATATGCAACTTTGGTGACTAACTGAAATTCTTCAGTATCATCAAATGATGCAAGGATTTTGCCATCTTTTAGATATTTACTTCTATTAAAGGACGTTGATTTAGCAAGATCTTTATCCTTTGTGGCTTCAATTATTAACTCATAGAAAGGGCGAGCTTTCCCTTTATCATTCGAATACGAAACGGCATGGTTATTCAACAGGCCGTACAAAGAGTCAATTGACAATTCATCAAGGCCGTCTCTTACCCCTAATTTTCTTAAAAATAGCAGAATCGTATCCTTATTAATTCCGTTGCTTTTGAATATTGGTGCGGTATAGTCAATAATCGGTGCAGAAATAAGAGGACTTAAATCTATATTGCTTAGTATGCACTGATTTGGTTGTACTTTTTTCCCTCCTGCAACAGGAAGAAACGGAAAGGATTGCAGAAAGTACAGTAAGTAAGAAGGAATATCCATATTTCGCAGTTGTCTGCTATTATGTAAATAAGGGCCGTCAAACGTAAGAGTTGCTGATGCATTGTCTCTGTTATTTTGAATGCAATAACTTATGTTCCGGTTTTTAATAAACCAGGCCAATATATATTCCACTGGAGCTTTGCTGAGTATTTCTTCAATCCTTTCAAACCAAAGTCCACTAAAACTAAAGTTCCACCAGGAGTCAAAATCTGTTAGCTTCTTAAATTCAGTCTGGTAACCGGTAGTCGTTACGTAGGGGTATCTTAACTCAGAAAGTGCCCCGTTAATAAAATTATTGCCAGTTCTTCTATTGGATTGAAAATTAGTTTTTGTTTCCCTCGGCATCTCCATAATGCCAAGCCACTTTAGATAATCTTCCCAGTCTCTTCTTTTTGATGCAATAGTACTTCCTGAACAATATTTCTCAAGTTCTAAAGAAAATAGTGGAGCAACAAATACATTATCATCAACGGCCTTTAATAACCCCTCCGCAAGCTCCCCTGACTTATATTCCTTCCCGAAATACAAGGTCTTTGCATTTACTTTAATACTGTTGCGATTGTAAATAGGAATTGAAGTAATCGTTGCCGGGATACTGGGAGTGCTTTTATTTTCGAAATCGCAGAAAATGTCCCAAAGATAATTATGAAGCTGGATTATATATTTTTTTTCGTCGTCTGGATGTTGTGCTATTAACTGATTTATTGAGGTCACTATCTTTCTTGACACTACATCAAAAGAGTATTCTTCAACCTTGAATGGGTATAACTTATAGTATAGCGCACTCATCGATGTTGCAGCAAATTTAGATCTGAGGTGTTCACATAATTGTTTTGAAATGAAACTCAAATCAATGCCATCAGGAAGGTGAAATTGTTTGCCTTCTGGCGGCATTAATTTGTCAGATGAAAGAGTAATTGTTTTGTCGTTTTTATCAATAAGCAAATTGGGTAATTCAGGATATGCTGCAGAATAAAATTCAGTCTTCTTTTCAATAATCAAATGGATTAGATAGGCTCTATCGTCTATCGAAATCTTTTGTACTGAAAGTGCATCATTGATTTCTTTCGTGAGGGCAGTGTCCGGCATTTTTAGAGTAGCGTTTCTCTGTTTCTTGACCTTCTCCAGAAAATTCAAGACTGATGTATTATTCGTAAATTTTAGGATTTTAAGTTCTCTATTTTCTATTTTATCATTAAAAAGTATGGATAAGTCATATGGATAGAAATAAGGAGTGTCAATAAATGAGATGTACTGCCCGGTATAAGTAGGTAAAATTTCGGTTGCTAACAGTTTTTGATGGAGTATTTCTTCGAAGTTTTGCGCCCCATCATTTAAAGGACTATCGAACTTTCCAAGTGGTGCAACAAGTTGAAATGCACGCCAGTCGCATTTACCTTTAGAAAGTTGTTTGGCGGCAAAAATCATCAGCTCTGCTAATTTGTTTAAAAGAAAAACATTAACATCTGATTTGACAAGATGTTTTCTACTTCCGTCAAGATCAAACGTTCCATGGATTAAGGCCGGAAATGGAAATGCTGTGTCTGTTCTGAAATAATTAAATAGCACATTTTCATTATCGGACAAGTCGTCTTGAAAAGCGATGCACAAATTGTAAAGATTTTTAAGTTTAAATTCCCCAGTTTGTAGCTCAAGGGGCAGTGTACTTTCAGCTTTTTCGTTTCGATAGATGTTCCATACGTTGGTGTTTTCTTCATTTTTGAGATGGTCAACTGTGGTAATCGTAACTTTCTCCGGCGTCGCAGAAGTTTTTACAATAGTTTTTTTAACCGTCGGGCTGATTATTTCAATGCGACTCAACTTATGTAGAAACAAAATTGAACTTGCATCAATCTCCATCATCTGTTTTATGATGTCCTTTTCGGCCTTTTCATCATGAAAATCTACCTCAATATATGTATCAAATCTGGAGTACACATTGGCGGGCACATCAATCCAAACCGGTACACTTAAAGTTGCAATAGGATATTCCTCATTTTCCTTGCTTTGAATTTTGTGCTTTAAATCCTCAGACTCCAAGTATATATTGTTAAGGAAATCAACGGCATGTTGGTGGGAAAACTCGACCTGGAAACCGCCGCTGATGATCCTCACTTTGTCAGCCCAATTCAATAAGGATCTAAACCCCAGACCTTTATTTCCAATGGTGCCCGGCTTCTTGGTCTTTGCACTTACATTTGGCGTCATTAATGATTCTACGCCATCTTGGTCGAATGGAGTACCGTGATTGGCAATGGTCAAGGTTTTATGCTTGAGCTCAAATAGAACTGTTGAATCTTTGCTTTTGTCTTCCTCTAGTTGATCCTCTACGTTTTGCAACATCTCCAGCAACTCTCGTTCGGCATATTCCTTTGCTCGAAGCAATTCGCCCCTATAAGCGCCAACCATATCGTTTGGACGATTCTCGATCGATTTTCTGTACTTGACTAGCTCATTGCATAACCAATCCCTATAAATAGGGTCTGTGATCGCCATATTATTACTTTTAGCACGTAAAATAACAATGTAACAATTAAAAGCAAAAGAAAACTAGGAACCTTACAGCAAACCAAAATAATGAACCTGAAATACGTTCAGTGAAAGCCTCTACCTCGGGTTTTACAGGCGTAAAGATTCCATTCTGGGTATCATTTTCCTAAAAGTGTTCTGGAATAGTATCGCCTCGCGTGAACTTATACTCACCCTAAAATCGGGTGTAAAAAATGCCATCCGTTTTTTAACAGGCATAAAGATGCTATCACCGGTATTCTAATCATATAAATGGTTTCAAAATTGGTGTCACCCTCACCTAGCCTAATACCAGGCAAAAAATTCCAACTGGCTTTATCCCTGTGTAAAGATCGGGTCGCCGGTTTTGCAGTCTAGTAAAGGTTTCAGAGACGTTTTGCCCTCACTTAGGCCCTAAACTAGTCCCGTCCAGCGCGGCTTTTGCTCCTATTTCGGATGTCTTGCGTAGAGCTGGCGTAGTAGACCGGTTAGTTTTTCCCCTACTTTATACCGGCCCTATAAATTGAAATATCTGCAACGTCAATAAATACGGTACAGGTCTTTACATGTGGAATTTTTACTTTGCATTAGTACCACTTTCAAACACATCGTGGTCCTTGCCGTCAAGCTCCGCTTTATAAGCGGCAAGCAACACCTCGTTGATTGCAGCAAACTTCTCAAGCTGGGCGATTCGGGATTTTAGCTTTTCAACATCAAACTTCTTGTAAAAGCCCTCACCTTCTTCCTCATCGAAATCGAACGATACCCTATCATTTAAAAGAGCACTAATGATCCGAGTGTCCTCGTTGTCGTTCAGGTGGTAGGAGTTCCTCACCCAAGCAGCAGTCATTTCGTTTGACGCTTCGACGCCGGCCTGCTTTAGCGCAAATTCCATCCAAACTCTCGCAATCTTGTCAATCTCAACTGCCAGGCTCAGCCAGTTGGGTGAAGATGCAGGTCCGCCTTCTGCATTAACTTTGGAGTCCTCGTTCGGTATTTCGGAATAGAAATACGGTTCTTCCTTACTTGGGTCAATCTTATGCAGCAGGTTTAGTAGCGGCGCGAAATTTTCCAGTGGCCTCCTCCTGGAGGGCATGGTCCAGCGATGCTGCCATAGCTTCAGTATGATTTCAAAGCACTCTTTTTCCGCAGCTGCTTTCTGTTTGCCGGTCGCCTTTTTTGCGAGCACCATTTTTTCAGCGACATAATGCGCCATCCATTTCGAAAAAGTGTCGACACCGGGTTCAAGCCGGAGTTCCTTGACGAATTGCTTACCCAATTCTATAACTTCTTTCTGTATCTCTGAGTTTTCCATTTGCAGAAAATATAAACACTTTGTGTAATGGTTTCGTGTACTCGTATTGTTCTTCGCGATGTCTGTGTAGAATGTCTCTCTTAATTTGCACGTTCAATATTAGATCGCAACCCGTCACGGAGCACAGCTGCTTAAGGAACGCGACTGAAGCGCGCAACCGCTTTCCCGCTTGAGCGGTCGCTTCTTCCCCTTGATCCTTTAAGCTGCTCCAAATCTCGCCCCTCATGACCTCTCGCTCAAAGTTAGAGGATTTCCATTGCCTGCCGTCGGGGGAAACCGCCAATCCGAGCTTGTCCATCAACTCCTTTCCTACCGAGTACGGCGGGTAGTCGGCGTCCTCAGCGAATGGGTCAAGTTCGTCCATCGCCTTTGAGACATCGATGTCATCGATCCACCCCATAAGCATGAACGGAGGAGCATTGACTTCCATGTCTTCTTCTTCGTAATAGGGCAGCTTGTAGTCGTACGGGTCGCTGCAGGTAGCGAGGGCATTCAAAAGGGCATTAGACGCAGTCTTCGAAACCAAAGCGGAACGGATTGAAAAATTCTGAGCCCGGCTATCGTTCCGCTCATGCCAGCCGCCGTTAACCGTTAGCCATACCTCTGTGCCTTGCGTCGCCTTTAAACAGTCAAGGAACTCGGAATCCGGAACGGTAGCGCTCTCCGTTCCCTTCCCCAAATCAAAAATCCAGCTCGGCCGACTTAATGGGACGGGATCCCTGCAATCCGAAATCCACCTGCCGTCCGGCCGTGTAAGCAAATGCCGGGATAGCCAATATTCGAACCTGTTCTCTGCGCTGTCTTCCTCCACGAGCGTATGCATTTTTTCCAGCAACTTTCCAGCAACAACGAGCATTGCGTGATAGGAGTAGTAAAAGGTAAGATCGTCGGTTTTAGGATAATCCGAATGCCTGTACCATGTTTCGCGTCCGCTGCTACTCCGATTCCAGAGATTGCTTCTCGCGTCTTTGACTTTACCCTCAGGAACTTGTATTCCCCATTCATTGACCACTACTTCGGCCACCAATTCCTCTACTTGCTTTTGGGGAACTCCGAAAGCCTCCCCGAGCGGCCTGAGCCAATATGCATCAAAGTCCAGCCCGACGTGGTAATTGCAAGTACGGTCGATTTCATTCCGCTCGTGCCAATAGCTATTGACCGTTTCATGCCTCCAATTAACTGATTTTGTAGACAGCTGGCTTATGCCGCGCTCTTTCGCCGTTTCCAACGCCGCCTTGTCGCATGTTCCTGGCAGCGCGGACTCGATGTTGAACGCTATGCCAGTCGCATATCTCTGAATGAGCAGATGTCGCTCGCTAAGCGCGGTCTCTATAAGGCAGGCGGCGTACTTCTCCAGCAACTCTGCCGTGTCTATTGAAATCCTGCTCATTGCGATCAAGAAATATAACCGGGCGTGCAAATCGTAAAACACGAAATTCTTGCTTCCAAACGCCCCCTGATCTCTTCGATTGAACCAATAAAAGAGCCCGTCAATGACGTCGGTACATCTGAATTCAGCCAGCTTGTGAATGCTATGCGCCGCCCTCCACCTGATCTCGGCTCGCGGCGACCCGAGAGCCGACCAAAGAAGGCCTGCCACGTTTTGGGATATGTCCTGGCCTACATGCAACCAATCGTCCCACGGTCCATCCGCCTGATCAGGGCTTATATAGATTTCGAATCTCGACAGGGAAAAGTCCAACAATTCTAGCGCTTCGTCGCTGGTTGCCAGCGAACTCGCGATGCTTACGAAGCCGAAAAGCACGTCCGATCCGGCGAATTCATATCCGAGGGCAAGCCCCTCAATTATGCCTTCCGTTAGTTTTGCTCTGCCAGTCGAGTCTAGGTTTACGGCACTCGAGAAATAGTCAAACGCAAAAATATTCGCCAATTCGTAGCTGTAAGCCCTTCCGCATTGCTTTACCACATGCGGCCATTTCTTCTTGAAGCTCACGGCGGTTTTCCAATCGTCTGGTATACATCCCCATAGAGTTTGCAGATCGTATTTATTCGCCTCTTCTGATTGCAATACCACTTCCAAAAAAGTCCATAAATCCTTTTCTCCTACCCTTTTCACAGTTTCCTGCCAGAACAAGCTGGTACCCCTGAATTGATCGGCCTCTGACATTTTTTTAAACCTTGTGATCAACTCCTCGAAGCCAGCCGAGCTGAGAATGTTCAAATTCTTATAGATGGCATCAAACTTTTTTTCCGGCTTTCTTTTCGAAACACTTCCCTTCGACTGCGTGCTGTCTTCTCTTCCCGCTGGAGCAAAACTAAGTGTCGCTTCCAAATCATCATTAGTCAGTCCGTTTGCTGACGCTATTTGATGCAGTTTCTTCCAAAAGCCGAGTCCCACGCCTTCTTTTTGAAAAGTGGCAACGATATCGGAAAGGAGAGATAGCCTGCTTTTCTTCGTTAGTTCCTTTCGCAAGCAAAGATCGATAAACTCGGTCCGGTAATAGGGCGAACAGAGTTTTGTCAGCACCCAGCCGACGGCCGCAGAAATTCGGTTCGAGTTCAAAAGTTCCGTCAGCACCGCGTTCAGCTGATATTCGAATGTGCCGATGTCCCTGTCGCGCCAGCGGCTGACCATCGAAATTCCGACGGCGGGAGACATCCTCGCGCAGACGCTCACGGCCTCATACCGGTTCCAGTGCTTTTCTCTCGCCACGCTATTACCCACTATTTCCGCGCATCTGGCGAATCGGTGCGCAATTGAATCCGAAATTCCCTCACGCAACACGGCCTGCTTGCCGATTGCGACAATAGCTTCCCACCGCTCAACGATTTCGTCACCAAATTTCGAAACGCTTTTTACAGCGTCGTCGAAATACACGCTCGCGTCCTCAACAGAATTCGTCAGGACTCCTCTGGCTAGATCGATATACAATCCCGAAATTTCGTTTGGCTCGGCGCTGTCATCTGATTTGATTATGTCGTGCGCCAACTGTTCAACCCGCCTGGCAACCTTGCGAAGATGGTCGCACCGGTATGCTGCCCTGACGAGCCCTAACATGTTAGGCAGGCTAAACGCACCGTTGCCTGCGAGGTACTTGTCGAAAAACGCGCCAACCTCTTTTTCATCCGCTTTGTCGTGCGCGACAATGACAGACCTGCAAGCAGAAACAACTTCCCAAGGCAGTTGGTCGTGGCGGCGATACCTCCGTTCTGTCGCCTTTCTCGACGCCTCTGATGCTTGATTCGCCTCTTTGAGAAAATCGCCTACTGAATTCGCTATCGCTCTTGCCCTCAACAGGAACCAAGGCAAAAGGCTTCCAACTACCTGGCTGAAATCATCGATGTCGTCTCCCGCTTTTTTCTTATCGGTTTTGCTACGGTGAAGACTATCCGGCAATATGTCGTCTATTGCATTGCCCGCATCCCCTTCCAGCAGTGTTCGCAAGGCTGCAGCCCTGAGGAAAGTAGTTCTTTCGCGCGCGTCATGCGAGGAATGCATGTTGCTTGGAGCACGCTTCGGAAAATAGAACCCTAAAACGAGAAGAATTTGCTTCCGAGGCAGTTTCGCACGCACGCATGCTTCGATGAAGTTCAAAAACGACGATGCTGTTCGATCGCGGTAATGCCAAGTGTTCATCCTTATTTTCCGCTTCTTCGTCGCCAACAGAGCCAAGCACGGCGCAAGCATTTTTTTGTCCGGGAACCGGCATACTTCAGTCAATTCACTTGCTATCGCGATTACAAAATAGACTTCACTGCGGTTCAATTGCAAAATCTCGTCTGCAGCCTGGAAATTTCCCAGATCTATGAAACGCTTAGCGAGGTCTTTAACGACCTCGAAAAGCCATTCCGGATTGAATCTCTCGCAAAACGCCAACCACCCCGCTCCTCCGTGCAGATTGTAGGCGGCATGCAGCATTTCCAAGATATCTTGCTCTTCCACATCTTTTTCATGAGGCCCGTCTTTTTCTTTTTCGCGTTCCCGGAAAAATATTTCAAGCCAATTGACGGCTGATCGCAAGTATCCTCTTGCCTCGCCCTTGAACTCGGGAATGCCCGACAACAGCGACGCGGTGTAGCAATTTTCGGACCCTTCCCAGCTGCCCGCCAGCTTTCGCCTGAGGGCGATCGCCTGCACCTCCTCTTTGCCCTGCAACGACACCAATAGGTCGATATTGCCCTGCTGGAGGGAGAGCTGTCGGCGGGTTCCCGCTACCTCTTCCCCTGCCCTCATCGCTATCTTGATGGCATCCTTGTACTGCTTGGCCTTCAATGCCGCCTTGAATGCGAACTGGAGTCTGTAAACCCGCACGCTGCGTGCATTGATCGGATTGTCTGCGGGCAAGTAGTTGTCGGAAAGCGCAATTGAGATCAGCTTATCATACTGCCCTGCCTGCAAGTACAATTGCGGGAGCGCCTCCGCAACGTATGTTGATCCTGCTGCTAGCGGCTCCAGCTTGTCCGCATATTCCGCGAATTCCTCTTTAGCTGCGCAGAAAGTGCTTCTGAAAAAAGTCTCTGTCGGCTCATCCCTGAACTGTACAGACGAATCAGTCAGCCAGAGCGACCTTCCAATGTCTGTCACAAAGCTCCTAACGGCGTCCTGCGGGACGCCTGCGGCCTTTGCCAGCACGTCGAGCGGGACATGCGGAGGCAGGCTTGCAAGCCCTAAGCATATAGAGTCAATCGATTGGAACTTGCCGGGGATTATCTCTTTAAGCCGAGAAATCGCCGCTTTCAATTGGTCATTAATTTGATCCTCGACGGACAGCCCGGACGGACCCAAGCTGCTGAGAAGTTCGGACACCGACTTATGCTTTACGTTTAAAGCGTTTGCTTGAACCCGCGGGTTGGCGCTGGTCAGGCGATGGAACTCGGCCCCGTCTGCAACGCTTGCGCGTGGGTAATGCAACTTGAGGTTGGTCAGACTTTCAGCTTCCGAGAACGGCTGCAGCTCCCAAACCGGAGTGCTGCCCTTAGGGCTTAGTAGGTTAATACGCTCGGTTCTGCACAACAGAACGACCTTGCATTCATCCGGAAATTTCTCCCTGATGAGTTCTTTGGCGAAACAATCGTCATTGAACTCCGCAGCAGCCATCTCCGCATTGTCAGCTGCATCGATGACGATGACAAGCTGGGCAGATTTGTCGGCCTTTCTCAAAGCCGCCGCAGCCGATTTGACTCCCGCTAGGAACCCGCGCATCAGCTGGTCATTCAAGGAAGTATCCTTGTCCAACATGGGCTTGCAGAGTCCCTTGGCCGCAAGTTCGTTAGTGATCTGTACCAGGGCGTCGCGATGCCGGTGCCTTGGCTCGCTGCGGTTGCGGTACATGGCAGCGCCAAAACAGTCGTATGCGATGCCGAGGCTGTAAGTGGGTAAGGACGCTATCAGCTGGCGACAAAACACCGTCTTCCCCACGCCGCCAGCAGCGTGAATGATTACAGGCTCCGTTGCCTTTGCTATTTTGTCCTGTATGGCTTTGTGCTGTGCCCGGACGATGACCGCTCCCATTTCTTCCCAGACGGCAGGCGCGGGAAACAGGTCTCGCTCGAACGATTTTCCGAAACGAAGCAGAACGTCCTCTTTTTTAATGACATTGCCTGAATTTGGCAAAACCTTATCCCGGACTAGCAGCTCCAAAGCGTTGACCTCGGCGGTGTCATCAGCGCCTGCGACCAGTTGGGCTATTTCCAGCCTCAGCTCATCCTTTTGTACCTGATAGTCTCCTTCGGCGTCCTCGAAAATTAAGCATTGGCAAAATGCTATGAGATCCCTTCCGCTAAGCTTTGTATAAGCCTTTATTGTATTTAGGAACGCTAGGTTGGCTGGTTTGTCCGCAGCGATTTCTGCCACATTTTTTTTAAAAGCCGCACTTATCTTCCGGTTCGAGACTATCGCAAACGATAGGCTTTCTGCGTCCAGTGTTTTTTTCTTCCGGTTATAATGCTGCAAAAACCTCTTCGCGAAATTCTCGATTGTTGGCTTCAGATCGCTGGCCGAGAACGGCTTATGCTTGCGAACAGTCGTGTGCTTCAGTTGATAGTACGCAATTCTTCTGCCGTCTCCGTTCAGGGAGTAATATTCCGATACGTCAATCGAGTACTCGCCGGCCTTCTCCTTCTCGGTCGATCCTTCTATAACGATCTGCTGCAACTCCGCGTTGGGATACAGCAGCCTGAGGCAGCGCCTAGCTGCCCATCGGTAATGGAAGGTGTCGCCCGCTCTTGAATATCCGACCAGATCATTTCCCATATTAAAAGGTTTAAATTTAGGCCCGGTCAACCTGTTAGTCTTCCGGGAAATACTGATTTATATTACCGAGATCATAGTCTTCGAAGTCATCTCCCAACACATCAACAAATCCTAAGTAGCAAACGGTAGCGTCTACACGCATAAGCGGACCACCAGTATCGTATCCGTTGTCTACGTAATTTTCTGATTCTTGAGCCCAGCTTTCAAGCATCACGTTCATCATCGAGCCGTAAATGACGCTCTCGTCGTCGTCATCATAAACCACCGATACGGTAATGTCCATGCCAGCTTCGTCGCCCTGCTGGATGGGGCGCTCGGGGTTGAAGTCAACTAATTCCGCATTTTCTCGAACTTCGGCAAATAGGTTCTTGGCGAAGTCGATAGCAGCTCTTCTGGCTGCCAATGGGTTATTATTTTCGACATTAAAGTTCGTTTCAACGTTTCTCAGATTGCCGACTACACCATTATCCCGGTCGACTCTATAACAGACTATTGCCATAACATTAGTTTGGATAAAAATAAACAACAAATTGTTGTGCAAATCAAAAGTAGAGCGAAAAGCGATACTTATGTGGACGCATGCAGCAACTCGTTCACTCCCCTCAGTTCACTGTATTATAGGATATCAGTTAAAACAATACTTCTACGCATTTTCGCCGCAACATATTGCACTCAATACTAAGGCCGCGTCCGGGAAGAGCTCGTGGCATTTTATTCGCGGCTCAATTTAGGCTGACCTCCCCCGACAAAACCGGACAGTAAGAAATTAGAAAAAACGGGCAATATTTCATAATTTAAAATTTGAATATTGCGTATGAAAAAGTCAA
>CAYSIG010000035.1:0-59757 GCA_964430995.1 uncultured Flavipsychrobacter sp.
AGAAGCTGCCACCGCCGGTCACGCTATACAAGTTAGGCAATGAACCTGAGGTAATGCTTGCGCTTCCGCTCATGGTCGTTGTGCAGCTTGATGAACCTGTTGTAGCTATTACTGTATAGGTACCCACTGTAGTGAATGTACCAAAGTTGATTGCTGAACCTGTACCCGATACAGGAGAACCAACAGCCGAAATGCCAAGGTACAACTGGTAGCTCACACCTGTCTGAGAACCACTCAGGTAGATATTGTGGCCTGGGCCTGAACAATATGCGCCGCCGCCGGTCACAGTATACGCAGTTGGTGCTGCTATTACTGATATTGTAGCGCTGCCGGTCATTGTCAAAGTACATCCCGTTGTTGCATTTACCGCAACTACTGTATATGTACCCGCTATCGTCTGTAGCCCGAAGCTTAATGCAGAACCTGTGCCGGCAACCGCGCCGCCCACTGGCGTAGTTCCTCTCATCAGTTGATATGATACACCTGATGCAGAACTGCTAAGCCCTACGCTCAACCCTGGTCCGCCTGCGCAATAGCTGCCTCCGCCGGTCACTGAATATGCTGTTGGCAGTGCGTTAATTGTTATCACCGCCGATCCGGTCATTGTGGTTGTACATGTTGTGCTGCCGGTAGCAATAACCGTATAGGTACCCGCTGTTGTGAATATTCCATAACTGAGTGCGGCACCCGTTCCTGATAATGTGGCCACCAGGGTCGTTCCTCTGTACAGTCGGTAAGTTACACCTGAAGCAGATCCGCTCAATCCGATAGGAAGGCCTGAACCGCCGGTACAATAACTACCTCCGCCGGTAACAGTAAATGCTGCCGGGGACGCGTTAACTGTTATTGTCGCGCTGCCGATCATGCTGCGGCCACATCCTGTCACTGTATTTACAGCAATAACAGTATAAGTACCGGCTACCGTTTGCAGGCCGAAGTTTATTGCTCCGCCTGATCCTGATACCGGGCTGCCCACAGCTGCTGTTCCTCTGTATAACTGATAGCTGATGCCCGTAGCTGAACCTGTTAAACCAACAACTACACCTGCTCCACCAGCGCAATAGCTACCGCCACCTGTTAATGAGAATGCTGCCGGCAGTGAATTGACTGATACTACAGCAGTGCCGGTCATTGTCCGGCTACAGCCTGTCGATGCATCAGTAGCAGAAACAGTATAAGTGCCGGTCGTAGTAAATATGCCGAAGTTAATCGGAGCTCCGGTGCCTGCCACTGGCGCGCCTACCGCAGTAGTGCCCCTGTACAGCTGGTAATTCACACCTACCGCAGAACCTGCAAGGCCGATATTCACACCCGAACTACCGGAACAATAACCGCCGCCGCCGGTAATAGCAAATACCGCCGGTAACGGATTAACCGTTACCACTGCGCTGCCGGTCATATTCCTTGTACATGTGGTCGCAGTATTAGTAGCAACCACTGTGTAGGTACCACCTGTAGTGAACGTGCCAAAGCTAATCGCAAATCCGGTTCCCGCAACGGCACTGCCAAACGGAGATGTACCATTATACAATTGATAGGTTACACCTGACTGCGACCCTGTAAGCCCTATTACCACGCCTGCACCGCCGGCACAGTATCCGCCGCCGCCGGTCATTGCATATACATTAGGCAGGGTAGTAACTGAAACAGTAACACTACCTGTCATGGCGCGTGTACAGAAGGTCGCGGTATCCGTAGCGATGACGCTATAAACACCGGCCACCGTTTGCAGGCCAAAGGACAATGCTGACCCTGTGCCGGCAACCGGCGTGCCAATCGGGGCGGTACCATTGAATAACTGGTACCTGATACCAGACTGCGAACCGGCTAAACCAACGATAACACCTGCACCGCCTGAGCAGTAACTACCACCGCCAGACACCGTATAGGCTGTTGGCAGCGCACTTGTAGCAACTGTCGCGCTGCCGGTCATTGCCTGTGTACAGCCTGTGGTCAGATCTGTTGCAAATACTGTATAAGTACCAGTTACGGTCATCAGGCCGAAATTAAGCGCCAGCCCTGTACCCGATACCGGTATACCAACGGGAACAGTACCCCTGTATAGCTGGTAGCTGGTGCCGGGTGCCGATGAACTAAGACCAACAATCACTCCTGTGCCACCGATGCAGTATGAACCACCACCCGTAACAGTAAACAGTGTGGGCAGTGGGTTGATAGTAACTACAACTGAACCAAGCATGTTGCTTGTGCAGCTTGAAGTAGCAGTTGCAACTATCGTATATGTACCCGCAGCTGTTTGTAATCCGAAGCTGAGTATACCACCTGTACCCGCGATCGCGGCACCAACCGGTGAAGTACCGTTATACAAACGGTAGCTCACACCTGTCTGTGAACCGGAAAGCCCTATTGCAACACCAGCACCGCCTACGCAGTAACTGCCACCGCCGGTTACCAGGTACATTGAAGGCAATGAGGTAACAGAGATAGTCACACTGCCGGTCATATTATTTACACATCCTGTAATAGCGTTTGTCGCTACTACGGTATAAGTACCGGTAAGTGTCTGAAGGCCAAAGCTGATCGCCGAACCTGTTGTTCCTGCTACCGGGCTGCCTATTGGCGATGTGCCAAGGTATAATTGATAGTTAACATTGGTCTGTGAATTCGCAAGGCCTACTGCCACACCTGCGCCACCGGTACAGTATGCGCCGCCGCCTGTTACTGCATATGCTGTAGGCAACGGATTGATAGTTACCACCACACTGCCGGTCATATTTGCCACACAGCCAGTGCTGGTATTGGTTGCAACAACAGTATATGTACTTCCGGCTGTCTGCAAGCCAAAGCTGATAGCAGATCCGGTACCTGCCACCGGGGCTCCAACGGCACCTGATCCGTTATTCAATTGGTAGCTTACACCTATTTGTGAGCCAGACAGCATAACTGCCACGCCCGAACCACCCGTGCAATATCCGCCTCCACCCGTTACGGTAAATGCTGTAGGCAACGGATTAATAGATATAACCGTGCTGCCCGACATATTAACACTACAAGTAGTAGTGGAGTTAACTGCTATAATTGTGTATGTGCCTGCTACTGATTGCGAGCCGAAACTGATAGCACTACCCGTACCTGCCACAGTAGAGACTAAAGTAGCTGCGTCCCTCATCAGGCGGTAGCTTACACCACCCTGACTTCCGGATAATCCGATAACCGGGCCTGTACCACCGGCACAGTAACTGCCACCACCTGTGATAAAGTATACAAGTGGTAATGGGTTAACTGTTACGTTCACACTACCGGTCATCGTAGCCACACAGCCTGTCGATGTGCTGGTAGCCTGTATAGTATAAGTACCACCAGTTGTCTGTGGCCCGAAGTTCAGCGAACTGCCGGTTCCCGATACTGGTGAACCTGTTGGCGCTCCGCCTAACAGTAATTGGTAATTAACACCTGCATCCGAGTTGCTCAATGTCACATTTACACCTGCACTGCCAAAACAAAATGCACCACCGCCGCCAACTGTATACGTTGATACGGGCAGACTGCTCACAGTCACAGATACACTGCCCGACATATTATTAGTACAACCTGTCGAAGCGTTAACGGCCACCACGTTATAAGTACCGGCCACAGTCATCGGCCCGAAACTGATTGAGCCGCCTGTTCCGGCAACTGTGGTAATAAGCGTGACCCCTCTGTACAATTGATAATTGATTCCCGGGGCCGAACCACTCAGTCCTATACCAACACCTGCTCCGCCGCTGCAATATCCGCCACCACCTGTTACAGTGAATACGGCAGGCAATGGGTTCACAATGATATTTACACTGCCAAGCATGCTGCTGGTGCAACCTGTTGTATTTGTTGCAACAACAGTATAAGTACCTGCCATAGTTTGTGTACCAAAACTGATCGGAGCACCTGTACCAAAGACCGGAGCACCGATCATTGTAGCCCCGTTATATAATTGGTAGCTGACACCGATCTGAGAGCTGGCTAAGCCAACTGCAAAGCCAGCGCCGCCTGCGCAATAGCTACCGCCACCTGTTACTGTATACTGTATTGGCAACGGAATGCCATAAACCGTTGCAGTACCGCTCATATTTACAAAACAACCTGTTACCGCATTTGTTGCTTTTACTGTATACGTTCCGGCTACGGTTATGAGGCCAAAGCTGATTGTCGCACCTGTACCCGCCACAGGAGTTCCTGTTGGTGTGCTGCCATTATATAACTGGTAATTGATCCCGGTATTAGACCCACTCAATCCTACAACTACGCCTGTGCCACCTGTACAGAACCCGCCACCGCCGGTCACTGCATAGATTGTCGGAAGAGGATTCACCGTTACTATACGGGTTGCGATACAACCTGTAGGCAATGTATAAGTTACGATTGTATTACCACCAGTAATACCTGTAACTACGCCACTTGCCGAACCGATAGTTGCTATTGCAGGACTACTGCTGCTCCACAGGCCACCTGTTGTAGCATCGCTCAACGTTGTTGTGGCGTTTACACATACCACCGCAGTACCTGTAATAGAAGCAGGTAACGGATTAACAGTAAATGGCATTGTTATGAAACAACTTGTCGGTAATGTATAGGTGATAGTAATCGTACCCGCAGACAGACCTGTAACTAAACCAGAAGTTGAACCAACGGTTGCAACCAATGTATTACTGCTGGTCCATGTACCACCGCCCGATGTATTGGTGAGTGTAGTACTTAACCCTGCACATACATTATCCGTTCCTGCTATTGGTGCCGGTAGTGGGTTCACAGTCACAGTCGCTACAGCTGTACAACCACCTGGTAATGTATAAGTAATATTCGCAGTACCCGCAGATATGCCAGATACCATGCCGGTAGAGCCGGTTATGGTAGCCACTCCCGGGTTACCGCTACTCCATATGCCACCGCCTGTTGCATTGCTCAATATAGTAGTTGAGCCAACACATACAGTCATCGTGCCGGTTATCATAGCAGGTGTCGGATTAACCGAAATCACCATAGTAGTGATACATCCCGGAGGTAATGAGTAAGTAATTATTGGCATACCTGTAGCCAGACCTGATACCAGGCCTGTGCTTGCACCCACTGTAGCCAGTGTTGTATTGCTGCTGCTCCACGTACCACCTCCATATGCATTGCTGAGTGTAACTGTAGAACCTACGCACACAAACGAAGGACCAGTGATGGCACTTGGCGTCTGGTTAACAACCACAGCATAGGTTGCGAAACAACCTGTACCCAGCGTATAGCTGATTATTGGTGTGCCCACGGCTATACCTGTAACCACGCCTGAAGTTGGATTTACCGTTCCAAGCGCCGTATTGCTACTGCTCCAGGTACCACCTGTGGTAGCATTGGTAAGTGTTATGGCCTGGCCTGTACATACATTGGTCGGGCCTGCTATCGCAGCGGGGTTCGGGTTAACCGTTACCACCCTTATCGCGAAGCAGCCTGTAGGCAATGTATAACTGATCGTAGGTGTGCCTGCAGCCAAACCGGTAACTATACCGGTAGCCCCTCCTACTGAAGCAATAGTTGGGTTGCCGCTTGTCCATGTACCGCCTGTTGTTGCGTTGCTCAGCGTTGTTGACGCTGCTACACACACATTTGCAGTACCTGTGATCGTAGCTGGGTTAGGGTTAACCGTTACAGGGTATATAGAGAAACAACCACCAGGTATAGTATAAGTAATTGTAGCAGTACCTGTAGCTGCTCCGGACACTATACCTGTAGAAGTTACAGATGCCGTACCAGAGGCGCTGCTGCTCCATGTGCCGCCTGATGTAGTATTGCTTAATGCGATGGTAGAACCAAGACAAACATTGTTAAGACCAGTGATAGCTGCAGGTGCAGGGTTCACAGTGAACAATGTTGTTGTGAAACAACCTGTTGGCATCGTATAGCTGATAATTACCGATCCTGCTGCCAGGCCCGATACTACTCCGCTTGTTGAACCCACAGTTGCCAGGGTTACGTTGCTGCTGCTCCATGTGCCGCCCGATGTTGTGTTCGTCAGCGTCCTTGTTGCGCCCTCGCATACATTCATTGTTCCGCCTATTGTGGCCGGAGTTGTGTTCACCGTCATTGGGAAGGTAACAAAACAGCCGCTTGGTAATGTGTAAGTAATAGTTGCAGTACCTGCTGATACTCCGCTTACAACACCGGTTGTCGGAATAACAGAGGCCTGCGATGCGCTGCTGCTCCATGTACCGCCCGTTGTCGCGCTGGTCAGTATCGTCGTTGTACCCGTGCAAACGGTTGACGAGCCTGATATAGCCGCCGGGGTAGCATTGATGGTCATTGGCTTGATAACATAGCAACCTGTACCCAAAGTATAGGTAATATTAATAGTGCCTGCCGATACTCCGGTTACACTGCCGCTTGTTGACCCAACTGTTGCAAAGGCAGTATTACTGCTTGTCCAGGTTCCGCCTGATGTCGTACTCGCTAATGGAGTTGAAGAACCCGTACATACGCTCGATGCGCCTGTAATAGCGGCAGGTAATGGATTAACAGTAAGTACACCTGTCATCATACAGCCGGTTGGCAATGTGTAGGTAATAGTAACAACACCTCCCGACACCCCGGTCACAAAACCAGATGTAGAAGCAACCGTAGCGATTGATGTGGCACCGCTTGTCCATGTGCCTCCCGAAGGCGTAGAACCTAAAGTAGTCGCTGAACCCTGGCAAATAGCTGTTGGTCCGGTAAACGCTGTAGGAAGAGGATTAACCACTACCGTTACGCTGCCCGACATGGTGCTTACACACATTGTAGTAGCATCTGTAGCTACTACAGTATAAGTCCCGCCTCCGGTCTGCAGGCCAAAGCTGATTGTTCCGCCTGTACCGCTTACAGGGCTGCCCACTGTAGATGAACCATTATATAATTGATAATTAACACCTGTCTGCGATCCTGCAAGGCCTACAAGTACACCGGTACCACCCGCGCAATAACTGCCACCGCCTGATACCAGGAAGGCTGTTGGCAACGGATTGATGGTGATTGTAGCACTACCGGTCATGTTGCTTACGCAGCCGGTAGTAGCATTAGTCGCTACAACGGTATATGTACCTGCGGTTGTGAATACACCGAAGTCGAGGCCGGTAGAAGTACCGGCAACAAAACCACCTACTGGCGAAGCGCCATTATATAATTGGTAGTTGACACCTACTGTAGAACCTGATAAATATATATGTAATCCAGTTCCACCAGCGCAGTAGCCACCGCCACCTGATACCGTAAATACTGTTGGCAGCACATTAACCGCGAATGAGGCAACATTGCCTGAAGTTAATGTAGTGCTGCAACCGAATGAATTAGTGATCGAAGTGATGATTGCCGTTTGCGCTCCTGTAAGCGTCAGTAATGATGAAGGTATCGTGAACGAACCTGTAGATGAACTGATCACAACTGTAGCAGTGTTGCCTGTTGAGGCGTTAGCGCCTGCAAGATCATAAGTTACAGTATATGTTCCGGATCCTATGCTCGCCGAATTAAGTGTTACCAGCGATGAATTACCCACGCATGGAGACGTTGCTGTCGGCAATGAGAACGAAGAAAGGTTCGGTGCCGGGTTCACAGTTATTACTGTTGCCATCCAGCAGCCAGTTGCCAGCGTGTAGGAAATAGTCACATTGCCTCCTGCTACACCTGTAACAATACCACTTGTTGAACCAACAGTAGCAATCATTGTATTGCTGCTGGTCCATGTGCCGCCTGTTGGCGTTGAGCTCAACGTAATTGTAGCGCCAGGACATACTGTACCCGGACCGCTTATTGAACTCGGAAGCGCGTTAACAGTCATTGGTGTAACAATAAAGCACCCTGTTGGCATCGTGTACGTAATATTAAGAGTACCTGCCACTAAGCCGCTCACTATACCAGTAGAAGCCGTTACGCTGGCAATCGTAGGATTGCTGCTGCTCCATGTGCCACCTGCCAGTGTATTAGCTAAAGTAGATGTTGAGCCGATGCACACCTGATTCGAGCCTGTAGAGGCCGGAGGTGTTGGATTAATAGTAATTGCTGCTGTAATATAACAACCTGTAGGCAGCGTATATGTGATCACAGGCATACCTGCGGTAATACCGGTCACTACACCCGTGCTGCTTACACTACCTACGGCAGCGTTGCTGCTGCTCCAGGTACCACCGGTTGGCGTTGATACCAATGCAGTGGTATATCCTGTACAAACAGTCAATGTACCTGTAATTGCAGTCGGTGTAGCGTTCACGGTCATAGCCTTGGTAGCTATGCAACCTGTAGGTAGCATATAAGTAATGGTTAACGTACCTGCAGCCACTCCGGTTACAATACCTGTGGTCGCGCCAACAGTTGCTGTACCTGTGCTGCTGCTGCTCCAGGTACCACCCGTTGTTGCTGAGCTGAGTGTTGTAACAGCACCTGTACACACTGCTGATGCACCTGTAATCGCTGCGGGCAATGGATTAACAGTTACAACTGCCATCACACGACAGCCCGTAGGCAGTGTGTAGGTCATAACAGGCATTCCTGCCGACATGCCTGTTACAAGGCCTGTGCTGCCACCTATTGTAGCTTCCGCCGGATTACTGCTTGTCCATGTACCACCTGTTGGTGTACTAGTCAAAGTAGTCGTCAGACCTACGCACACATCCAGAGTTCCGGATACCGGCGCTGGTGTCGGGTTAACAGTAAATGACGTTGTTGTTAAACATCCTGTTGGTAGTGTATAAGTAATAGTCAGCGTACCTGCCACATGGCCGGTTACCACACCGGTTGCAGAACCGATGGTGGCCAGCGTAGTATTGCTGCTGCTCCATGTACCACCTGTAGAAGCGTTGAACAGGGCTGTTGTAAATCCTGTACATACATTCGTGATACCGGTAATTGCTGCAGGCAAAGGATTTACCGTAAGTACTGCGGTCATAATGCAGCCGGTTGACACCGTATAGGTCATCACAGCAGTTCCTGCTGATACACCCACTGCTATACCCGATGTTGAACTAACTGTAGCCACTCCCGTATTGCTGCTGCTCCACATGCCGCCCGATGGGGTAGATGCAAGAGTAGTGTTACCACCCACACATATCGGCATAATACCGGTAATTGCTGTGGGCAGCGGATTAACAGTAGCCACGCTGGTAGCGATACATCCGGTAGGCAATGTATAAGTGATAGTTGTTGTACCAGCTATCGAACCTGACAGCACACCTGTTGTCGCACCGATGGTTGCCACAGATGGCATGCTGCTGCTCCATGTGCCGCCCGATGGTGTCGCGTTCAGTGTAGTTGTCGACGATACGCAAAGTGCGCCAGACCAGGTTGCAATTGTTGGCAGGCCATTTACAGTTACAGCGGTTGCCGAGCTACAGCCCGCACCCGATGTGTAAGTAAGCATTGCCGTACCTGCCGAAACGCCGGTAGCTATACCCGAGCCTGCGCCTATGGTAGCTATGCCCGTATTGCTGCTCGTCCATGTGCCGCCTGCAGGAGTTGCTGTCAGGGTCGCTGTAGAAGAAACACAGATTGTTCCCGGCCACGTAGCTATAACTGGCAGTGCATTTACAGACACATTAGTTGTTGTATAGCAACCTGTTGGTAAGGTATACGTAATAGTCGTAGTACCCGCTATTGAGCCGGTTACTATACCTGTTGAAGCACCCACAGTTGCCACCGATGGCATACTGCTGCTCCAGGTACCTCCTGTTGATGTTGAACCAAGAGTTGTTATTGATCCTACGCATACAGTTGTTGTACCGGTAATTGTTGCCGGGTTCGGATTGATGGTCAGCGTCACGATACTCATACATCCTGTACCGAACGAATAAGTGATCACTGGTGTGCCTGCTGATATCGCATTCACCGCACCAGACCCTGATACGGTAGCCATAGCTGTATTGCTGCTGCTCCATGTGCCGCCACTTGGCGTTGCAGTCAATGTGCCGGTAGTACCTGCACAATAAGTGATAGTACCCGTAATCGCTGATGGAGTAGTATTAATGGTCACGGTAGCTGTCGTATAGCAGCCTGTGCCCATCATATAAGTAATGGTCGCTGTTCCGCCCGATACCCCGGTTAAAAGGCCCGAAATAGAACCTATGGTTGCTACTCCTGTAGCGGTGCTCGTCCATGTACCACCGGTCGTTGCGCTGGTCAGCGATGTGCTGGAACCTGAACACAATACCATTGTACCTGTTATAGCCGCCGGGTTAGGATTAATGGTCACCGCCCTTGTTACAAAGCATGGGCCGATTGCGTAAGTAATAACAGGGATGCCTGCCGATATTGCGGTGAAAGACCCTGTCGGCGAAATAGTACCCATCGCGGGGTTGCTGCTGCTCCATGTGCCGCCCGGTGTTCCAGAAACAAAACCTACAACTGTGCCCACACATACCGGGGGCGCGGCTGCTATGCCTAAAGGCATTGTATTAACTGTTACAGTGGCAGTCGTGCTGCACCCTGTTGGCAACTGGTACGTAATAACAGCAGTGCCCGGTATTGCGCCGGTCACAATTCCACTGCTTGCACCTACGGTTGCAACTGAAGGCATGCTGCTGCTCCATGTGCCGCCGGTTGTTGTCGAGGCAAGCGTTGTAGTGCTGCCTGCGCAGAGGCTCATAACACCCGTTATAGCTGCTGGGTTTGGATTAATGGTCACAGATGCCGTTGTATAGCACCCTGCCGAAAGCATATAAGTAATAGTTACCGTACCTGCTGCCACACCCGATACCACACCGCTACCCGAAACGGTAGCTATGCCTGTATTGCTGCTGCTCCATGTGCCGCCCGATGGTGATGAAGATAATGTTGTGGTTGCTCCCACACATGCGCTCATCGTACCTGTTATAGTTCCCGGTGTTGTATTCACAGTTACTGTCTTCACTGCAAAACAACCCGTTGGTAATGTATAAATAATAGTTGCGTTTCCCGCAGCCACTCCGTTCACTACACCTGTAGTTGACCCCACGGTAGCTATGCCTGTATTGCTGCTGCTCCATGTGCCGCCGCTTACGGTATTAGTTAAAGTAGTAGATGCTCCTGCACACATTACTGCCGTGCCGCCTATAGCTGACGGCAGCGGGTTTACCGTAACTACTGTAGTTGTATAACAGCCCGCCGGTAAAGTATAGGTCATTGTTGCAGTACCACCGCCTATAGCTGCTACTAAACCAGTAGATGGTGCCACGGTTGCAACACCTGTGCTGCCGCTGGTCCATGTGCCGCCTGCCGGTGTTGTGGTCACGCTTGTCGTACTTCCCACACATATTGCGGCCACTGGTGTTATCGCCGCCGGCATCGGGTTCACGGTTACAATAGTTGTATATACTGTAGACGGGCTGCAGCCTGATGCGCCGCCGCTCGTTACCGTTAATGAATAAGTTGTCGTCGTTGTTGGTGTCACCGTTGGGTTGGCCAGCGTAGATGTAAATCCTCCCGGCCCGCTCCACGAATAACCCGTTACACCAGTACCCGAAACAGGGTTCGCGCTTAATGTTACCATTGTACCCGCGCATACCGGGCTGCTGTTGGTCGGCGCGGCTGCAGGTATAGCATTAATTGTCACTACAGTCACAGCAGTTGCATTACAGCCGGAGCCCGGTGTGGTCACAGCTATTACATAACTACCCGCATGGGCTGTCGTTACGCTGCTGCGCGATGGCGTAGCCGATGTTGAACTAAACCCCGACGGGCCGCTCCATGAATAAGATAATGTACCTACTGCCGTAGCCACAGCATTAAAGTTCACCGTGCCACCCACGCATACGGGGCTGGTATTCGTTGGTGTGGTTGTTGGCACCGGGTTAATTGTAACCGTTGTCGTTGCCGTGTTAACACAACCTGTTGCCGTAGCTGTAGCAGTTAAGGTATAAACACCCGCATTGGCAAGTGATACACCGCTTATGCCGGGGCTTGTCAGCGCAGAGCTGAATCCTGCAGGCCCGCTCCATGCATAGGTCGTTGCACCTATACTAAACCCGCCTGCGGCAAAATTCACCAGGCCGCCCACACACAGCGGGCTTGTGTTTGTTGGAGATATCGGAGGCAATGGATTTACAAACACTGCACGTACTGCATAACAGCCTGTAGCCAGTGTATATGTCATAAATGCAGTTCCCGCTGATACGCCATTTACAAAACCGCTTGCCGACCCTATGGTAGCTACACTTGTATTACTGCTTGTCCATACACCACCCGATGGTGTAGAGCTCAACGTTGTTGTCTGCCCTACGCATATGGTTGCAATACCTGTGATTGCCGTCGGGTTTGGATTAATAGTAACGGTGTGGGTTGCTGGGCTGCCGTTAATACAACCATACACATTCGTATAATTCACGGTTACTGTCTTAGTGCCCGCAGTAAGCCATTTAAGCCCCACATTGTTGTATACGGTACCTGTCCCGCCCGATGTTACAGAATAATCAACACCTGCAGTTCCGGTTACAGTCCACAGATAGGTGAATTGGCTGCTTTGAGTAACATATGTCAGCACATTGCCCACACAGGCTGTAGCGCCCGGTGCGGTGGTAAACGTAGGCACAGGTATCGGGTTAACCGTTACATTCCTTACGGTGTAGTTACCTAATGCCGGTCCGCTGGTTGCTGTTCCGGCATAAGTTATGGTAGCCACACCTGCTGAAACACCTGTTATCACACCCGTAGCAGAACCTACCGTGGCAACAGCAGGGTTGCTGCTGCTCCATGTACCGTTAGGGGTAGCATTGGCATACGTTGTAGTTGTTATAGCCGTACCACCTGCACATATTGATGTAGGTGTGCCGGTAATAGGCTGCAATGGGTTATTCCTGTAAACGGTCATCACCACATCACTCTGGTTAGCAACGGCTACGTCTGGCAAATTATCTCCATCCAGGTCGCCTGTAGCTACAGAATATGGATTACTGTCTCCCGGGAAAGATACAAGCGATGCAAAACTGATCGTTCCGCTGACGCTTATATTTCTCAGTATAATAGTTGAACTGGCCCCAGCGGCTCCGGTAATAAGGTCGGGTTTGCTGTCACCATCCATATCAGCCACGCTGATTTGATGGAACGGAACACTACCCGCGGGTACATCCAGTCTCGTTGGCAATGTAATGCTTCCGGGTGTAGATGTATTACGGAATACTGAAACCACATTACTACCATTACATGCTGTAGCTACGTCAACCTTACCGTCTCCGTCGAAATCGGCAACCACAATACCAACTGGTCCGGATGCCGTAGTAAAGTCAATTTTTGCTGCAAACGAAGATCCGTTTATTGTTCCGGGTATCGAGGTATTCCTGATAACCGAGATATTATTTGATCCCCTGTTTGACACAACAATGTCTTTTTTGCCATCGCCGTCCATATCGCCTATCGCCACACCTTGCGGGTTTGCATTTACCGCAAAATCAACATTTGTGGCAAAAGAACCTGAGTTGATAACGCCCGGTGTCGATGTATTCCTGAATACAGAAACAGTACCTGAACTAAAGTTGGCAACTGCAAGGTCTGCCTTACCATCTCCGTCCAGGTCTTCAACAGCCGTATAGTTGGGTAATGACCCGGAGGCAAAATCCACCTTCGCATCCAGCGCTATCGTACCAACGGTAGAATTGTTCCTGAAAACAGATACAGAACTGGTTCCCTCAACAATAACGTCAAGTTTACCATCGTTGTCCACATCCCTCACAGTCACACCACGCGTAGCGGCATTCGCTGTAAAACTAACCGGGGCTGCAAACGAGCTGGTATTCAGTACTCCTACCGTTGCGGTATTGCGGTACACCTTGATCAAACTGGTTCCATTTTCCCCGATAACTATATCAGACTTACCATCACCATCAATGTCACCTAATGCAATACCCCACGCAGCCGTCAACCCGCTAAAATTAACCTTCGGATCAAGGTTAACAGTTCCGGCTATATAAGGCGCGTTGTTGTATGTCTGCAGGAAAGGCTTACCGGAATATCCTGTCAGCGAACATCCGTCGTTTTCTACAGAAAGTGTAGAGAAGGTAGCACCTACAGGTACGGTCACACTCAGTGATGTTGTTGTTGCCGATGTAACCGTGGCCCTTGTTGCTCCGAAATAAACAATATTATTTGTAGTTGTTGTGTTGAAATTCGTACCCACTATGCTCACTGCCAATGTTGGCGCACCTACTAATGGCGTCACAGAGGTGATGGTCGGGGCCATTTGTATTGTAGTAGTATTCGATGCAGGTGTAGGATTAGTACAGCCATTAGGGTCTGTATAATTTACAGTTACTGTCTTGCTGCCCGATGTGTACCACTGCAATGTTACAGTATTGCTTCCCGTTCCTATACCGCCTGCCATAATCACATAATCAACACCTGCAGTACCCGGCACACTCCACACATAATTGGTCTGTCCGCTCTGTGTAGTATAAGTAACACTGGCACCCTGGCAGGTAGTAGCGCCCGGTGCTGTAGTATATGTTGGTGTGGGCAATGCATTCACCGTTACAGCATAAGTCGTATAGTTACCCAAAGCAGGACCGCTGTTTGCAGTTCCCGCATAGGTAATAGTTACCACTCCCGCTGTTAGCCCGGTTACAACTCCCGTCGTAGAACCTACAGTAGCCACAGCAGGGTTGCTGCTCGTCCATGTCCCATTCGGCGTTGCATCACTAAGTGTTATCGTCGTAAGTGTAGTACCTGTGGCGCACACTTGCGTTGGTCCGGTAATTGGTTGAAGTGGATTGTTGCGAAGAACGGAAATCGTTCCACCGCCAAAATTCGAAGCAACCATGTCAGCCTTACCATCACCGTCCAGATCTCCAACAGCTACAAAGGCCGGATTAGTACCTACTGCAAAATCTACTTTCTGCGCGAAAGAACCTGATGTTATGCTTCCGCTGGTAGCTGTATTTCGCAAAATAGAAACTGAATTTGACGATCGGTTTTCCGACACAAGATCGGGCTTTCCGTCACCGTCAATATCACCAATTCCTACAATGAAATACGGAGAGTTCCCAGTCGCAAAATCAACCCTGGCAGCAAGTGTGCCGCTATTAATTACGCCCACAGTGGCGGTATTTCTAAACACTGAAACCGAATTGGAACCGGCATTAGAACTTATTACATCTAATTTCCCGTCGCCGTCCATATCGCCAATAGCTACCCCGTAAGACGTGGCACCGGTTGCGAAATCTACTTTTGGAGCAAATGAACTACTATTTATTGTGCCAGGGATTGCAGTATTCCTGAATAAAGAAATTGAACCGCTAAGGCCATTCCCTACAGCAAGATCAGGTTTACCATCACCATCTATATCACCAGCCGCAACGCCGAATGAGAAACTACCTGTGATGAAATTCACCGGAGCACCAAAAGAACCCGAATTGATGGAACCGCTTGTTGAATTATTTTGCAATACCGACACATTGCCCGTACTATTTATTACAGCAATCAGTTCCGGCTTGCCATCAAGGTCTATGTCAGAAATTGCAACCTGTTCAGGGCCAACACCAACGGCAAAGTCAACCTTGGCGGATAATGAACCCCCATTTATCACTCCGCTGGTTGCTGTGTTCCGGAATACGGAAATGGAGCTACCTGCAAAATTCGTTACGGCAATATCAAGCTTACTATCGCCATCCAGATCTCCTACCGCTACGAAGTTCGGGGATGAACCAGTAGTAAATGTAACTCCCGAAGCAAAAGAACCGGTCGTTAAAGTTCCGGAAGAACTAATGTTCCGATAAACAGCAAGTGTATTTGTGCTGGCGGTTACCGCAACGATGTCTGACTTGCCATCGCCGTCAATATCAGCAACAGCAACGCCACTGGAACCACCTCCGGTAACAAAATCTACCTTTGGATCCATATTCACCGTAGCTGCTACATAAGCTGCATTATTATAATTCTGCAGGAAAGGCTTTGATGATGCACCGCTCAAAGCACACACATTATTGTTTACAGTAACTGGCATAAATGTTGCATCCAATGGCACATTTACGGTCAGTACACTAGTTGTGGCGGTAACAACAGTCGCTCTTACAGCACCGAAATAAACTATGTTATTTGTCGTAGTAGAATTGAAGTTGCTACCCGTAATAGTAACAGATGACGCGGGGAAGCCAACCAATGGGCTCACTCCGGTAATCACCGGTGCAAGCTGTATAGTAGTAGGCGTAGATGACGTAGCACTCGCTGCAGTACAGCCATTTGCATCCGCGTAATTTACTGTTACCGTATGTGGCCCTGGGGTATAGTATTGCAATACAACAGCATTGCTTGTTCCTGTACCACCTGATATTATATTATAGTCCACACCTGCCGTACCGGGGAAGCCCCATACATAGCTGGTCATTCCCGCCTGGGTAGTATAAGTTACATTCGTTGCCGCACATGCATTAGCACCCGGCTGCGCCGTAAAGGTTACCACCGGTAAGGCATTCACTGTCACTACAGTTGTGGCAATAGCGCAGTTTAGTGTATATGTAATATTCACCGTTCCACCCGCTACTCCCGTCACCACACCCGATGTGCTGTTTACAGTTGCAGTACCGGTATTGCCGCTGGTCCATACACCACCCGTATTTGCGTTTGCAAGGGCAACTGTGAATCCAACACATATAGGCGCATTGCCTGTTATTGCTGCTGGTGTCGTAATGGTAATCGGACTACAAGTACCCACCGCTCCCGTCACATAGTTAGAAGAAGCGCCGGTTTTCGCAAAATTGTTTAACGCACCGCAATTTCCGTTCCCGCTATAGTCATATGCATTTACAATACCAGTATTCGTACCACTCGCCACGCCTTCGTTGAATCGGTAGTACGCCAGCAGGTTTGCATTCTGCGGCACATCGCAATTCATATCAGCCTGTATCTGGCTTTGCGAACGGGCAACATTCCATATACGCATTTCATCAACAACACCGCTTAAAAAACGCGCATTGCCAAATCCTCTGCCAATAGATAACGACGTTGGTGCAATAATCGAGGCAAAAGTCGCGGTATTTGTAGAACCTAACTGCACCCCGTCTATAAACAGCCTTGTTGCCCCCGATTGGCAGCTTATCGCCATATGCCTCCACACACCCAGCGGCGTTGTAGGTATAATTGGCAGGTTCACAGGGCCGGCATTAGTATACACCGAAACATTCCCTGAAGGCCCTGTTTGGAAATGCATAAACTCAAATCCCGATGACGACAAAATCGCCTCCCAGGTACCCGTATTTACATTCACCTTCACCCATGCCTCCACTGTGAATTGCGTCAATCCCGTAGCTACAGAGGTCGGCACATTCACATAATCGTCAGTTCCGTCACAGCTAAGCCCCGGTGTTGGCGACAACACATTCACCGTCGTTGTGCTCACACAGCCTGCCGGTGATGTATACGATATAACCGAAGTACCAACCGATACGCCGGTAACAACGCCCGAAGAAGCACCTATGGTAGCCACTCCCGTGCTCACTGAAACCCATGTGCCACCCGATGGTGTTGCAGAAAGAAGGGTAGTTATGACTGTTGATAATGTTGTATTGCCTGTTATAGTCGGTAATGGGTTCACTGTAACCACCACAGATGACGTACTACAGTTCAATGTATAGTTAACAGTTACAGTTCCCGATGTTACGCCGGTTACCACACCTGTCAGCGAACCAACGGTAGCAATGCCTGTAGCAAGGCTTGTCCATACACCGTTAGGGTTAGCATTACTCAGTGTGATATTAGAACCTGCGCAAACAGGCGTATTGCCCGAGAAAGTACCGGGCGATGGCAATGTTATTGTATTGCAACCCGGCACGTGGCCCAGTACATAGTTCGAGCTTGAACCACTCAATGCCATATTCGTCAGCGTGCCGCTGTTGCTGTTGCCGCTGTAATCATAAGCACAGGTAAGGCCGGTATTTGTTCCGCTTGCTGTCCCCTGGTCAAAACGGTAGTACGCCACAAGGTTGGCATCCTGTGCCACATCGCAGTTCATATTTGCGGTTATCTGGCCCGATGAGCGCGCCACATTCCATATCCTTACCTCATCTACGGTTCCGCCGAAATGCTGCGTAGGTCCGCCAAAATTCCTCGCGCCTATCAGCACGCTTTCTCCATTTATCACCGCCGATCCTGCCGATGATGCACTACCATCAGATACACCATTTACATATAGGGTAGCTGTTGTGCCATTATATACACCTGCCACATGGTACCATGTCCCTGCCACAACCGTTGTAGCGCCGGTCACATCCACTGCCAGGTTTCTGATAATGAAACGCCAATTGTTGCTCGATGTGATACCCATCAGGTAATCAACGCTTGAGTTAGTATTGTCTTTCGCCACCACCCAGTGGAAGTTACCATCCACTATCGTAGGCTTCGCCCAGAACTCTATGGTCATGCTGCCGCTGCTCAGCCCCAGGCTTGGCCTGCTCGCTATCACCGCATAGTCGTTCGCCCCGTCAAAGTCTAATCCGTTATTATAGTTATTCACCGTTACCGTAGCAGTTGCATAGCAGCCGGTAGGCATTGTATACGTTATATTGGTTGTTCCAGCGGTAATACCCGTCACCACGCCCGATGTGGAATTTACCGTACCCACAGCCATATTGCTGCTGCTCCATGTGCCGCCACTTGGCGTACTGTTCAGTGTAGTAGTCTGTGTCACATTCACCAGCAGTGTCCCCGTTATTGCAGTTGGTGTCTGGTTTATTGTTACTGTTGTTGTTGTAAAGCATCCCGTGGGTAGCGTATAGCTCACCACCGATGTTCCCGCTGTTACACCCGTCACCGTTACAGTAGTTGTTGCCGTGCCCGCCAGGCTCACATTGGCATTATTACTGCTCCATGTGCCTCCACTGGTGGCATCACTCAACGTTATGCTTGAGCCAGTGCATACCGAAGAACCGCCACCGGATGAGAGAGTCATCTTACGGATAACATGATTTGTCCAATCCGAAATATATAAATAGTTGCCTGAAGGGTCCAGGTCCACACTCAATGGCTGCCTGAAGGTAGCAGCTGTAGCTGGACCATTATCACCTGAATAGCCTGTTGTACCTGCGATATTCGCTATAGTGGTCATCACACCACCCGATACCATACGCACACGGTTATTACCCCAATCTCCGATATAGACAACTCCGCCAGGGGTCACCTCCACGCCATGCGCAGGGCCTATTCGTTTAGCCGTTGCAGGCCCATCACCATCATATCCGCCAGTTCCTGTACCTGCAATGGTGCTGATGATGCCCGCAGTATTTACCATCCTGATACGATTGTTGCCGACATCGGATATATACATATTACCGGCAGCATCAAGCACCACCTTCGTTGATGCATTAAGTTGTGCGTTTGTCGCAGGTCCGCCATCACCCAGGCTTCCACCTCCGCCAGCCACAGTGGTTATTATTCCAACTGGGGTTACTTTACGTATACGAGCACCAGATTGCTCTGCTATATATATATTTCCGCTGGCATCCATGGCTAGGCCCGAAGGGCCACTTAATGTTGCAGCTGTAGCCTGTCCGCCATCACCGGTAGACCCCCCTGATCCTGTACCGGCAAATGTTGTTATGATTCCCGAAGGGCTCACTTTACGAACTTTATTGTTTCCTGTAGCTGCTATTAATATATTCCCGCTGCCGTCTGCCAGCACGTCATATGTCGTAGAAAGGGATGCCGATGTTGCGGGAATACCATCACTGCTACTACCACCGCCCCCCGCAAAGAGAGTGATGATGCCGGATGGACTTACTTTTCGCACAAGACCATTGCTTCTGTCGGCAATATATATGTCTCCGCTCACATCAGCATATAGGCCACCAGGCCCATTTAGACTGGCAGCTGTTGCTGCACCGCCATCACCCGATGTCCCGCTCGATCCGTTTCCGGCTATAGTCACAATATTCCCAACCGTACCGCCACCACCGCTTATCGCCGCCGGCAGCGGGTTCACACTCACCTGCACACTGGCTGTATTCACACAACCATTACCGTCAGTGCCCGTCACGGTATATATTACCGTCACCGTAGGGCTGGCTGTTACGCTCGTTCCCGTTGTTGCACTTAAGTTTGTATTAGGCGCCCATGTATAAGTAGTAGCACCGCTCGCTGTTAACGTTGTATTGTTACCATTACATATGGTTACATTGGCACCACCGCTCACCGTTGGCAATGCATTCACACTCACTGTTACAGTCGCTGTGTTCACACAGCCGTTGCTGTTCGTTCCTGTTACCGTATATGTTGTTGTCACCGTCGGGCTGGCAGTCACGCTCACACCAGTAGTGGCACTTAAATTCGTATTCGGCGCCCATGTATAGGTTGTCGCGCCGCTCGCCGTCAGCACTGTATTGTTGCCCGTGCATATCGCCACATTGCTTCCACCACTCACTGTAGGCAACGCATTAATTGTCACTGTAGTTGTTGTATAACAACCGGTTGGCAATGTATAGCTCACCACAGATGTTCCCGCTGTTACACCCGTCACCGTTACAGTAGTTGTCGCTGTGCCCGCCAGGCTCACATTGGCATTATTACTGCTCCATGTGCCGCCGCTGGTAGCATCTGAAAGCGTTACTGACGACCCAACACACATACTGACGTTGGCCACTGCTGAACTTACAAGTATCTTGCGTACTTTATGCCCGGTATATGAAGGAATAAGTATATTCCCCGATGCATCAATAAATACTTTGTGAGGGCCCTGGATAGTTGCAGCTGATGCAGGTCCGTTATCGCCCGTATTGGATGCTGTACCATTACCGGCTATAGTGGTTATGATACCGGACGGATCGATTTGCCGTACACGGTGATTACCAAGATCAGCTATAAATATATTCCCACTGGCATCCGTGATTGTTCCATATGGATTTGAAAGTTTAGCAGCTGTAGCCGGGCCACCATCTCCTCCATAACCACCTGTGGTGCCTGCAACAAGGCTTATGATACCTGAAGAGTTGATCTTGCGCACCTGGTGGCCAGCACCCTGGTCGGTTACATATATATCGCCGAAACGGTCTACTACAACACGTGTCGGGGATCCGATCTGTGCAGCCGTAGCCGGCCCGCCATTCCCTGTATTGCCGCTGCCTCCCGTACCGGCAAAAGTAGTAATAATGCCCCCCGGTGTTACTTTACGGATACGGTTATTAGCACGGTCTGAGATATACAGATTACCTGAAGCATCGAAGGAAATGCCGGTAGGGTTATTAAACGTTGCTGCAGTTGCTGCCCCTCCGTCGCCGGAAAATGACGCTGTGCCGGCAGTACCCGCATAATTTGTAATTATTCCCGTTGATGCGTCTATCCTTCGTATATTATGTGCTCCTAAGTCCGCAACATATATATTGTTACTCGCGTCAAGGGTTATATCAAACGGAGTAGTTAACGTTGCAGCAGTAGCTGGCCCCCCATCTCCGGAAGCTCCTGATGTCCCTGTACCTGCAATAGTCGAAATAATACCTGACGTATTTATTTTTCGTATAACACGGCCATTATTTTCGCAAATATAAATATTGCCAGCAGCATCAGTAACAGCGCCCTTTGGCTGATTTAGTGTAGCGGCTGTAGCTGGTCCACCATTGCCTGTCGAACTCCCTGTGCCTGTACCTGCCACCAATACTATATTACCTATAGTACCACCACCACCACCACCGGTTATCGCTGCCGGCAGCGGGTTCACACTCACCTGCACAGTCCCCGTGTTCACACAGCCACTGGCATCCGTGCCCGTCACTGTATATATTACCGTCACCGTAGGGCTGGCTGTTACACTCGTTCCTGTTGTTGCACTTAAGTTTGTATTTGGCGCCCATGTATAAGTAGTAGCACCGCTTGCTGTTAATGTAGTATTATCACCTGCACATATGGCCACATTCGATCCCGCGCTCACACTTGGGGCAGGGTTCACCGAAATAGTAAATGTCTGTACAGGACCCACACAGCTATTGGCAGTTGGTGTTACCGTGAACACACCCGTTGCTGTAACGGTCCCCGTATTGGTTGCCGTGAACGATGGTATTGCGCTGCCGCTGCCGCTCGCACCTATCCCTATCGTAGTATTATTATTGCTCCAGGTATAAGTAGTGCCTGCTACATTCGATGTAAACACCTCAGTAGATGTATTCTGGTTATGGCAAAGGGTCTGCGATGTCGGCGTCACCGTCATTATCGGTGTTGGCGCTACTGATACAGTAAAGGTCTTTACCGCACCTGCACAACTATTCGCCGTAGGCGTCACAGTAAACACACCACTCGTAATGGTTGCCCCCGTATTGGTCGCTGTGAATGATGCTATCGAGCTGCCGCTGCCTGATGCGCCTATCCCTATCGTAGTATTATTATTGTTCCATGTGTAGGTAGTGCCTGCTACATTGCTGGTAAATATCTCTGTCGTTGTGTTCGCATTGTTACATACCTGCTGCGCGGTTGGCGTTACCGACATTATTGGTGTAGGTGCCACAGATATGGTGAATGTCTGCACAGGGCCCGCACAACTATTCGCTGTAGGCGTTACGGTAAATACACCACTCGTAATGGTCGTCCCCGTATTGGTTGCCGTGAACGATGGTATTGCGCTGCCGCTGCCGCTCGCACCTATACCTATTGTAGTATTATTGTTGTTCCACGTATAGGTAGTGCCTGCAACATTGCTGGTAAACACCTGTGTCGTTGTATTCGCATTGTTACACACCTGCTGCGCGGTCGGCGTTACCGTCATTATCGGAGTTGGCGCTACTGATACAGTAAAGGTCTGTACCGCGCCTGCACAACCATTCGCCGTAGGCGTCACAGTAAACACACCACTCGTAATGGTTGTCCCCGTATTGGTTGCTGTGAATGATGCTATCGAGCTGCCGCTGCCTGATGCACCTATGCCTATTGTAGTATTATTATTGTTCCATGTATAGGTGGTACCGCCTACACTCGAAGTAAATACTATCGTTGTGGTATTCGCATTATTACACACCTGCTGCGATGTTGGCGTTACCGTCATCACAGGCACCGGGTTCACCGTCACCACAGCCGTCGCTGCCGGCGCGCATCCATTGTCATAAGTAACCGTAACAGTGCCCGAGGTCACTCCCGTTACTATCCCGCTTGCACTGCCCACTGTGGCATTCCCGTTTGATGCACTCCAGGTTCCTCCCGCAGGTGTGCTGTTCAATGTCGTTGTGCCGCCAACACATACATTAAGGGTGCCGGTAATAGCAGTGGGTGGGTTTAATACATTCAGCTGCACACTTGCACTATTATTATTGAAAGAGCTGTTGGTAGTAGTCACATTCACACGATAGTAAACCACGGCAGTTACCGTGGGCACATACGTAGCATTGGTAGCGCCACTCACCGGTGTCCATGTACTGTTATTCGGCGACGACTCCCACTGGTACTCCACCACGCTGCCCGATACATTTGTCGATAGCGTTGATGTGTAGCCTGAACATCCGCTGGTGGCCGATGCATACGCCACAAGCCCGTTCACAGTGCCGGTAAGTATACCATTCACCACAAGGTTTGCGCTAGTATAGTGTGGCAGTATGTCCGTGCGCAGCCACAGGTTGCCCGCATTTGCGTTCACCGTTGTCAGCGAGTTAATAGTCGCTGTATTGTATACAGATACCTGGTTGGTCAAACCACAGGTACCTCCGTTTATGAAACTCAGGTTATATGTCTTTATAGTACCGGTTCCGCTTACGCCCACACCGCCATCAAGATTCACCTGTCCTGGGCTGGTTGTATCTGTATACGTACCATCCACCACCCAAAAGCCTGACGGTATTACTACCGTTGCACCCACGTTCAATACGTTAGTACCCGACCCTATTGTAGTGGTGGTTTGTGCTTTCGCGCCAACAACACACAACAAACTGCACAACAAGGAAAATATAACTTTTCTCATAATTCTCTTTTTTATACCTGCACCCGGCTTTACCGGGCCCACTGAAAAATTCTTAATTTTTAACTCACCCCCAAACCCGCACCGCACAAATATTTTAAACCAGGAAAAATATTGAATAACGCATGCAGCTCACACGCCTATGCACTTTTATTATTGAGCCTGCACTGATAAAGCAATAGTTGCCAGCGGGCCCGAACCACCGTTTGAGTTTGTATGCTTTGTATGAAAGATATCGCCCGTTACAAAAGCTATTGATGGTGTAGTAGAATTGGTAACCACCTGTCCCAAAGTACCGGTTCCGGCTATTGTTATCGCAATAGAGCCAACAAGAGCGTTATTTTTATAGATCTCTATAGTCTGTGTATTGCCACCGGATCCGGTAATTCTGCAAATACCCGCAAGTGTAATAGCATTTATTGTGCCGCTGAAAGGCATAACTGTATAGCCATTAAAGTTACCAGCATAAGGTAATGGACTTGAAGTAAAAGATGGAGAGGTAAAACCTCCGTACGTATCTGTGGCCCCTGCTGGGCTACCAACGGTAGACCACACACGCACGGAAGATGTTACAGGTGTAGGTATATTCAAAGTACCGCTGCTGAATGTGGCTGCACCGCTGCCCGTTGTTGTCAGCGTAAAAGGTGCCTGCCACGTGCCGTCACCCCTGTAAAATGTGGAGGAAGAAGCAACACCTGATGTAGCAAAAAGCGCACCCGGCACCACTTTGCCATATGCAGGTGTGCTTGTAGCGTTGGTGCTGTTGGTCAGCACTGAGAATGCTGGCGCATTACTCAATGAGTAATTTATTGCAGGCGTAGTAGTTGCATTGCTTACGCTGGTAGTGAATAAAGGGGACAGGTTACCCGATGATACAGATGTAACCGTGCCGCTGCCACCTGTTGGTGTGGCCCATGTACCATCACCACGCCAGAATGTGCTGCTGCTTGCGCCCGTACCGCTGTTCAGGTTGGCCACAGACAGGTTGCCGGTCACATCGCTTGCCAGGTTAACAGAGCCTGCAAGGTTCAGCTTAGAATAAGCTATTGCTGCGGTAGCAGATACTTTAGCATTTGTAATAGCATTGTTTGCTACAGTCGGGTTTGGATAAGTGCCAGTAAGGTCGCCACCGGCAGACCCTGTAGGTGTGGCCGTTGGCGTAGCCCACGTATTATCACCACGCAAAAACGTAGAACTGCTTGCTGTACCTGAGGCACTATGTTGCGCAATGCCTACAGCACCGCTGGCTATTGTCGGGTTGGGGTAAGTGCCGGTAAGGCCGCCACCGGCGCTGCCTGTCGGCGATCCGCCGCCGCCTACTGCTGTCCACGCACTTCCGTCATAATAATAAAACCCCGGCGTACCATCAGTCTGAAATATCATCAGGCCGGTGGCAGGCGATGAAATAGCATTGCGCTGCGCATTCGTCATACGTGGTATCAGTATACCTTTTGTTGTAGAGGTCACATCAAGCATAGATGATGCATTCGCAGCTGCGCCGGTGGTGTTCACCGCCATGCCTTGCGCATTAGCCGTTGTCGAATAGATGGTCATCACGGCGCAAAAGGCAAACAGAAGTACAAGTTTGTTTTTCATTTTTTATGGTTTTTATGCACTGATTTTAAATTTTAAATAAATTTCATATATTAAAGTTTCCTTACAATAATTTATTACGGGTTTAAATGTATAAAAAATAATCAAAAATCCTATGATGACCGTAACTACAAGGCCAATAAAAAATGTAAACAAATAGTTAACAACATTATTGCATGATAATAAATGGTATACAATGCGATAAAAAAATCATATTTGCACCATCTTATGCATTATAATAACAATATCATGGTTTATATACATTAAAAAACACCCGCTTCGGCCATATTATCTACCTTCCTTTCATTCAATTGAATACAGGCTACAATTTGTTAATTTCCAAATATCATCCCTGAGGTTACATTAAAATATGCCAGCTTATACCCCGGAAAAACACCCTCCGCAGTATAAACCACATCCAGTTTCAGTCCTTTACCATCCTTGCAGTATACGATCAGCCCGTTCTGCATATCCATCGCCACTATTGTTCCCGGCTTTATTCCCGATGCGTCACCCTGCAGGTTCACCACGCTCAAATCACACACACCTATCTTCCATCCGTTTATCGTGGTTGGTACACCTTTCGCCACCGGATTACACGACAGCACAAGGGCGGTGATCATTGCGCTGTCCATCTCCTGCCAGTTTATCGTCATTTCCGCCTCCCCTATTTTCGGCCAGTACTTTGCTTTTGTTTCATCCTGCTCCGTCAGCGGCATCCCGCACCAGCTGGCAGCAACTCCTTCCTTGTTTTCAGGGAAAGAGCCTATGGCCGAAGTGGTAATATTATTCAGTATCTCCCCGCACATTTCAGCACCCAGCATCGCCATCTGGCTGCTCAGCATACCATACGTCAGCCCCGGCTGAATGTCCATCTGTCTGCGCAGCACCACAGGTCCCGTGTCCAGTCCTTCATCCATCACATGCACCGTGGCGCCTGCCACCGTCATCCGCTGCCTGATGCTCTCAAACACAGGGTCGGCACCACGCATCTCCGGCAGCAGCCCGTAATGAAAATTAAGGAACCCCAGCCTCGGCACCCGCAGCACCTGTGCACCTATCCGCCACGGAAAATTGATCACAAATACCGCATCTGCCTGCACCTCTTTCACCCATGCAGTTATCTGCTCCGCAAATTCTTTTTGTGTTATTTTACGGTAAGGCACATGCGCCTGCCCGGCGAGCCCTGTAAACACCACTCCCGTTTCCGCGTCCCTGTCGGTTGTTGCCACACCACACAGTACGCCTTCCTGCGCCATGCGTTGCATCACAGGCACCGCAACCCTGTTATCGCACAACAATCCTATTCTTATTTTACCCATTCTCTGTTCTTAAAAATCCATAATAGTTCGCATCCCCGCCACATTGCCCACTCATCCACAGGGGCAGGCTCCACACCCTACGATTCCAGGCACCCGTACGCATTCATCCACGAGGTGGCCATTCCCCCGAAATTATTTATATCGTCTTCCAGTTTTTTTCTTTGTTGCTCCGTATACGGAGATACTCCCTGCGGCACCAGCACACAATGTTCCGTCACGTCGTTCTTCTTCACCCATGCCACATACACGGGTGCGTAGGTTGTATGCGTTTCAGCATCTATCCTCACATCGCCGCGGGGGCCGGTATATTCCATTCCTTCCAGTGCGGCCGATGCTGCTGCCGTATCATCCGCCTGCAGCGCGGAAGCCATCACATGGCCTGCTTCCCAGCCCAGCACCGAAAATATATTTGTCTTCACCTTTTTTTCTGCCATTACCTGCATAAAGTGCCTGTTGCCTTCATGCGCCAGTCTCCCCGCCCATGGCACGCATACTTTTATATCCACACCGGGATACACACTCTGCCCCAGCCACACCTCATCACCCACAAACGGGCTGCCATATACGCTGTGCCCGGCCAGCGCATTGCTCGCTGCCACTCCTGCAAAGAAGTCCTGCAGCATATCTCCGCAAAAGGCCGCCAGCAGCCCATCTTCCGGGTTTGCCTGCAAATGGCCTATCAACGGCTCTATGGTAAAATCACTTCTCTTCAACTTCGTGATATGGTTAAACGTAACATTGCCGCCCGCATCTTCAAGCCCGCGGTGAAAACCATGTATCCCACGGTAGCCTGCATCAAAAAACGAACCCGCGAAAGCGCATCCCTTCACCCCGTCTGCCACGGCCATTGTCGATGCCACTCGGCAATTCAGCGCGCCCTGCAGCGATATCGTAAATAAATGAGATTGTTTTTTTGTCGACGATGGATAATGATAACCCGCATCCAGGTGCAGGAATATGATATCGCCTCCCGCACACATGGCCTGAAGCTTCTCTGCAGTCTGCGGGTTCACATAACCCGCTATCACACTGCACCCGTCAAACAATAATTTTTCACAGGCCGCGTAAATTATTTTATCATCGCCCGCAACACCAATATTCTCTGTTTTTATTTCCACATCCCCTGCACCTGCGTCTGCAAGCGCACAACGCACACCTCCCAGTATATCTAAACCCATAGACGGATATATCACCGACCGGGGCAATAAAAGACCAATTTTTTTATTCATTTGTGCTTGTTTATAAAATATAAATTACCGGCAGCCAGGCTGCCGGTAATAATTACACTGAAAACTATCTGTTCCTGCTACTAATTGCGCATCGGGTAAATTCCCTCTGTGCAAATGCAATAGCTCACAACCTGGAACGGGCTCAATATGCTAATGGGCTGGCTGCTGCCGGTAATGCCCGACATAATTGGTGCCACTGGCCCCATCGCTACATTATGCGCGCCGGAATACGGAGCACCTACCGTGCTGTCCGAAAGGCTGTAAAAAGCATTGGTCGGGTCTCCCAGGTCCGATGAATTTCCTACCGGAAGATTCGCGCTCAGCAAGGGGTGCGTATGCATTGGCAGGTTGCTTGTCGTAAGTGTCACAGTTTCGCTGCCTGCAGCCTGACCGATTACATAAGTGGGCAGGCCTGGCCCTGTACCAGTGCCTATCGGCACACGGCCCTGCATATTAGGCAGACCGAACGTAGTCTGGCCATCGCCTCCATAAGTAGTTCCTATCAGTGAGAATAATGCTTCGTTCTGTGCTATCGGCACCAGTTGTCCGTTGCATAACGCCATTCCGCGTGGAGCCCATCCAAAGCCGAACGACCATATTGAACCTATATAAAAATCCATAAAAATCTTTTTTTAAAGTTTGAATTATTGAAAATATTTTACTCCTACTGCAAAAATTAATTCCTTGATGGGAATATACCGTACTGGCAAATGCAGTAATTCATCACCAGCGATGGGTCTGAGATACCAATTGGCATTTGCGCACCAGAATTGCCGAGAGTAATCACCGGAGGTTTCATAAATACATTCGTGGTGGCTGGTGGGCCGCCGTAAATATTCGAAGTTGATAATGCCGGATAATTGCCTTGTGGAGAATCCGAACTCCCGGTATCCCTTGCATCAGCATTGATTGCAAAGGTCACGCTGTGTGCATGCGCAGGCATATTACTGGTCAGTATCGTTACACTTTCCGTGCCTGCTGTTTCGCCCATCGTATATAACGATCCGCCGGCCAGCTGTCCCTGGTCTATAGCCGACCTGCCCTGCAGGTTAGGTAAACCAAATGTAGTTCTCCCATCGCCGCCATATGTAGTGCCCAGCAATGAGAACAAAGCAGTATTTGAAGCAATGGGGCGTAACGCGCCATTACAATATGCCCAGTTGCGTGGGGCAAATTGAAAACCGAAAACGCAAATTGTTCCTATATAGAAATCCATATTCTTTTTGTTTTTAGATTTTTTTAAAATGATTTCAGCCGGTATACCGGCAATCTTTATTTTTTGTTAGTTCCTGGTTGGATATATTCCTGCCGTGGCTATTGTCGCTGTCAGCGCAATATACGGGTTCTGAACATTGAACGGCATGCTGCCACCGGCTGCTCCTACCGTAACAGATGGAGCTCCTAAATAACTGTTAGCTGCCGCAGTTGATGAATACAACGCACCGGAAGTCACGTTGCCTGCATACGCGCCCGATGGATCGGTAGCAGTACTGCCATCCCTTGGATCTACATACGCAGGTATATGAACGTTACCCACGCCGTGTGTGTGCATCGGCATGTTAGAGGTCAGCATAGTTACAGTGGTTGTACCAAATACTTCACCCATACTGTAATTGTTGCCCTGCCCTACTACAGCACGCCCGCAAAGGTTAGGCAACGCAAAGGTTGTCTGTCCGTTACCGCCATACGTAGTACCTAACAGAGAGAATAACGCCGTGTTCTGCGCTATCGAAAGTATTGCGCCATTTGCCAGCGCATAATACTTCGGAGCCCAGTCAAACGCATAATACTGGATCATGCCTAAAATTGGTTCTGTCATAATTGTGTGTTTTTTAAAAGTGAAAAAATATATGTTATAAATGTACTCTTGTAACAACTCTTTTTACTGCCGCCCTGTTTAATTAATCATTAATTCATCCTTACCTGTTCATTATCAATACTCTATTTTACTGAAACACGGTAATTTGTTTACGGTCTTCCTTTGGGGGCGATAAAGATATAATACTCCTTCGCAATAAAAAACCCGTTAAAAGACGGTATTTTTTACACCGTTTTTTAACGGTATCACAGATTCATATCCCGAACCTTTTGCAATAAAAAACCGCCCGGGCATCCCCGGACGGCTTTACTTATAACTACTTAAACATATAATTAATAATCCCTTTCAACCAATAAACCACTAACCCGCATTATCTCCCATCTTCCTTTGGTTAAAGCTCAGCACCTCGTCCACCATGCCATATTCCTTCGCTTCAGCGGCGGTCATCCAGTAGTCGCGGTCACTGTCTTTTTCCACTTTGGTCAGTTTCTGGCCGCTGTGGTAGGCTATTATCTCATACAGTTCTTTCTTCAGCTTGCCTATCTCGCGCGCAGTTATTTCTATATCACTCGCCTGCCCTTCCGCCCCGCCTAATGGCTGGTGTATCATTATCCGGCTGTGCTTCAGCGCCGTGCGCTTTCCTTTTGTGCCCGCGCACATCAGCACCGCTGCCATTGATGCGGCTATACCCGTGCATATCGTCGATACATCGGGACTGATGATCTGCATCGTGTCATAGATGCCAAGGCCGGCATATACACTGCCACCGGGGCTGTTCAGGTACATCTGTATGTCGCTGTTCTGGTCCGTGCTTTGCAGAAAGAGCAGCTGCGCCGTCACTATATTGGCCACATAGTCATTGATACCCTCTCCCAGGAAGATGATACGGTCCATCATCAACCTCGAGAATACGTCCATAGACGCCACATTCATCGGCCGCTCCTCTATGATATATGGGGTCAGGCCTACTGGCACTCTTAACGAAGAAGTATAACTGTCCACAGTTAAACTGCTGATGCCATGGTGTTTGATGGCATATTTGCGGAATTCATTTTGATCCATTCGATTTCAGTTTGTATTTACTAAGCAATTTCTAAACCAAGTTAAAGATAATGCCATTAAGTCATAAATTGATCCAATGCCCACCAAATTTGTCACTCACATAAAAACGTAACACTATTTATCAGGATAAAAAACGGCATACAGATCTTCAATGAACCCATATCCGGTCTGGTTAGTGTTCTTCGGTGTTTGCAGCAATATAATGCAATCGGCCTTGGTTACTTCGTTTTTCAGGTTTTGGTCTGCTACTTTAAGATAATGGTCCGCCAGGTAGTTTGTGTCATTGAGCACATGCTTGTAGTAAAACCAGAATTGCCACTCCGAATTGATATGCTGCACGAGCTCCGTTCTCAATAAATTGATTACATAGCTGTCTCCTATATAGATACACTTCGGCCTCGTCTTCCCGCTATCCTCCGGCAAATAATAAACTTCCGGGTACGACAGTGTATCTACAGTTATCGGAAATATTAAGTTCAGAATGTCGGCCATATCATTATCGGGTAGTATCGCCTGCGTTGTCTTGTTTATCTTCTGCCACCTCGGGTGCGGCATACTGATGCCCCTGACACGTTCTATATACCTTACCAGGCTGTCTCCGGCCAGCATCGCGCCATAGTTCGTCCAATGAATGCCCTGCCTCGAGAACAGCAGGTCTTTTGTAGTTTCTTTCATGGAAAGGAACCATGCATTAAAATCTATCTGGTTCACCCCCAACGAATCGCCCGCATGTTTGCTGGTTAAGTAGTTATTGCCTGCCCCTTTCGGATAGGCTAATGAAGCGGGTATATGCTCCGGATAATACCACGCCTTACATGGCGCATATACCATGATCACCGTTTTCCCAAGCTTCCCGAGTGTGTCCTGCACCCGCTTCAGCTTCAGCATTCGCTCTGCGAGCTGCGCACTCCCCACAAAATCCCTTCCGTAATAAGCTTCAATGTAATCATCAAAGTACAAATAGTTATCGCTGCCCAGCGTCGTAGCGCCATAGTCCAGCTTCTGAAACAACGAATAATCTATCTGTGCATTCAGCCGCACAAGGTCTTGCCTGAAACCGATATGATCGTTATAGTAATTGTTGGTCCCGGGCTGATAAGCCCCATCAAACCACCCCCGTATTGTAAGATCTACCGAGTCTGAATTGGTGAAATATCCGTGAAGGGTTCCACTGTCAATCACATGAAACTTGTGCTGCAGGTACGGCAGCCACAGGATAGTGAACAGGAACACAAACAATATTTTCCGCCCACGATCCATACCTTAAAACCTGAAATAAATGAATGGGTTAAATGATGAAGATGTGATCCGTGCCGACGAAACAATACATAACACCATTGCTATCGTTGCCATTGCGTAATGCATCTTTAAACTGTACGCACCATAAAATATCCGCTCCTGTATACGTTTGCCCCATTCCGTCACAGTGAAAAATGAAAATATTACAGCCAGCGCCAGCACTGTCATATATTCTTTGTCGGCCCTCCATATATACTTCTCCGGATGCCACACAAACATCTGTTTTAAATAACCCGTTGCTACAGAAAAATGTTCCGTTTTAAAGAATACCCATCCTACCATCACTACCAGGAAAGTATACAAAAAGGATATTTTACCCGCTTTCATCAGCCACTTGTTTAAAAATAGCCGTTCAGCCACCAGGAAAAAACCATGGTATGCACCCCACACAATAAAGCCCCATTCGGCCCCGTGCCAAAGCCCCGAAGCAAGGAATACAAGCCACAGGTTTAAGTATAAGCGCCACTTCTTCCCCACTCTGTTCCCTCCCAGCGGTATGTACAGGTACTCACGCATCCAGCTCCCCAGGGTCATATGCCATCTGCGCCAGAAATCAGTCACCGATACTGCCGTATACGGGTTATTGAAATTCTCCGGAAACCGGAAACCCATCATCAATGCCAGCCCTATCGCCATATCAGAGTAGCCCGAAAAATCAAAATATATCTGGAATGTATAGCTCAGTGCGCCAAGCCACGCTGTCGCAGTACCTAGGTCACTTTGTGGTATACTGAATATTTGTGACACACTTAATCCCATCACATTTGCTATCAGCACCTTCTTTCCAAGACCAATAAAAAAACGGTACAGGCCTCGTAATCTGTTCTCTGTGTTTTCATGGTCGATATGGTCATAAATTTGTTCCGCAAAATCATGAAATCTTATTATCGGGCCTGCTATCATTTTCGGGAACAGGATAATATACAACTGGTAATCCCAAAACTTTTTCAAGGGCTTATGCACGCCTCTGTACACATCTACCACATACGTTAGTGTTTCAAAAGTATAAAACGATATACCTATTGGCAACACCAGTTTCACCCATGCAACCTCCTTCAGCCCTATGCCTTGCAGCAACAGGTTTACGTTCTCAACAAAAAAATTGCTGTATTTAAAATAGACGAGTAAGCCAAGATTAATAGAGATGGAAAAGCAAAGAAGCGCCTTTCGCTTACTTACCGATGATGCTGCAGCCATCCACTTCACTACAAAAAAATCAAATAAGGTGGTCCCTAGTATTACAAATATGAACTCAGGTGCCCCCCATGCATAAAACCCGATACTCCCCAGCAAAATGACCGCATTCTTAAACACCCGTGGCACCAGGAAATAGGCCAGGAAGAAAAAGGGTATAAATAAAAAAATGAAAATGATACTGCTGAAGACCATGTTGCTTACTTACGCAACAATAAAGATAATAGAAATGTATAAATCACCAACTTACTATTAATAATCCCAGGGCATCGGCTTCCGGTGGTCAGGCACCCGCTGCTTTAAAAGGCTAAGCCTGAAGCACGCGCCGGCAATTTGTGCCTGGCATCCATGCGTTTTTAACAACACATCAAGGGCATCTTGCAAAATATTCTGAAATCCGGATTTTTCGCCCAATTCCGCGCCCACACTGCACCCAAAAACCATGATGGTACAGTTACTGTACCATCATGATTTTTTTATTTGGCAGCTAATCCCACCTTCCCGAACTTTACTGTGTTCAGTCCCTCTTAGCGTCTTCGCGCCTTAGCGGTAAAAAAAAACGGTACAGGCGGGGCAAAAAATGAAAATGAGAAAATAATGAGCTGATTGTGCGCAAAAATGCGCAAAGAATGCGCAAACCAAAAAATCACAAACTGCTTATTTTTAATACATTACAACAAATTGATGTCGTCCCCCCCAGAAATTGGGCAAAATCACAGATAACACTGAAAAAATAGGAATACTCGCTTATTTTTGCAGCCACTCAAAAAAATTTCAGATGAACAACACTCCTTTTACACAGACTCATATAGCGCTGGGCGCAAAAATGGCAGAATTTGCCGGGTACAATATGCCCATCTCCTATACAAGCATTAACGAAGAGCATAATTGCGTGCGCAACAATGCCGGGGTCTTTGATGTAAGCCACATGGGAGAGTTCATCCTGAAAGGCCCCGGCGCCCTCGATCTCATCCAGAGGGTTACCAGCAACGATGCCGCAAAACTTACCGATGGCAAAATCCAATACTCCTGCCTGCCCAACGAAACCGGTGGCATAGTAGATGACCTGCTCGTTTACTGCATTGAGTTCAACAAAACTTACATGCTGGTAGTAAATGCGTCCAACATTGAAAAAGACTGGAACTGGATTAGCGCCCGCAATACCGGCGGCGTGGAAATGCACAACATTTCCGCTAAGACCGGCCTTCTTGCGGTTCAAGGCCCCAAAGCCGCTGAATACATGCAGCAGCTCACCGACATGAACATCACAGACCTCCAGTACTACACTTTTACCAAGGGCAAATTCGCAGGAATAGATAATGTACTCGTAAGCGCCACAGGCTACACCGGCGCAGGTGGTGTGGAAATTTATTTTGAAGATAAAGATGGCGACGCAGCCAAAATTTGGGAAGAAGTATTTCGTGTAGGCGCGCCCCACGGCATGAAGCCCATAGGCCTTGCCGCCCGCGATACACTCCGTCTCGAAAAAGGCTTCTGCCTCTATGGCAATGATATTGACGATACCACAAGCCCCATCGAGGCAGGTCTCGGCTGGATCACCAAATTCACAAAAGACTTTACCAACAGGGCTGCTATCGAAAAGCAAAAGACTGATGGCGTTAGCCGCAAACTTGTTGGCTTCGAAATGATAGACCGTGGCATACCCCGCCATCACCACATCATACAGAATGCTGAAGGAAAAGAGATAGGTGTTGTCACTTCCGGCACGCAATCACCCACCCTTGGTAAAGCCATAGGCATGGGCTACGTGGCAAAAGAACACGCCGCACCTGGCAGTGAAGTATTTATCATGATACGCGACAAGGCAATCAAAGCTCAGGTAGTGAAGATACCTTTTCTGTAATCGCTATTTATAGATCAGGTAAGGTGTAGTAGAGTCCGTCATCCTGAAGTACTTTGGTTTCAGCTCGCTGTACGGTACAATATTCCAGTTCACCAGCAGCGAGTTCCTCAATTGGTCTGCCCACATCCTGTTTTCAGGTTTTGGGTCAATGATAATTGATACTGTCCTGCTTTGTTCCGTGGTTGACAGCAACCAGAACTCATAAGGTGTGCCCCACACCATCATCAATGTATCCATCGGCACAAGTCGTGTGGGGTAAATCATTTTCTTATCACCATGCTCTTTCATAAACCTACGCTCCCAGTCCAGTCTTGCAGCGTAGGTAGCATGTGTGGTAGAAACGCGCACACAGAACGTGATCAATACAAGCAGCAGGAATGGCATCGCCATTTTCCTTCTTACCAGCATTGGCATGATATTGAAGATGAGCGGCAGCGATAAGAACGCAGCCAGTGGCAGGTACAGGTTTTCGATGTAGAACACCGGCGTCACATCCGATGGGTATGAAACATTCACCAGCAGCATATACCCGAAAAACGATAACAAAAATAGGCCTGCCTGTTTCCATTGCTTCTGCTTATAGTATAGCGCCACCACACCCATAAACACAACAGGTATCCAGTAATACTTGCTGATACAGTTTGCCAGAAATTGCCTGTTAGAGTATAGCATGAAATAATCAGGGAACAACGTGATGAAATTCTTCATCCCACTCATAGAGTGCCGCTCATACGGCGTTCTGAGAAAAAGTGTTTTTAAAAGCAGTAGGACAAAAAATCCACAGCCGGTAATCATCAGCAATTTTCTGTCGAAAGGGATATGACGATGAAGCAAAAAGAACACAATAGAAAACCCCATCACAAAAATGAGCAGCGGATGATAGAACACAAGTACAATCAGCCCTGTAAAAACAGCCATCCAGGTAGTTGCCCTCATCGTGCTGAATTGCTTTTCATACAGCATCGCGAAGACCACCATCAGCAAGGCCATTCCCTGCGGTAGCTCGGAGGGTATCCAGTAAAAAGTATCTGCTGCAAACAATGTATTGAACAGAAGCACCAGCAACGCAAACTCATACCTTTTCAGTAACGTTCCGCAAATAAGGTAACACGTAAAATAGTACAGTATGAACGCCACAGAATAACATATCATGATGGTGTCCAGCGAAGCGTTCATTTTCACCGCCAGCACAGGCAGCCATTGATTAAAAACATTCCCGAAACGGTAGATACCTATTGCAAATGAATTTTCCTTAATAATATTGAACACACCATTTGCCGTATCCACCAGTATGATCCTTTCCTTGTAAAACAGCATGGAGAAAAGAAACATAACGATATATGCCGCTATCCCTGTATAATATAATCTTTTGTACATACGCCCGTTCCGGATAAATATAAAATATCTTTTAGCACATTCACCTAAAAAACTCCGTTTTTTCTTTTCTTTGCAGTAAATACAGCTTAATAACGCAAAGTATGGTACCAAAGTATAGTCGTGTCCTTTTAAAACTTTCAGGTGAATCTTTGATGGGCGACCGCAATTACGGCATCGACCCTAAAATGCTGGAAAGCTATGCAAAGGAAATAAAAGTAATTACCCATATTGGCGTTCAGGTGGCTATAGTGATAGGTGGGGGTAATATCTACCGCGGCATGAATGAAGCGGAAACAGGTATCGAACGCGCCCATGGCGACTATATGGGTATGCTGGCTACGGTGATAAACGGCATGGCACTGCAGTCAGCACTGGAAAAAGAAGGGGTGAAGACACGCTTGCAGAGCGCCATTAAAATGGAACAGGTGGCTGAACCATACATACGTCGCCGCGCTATCCGCCATCTCGAAAAAGGCAGGGTGGTTATCTTCGGTGCAGGCACCGGTAATCCATACTTTACAACCGATACAGCAGGCTCCCTGCGTGCAATAGAAATAAGCGCGGATGTGATACTGAAAGGCACACGTGTAGATGGCATTTACACCGCCGACCCTGAAAAGGACAGCACTGCAACCCGCTACGAAACATTGACTTTTAAAGAAGTAATTGGCCAGAACCTTAAGGTTATGGATATGACCGCGTTTACGCTCTGTCAGGAGAACAACCTCCCCATCATCGTTTTCGACATGAATAAACCCGGCAACCTTCTTGATGTTGTAACAGGCAAGCAAGTAGGCACTTTAGTAAGTTAACTCCTAAACCTCTGAAGGGGGCTTACTTTTACTATTTATACATACATCTTGAATATTTACGACAAAAGCCGCTATAAAGCGGCTTTTGTTTATACATCATATGAGGAAGCCCTTCAGGGGTTTGGGGCTTTCATCTCACTGTCTTCCTCTTATTCCTTTCGTAGTCTTCAAATATATAATTCCCAAGCCCGTCAAGCGAGGAATAGAATGCCTTGCCGTTATTCACTTCTGTAAAGTTCCTTACAAATGATTGCAGGTAAGGGTCATTCGCTATCATAAAGGTGATGACCGGTATCTTCATACGGCGTAGCTGCCCGGCAAGGTTCAATGTGCGGTTCAGTATCTTACTGTCTATCCCAAAGCTGTTCTTGTAATATTTGTGGCCTATCTTCAGGCAGGTAGGCTTGCCATCTGTTATCATGAATATCTGCTTATTGGGGTTCTTCCGCCTGCGCAATAGCTCCATGGAAAGTTCCAGCCCCGCAACCGTATTGGTATGATAAGGGCCCACCTGCAGGTAAGGCAGGTCCTTCATTTCTATCTGCCATGCATCATTTCCAAACACCACAATATCCAGTGTATCCTTAGGGTAACGGGTTGTTATCAATTCGCTTAACGCCATGGCCACTTTCTTCGCCGGTGTTATTCTGTCCTCACCGTATAAGATCATCGAGTGTGATATATCTATCATCAGCACCGTTGATGTCTGCGCCTTAAAGTCGGTTTCATGTATCTCCAGGTCATCTTCCCGCATAGACAGGCTGTCTATGCCATGGTTGATGAATGCATTTTTCAGGCTGCCAGTATAGTCTATTGTCTCAGGCGAATCTCCAAATACATAGGGTCGTATCTCAGGGTTAGGCTCATCGCCCTGTCCGCTCTTGAAAGTGCGGTGGTTGCCCTGTTTTGCCTTCTTCATCTTCCCGAAAATCTCCTCCAGCGAGCGCCGGCGTATAGATTGCTCAGTCTTAGGTGTTATCTTGAACGACCCGTTCTGCCCGCCTTCCTTCAGATAGCCGTTTGCCTTCAGGTCTTCGATAAAATCGCCTATGCCATACTGGCCATTGGTAAGTTTATATTGCTTGTCTAATTGCGTCAGCCAGTGCAGCGCCTCGCCGGCATCGCCATTAGTATATTGCAGCAATTCCGTAAAAAGCTCAAGAAGCTTTTCGAATGGTGTTTTATTGTCTTCGCCCGGTTCGTATTTTGAAAAGTGATAGCCTAACATCCTTGTTCCTGATTCTTGATTTTCTCGTATAAAGTTACGTGTAAACACTATACGTTCTTTCGGAAATTATATTACTTTCACCCCGAAAAATATCCCATATGAACTTAAAGACCTTTACATACTCCATTATTTTACTATTTACTGCACAAGTTGCATTTGCACAATTCAGAGGTGGTGGCCGCTATGCCAGCCAATATATGCACTATGACGAGTATGACCCGATTAAAAAAAAGGGCCTAAAGCGCCAATATATTGCATTCAGCTATCCCATGAATACCATACAGCTTGATTATGTATACCAGGAGCATCCTAAATACGGGCAGAAGTTTGATACCAGCATTCACATCAGCAAAAAGTCCTCGGTATCTTATGGGGTATCATGCGGTTCTTTCGCCAAAATTGCCAAACTCGGTGCTAAGCAAATGATAGCATTCGATTGGTCAATAGGCGGTGCATATTATACTTACAATCTTGTTGATTACCAGGATGTTGATGGCGAAGCATTAAGCCTCACTGCGCTCACCATGCTGTTTGAAGCACCACTGGGGCTGCAATATAAAACCGGTGGCGAGGCATCGCTGAACCCAAAAGACAAATTACTGTTCTCTATGGGCGCAGGCTTTGCCCCGACCGTTGCTATTACCGGATTTGCTTTTTCAAATGATGTCACAGGCGATGTGGGCGCAGATATTGTGTTTAAATTGAGAAGTTATGTTATGGCCGAGATGGGCATGTACTTTGGTTTTGCTATGAAGGTGCGGGCAATGTATTATGTCTCCCCTTTCACCCTGTACCACAGAGAACAAGGCGATATTGAAACAGGCCGTGTTAATGCATCTCTTACCGGCAACAGCAATATCGTTGTGTCGCTCCTCATCCTGCCATTCTCCATGAAGTGGAAGGAGTATAATGACTATTACAGGTAAGATTTATCTCGGCTTCAATTCCTCTTTCAAAAAAATCCCGGTAAAACTTTCCTTCACAGCTGCCACATCTTCGGGTGTGCCTGCCGCCACCACTCTGCCTCCGCCATTGCCGCCTTCCGGCCCCATGTCCAGCACATAGTCGGCCACTTTTACTACGTCCAGATTATGCTCTATTACCAGTATGGTGTTGCCCCTGTCTACCAGCCTGTTCAGCACGGAGAGCAGGTGCTTAATATCTTCAAAGTGCAGCCCGGTTGTAGGCTCATCCAGTATGTATATAGTTTGCCCCGTATCCCGCTTCGACAATTCCGTGGCCAGTTTCACCCGCTGGGCCTCGCCGCCGCTTAGTGTCACTGCACTTTGCCCAAGCGTCACATACCCAAGGCCCACATCCTGCAGGGTCTTTATTTTTCTGTGCAAGTACGGCACGTTCACAAAAAACTCCACCGCCTCATCTACCGTCATGTTCAGTACATCCGATATCGATTTTCCTTTATAGCGTATCTCCAGCGTCTCCCTGTTATACCTCCTGCCGTTGCATTTCTCGCACTGCACATATACATCTGGCAGAAAATTCATTTCTATGGAGCGCATGCCACCTCCTTCACATGTTTCACATCGGCCACTCTTTACGTTAAATGAGAACCGTCCCGCAGTGTAGCCTCTTATCTTCGCCTCAGGCACCTGTGAGAAAAGCTGGCGTATCTCGTTGAAGAAACCGCAATAAGTAGCCGGGTTGCTGCGCGGAGTGCGCCCTATCGGGCTTTGGTCTATCTCTATTACCTTGTCTATATGCTCCAGTCCATGCACTTTTTTATGCGGCATGGGTGTTTGCTTAAAATTATGATAACAGTGCTTGCCCAGTATCGGGTACAATGTCTCATTAATAAGCGTACTCTTACCGCTGCCTGATACACCACTCACACAAATAAAAGTTCCTAAAGGCAGTTTCACAGAAACATTTTTCAGATTATTACCAGTTGCTCCTTCCAGCACCAGTTTCTTACCATTCCCTTTGCGCCGCTCCACAGGCACTTCTATGCGCATCGTATTGTTCAGGTAAGCAGAGGTTGTTGTTTTTTGCAGCAATACCTGCTGCGGGGTGCCTTCGCTCACTATCCGGCCTCCATGCATACCGGCAGCAGGCCCAATATCTATCAGGTGGTCTGATGCCAGCATTATATCCTTATCATGCTCCACCACCAATACCGAATTACCCCCATCGCGCAAATTCTTCAGCGCCTTTATCAGCCTTTGGTTATCGCGCTGGTGCAAGCCTATGCTCGGCTCGTCCAGTATATAGGTAATGCCTGTCAGTTGCGATCCTATCTGTGTTGCCAGCCTTATCCGTTGCGACTCGCCACCGCTCAGTGTCCGAGTTGGCCGGTCGATAGTAAGATAATGCAACCCCACGTCCAGCAGAAAATGCAGCCTATCCCTTATCTCTTTCAGTATGTCCTTGGCAATCACATTCTGCTTGTTGCTCAATCTAGGCTCTATATCAGTAAACCATTCGCTCATCTCTTTCAATGATAGCGCAGAGAGCTCAGCAATGTTCTTATTGTCTAACTTAAAGTAAAGGCTTTCCTTTTTAAGTCTTGCCCCGTTGCACACAGGGCAATCGTTAAGCACCATGAATTTCTCTGCCCATGTGCGCACACCTTCCGAAGTGGTCTCACTGAACCACCGCAACACCATATTGACGATGCCCTCATAATTGTGCTGCACCACCTTTTCATGATAGGTCGATTCGTCGTCGTTCGAGTAGGTGGTCACTCCTTCATCATTGCCATAAAGCAATATGTTCAGTTGCTTTTGCGGAATAGTCTTTAACGGCTTGTCTAATGGTATCTTATTTTTCTTTGCCAGGACCGTAGCCATCTGAAAGGCCCATGCATCACGCTCTCCACCCAAAGGCGCTATACCACCTTCAAGGATATTCTTGTCCATGTCGGGCAGTACCTCCTGCATATTCACTTCATACACACTGCCCAATCCTTTACATTTAGGGCATGCGCCATAAGGCGAATTGAAGGAGAATGTATTGGGCGAGGGCTCTTCATACGACACACCTGTTTCCAGGCACATCAGTGTTTTGCTATACTGCGCTATGGCATTGGTATCCGTATCTGCAATGAACATCAGCCCCTTGCCCACCTGCAGCGATTTCTGCACACTCTGGCTCAGCCGCGTATGGCCGTCCGGCTGCACCAGCAGCCTGTCTACCACCAGCTCTATATCGTGTATCTTATACCTGTCCACCTGCATACGCTCCTTCAGGTCTGTCACCTCGCCATCTATGCGCACTTTCACGTAACCCTGCTTTCTTAATTGCTCAAACAGCTCGCGGTAATGTCCTTTACGTCCGCGCACCACCGGCCCCAGCAACATTATCTTTCTGCCTGAAAAATTCTGCTGTATGTGTGCCACTATTTCTTCCTCGCTGAACTTCACCATCTTCTTACCCGTATTGTAAGAATATGCTTCTGCCACGCGCGCAAACAAAAGACGCATAAAATCATACACCTCGGTCACGGTGCCTACTGTGGAACGGGGGTTACGGTTGGTCGTCTTCTGCTCTATTGATATTACAGGCGATAGCCCGGTAATCTTGTCAACATCCGGCCGGTCGAGGTCGCCCATGAACTGGCGCGCGTAGGCGGCAAAACTCTCCATATAGCGCCGCTGGCCTTCAGCAAAAATAGTATCAAATGCCAGCGACGATTTCCCGCTGCCGCTTATGCCGGTTATCACTACCAGCTTATTCTTAGGTATGCTTACATCTATATTCTTCAGGTTATGCACCCGCGCACCCAGGACCTCAATATTGCCTGCATCATTCTTTTTCTCAATAATTCCCTTACTCATCTTAGCGGCAATTTACGGATGAAATTTTGTATCCCCGAAGAGGGTGCAATTCAAATTCGCTACCACCAAGGATTTTATACTTTTTAAAAAGCAGAATTCTCCTACAAACAAATTTATTTTTTTGAATACCAGGGCAAACCGGGGTATAGTTTCGGGGAAATGCCATATAAGGATATAAAACCGAAGGTGAGTGTAAGTGAAACGCGCCATGGGTCGATATTATGTGTTTTTTGTTCAGGTATAAAAGGGTATATTTATACCCTCAAAAGGTATATTTATACCCCTAAAAGGTATAATTATACCCTAAAAGGTATAAAACAGTTGACAGTTTACATGAGTGCAAATGCGCACGCATACAAGGTTCACAAAGCGGTATTTCAAAGAACATAGGGGCATATTTTTTTTGATCCGTGTAAAGTTCGTGAATGAAGCGGCATCGGCAAAATAAAAAAAACGTCATGGTACAGTAACTGTACCGTCATGGTTTTTGGGTGCAGTGTGGGCGCGGCTTTGAGGGGGATTTTTGGATTTCAGAATAGTTCGACAAAACTCACTAAAGGCTACGCGGATAAGCCTCGCTTCGCGATAAAAAGCCAGGATCGCGGGGAGGTGTTAACAACGTCCCGTGGATCTTGCGTTGCGGGAAGATATTTGTCAGGACACGGGAGGAAGTTGTCATCTTCCGGGATGCAGCCAAGATTTGAAACGCACACCGGGAAATCATTCACTGACTAAAATCATAGACAATAATATAATAATTCTGCTCCTTTGCAGAAATATCTGCACTGTGGTCAGAATTTTAAAAATACTTGCAGCTATCCTACTACTGTTCAATGGGGTCGGGGCCATTTATGGCGGTGCCAACCTGGTAATGCATCCTGATGGAAGTTCAATCTCTCTGCCGTTTACATATATTGAGCATACGCCCTTTAATAACTACTTCATTCCGGGTATCATCCTTTTCATTGGCAATGGCTTATTCAGCATTGTCGCCTTGTTTATGCTATTACTCAGGCGGCGCAGTTATCCATTGTTCATTATGGCGCAGGGTGCCATTCTTTCCGGCTGGATACTCGGGCAGGTCATCCTGATCGGCCTGGTGTTCTTTCTGCAATATCTTTTAGGCGCAGTTGGCCTGGCCCTGCTCATTCTCGGATACGTATTGTACCGGGCAGAAAAGCAATAACTCATAACTCCAGTTAGCGTATATAACTGCGCTAAACAATCATACAGCAATTTAAAATAATACTATTCTTTTTGTGTAACTTTACTGAAAGAATCGACTATAATATGCAAGTTCAATATGTAACAAATGAGCGGGGAAAAAAGACAGCGATACAGTTGCCATTAAAGCAATGGGAAGAATTACAAAAAGGCATAAAAAAACTTGAACTGTTTGAGGACTTAAAACAAGCCTTTAAAGAAATGGAACATCATAAAAAAGGAACACTCAAAACAATATCAACAAAACAACTGCTGTCGCAATTATAAAGGTATAATATGGATTTTATCTACTTACCTTCATTTGTAAAGAAATTAAGGCAATACTCAAAGAAATATCCATCTTTAAAAACAGATTTCGAAAAGCTACTTTTTCAGTTGCAGCAGTACCCACAGACTGGCAAACCATTGGGGAAGGATTGTTTTAAGATAAGGCTTGCCATTTCAAGTAAAGGAAAAGGAAAAAGCGGCGGCGCAAGAATTATTACTTGCGTAAAAGTCTACAACAATACTATTTATTTCCTTACTATTTACGATAAATCAGAACAGCCGACCATTACTGATACTGATTTAAAAGTGTACATCGAGTATATCCAGCGAAACTACTAATCACAGTTCCAGTTCCAGTACATGGTCGTTCATAAAGTAGCCATTGCCTATGTCTATATCCTCCACCATATGGTGCCTGAACCCCGCCTTCTCATAAAAAGCAATAGCTGATTCATTATAACGATTCACATTCAGCCGCAGGTATTTTACCCCCTCGCTCTGCAGTTCTGTCGCTATGTGCCTTATCATAAATTTCCCCACGCCCCTGCCCTGCACCTCCGGCAATACATACAGTTTATGCAGTTTGAAAACACCAGGCCCCGCTTCCCCGTATGAGGCAAAGCCTACGGCGTGCTGACCATCATAGCAGATAATGAACCGATGATGGTAATCCTCCATCTGCTTTTTCAATGCTTCAGGCGAATAGAAAAGGTCGATCATATACGCTACTTGTTCCGGCCCGAGTATAGGCGTGTAGGTATGTGGCCAGACCTGCATAGCCAGCGATCTTATCTGTGGGATATCAGCAATATTTACATTCTTAATAGTGAGCATATATTATTTTAAGTTTTTTCGGTTACCAATCTCCCCATATATATTACTAAGTATTGTTTTGCGAAACAATAAAAAATCATCAAATCATTTCCTGTTCAAAGATAAATAAACTAAATTCGCTGGATTCAAAACCGGTAGTAATGAAAAAAGCGTTGTACATATTTTGTGGTGTGGCCCTTGTTATAGGTGTTAGCCTTGCTTCATGCAGAAAATCATACCATTGCCATTGCATGTATAACAATACCCTTATGGCCAGCTACGACCTCGGCAACAAGACGAAGGCAGATGCTGAAAAGATATGCAGCCGCCACGATACCGACCGCGCCGGCGAGATCTGGACATGTACTATCTATTAGTCCGGCCACATTGCCTATACATTACTGTTTGCGTTTCAATACCTTGGCATGATTTATGTCTCTGCAATTATTTTCCCTAATCCGTAATCAATAAAAACAATAAAGGTACCTACATCCATTTATTGGCTTATTGGTACCTTTGCAGCCTCTTTTTTCGTTTATTTACATTGCGTTCCTGCGCATTTTTGGGGACTGCGTGTTTCTGTACATCATCACAAATAATAAAAATGGGTTTAATACTACATTGAAAAGCCTTATTCCATACCGCAGAACACTTATTCTATTTTGTCTTGTGTTAATGCCCGCATTTACTTTCGGGCAGCAGCGCACCTCAGATAATTTACCGTCCACTTTCACACTAAAAGAGTGTGTAGCATATGCCCTGAAAAACCAACCCGTTGTCAACCAGGCCATTATTGACGAGGCGGTTGCCCGCACCAACAATGCCATAGCGCTCTCCACATGGCTGCCACAGGTAAATGGTGCGGCAAACCTCCAGCACTACTTCCAGTTGCGCACAGCATTCTTCAATTCCGGCGGCACATTGACCCCATTTCGTTCCGGTGTTATCAATAACTCCGTTCCGCAGGTAAGCGCCACACAAACCCTTTTCAGTAACGATGTGCTGCTGGCCATGAGGGCAGCAAAACTAAATACCCTTGATGCAAAACAGGGCACTAAAGCCGCTAAAATCAATATTATTGCCGGGGTGAGCAAGGCATTTTATGAATTGCTGCTGTCCATTGAGCAAATCAATGTGTACAAGGAAGATACAGCACGGCTCAAGAAAAATCAGGCTGATGCCTATCATCGTTATGTAAGCGGTATCACCGACAAGGTAGATTATAAACAGGCCACCATAAGCCTCAACAACTCACTTTCTCAACTAAAGACAGCCGATGGCATGGTGCAGGCAAAATATGCATTGCTGAAGCAGTATATGGGCTACCCTGCTGATAAGCATTTCACCGTCCGTTTCGACACAGCGCAACTCATGCAGGAGGTGTATGCAGATACAACAGTCCGCCTCTTATTCGATAAAAGAATAGAATACCAGGTACTGCAGACAGCAAAAAAAATACAACACGAAACAACCAAGTATTATCGCATGGGTTTTCTCCCGTCATTATCTGCCTACTACAACTATATACACGAATACCAGAACAATAAATTCTCTGAACTCTATAACACAGGCTACCCGTATTCTTACGCAGGCATACAATTGAATATACCGCTCTTCACCGGCTTCAGGCGCATAGAGAACATTCGCAAAGCAAAACTGCAGGAGCAGCGCACCGACTGGGACGAAGTGGCGCTAAAGCTTGCCATATACTCAGAATACCAACAAGCACTTGCTAATTATAAGAGCGACCTCTACAACCTTCGTTCGCAGGGCGAAAATGTGCAGATGGCCCGCGAAGTATATAACATAGTGAAGCTACAGTACAACGAGGGTATAAAACCATATCTCGATGTTATAGTGGCTCAAACAGGCCTGCAAACCTCTGAAATAAATTATTTGAATGCCTTGTTTAATCTCCTGGCCAGCAAAATAGACCTGGAGAAAGCAATGGGAAATATTTCACCCGATAGTTAATGATGAAAATGAAAGGCATGAAGCTCCTGATCTATGTATTTACAGCCATCGTTGGCAGCTTTGTTTTATTTGCCTGTGGCGACAACAAGCAGGCCGCTCAAAACCCGGCGAACATACCCATACCAGTAAACCTACACACTGTTACCACCGAACGCGCACGCTACTACGACAAATTCCCCGGTACCATAGTGGCCATGATGCAGGTGGATATACGCGCGCAGGCAGAGGGCTACGTTACGGGCATCTATTTCACCGAAGGCAGCCGCGTTTCTAAGGGACAAAAGCTATATACTATTGATGACAGGAAATACCAGGCCACCTACAACCAATCTCAGGCAAATGTACATGTAGCCGAGGCCAACCTAGCGCAGGCGCAAAAGGACGCGGATAGGTACACCTACCTGAACCAGCACGAAGCCGTAGCAAAACAAACGCTCGACCATGCAATGACCACATTGCAAAATGCAAAACAGCAGCTCGCCGCAGCCAAACAGGAACTGACCCGCACACAAACTGACGTGGGCTATTCCGTAATCAACGCTCCATTCGATGGCACAATAGGCATATCACAGGTGAAAGTTGGCAATACAGTGGTTCCCGGACAAACAGTTCTCAATACCATATCCACCACCAGCCCTATGGCAGTTGATTTCGTGGTGAATGAAAAGCAGATATCCCGGTTCTTAAAATTGCAAAACCTAAAAAATGATCCTGCCGATTCTATCTTCACCATCCAGTTACCCGACAACAGCATTTACAATTATCCGGCACGCATTCACGTTATTGACCGCGGCGTAAACCCGCAGACGGGCACCATTACAGTGAGGCTCACAGTGCCTGATCCGTCATCAATGCTCAGAGCAGGCATGAGCTGCCTCGTACGGGTGCGCAACGATGATACCGCCAAACAAATACTGATCCCCTACAAAGCCGTGGTGGAGCAAATGGGAGAATATTTCGTTTACGTTGCCAGGGACTCAGCATCAGTTCTATCTGCTGTGCAGAAAAAAGTAACACCGGGACAAACAATCGCAGACCAGGTAATAATAAAAACAGGACTGGAGGCAGGTGAGCGCCTGATCACAGACGGTGTACAAAAATTGCACGACGGCTCATTGATCACCATCGGAGAGCAGAAAAATAAATAACCAAATAAATTGACCCCCAGACTTATGACTCACGACTTACAACCTACGACTTAACAACAATGATTGCTAATACATTCATAAAAAGGCCGGTTACAGCAATAGTCATCTCCATAGTATTGGTGCTGGTGGGTACTATATGCCTTATAAACCTGCCGGTTGGTCAATACCCGGAGATAACACCACCCGTGGTGTCTGTCACAGGTCAATTCACAGGCGCAGATGCGCTCACCGTGGAGCAGACCATGACTACGCCGGTGGAAACACAGATAAACGGCTCGCCCGGTATGGAGTATATCCAGAGCAACAGCACCGGCAACGGTGCCATGTCAGTGAATGCTACTTTTAATATCGGCACAAACATAGACATCGCCACACTCGATGTGCAGAACCGTGTCAGTGCAGCAACTCCCCAGCTACCCGATGTGGTGCGCCGCCTCGGCCTCACCGTAAGAAAAAAGAATCCGGGCATCCTTATGCTGGTAGCGCTCTATTCGCCTAAAGGTTCCCATAATGTCACCTTTACAGATAACTATACCAATATAGTTGTTAAAGATGCCTTGCTGAGGGTAAAAGGAGTAGGTGATATAAATACCCGCGCCGACGATTTCAGTATGCGCGTTTGGCTCAAACCCGATAAACTTGCAGCATATGGCCTCTCTGCCGCGGAAGTGAATGCCGCCCTGGCCGAGCAGAATGTGCAGGTAGCCGGTGGCTCGGTGGGCGTACCACCACAGCAAAATACACAGGTATTTGAATACAGCCTGCTCGTAAATGGCCGGATGTCTACCGTCGGTGAGTTTGAGAATACTGTCGTTAAAACAATGCCGGGCACCGGCGCCATGATCTACCTGAAAGACATTGCCCGTGTGGAACTTGGTAAATTCTCTTATGCAAATAATGCTTTCGTTGATGGCAGGCGTGCTTCATACCTGCTCATTTTCCAGGCGCCGGGCAGCAACTCTGTAGCTACTGCCGAAAATATCTATGCCAAAATGGAAGAGCTCAAGAAGACCTTCCCTACTGATATTGATTACAGCATTCCGTTCGAAACAGTTACAGTCGTAAAGGTATCCATACATGAAGTGGTTGTTACTCTGCTGGAAGCACTGGGCCTTGTAGCTATCGTGGTTTTTCTATTCCTCCAGAACTGGCGGGCTACACTTATTCCACTGCTGGCCATTCCGGTCTCTATTATTGGCACCTTCATTTTCTTCGTACCACTGGGTTTCACTATCAATACACTCACCATGTTCGGCTTCGTGCTGGCAATAGGCATTGTGGTAGATGATGCGATAATAGTTGTGGAAGCAACCCAACACTATATAGACGAAAAGAAGATGGCTGCCAAAGAAGCTGTTTATCATGCCATGCGCGATATTTCCGGACCTGTTGTTGCCATTGCGCTTATACTTGCCGCTGTCTTCATTCCCGTAGGGTTCATTCCAGGTATTGTTGGCCGCCTGTATCAGCAGTTCGCCATCACTATTGCAGTATCAGTAATGTTATCCGCCTTTGTTGCGTTGTCCCTCACGCCCGCTTTATGTGTACTCCTCCTCAAACCATCACATACCGGTAAAGACGCAAAGGGGCTTGACAAATTCTTTTTCAGGTTCAATGCATGGTTCGGGCGACTCACCATAAGTTATACTTCGGGCGTTCACAAGTGGATAAAAGGCGCCAAGTATGTTGTGATCTTGCTGGTGTGCATAGGCATAGGCACTATATTTCTATTCAAGAACAAACCCACCGGCTTCCTGCCACAGGAAGACGAAGGCCGCCTGTTCATTACTTACGAATTGCCGGAAGCGTCTTCTACTACCAGATCTGTTGAAGTGCTCAACAAGATACTTACTGCTGTGAGCAAGACACCGGGGGTCAATCACTACGCGGGCTTGAGTGGTTTCAATATCATCACATCTTCTACCAAATCAAATGCAGGTAATATTTTTTGCCAATTGAAACCCTGGGATGAGCGTAAAACGCCCGAGCTACAGGTGCCCGGCATAGTAGATGTGCTGAAAAAGAACATAGCAGCGGAAGGCGTAAAACAGGCTAACGTAGTGGTTATATTGCCACCGCCCATCCAGGGCCTCGGCCAATCTGCCGGTTTCAGTATTCAGATTGAACAACGCCAAACGTCGGATGATGTTCGGGCATTTGAAAAAGTAGTAAAAACCTTTATTGCAGAGGCACTTAAACATCCGGCCATCGGCAGTGCATTCAGTTTCTACGGTGCGCATACACCCAGTTACAGCGTCACCGTCGACCGCGAAAAATGTAAGCGTATGGGCATATCACTTTCCGAAGTGTTCAGCACTATACAAACGTACATGGGCAGTTTTTACATAAATGATATCTCGCTGTACAACCGTAATTTCCATGTTGTTGTACAGGCAGATACTAACTACCGCACCATGATCTCAGACATGGAGAAATACTATGTACGCAATCAGTCCGGTCAGATGGTGCCGTTAGGTGCACTTATCAGCTATAAGCCTATAGAGACAGCGCCACTCATTTCCCACTTCAATATCTTCCGCTCTGCACAGGTAGATGGTGTACCCAAAAAAGGATATAGTTCCGGGCAGGCCATTGAAGCCCTTAAAGAGGTGGCTGCAAAAACATTGCCACAGGGATATGGCTACGAATTTTCCGGCCTCAGCTACGAAGAGATACAGGCAGGCTCCAAGACCATTTATATTTTTCTGCTGTCAATTGTTTTCGTATTCCTGTTCCTCGCCGCTTTATACGAAAGCTGGTCAGTACCGTTCTCCGTGCTGCTGGCGGTGCCCATAGGGGCATTTGGCGCCATCCTCACTTTGACATTCCTGCCCAGCCTCAATAATAACGTTTATGCGCAGATAGGCCTTATCACGCTCATTGGTCTGGCGGCAAAAAATGCTATTCTCATTGTAGAGTTTGCCAAGGAACGCGTAGACCAGGGCAACGAACTTATCGCCTCCACCCTCGAGGCTGTAAAGCTCCGCCTTCGCCCCATTGTTATGACCTCCCTTGCATTCATCTTTGGGGTTATGCCCCTGGTGCTCGCTACTGGCGCAGGTGCGGTGGCACGGCGTACAATAGGGTTCACGGTTCTCGGGGGCATGGTCGCTGCTACATCCCTGGCCATATTTATCGTACCTGTGCTGTTTGTCCTGATATCAAAAGTAGCTTACGGAAAAAAGCGGCTCGCCTACCTCGCAGCACATCATGACGAATTGCTGGAACGCCAAAAAACATTGCAGCAACAAAATATTGACCCCGCACTTGAGTTTGATTTGAAGCATAAGGAAAAAGATCAAGATAAAAAGTAAAATAATTAATATGAAAATACCCCTGAAAAGCTCTTATTAAGACAACTTTATGAAAGTCGCGTGCTACTTTATAGTCTTTTAGATATTACTTTTGGGGCAACATAATCAAATTCTCTATAGATGAAAAATACATTCCTTATTCTTGCTGCTTCTGCGCTGCTTGCTACCGGCACATTGGTAAGTTGCGACTCAAATAAAAGTAAACCGGCCACAGGAAATATTTCTGTGACTCCCGGAGCACCCAGCCCAAATAAGATAGCCTACGTCAATATAGACACACTCGAAGCTAAATACGAGTTGCTGAAAACCAAGCGAGAAGACTTTAAGAAACGCCAGGAAGCCATGGAAAGCGAGTTGCAGCGCTCCTACCAGCAAATGCAATCGGATGCCGAGCAGGTACAGAAAAAAGCTGAAGCAAACACACTTACCCAGTCAGAATACGAAAGCGCCCAGAAACGCCTGTACCAGATGCAGAAAAGCCTGGAGTCGCGGAAGCAATCACTTACTGAGCAACTGATGAAAGAGCAGGAAGACTTCAATAAAGATCTCAAAACCCGTCTCGATGCCTTTCTTGATGAATACAACAAGACCCGCCACTACGATTATATCCTTTCCTATTCATATGCCGGCTCTTCGCTGCTCTATGTGAATAAGGAACTGGACATAACTAAAGATGTAGTGGACGGTATGAACGCCTCTGCTCCTGCTGATGCGGGTAAATAAGAATAAATGACCATAATTGCGGGTTCCATCCGGTTATTAGAAAAAACTATTACTTTCGGATGAAAATCTGCACATTTGGAAAACAATACTTCTAATAACTCCGGCGACGGTGGCCGGTTCGTACGGTCGCTTACTTTGCTCGATGGCATTCTCCTGGTAGCCGGCTCCATGATAGGCTCCGGCATCTTCATTGTCAGCGCCGATATCTCCCGCCAGCTTGGCAGTTCAGGTTGGCTTATTGCAGTATGGCTGTTATCGGGTTTCATTACACTGGCTGCTGCGCTTAGTTATGGCGAACTCAGCGGCATGTACCCTAAGGCCGGTGGCCAGTACGTTTACCTCCGCGAGGCTTTCGGAAAATTATATGGTTTCCTTTATGGCTGGTCATTTTTCGCAGTTATACAAACCGGCACTATAGCCGCTGTTGGTGTAGCTTTCGGCAAGTTCCTCGGCTACCTCATACCTGCCCTCGGCGATGATAATGTACTCCTCACTACAGATATAGGCTTTAGAATAAAAGCCTCCCAGCTTGTGGGTATTGCCACTATTTTCCTGCTTACCTTCATCAATACACGGGGCGTAAAAAGCGGTAAATGGCTGCAGTTTCTGTTCACTTTCGCCAAGCTTAGCGCCATGGCAGCATTGATATTTGCGGGGTTCATTATTTTTAAAGATGGCAGCATCTGGCAAATGAACTGGACCAATGCGTGGAGTGCGGTGAACATAACCAAAGTCGGCGATGTCATTACTCAGGAAAACCTCTCCGGCCTTGCCATTATGGGCCCGCTGTGCGCGGCTATGGTAGGCGCCCTCTTCTCCAGCGATGCCTGGAACAATGTCACCTTCATCGCCGGCGAAATAAAAAAACCGGAACGCAATATCGGCCTCAGCCTGTTCATCGGCACCTTCATCGTCACTGCCATTTACATTTCCATGAACTTCATGTACCTGAATGTGCTCAGCATGAAGGAGATAGCGGATGCACCTTCAGACCGCGTAGCGCTCGCCGCCGCATTAAAAATATTCGGTGCCGCCGGCACTACCATTATCGCGGTGCTCATCATGGTGTCCACCTTCGGCTGCAACAATGGCCTTATCCTTTCCGGTTCACGTGTTTATTACACCATGGCAAACGACGGCCTCTTCTTCAAAAAAGCTGGTGAACTGAATGATAAAGGCGTTCCCGGTTCTGCCCTCTGGATGCAATTCATATGGGCATCCATCCTCTGCCTCAGCGGCAAATACGGAGATCTGCTCGATTTCATCATCTTCACCGTGTTGCTGTTTTACATCCTCACCATTGCCGGCATCTTCAAACTACGCAAGACTCATCCCGAAATTCCACGCCCTTACAAAGCATTCGGCTACCCGGTCATCCCGGCATTATACATCATCCTCGCTGCGACGATATGTGTTGTGCTGCTTAAGTACAAACCCACCTATACATGGCCGGGATTAATTATTGTGCTTATGGGCATCCCGATATATTTTATGCTGGAAAAGAAAAACAAGACTACAAACACCTAACATAGCTTGCCCCATCGGGGCTACCTGTTAGTGGCAATAAAAAAACATAACCTATTTTTGCTCCCGGGACTTCCCACACTGTGGCAATGAACAAAAACGAACTGCAAAAGATATTTGACGATATGGACAGCCTCCACGTAGTGGTGGTAGGCGATGTAATGCTCGACAATTACTGGTGGGGTGGCGTAGAGCGCATCTCTCCCGAGGCCCCGGTGCCTGTAGTGGCCCTCTCCCGCCGCGAAAGCAGGCTGGGTGGCGCAGCCAATGTAGCGCTCAACTGCCACGCACTCGGCGCAAAGGTCTCCCTCGCCAGCGTAGTGGGTGACGACAGTGAAGGAACATTGCTCGTAAAGCTGGCCACCGAGGCCGGTATAGATACCAGCCTCATATCCCGTAGCTGGCGCAGGCCCACCACTACCAAAACCCGCGTCATCAGCCGTAACCAGCAGGTATTACGCATAGACGATGAAGTGACCGAAGAACTCTACACAGACGAAGAGCACCCCTTCATCGATATGGTATTGAAGTACCTGCAGCGCGTAAAACCACAGGTACTTATTTTCGAAGACTACAACAAAGGCCTGCTGAAGGAGAATGTCATCCGGCTCATTACCGCCCATTGCAAAGAACTTGGCATCATCATCACCGTGGACCCGAAAAAAAATAATTTCCTCGCCTATAAAGATGTGACCATCTTTAAGCCCAACCTGAAAGAAGTGCGCGAAGGCCTGGGCCTCGCCATAGACAATGTGGATGAAAATGAGATGAACGCGGTACACCACAAACTATATGAGGCCCTGCACCACGAGATAACATTCATCACCCTCTCCGAAAAAGGTATATTTTATAATAACGGCTTCTCCTCCGCCATTCTCCCCTCCCGCATACGCAACATAGCTGATGTATCCGGCGCGGGCGATACGGTCATTGCCACCGCATCTATGGTCTATGCCATCACTAAAGACGTACACCTGATGGCCGAGCTATCAAACCTCGCCGGTGGGCTGGTATGCGAAGAAGTAGGCGTAGTATCCATAAAAAAAGACCGGCTGAAAAAGGAAAGTGAACTACTGCTGTGTATCTAATACGCTCTTTATGGAACTGCCGCTTTTGCTGAAAATCTTTTATAACGCATCCGTGGTAGCCTTCACCGGCAATATGATTGCCGGATTGCTTATAAAGAAGAAAGCAGATACCACGCATGACCCTTCAGCAATTGTTCGCGCTTTCAAACTCATTATCAGGAATGACCTGCGCATCACTATACCGGCGCTATTGGTAATTTTATTATTGAATTTTTCGGTAAATGGCGGAAAATTGCTGTTCGATACCACTTTAGGATTGGCAGCGGCAATATTATCTATATCCATATACAGCACCCTGATGTTTATCTTTATTATCCATCCCATACGCTCCGCCCTCATTAAATTGGCCGGTGCAACTGAATTCGATGAAAAAAAGTACAATAAGCTCTCGGGCATGTGGGTATTGTTCGGAATAATGGAATTAGGCCCCCTGATATTGATTTTATTGCTATCTCTCTAAACGCTTTTGCTTACATTTGTCGTATAATGCAAAAGCATGAATAACAGGATAACCGAGCTGGAAATAAACAATTTCAAATCCATCAAACACTTGAAGATGGATTGCAAGCGAATTAATGTGCTTATTGGCAAACCAAACGTTGGTAAATCTAATATTCTTGAAGCATTGGCATTATTTGTTGCACCATACTGCAATCCAAACGATTCCTTCATGCAAGAATATATCCGGTACGAAAAATTGAGTAATTTGTTTTATGACCAAGATAGGAAAAACCACATTGACGTTATTACAAATTTGGGGTTTGCTACATTATGGCATAAAAATAACTTATACAAAATTGCTATTTGTCCCAATAATAAGATGTTGGTTGACCTTAAAAAAAATGGAGATTTTAATATTGAAAATGACCCTTCTTCTTTTTTTAAACTTTATTTAAATAAACATAATCCGCTAGATGACGAAATATCTAGTTGGTATGGATTCTTTGATGATAGCAAACAATATGATGGGAGGTTCTATGATTCTTCAATAGCAGCGACTCCATTTAAAAAATACCATTTCAAAGCACTTAAGGAGCATAAAAATAATTTTTCGTATTTCCTAAATCCTCCACATGGAGAAAACCTTTATGCCGTTTTAGAAGGACATCCCAAATTATGGGATGAATGTGCTGGTATTTTTAATCAATATGGATTGGATTTACTTTTAGATACTGAATATGAGAAAATTGATGTTCAGAAAAAAGTAGAACGTCGCGTTACGAAAATCCCATATGCCCTTGCTGCTGATACTTTACAACGATATATTTTTCATTTAGCAGCTATTGAAACAAATAATGATTCGATATTGTTATTTGAAGAGCCTGAAAGCCATTCATTTCCTCCATATATTGCAAAATTAGCAGAAAGAATAATCGAAAGCAATTCAAATCAATTCTTTATTGCAACTCATAGCCCTTACTTGTTGACACCATTTATTGAACGTTCGTCTCTAAAGTCTGAAGATGTAGCCATTTTCGTTGCAACATATGAAAATTATGAAACAAAAGTCAAGGCGCTAAGCGATGATGAGATAAACAACATATTGGAGACAGGGATTGACCTATTTTTTAATATTCGCGCTTTTCAGGAATGATTCAGGTTAAAAAAGTATTTCCGGAATGCTGCGCAGATACCATACTGGTAGAATTGATTCTACAGAGAGGTCGTCCATCTCATTACCATGGAATAAATAATGTAGGACAAGCATTAATAAAATACAATAAAAACGATTTTATTATCGGCGTAATCGACACTGATAAATTTAAACGACCCGATCCAAATATTGAATTATTTACTGTAATCGTTGAAGATAAACTTAGATCAGAAAAGTTATTAATCAGGAAGCAACCAGAAACTAACAAACATATCATTCGAATTCATCCTGAATTCGAACCTTGGATATGGGATTTAGCTATCGAATGTGGCATTAATCCAAACGATGAAATATATGGCTTTGAGTCAATTGAGAAATTATACACTGCATCCAAATCAGTAGATGTATTTGACAACCAAAAATTCAGAAAGTTTGTCAATGCGGTAATACTAAAGAATCCGCCCCCGATACAGACATTGAGGCTTTGGTTAACGAAAGTGTTTTAAATCCAGCCGTTTACCCAAAATTCCCCATTCTTCCTAAAAAATCATAAATTATCGTACTTTTGCGCCCTCATTTCTATTATCACAATTGATGTTGCGGCAGGAGGAAATAAAAGTAAGAAGGCCAGTATCTGTTGTAGCGCGTTTTCGCGACTACAACCAGCTACTCAAGCCTAACCTTAGTGGCATGGTGGTGTTCAGCAGCGTCATTGGCTACCTTATGGCGCCAAACATCGATTTTGTATGGAACGATATGGGCCTCTGGCGGCAGATAGTCACCCTCTTCATCGGGGGCATGCTCGTTACCGGCGGTGCCAATACCATCAACCAGATACTGGAGCGCGACTCCGATGCCCTTATGCAGCGTACACGCCTCCGCCCCATGCCCGACGGGCGCATGCACCACACCGAGGCATGGATATTTGCCATTGTCACAGGAATCACTGGCGCTTTGCTGCTTGGCTACTACTTCAATCCCCAGGCGGGGGCGCTCAGCTTTTTTTCGTTGCTGCTCTATGCTTTCGTCTACACGCCCATGAAGAAGGTCCACCCCGTTGCGGTGCTTATTGGCGCTGTTCCTGGTGCTTTGCCCCCGCTTATCGGCTGGGTGGCGGCTACCGGTGGTTTCGAGATGGGCGGATGGCTGCTCTTCGCACTCCAGTTCTTCTGGCAGTTTCCCCACTTCTGGGCCATAGCCTGGGTTGCTTTCGATGACTACAACAGAGCCGGTATACGCATGCTCCCCACCCGCGAAAAGGAAACCCGCTTCACGGGTATGCAATGTATGATGTACAGCCTGGTACTTATTCCCATGGCCATGGTGCCCCACGCTATCTACCTTGTAGGCACAGTGGGCATGTGGGTTTGTGTGCTTAGCGGAGCCATGTATTTTGCCGCATCCATAGTATTTTATTTAAAGAACGACCATAAGTCAGCCAGAAGGGTAATGTTTGCCTCATTCATTTATTTACCCACCGTGCTACTCGCATTGGTGATAGATAAAATGTAACGAATAACTATTTTTATGAATACAGTGATGGAAGATGTAAAGGAAAGACGGAAAATTCACCCCCACAAATTCATGATGTGGGTGGCAATAGCCAGCATGAGCATGGCCTTTGCCGGGCTCACCAGCGGCTACATGGTGCGCGAGGCTCAGGGCAACTGGCGTTATTTTTCTCTGCCGCAGTTTTTTACTTATTCCACCGTTGTCATCATATGCAGCAGTATTACTATTTCTTTAGGCATAAAGGCGTTCAAAGCCAGGCAAATGCCCCGGTTCAAGCTCCTCATCACAGCCACCCTGCTTTTAGGGTTGCTTTTTGGCGTTTTGCAGTTTGCCGGCTTCTACCAGCTCTACACCCAGCTGCAGCAGGTAAGGATCAACGGGCAGGTGCTGAACCAGGCCACCACCGTGAGGGTGAACGGCAACCCGAGCGAATCTTTCCTGTTCATCATTGCCGGTTTACATTTATTGCACCTGCTGGGTGGAATAATTGCATTATTAATTGTATTTTTCCGCGCATTTAGAACACGTATAAAGACTTACAATGCTACAGGTTTAGAGATCGCGGCCGCTTATTGGCACTTTGTGGATGTATTGTGGATATATTTATTTGTATTCTTTCTGGTAAATCAATAAAATTGTTTCGAAATTCGCACCCGGATTAAAATTTGCATTCTTTAATAACGTCTATGTCACAATCAACAGTAGTAACTACAGCACCGGAACCTAAACTATGGGCCGGGGGACGCTCCCCTTACAACGTGAGCTATGGAAAAATGATGATCTGGTTCTTCCTGCTATCAGATGCCCTCACTTTCGGCGCTTTCCTTATCTCTTACGGCACCACACGCTTTTTCAGCACTGTTTGGCCCGATGCCAACACCGTGTTCAAGTCGTTCCCGTTTATGGGCCATGCCGACCTGCCGCTGCTGTTTGTGAGCTTGATGACGTTTATACTTATCATGAGCTCTGTGACCATGGTGCTTGCCGTGCATGCGGGCCACTACGGCGATAAGAAAAATGTAGCCAAGTGGCTGCTGTGGACAATCATTGGCGGTATCTGCTTCCTTGCCTGCCAGGCATGGGAGTGGACGCACCTTTCCAGCGAGTGTATTACATTGTGGAACGCTGATCCATCTAAGGTGCAGCATGGCCTGTGGGGCGCTTTCACTGATGTGAACATCCCTACCGACCAGTTCCGTCACTTCTTCGACCATCATGATGCTGCGGTGCAGAGCATTATCACGAATGACCCGAATACGGCTATGCAGTCTACGCACAACTTCTTCAACTACTTCTTCACTATTACCGGCTTCCATGGCGGCCACGTTACATCTGGAGTTGTGTTCAACATCCTCATTCTCATCAACACTGTGAATGGTGTGTATGAGCGCCGAGGCCACTACGAGATGGTAGAGAAGATAGGCCTTTACTGGCACTTCGTTGACCTCGTTTGGGTATTCGTATTCACTTGCTTCTATCTGCTCTAAATCACCAATCATAAATCAGCAATCAAAAATATTTTTCAATGTCAGCACATAACCATTCCGATAACATACAGCACTACTACGAAGGCGACCAGTCGAAGCTTTATTCAGGCATTATGTCGCACCATACCGATGTGAACTCGGCCGAAAGCAAGAGCCAGGTAAAGAGAATATGGAAAATATTCTGGTACCTGCTCGTTATCACAGTAGCCGAGGTGATAGTAGGTATGTTCTTCAGCCACGACCTGCCAAAGGCACTCGTTGTGTTCTTTTTCCTCGCGCTCACCTTATTAAAGGCCGGCCTTATCGTATCGGTGTTCATGCACCTGGGCGATGAGTTCAGAGGCTTCATTGTTACCGTGCTTATACCCTTGTTCCTGTTTGTGTGGTTCATCATTGCGTTCCTTGCGGATGGCGGCTTCTGGCTGAAAATGAACAACGAATCTCCGGCGCGGCAAACGATACATGCCGTAAAGAAATAACAACACGCACTTCATACATTCCATCCCCGCACCGCAAAGTGCGGGGATTTTTTTTGCGAACTATCAGACTGTAGGTGAACCATTTACGGGTGTGGAGAGTATAATTTCGGGGATTTGTCGTTTTTTGATAAATATTTACTTTCTTATGTGTTGAAATGCTTTGTGGGTGAATATTATGTGTTTTATTGTAAGGTATAAA
>CAYSIG010000036.1:0-22204 GCA_964430995.1 uncultured Flavipsychrobacter sp.
CCGGTTCCGGCAGCCACGCCCTCAGGTCCATACCACTGGACCCGGCGGTTTGGTAGGCCGGCAATGCATGAGGCGACCTATTAATAATCTGGACCTTTACTCCCATAGTGAACTACCCACCCCGATACTTTTTCGGTATGGGCAGGCAAAGGTAAGTAGCCGGATTTAAAAACAAGGGGTATGAAAGTTGTTATTTAAAATTAATATCTATAATGTGCCCAATGAAAACACTATTGAGCACTTGCACCAATTCGCCGTTTCCGCCATTTCACCAACTCGTACCAGATAACAGATAGCAACCCGACCATGCTGCTTACCGCTATTTGCGGCAAGGGTAACCGGATAAACTTAAACAAATCGGCAACTGGTGCTACAAAAATGACCACACCGGACAAGGCCATAGTAATACCGATAATCAGCAAGACCAGGTTGTTCTTATACTTTGCTGTAGTGATAATGGAATAGTAAAATGAGCGGTTGACTAATGTGAGCAACACATTTGCCATAATAAGTGTGATAAATACCATTGTTCTGGTTCCTGCTTCATCCTGCCCCTGCCACACCGCATATTGGTAGGTGAATAATGTACCTGCGGTTATTGCCAGTCCCTGCATGATACTGGTAGCGAGTTCTTTATATTTAAAGAAAGTAGTTGTAAATGGCCGGGGAGGCAAAAGCATAGCATTTTCCTCCATCGGCTCATTTTCGTAGATAATGGAGCAGGTAGGTGCCATTATGAGCTCAAAGAATATGATGTGGATGGGTGAAAAGATATTTGGATATGCCCAGCCCAATGCCAGCGGGATAAATACAGTAAGGATAATAGGGATATGTATGGAGATAATGTACTGTATGGCCTTCTTCAGGTTAGCGTATATCTTCCTGCCCATAGCTACGGCCAGCACCATTTTCTCAAGGTCGTCATCTGCCAGTATCAATGAGGAGGCCTGCTTTGCTATTTCCGAACCTCTTTTACCCATAGCAATACCTATATGGGCGGCTTTCAGGGCTGGACCGTCATTTACCCCATCACCCGTCATGGCTACGATCTGGTTGTTTGCCTTCAGCGCATTAATAATCCTCAGCTTTGCCTCGGGGAACATACGTGAAAAGATACCCGTCTTCATTACATCGCGTTCCAGTTCCGCATTATCAAGGTGCATCAATTCTTCGCCATTAAGCGCGAGCCCCGCGTCCCTGAAGCCAATCTTGCCCGCAATGGTTGCCGTAGTAGCCGCATTATCGCCGGTTATGATCTTTACAGATATGCCGGCTTTGTAAAAGGACTCAAAAACCGATGCAATATTCTTCTTTGGTGGGTCATAGAAAGCAACCAGGCCTTTGAAAATAAACCTGAACTGATGCTGGTGCACGGGGAATGTATCTCCGGCAAACTCTGCCACGCCCACACCTAACACCCGGAAACCTTCGGCCGACAAAGCACTTACGGCGTCCGTTACTTTCCGCGCATCTTCGACGGACAAGCCTGAAACACTTATTATGGCCTCGGGTGCCCCTTTAGCAGCAATTATTCTATGCCCCGATTTGTTCTCGAAAATATGGGTCATCATGGGCGGTTTACCGCCGAGAGGATATTCATGCACCATGGAATAGCCGCCCCTTTCATCTGTCGCGTGCAATTTCAAATAAGCATCATGGAGTGCCACATCCATGGCATCGTAGGGCACAGGCTCGCTTGCCCACATTGCCAGGCGTATCAGGCCTTTTTCGCCACTGCCGGGCTCGTCTTCCATCCTCGTTATTTTCCCGCCGTCCAAAACAAACACCTTGGCAAGAGACATTTTGTTCTCGGTGATAGTGCCTGTTTTATCAGTGCAGATGACGGTAGCGCTGCCCAGCGTTTCAACTGTTTTTGTTTGTTTCACAATTACCCCGATTTTCATGAGCCGCCAGGCACCCAGCGCCATGAACGTGGTGAAGGCGACGGGTATCTCTTCCGGCAATATACTCATGGCCAGTGTCAGCGCTTTGAGCAGGCTGTCGAGTATTTGCCGCGAATGATAGTAATTAATGCCCCATACCACCACGAAAAACGCTATGCCCACAAAGGCCATAATCTTCACAAAATGGCTGATCTGCTTTTGTAGCGGGGTATCTTCTTCTTTTATTGATGCCAGGCTCTCGCCAACCTGCCCCAGTTTAGTATGGTTGCCGATAGCAGTTACCCGGCAAATAGCCAATCCGCTGACAACGGTAGTTCCCTGGTAAACCATGTTATCATCGCTGCCTTCCGCTTTAAATACAGGCAATGATTCCCCGGTGAGCATTGACTCATTTACTGAAAAGTCATTGGCCTGTATAATGCTGCCATCTGCGGGCACTGCCGCGCCCTCTTCTACCAGCATACTGTCGCCTAATACTATTTCTTCGCTTCTTATCTCCTTTACAATCCCATCCCGTATCACCTTGCAGTAGGGTTGTGTAAGTTCTTTCAGTGCCTCAATAGCATTCCGGCTTCTCGACTCCTGGTATAAAGAAATAATGGAAACCAAAGCGATTGCAGACACCATAAAAAAGCCATCGCTTAGCTGGCCGCTCACAAAATATATGGTAGCAGCCGCAACCAGCAGTAAAAACATTGGTTCTTTTACAATGTTTTTCAGTGCGGTAAAAAAGCCATTCTGTTTTTTTCTGGAAAGTACATTGCGTCCATGCATGCTTCTGGCTGCCTGTACTTCCGCTTCCGATAAACCCTTTGTGGAAAAGTGGTGGGGTGTCATGATATAAAACGTAAAACTACTATATTCTGCCGCCTCACTTTATGACAGAGGTCATCACCCTTTCTTTTGCGCCCCTTTTACAATGAGCATCACACCTGCGCCCATCCACACAAGACATGCCACCTCTACATAGATGGGCGGCATGCTGAACTTCACCACCTCTTTATTGGCCATGACAGAATATAATTCCATCATGCCCACTATCAATAGTATTAACCCAAGGATTATTCTCCAGTTCATATACGGATTTTCAAAGAACGAAATTAGGTCTTTTAGTTCAGGAATTTATGGTGTAGTATCTTGCGCCCATGAATGCTATTTTTTCATACGAACAGTTATATCAATTCACATACGGTATTTTCACAAGCATGGGCTGTAGTGATACCGACGCAGAAACAGCCACAACTGTGCTGCTCTCAGCCGATCTGAGGGGTATAGACAGTCATGGTGTCGCAAGGCTCAGCGGGTATGTGCGCCTTTGGGAGGCCAAAAGGATAAATGCCCGCCCTGCCATGAAAATAGTGTACGAAACCCCCTCCACAGCAGTCGTGGATGGCGATGCGGGTTTAGGGCTGGTAGTGGCTCCATTTGCCATGCAGGTAGCCATAGATAAAGCCAAAAATGCAGGCACAGGCTGGGTAAGCGTGCGCAACAGCAATCATTTTGGTATAGCCGGCTACCATGCCATGATGGCGTTACAATATGATATGATAGGCATGGCCATGACCAACGCTAGTGCACTGGTTGCCCCTACATTTTCTATAGAGCGTATGCTCGGCACTAACCCTATTGCTGTGGCCATACCTGCCGGCGCACAGCCGCCCTTTGTGGCTGATATGGCCACCACCACTGCCGCAAACGGAAAGCTGGAAATACTGCAACGCAAAAATGCCGATGCCCCCACTGGTTGGGTACAGGATAAGGAGGGTAGTGCATCTACCGATGCGAATGAACTGAAAAAAGGCGGCGCATTGCTGCCGCTGGGTAGCGACCGCGAACATGGCAGCCACAAAGGCTACGCACTGGGCAGTATTGTGGATATTTTCTCGGCGGTGCTGAGCGGGGCAAGCTATGGGCCATGGGTGCCACCATTCCCAGCCTATGTGCCTATGCCGCAAAATATGCCCGGCGCGGGGCTGGGGCATTTCTTCGGGGCTATGCGCACGGATGCGTTCAGGCCGGCGGAGGAATTTAAAGAGCATATGGACAACTGGATAACACGTTTCAGAAACGCTACACCCGCCCCCGGATGTGAAAAGGTGCTGATACCCGGCGATCCCGAAAGAGAAATGGAAAGCGCAAGAAGAAAGGACGGCATTCCGGTAGTGGATAGCGTAGCAGAGGACCTTGTCAAAACAGGAAAGTTGTTTGGCATCAGTTTTTGAGGTGCAGATAATAAAAAATGAATATTGATTTGCTCGGTTAACCAATCAATAAAGATTGTAAATAACTAAAAAGAACACAGTGCATGGTCAGAAATCGCTTTAGAAAACTATCTTTATACCCAAATATTCAAGAATAAATGGAATTGGCCCCGGTGCAGGTAAATGAGCAGGAAATATTGCTGGGTGATGGAGAATTTTCTTTTCCGGGTATCATAGACGCGCCGTTTTTCGATAGCGCTTTTCATCTTGCAGCACAAATACTCAACCGGCCTTCCATACTTTCAGGCGTTATCGACCCCCAGGGTAAATGTTTTAAACTACAGGAAGGAATACCGGCAATAAAGGATGTTTTCGCATTCGTGACTGAAGCGGTAACAATAATCCCCGACCTTTCTAAGGACAACACATTTAGCAATAATCCATTAGTGGCAGCTGCGCCGCATTTCATTTTTTTCGCAGGCATACCTATGGTGGCGGCGAATGGCAGCGTAACAGGCACTTTTTGCATTTGGGATACTGCATCAGCCGCACTGACAGAGGAGAAAATACGCGCCCTGCAATCACTGGCGGGGGTGTTGGCCGCCCATTATGAGCAGGCAAAGAAGCTGGCATGGCAACACCAGAAGATTGAAGAACTGAAGACGGCCAACGCAGATTTGGATAGCTTTGCAAATATAGCCGCACACGATCTGAAGAGCCCGCTCAACGCCATCATATCGCTTACCCACCTGATAAAAAGCAACTACGGAACCACGCTTGACGAAGAAGGGAACGAGTACATCACCTTCCTGGGCATGGCTGCTAATAACCTTACCGAACTGGTAACAGGCATACAAAACTATTCACGGTCTACACAGGTGCTGTCTGAGCAGAAGGAGCCCATCATTTTTACCGACCTTGTAGAAGAGGTAACCGGCCTGCTGGAGATACCCGGCAATGTATCTATACAATACGAGAAAAATGAAAAGGTCATCGCTTCATCACGGGTGGCGCTTACACAAATACTGCTGAACCTGCTGGATAATGCCATCAGGTATAATGATAAAGACGCAGTAATCATTGAGATACTGTTTGAGGAAGAGAAGAACTCCTATACTATCAGTGTAAAAGACAATGGCCCCGGTATTACCGGCACGGCCAGGGACAAAATATTTGATCTATTTAAAACGCTGCAGAAAAAAATAAAGGAGAAGAAAGATATTACCATAGGGCTGGCCATAGTGAAAAAGCTGGTGGAGAAACTGAACGGTGCCATACATATGCAGCCCGAAGAACCCTGCGGTACGACCTTTATTATTACTATACCAAAATAGTAACCTTACTTAGGCATTTCACCCTTATTCACAGCTACGGTGCCCCGTGGCCTTAATATCTGGTACCAGGTGAAGTTGCTGTTGGCTTCAAGGCCATCACCGTATAGGGTCTCGGTCGGAGAGGAGATTTTTACCGGTTTCTCTGTGAAGAATTTCTGAATGCCTTCGCTCCATATCAGTTCAGCAGTGGTGAGTTCCTGCCCCGATTCGCTCAGTATTTTCACGCTGTCCCATACTATTACATCGCCCTTTGTTGTGTAATAGCGCGAGGAATCAGCGGTGAGCACATGTTCTATATTGCCGCTGTCGTCAAAGAATTCGGCTTTCAGGTCGCGGTTCATATCTATGAATGCAGGGTTGGCAGCTTCGTTGCGTACAAAATGCCGCGCGAAGGCCCGCATTTTCACCTTGCCGTCTTTACTGTATATCAGGGTCACATTCTCCGCGCGGTCTTCCTGCTTGTTGCCTTTGCCGGTGAGCGCCATTATCTCTTTGGGGTCGTTATTGCATGAGGCGAGCATTGCTATAAACAAAACACCCGGAACCAGGATCCGGGTAATGCTTTGGGGACAATATTTGCGCAACAGGCTAATCATACTTTCTCTTCATGAACCACTTGTCGTTGATAGATACGCCTAAAGTGAACCTGATATAGGTATGTTGCATAAGGCTCTTGTCGGTGAGGCCCAGGCGTCCCACATCTACGGCCATGTGTATCTGCGACTGCGAGCGACGGAAAGGAAGGCTGGCGCCGGCAGTGACCCCATAGCAGGGCAGCACGGTATTGTATAATTTCAGGTAGTCGGTTCCGTAGTACATACCCAGACGGTAGGTCACCCTCGCCATGTAGTTGCGTATGCTGTTTGCATCCGGGGTAAACTCACCCCCCAGGCTCAGCTTGTAAGAGTTGCTGCCCACGCCGCTTGCCAGAATGGTATCCGGACGGCTTTTAAACCCGCTCCACTGTGCCATCGTAAAATCTAGACCCACATTCCACTTAGTGCCGTGGGTAAGCATGGCGCCGATGCTGAAAGACATAGGCAACGTCAGTTTTCCTTGTTTTTCTCCCGAATTGTAAGTGGTATCGTTGATCAGTGTGTCGTTCAGGTCATAGCTGCTGATCTCGTAGGCATTCAGCCTTTCAAACAGGTTCTGGTTCAATGTAAATGTGCCCCCGAGCCTGAACGTATAATCAGAGTCAATTTTGGTTTCATACATCAGGCCGCATTTCCAGTGTAGCCCGCCAAAACGCAGATAATCTATAAATGCCGCAGTATAGGCGTTGTTTATCTTTTGATTATCAATTGGCACGGCTGAAGTGATCCTGCGCACGGTGCCAAACAAATAACCCAGGTTGAACCCGAAACTCACTCCTTTGTATCGGGCACCTGCACCAAGGTAAGCATAATTAAGGCCACCCTGTCCCTGGTAGTTACGCCTTACAGAATCAATCGGCGAAGGCGGGTTAGTGGTGTAAGACACTGTATCCGCCATATAATAATAGGCCTGGGAATAGGGCTTGAAACCAATACTGATACCGGCGTTCTTACTGACAGGGAAGCCGATGGTCAAATAAGACAGTGAGGCCGTGCCGGTCTTATAGTTATAGTTTGAACTATTGATGGTGCGTGTGCTTGCGGTGCCGCCTATTTCAAAAGTAGTGCGCTCAAGGTAGGAGTAGGATGCCGGGTTGTCGGAATTGAGAACATACGCATTTTTATACACGGAGGTAATATTGCCCATGCCCCTTAACACAGCATTGTTGCCATTGCTCATTTCCCCTATGCCATATTTTGAATATGGGTTATTTTCGCCTTGCGCGGATACCTTTACGCCACCTGAGATGAAAAAGACTAAAATGAAAATACTAGCGCGGCAATGCAACATTATAGTTCAGAATTAAATTTAATCCCTTCAACAATAAGTCAGGGTCGGCAAATATCTTACTTTTCACCTTGGTTGCAAAGAAAGGTGCGTCACCGCCCGTTAAGATGGCGTTAAAATCAGGGTATTGGCCCGCATACTCCCGTATCATCCCGTCTATTTCAGCCGCCATGCCATATATGGCACCACTGCGCATACAGGTCTCGGTATCATAGCCTAGCAGCATGAGGTCACCCTGGGGCTTTACCTCAGGCAGTTTTTCCGTCAGCGTATTCATTGCCTTCAGGCGCATCTGCATACCCGGCGAAATTGCGCCACCCCTGAACGTTTTGTTCTTCTGCACCAGGTTGTAAGTAATACAGGTACCCAGGCTGATGACCAGGTTATTCATATTCGGGTAATGATGGTATGCGCCCACTACCAGGCCAAGCCTGTCCGGTCCCAAAGATTCCGGTGAAAGGTAGGCGTTGTTAATAGGTGTGCGGGTATGGCCATCCAGAACTATCATGCTTCTGATAGCCGACTTTACCACCTGCTCCACCTCGCTATCGTGATGCGCCACAGAACACAGGATTGCTTTTACGGGTTTGTAGGCATCCAGCATATGGCTTACCTTTTCGAGCGCCTGCTCGCCGGAAAATGTTTCTTGCTTTTGTAAGGTATCGTTATCGAATATCGCAGCCTTTACATTCGTATTACCCCAATCGATACAGAGATTTATGGACATTGCTGTTTTTTTTGAGAAAGGTTGCCAAGTTAATAAAAAATCGGTCTATTGCATAGCTGTAGGTATATTTTTGCTCATATTCCCTTTATTGCACATTTATTGCCCACAAGTAAAAATACCCAACACCGTATGTACTTGCTATCTTTATCAAAAATTACAAATCATGATCGCATTCTTAGGTATAGGGCATTTAGGCGCAAACTTCGTAAAGGCATTCCTGCAGCGCGAAGAGGAAGTGCAGGTATGGAACAGGACCGCCTCAAAAGCTAAGGCACTGGAGGAATTTGGCGCTAAAGCCTTTGAAAATGTGGCCGATGCAGTAAGAGGGGCATCAAGGATACACCTCACCCTTAAGGATGATAACTCGGTGACTGAGGTGCTGGAAAATGCTCAAAGCGGCTTTGAGCCGGGGGTGATCATCATAGACCATACCACCACTACAGCACATGGGGCAGGGGACAGAACAGAATTGTGGAAAAGCCGCGGATACACTTACCTCCATGCTCCGGTATTTATGGGGCCCGCAAATGCACTGGACAGCACCGGCACCATGATGGTTTCCGGCGACCCTGAAGTGATTGCGACTGTGGAGGCGGAACTATCTAAAATGACAGGCGTGCTGCTCAACTTCGGCACAAAGAACAATACCGCAGCCGGCATGAAACTGATAGGCAACCTCTTCCTGGTGGCTATTACCGCAGGGCTTACCGATGCCCTTACCCTCGCCAAGGCGCTGGATATACCTCCCGGCAAGATAAAAGAGCTGTTTGAAACATGGAACCCCGGCCACGGTGTACTGGCGAGGTTTGCCAAGATCACTTCCGGCACATTCAACCAGCCAACCTGGGAGCTGGACATGGCCCGCAAAGACACCCAACTGATGATGGAGGAAGCGGCGCGCGGAGGCGAAACCCTCAAAGCCATACCCGCCATAGCCGCAGAAATGGACAACTGGATAGCCAAAGGCGAAGGAAAAAGCGACTGGACAGTGATAGGGAAGGATGTGATCTAAGCAGACTAATGCATGGTATGAAGAGTGCCTTCAAGAATATATTGCCATACCTGCTTTCTACCGCAACAGTCGTAGCTGCATGGAGAATATTGACTTTAACAGATAGTTACGCATGGTCGCCAAAAGGGAAAGAACGACTTATGTTAGATATTGCTTTATGGTCTATTCTTGTTTACAAAGCGATTTTTTGGTCTGTGATAGCCAATGCTGGATTATTTGCTTTTATACAATTTATCAATAAGAGAGATAAACAAGCATTATTCTCAACATTAATTGCTGTCACTCTATTCTTTACACTAAGACCGATTGTTAACAAGAAATGCGCCTTTGATTATTATAAGGTATTTTGTTATCAGTCTGTATCAGAAGAGTATATTGAGCGCCCCATTTTAGAAGCAGGGTATTATATCGGCCCTTATCTCACAGGCCATGTAAAAGATACAGCCAGCAGGTATAGAAGATATGCTATTAGGGGTTTGGGCAGGATAAAATATGAACCATCAATACCCTTTCTGGCGAATTTATTGCGGGATAGGTCTGAAAAAGATTATTTACGAGCAGACGCTTTTGTTGCACTGAAGATGATGAATAGCGATCTATCTGGAAATATAGTTGATACTTATCAAAAATCTGTAGCCGACAATAGCGACAAAAATGTGTTATCGCTTGCGAATCTCTTTCTTGAATCTAAATAGAAGGACTTTACAAATACCACGCCTTTATCACCTTCATGTGGTGCAGCATATGGCCCACTATTATATAGCCCAGCGCCCTTGCGGTAATGGGCCCAGCCTTCGTCTTTGCCCTGAACTCACTCTGTGATGCGGATATCGGCGCAAACAACGCTTCCGTTGCGGCCCGCACCGCTTTGAACTCTGCAAGCAGGCTGTCAAAAGTCCGGTCTGCCACATTTGCCTGCTCCACATACAGGTGGTCGTTCATGGGGTGCAGTATAGTTTTGCTGTCGCCACGGGCGGCCACCAGTGCGCGGTAACTAAACACCCGCTCGGCATCGGTGATGTGTGCCAGCAGTTCCTTCACATTCCACTTATCCGTATCATAGCGGTAATTATGCTTCTCCGGCGGTATCCCTTCAAAAAACGCAATTGCCGCTGTCGTGTTCTCATGCAGTATTGCTAAAAAGGCCCCGTCCGGAACCATGTCTATATATGCCTGGAAATATGGGTTGTACTCGCCCTGTTGTGGTCTTTGCATATAGTGAATATAATACCCAAATCTTAAAAAACAAAAAATGCCGGGTTTCCCCGGCATTTAAAGCATCTTCAATATTGTATCGCTCGCTCTGCGCTCTCTTTCTCCGCTCTCAGCGCGAGACTTTAGTCGAGCGCTGTCGCCCCTTCTATCAGCACACTTGCCTTATTGTTCAGCATCTCCACAAATCCGCCGTTTATTTCGTAGGTCTCGGTGGTATTCTTGTCCTTCAGTATCTTCATTTTACCCTTGCCCAGCGAGGCTATTATAGGCGCGTGGTTCTCCAGTATCTCGAAAGACCCTTCAGTACCCGGCAGATATACGCCGTATACCTGCCCGCTGAATACCTTCCTTTCCGGTGTTAATATGTCTAGTTGCATTTTTTTAGTATAAAGTAGAAAGTCAAAAGTAGAAAGCTGTTACTTAAACGTTCTCTTCCAAATTCCCAATTACAAATTCCGACTTTTCAACCAATCAACTGATTAACTAGTCAACTAATTCTTCGCTTGCTCCATCAGTTTCTTGCCCTTGGCTATAGCATCATCAATGCTGCCCACCAGGTTGAACGCTGCTTCTGGGTACTCATCCACTTCACCGTCCATGATCATGTTAAAGCCACGGATAGTTTCTTCGATCGGTACCAGTACACCCTTCAGGCCGGTGAACGCCTCGGCCACATGGAACGGCTGGCTCAGGAAGCGCTGCACCCTGCGCGCACGCGATACTACCAGCTTATCTTCCTCGCTCAGCTCATCCATACCCAGGATGGCGATGATGTCTTGCAGTTCTTTATAGCGCTGCAGTATCAGCTTCACGCGGTTAGCGCAATCATAATGCACATCGCCTACTATCAATGGGGTAAGGATACGCGAAGTACTCTCCAGCGGGTTCACCGCGGGGTAGATACCAAGGTCAGCTATCTTACGGTCAAGTACGGTTGTCGCATCCAGGTGGGCGAAGGTTGTCGCCGGCGCCGGATCGGTAAGGTCATCCGCAGGTACGTAAACCGCCTGCACCGATGTGATCGAACCATTTTTGGTAGAAGTGATACGCTCCTGCATCAATCCCATCTCAGTGGCCAGTGTAGGCTGGTAGCCCACCGCCGATGGCATACGGCCCAGCAGCGCCGACACCTCAGAACCTGCCTGCGTGAAACGGAAGATGTTATCTACGAAGAACAGGATGTCCTTTCCTTTACCTGTGCCATCACCATCGCGGAAATATTCTGCGATAGTAAGACCCGAAAGGGCCACACGGGCACGTGCTCCGGGTGGTTCGTTCATCTGTCCGAATACGAATGTTGCTTTACTGTCTTTCAGTTCGTTCATGTCCACAGAGGCCAGGTCCCATCCGCCTTCTTCCATGCTGTGTTTGAACTTATCGCCATACTTCACAATGCCTGCTTCAATCATTTCACGCATCAGGTCATTACCCTCACGTGTACGCTCGCCCACACCTGCAAACACCGAAAGGCCGGCATATGCTTTCGCGATGTTGTTGATAAGCTCCTGTATCAATACCGTTTTGCCCACACCGGCACCACCAAACAGACCGATCTTACCACCCTTTGCGTATGGCTCTATCAGGTCAATAACCTTGATACCTGTGTACAGTATCTCAGATGATGTGCTCAGGTTTTCAAACAATGGTGGCTTGTTATGTATAGGGCGGGCACCTGTTTTATCTGGCGCAACCAGGCCGTCGATAGCATCACCGGTCACGTTAAACAGGCGGCCGTTTATCTGCTCGCCTATCGGCATGGCTATCGCCTTGCCTGTGTCCCTTACTTCGGTGCCGCGCACCAGGCCTTCAGTACCGTCCATCGCTACCGCGCGAACGCTGTCCTCACCCAGGTGCTGCTGCACTTCCAATACCAGTTTATCGCCGTTTTCACGGGTCAGTTCCAGTGCGTTAAAGATTTCCGGCAATTTGCTGCCGCCACCAAAATACACGTCCACAACCGGCCCGATAATTTGCTTGATTTTACCAACGTTTGGCATATATAATTAATTAAGTCCTTGAAATTTTGCGCAAAGGTAAGGGGAATGAACTAAAAAAGGAAAAGTAAAAATGAAAAAGTATTCCACATATAAGTCACTCATTAAGATAAATACACATTCGTCATATCGAACGGAGTGAAGGCCCGCTAACAGCGGGGCTGAACGCAGAGAGATATCCCCTGAGAATGGACAGGATGCCCCATCGGAGATTTGTCTTGCACGTGCGTCTTGGGTAAAATAAGATCAACACAGGCGAAAAAAAAGTAGTATATTGCGTAATAAAATATTTTATGGACAATCAGCTTCAATCTGTATCAAAAATATTTATCCAAAGGCTCTATCGAATTCCAGATTATCAGCGGGGGTATGCATGGACTGAAAAGCAGTTAAAAGACTTTTGGAATGATATTATTCAGCTTGAAGACGGAAAAAATCACTACGTTGGTGTTTTAACACTTGAAAAAGTGCCTCCAGAAATATGCAAATCTTGGAGTGATGATGCTTGGATAATGAAATCAAAAAATTATGAGCCGTATTATGTTGTCGATGGGCAACAAAGATTAACAACAACAATCATATTAACACAGGCAATCACTGAAGCAATAACTGCCCAAACCGAATTGAATTATGAAACAGTAGATGAAATTAAAAAGCGATATATTTTTGACTCTAAAGATAAAGGAATATCCAGATCTTACATTTTCGGATATGAAAAAGATAATCCAAGTTATGAGTTTCTTAAAACAAAAATATTTCTTGAGAATTCTCCAAGTGGTTATTTAAAAGAAGAAACTATTTATACTCATAATTTAATATTAGCAAAAGAATATTTTCAGTCGGCATTAAAAAAATTAAAGCACAACGAGATTGAAAATATTTACAAAAAAGTGACGCAAAATCTACTCTTTAACATATATAGTATAACGTCTGATATCGATGTTTTTATTGCTTTTGAAACAATGAATAATAGAGGAAAACCTCTGTCAAATTTGGAACTTCTTAAAAATAGGCTAATCTACTTATCAACAAAATTCAAAACGGATGAACACGACAAAATTCAATTAAGAAAAAGAATTAACGATTCATGGAAAGCTGTATATCACTACCTCGGGAGGAATAAAGAGAAAATACTTGATGATGATTTCTTTTTGATGAACCATTGTATGGTGTACTTTGGTAACGAAGAACTGATTGAAAGCGACAGCGAATTTCATAAATTTGCACATGTCAAGTCGTATTTTAGAGACAATTACGAACAATTTCTTTTAGAAAATAAATTCAACTTAAAGAACTTATTAAGTAACCAGGTTACTAAATCTAAATTAAAAATCACAGACATCAACAATTACGTTGAGAGTCTAGAATCGAGTGTAAGAATTTGGTTTAGTTTATATAATACAACTATTAGTAAAGACTACGATGACGATGAAAAAATATTGTTAGAAAAATTAGATAGAATAGGATTTGACCATTTTTCTCCATTCTTATTGGCCTGCTACATCAGGAAGCCAAGTAAGAGTATGCGAATTAAACTTTTGACTACTTTAGAGCGATACGCATTCTTTCGCATTTTTACTCAATATCGCTACAGAAACCCATTCGGCGACATCACCTTGATGGCACTTGACGTAAGTAAAGGAGCAGTTTCAATATCTACTGCCGAAAAACGAATTGCAAGTAGCATGAATGATGTACTATCCGACATTAATTTTATGAAAGACTTGGCAAGCAAATTTGCGCATGATAATTTTTATCATTGGGAGGGAATTAGATATTTTCTATACGAATATGATTTGTTTTTGAAGGGAACAAGTAAGGCAAAAAAGATAAAGATAGACTGGAATGTTTTTAAGGATGAATTAGAAGACTATGTAACCGTCGAGCATATTTATCCACAGAAACCTAATAAAAAATGCTGGAATGTTCATTTTGCGGATTTAACATTACGACAAAGAAAGATTTTAGCAAATTCGTTAGGGAATTTATTGCCGTTATCAAAACCGAAAAATTCAAGTTTGCAAAATAATTGCTTTGAAACTAAAATTGATAATAATCAAAATCAAGTTGGTTACCGTTATGGCTCCTATTCTGAGAATGAAATATCTAAACTTAACGAATGGACACCAAAAAATATCTTAGAGCGTGGAATTAAATTGCTGACATTTTTAGAAAAAAGATGGGATATACCCTTAGGGAATGACGACGCGAAGATTAAAATTTTAGGTCTTGATTTCTTAAAAAAGAAATAACGCGTTGCTCCGGATGTTTCGCAGGGCATCAAGAGCACTGAATAAAAACCCAACTAGTCCAAGCATCCCCACTAGTCCAAGCGTCTCGCTTGGTCTTGGTATGTGCAAGCGTCCCGCTTGGGAGTTTACCCGGTTCCCGCCTTTGTTGGTCTTATTTTCCGGGATTATAACTAACCCCGTACATCAGCTAATCAGCTAATTATCACATCAGCTAATCACCCCCTGCAGGGTCTCTATGCCTTATCCTGAATATTCTATTCACCATTGGGTTCAGCGTTGGCCGGCTATCACCAATCAGCACGCCCCATTGCTTTAAATAGTCGCACTTGTCGAAAATGATCTTCAGCAGCGCCATTACCGGCAGCGAAAGGAACATACCCGGTACACCTGCCATAGTGCCGCCTGCAATGATGCCAACAATACTGGCAAGGGCGTTTACCTTCACTTTGGAGCCTACTATCTGCGGCATTAAAATATTATTGTCCAGGAATTGCACAAACGCAATAGTGCCGAGCACGGCCCATATCTGCCACATCTCCTGCGATGTTGTTAAGGTCAGGATCACCCCTATAAGGTTACCGATAAGTGCCCCTACGTAGGGGATAAGATTGAGTATGGCAAACGTGATGCCGATGAGTATAGCATGCTTCACGCCGAATAATAAGAGTATCCCTCCCAGCAAAACAGTGAGGTAGGCAATTTGTATCAGTAGGCCCACAAGGTAGTATTTCACCATTACCTGCATTTCGTTCATTACCTCTGCCACTTTAGGATGCTGGATCTCACTAAACCACATATAAACGAACCGCAGCAACAGGTGGCGGTAATACAGCATAAGGAATATATAGATGGGCAACAAACCTATGAAGATGAATATGCCGCTTAGCGACACCATGGCCCCCTGCAGGTACTTGCCTGCATTGGCGCCAAGGTTACCTATCTGCTGCTTTATTGTGGCCGACTGCTGCGGCATGCTGTAATGCGTTTTAGCGGTTATCCAGTTACTCAGGCTGCTCCAATGGATGAGCAGGTTCTTTTTTACACCTTCAATATCCCTTGCAAAAATGCCTATCTGCCACGAGAGTAGCACGGCAATACCGGCTAGTATAACAAAAGACAGGACGATGCACAAAACAATGGCCAACACCTCGGGTATGCGCAGCTTTCTTCTTAACCACCTGAAAACAGGAAGCAGCAAGATGGATAAAAAAAATGCCATCAGCAAAGGCATCAGTACGCTTTGGCCAAGAACTATGATAGCCCCTATGGCGCAAAGCCCCAGCACCTCTATCGAGCGGCGAACGGTTACAGGCAGATTTTCCATGTTTAAAAATATAAGTCAATAAAAAACATGCCATTAAAAGTTTTATGGCCTTCTGCCCCCGTTTGGCGCAAGTCTTTTTATTTGCGGTAGAACTAAGGTACAACAATTCACGCCGGGGCATTCATACGTTAAGAATCGCAAAAACATGATCCTCGTCAGTTTTCCTGTTTGCGGCATAATTATAATGCTTACTGATGCATAGGCAACAACAAAATGAAAGTGAAAATGGAACTTGCAGTAGTTACCAAAAAAACACGGTGGAGTATAAGCAATCAAAAAAGAGATACTCATTTAAAGTACGCTGGCTTTTTTGATGTCGAAAATTATAAGGAAATGTCTTTCGTCGCTTACATTAATAAGGATGTGGACGACAGCAGCGGTTATAGTTTATATGGCGACCTCACTATAAAAGGGATCACCAGGAGAATAAATTTAGAGGTTGAGTTTAGCGGGGTTATAAAAGATCCGGGGCAGCATAAATCAGCCATATTCAACATCAACGGAAAAATCAACCGTGAAGACTGGGGGGCAGACTGGAAAACTTATTTTGAAGCCAGTGATGTTTTGCTATATGACGACCTTTGGGTTAGCTGCATTGTCCAATTGGCCAAGCAACCGCAATTGCCCTTTCTTTATTCATTTCTTTATTCAATTTACACTGCACATTTCAATTATATTATCAGGCACCGATGCACGACCAGGCTGTGCATGGCTGCTACTAGCCCGGTAACCCGTATTGTACCGAAAATAAGTTTGGAGTAGATTCCCGGTTGGCCGTATGTCTCCAACTACCACGCGGCTGTCATTCTCACGCCCGGCGATTATAGCTAACCCCTACATCAGCTAATCAGCTAATTATCACATCAGCTAATCCCCAATCAGCTAATCCCCATTTCCGGCTGTAACCCGCGCCCACACTGCACCGCAAAACCATGACGGTACAGTTACTGTACCGTCATGTATTTTTTATTTGGCAGCTAATATCACCTTTCCGAACTTTACATAATTCGCCCGCCGTAGCCGTATTTCTAAACGAAGGTTAAAGCGAAGGCGGGATACCCGCAAAAATGGGGCAAGTTCTTTGAATGACGGGCAACTCCTAACTTATGACTTACGACTCATGACTAAATTATATACCTCTTAGGGTATAATTATACCTTTGGGCGGTATAAATATACCTTTTAGGGTATAAATATACCCCTTTATACATTGCAGTAAAATGCATAAGATTTACCCACAGTACATTTGCCCGCATACAAAAAATAATATTTATCGAAAATCATCAAAACCCGAAAAATATACCTTTCACCCGCCGTAGCTTTTCAGCGAAGGAGGCACCTGGCCGCTCATGATATTTTAATATAAATAAATTTGTCCGCACACCGCTACTTCATAGTTAATAAACCATTCCACATGGTCTCACAATTCGTGAGTGTAGAGGATGTGCCCCTGCTCAGCCACCTGAACTATGATTTTCCCCCGGGCACACATGCCGTCGGCCGGCTCGACGCCCTGTCCGAAGGACTGCTGCTGCTCACTACCAATAAGCAAGTGACGAAGTTGCTTTTCGATGCGGATAGGCCACATAAGCGCACCTACCTGGTACGTGTAAACAATCTGATAACTCCCGAAAAATTGCAGCAATTGCGCGAGGGCGTAACCATACGCGTCCGCCACCGTGGCGACTATAAGACAGCCCCCTGCGAAGTACAGTTACTTGACTCCCCGCCCGATTTGCCACCCCACCAGTTAGAACTGAATCCTCACATAGCCCACTCCTGGCTGCGCATTACACTTTGCGAAGGCAAGCGTCACCAGGTCCGCAGTATGGTACGTGCTGTTAACCATCCCTGCCGTCGCCTTATCCGCATTGCCATAGACGATCTTCATCTTGGCAGCCTTTTGCCCGGCCAGGTGCAGGAAATTGAGGAAGAAAATTTCTTCCGCCTCCTGAAAATTGATGCGGGGATTGCAAAGCAACACTGACGCACTTGTTTCCCGCCTTTGCTGGTTTTATTTTCAGCAACAAAGTATCAGGATATTGAAGAGCATCAGATTGGCGACATGCAAACTTGTTAAACGGGTAAGATTTTGGTTGTCAGTTAATAGCGCCGGCAGCAAAGCACAAATTTTCTTTTAATTATGCCAACTATTACGGGACAATTTACGTCTATTATATAGACCCCCTTCCAGTAATTGCCCTGCGGTTATTGATTTTCTTCCTTATTAGTTTACCATCAAAACCAAATCTTTATGAAAAAAGTCTTGTTTATCTGTTCGGTCCTCATTATTTCATTTTTATCAAAGCCGGCATTGGCAGCTATTAACGCCCCCTCATTTATCACATGCCCGGGTGGCACAATTCACATGTGGGCCGATTCAGCTGCGGGCAGTGGGCCGGGCACATGGAGCTCCAGCGATACTACCGTTGCCACAGTGACCTCACCCGCCGGTTATAGGCTCGGGTGGCTGGCAGCAGTTGCTCCCGGAACAGCAGTTATCTCCTACACACAGGCTACCGGCACCGTTTCCGTTACAGTAACGGTCACTACTGCCCCCATCCCGGTAACCATTGCGGGGAATACAAATATTCCGCTCGGTTCAAAAGCACTGTTTCATATAAACAACGCCAGCATCGGGTCCCCCTCCACTTTGTCTTCCGGTATTGTGGGCACTTTTATGCATAGCGATGATCAATTATCGGTATGGGGGCTAAGCCTCGGCACAGAGGTGATTTCTTACACTATGATTGGAGGGTGCGCCAGTACCGGCAGCACCGTAACAGTAACGGTTGTGCCGGCCACAGACGTGATCTCTGGTACCGTCTATGCCGACTCAACCATTTATCATCACAATTGCATGTTTAAAATATGGTTGATCAAGTATGATCCATCTACCCATATGCTTACTGCAGTAGATTCTGCTATTGAAATCCCTTCTTATCCAGGCGCCTTTGTGCGATACCAGTTTGCCGGTATGGGCACAGACTCTTTCCGTGTAAAGGCGGGAGAACTGGTTAATATCGGCCCTCCATTTGAATTAAATTCCATGCTCGCGCCCCATGCGCCTACCTACCATACCTCAAATCTCCGTTGGGATTCAGCAACAGCGTTTCATCATACCGCAGGCATAAATGATACAGGCATAAATATAGTTATGGTCCCTGCTACCGGCGCATTTACAGGCGGCCCCGGCTTCATATCCGGAGATGTGACCACAGGCGCCAATAAAGGCACAAGTGGCCCGATACCTGCGCGCAATATGGTTATCCTCTGCCTTGACGAAGCAACCGGAGTTCTGGTGAGGCACACCTATACTGATAACTTCGGCCACTACTTCATACCCAACCTACCCACCGGAACCTACAGAATATTTCCAGAAGCAATGAGCTACCGCACCACACCCTTCACATCCATTACACTCACCGGCACAAGCGCCACAAAAACAGCTGTGAGTTTTATACAGCATACATTGTCGCACACCATCACGCCGATAATAAATTCTGTGCCCAATGTAATACCGGACGATGCAGCTATCAAGGTATTTCCAAACCCGGCAGATGATATGGCCTATGTTCAATGGAGCCATCCCAATGACAGGAAAGCTGCACTGTCACTCACAGATATTACAGGCAGGGTTGTATTTACTAAAATGATAGAAAGCACTTCGACACAGGGCGTTGAGACCATAGATGTTACCGCCCTGAAAAAAGGCATCTATTTCCTTTCCATAAAAGGGGAGGGGATCAATTATAATACCAGGATACAAAGAAATTAGCCGGGTCACTTGATCTTAGTTGCGGGCGTGTAGGTTCTTTTTCTTACCTTCACTCCCGCACATGATCATTAAATTCAATTTTTCTTCGGAACAACAAAACCACCGGCATGAATAAAACACCAAAACAGCAAACCATTACCCCCCCCCCCTTCTGGTCCTCATTTGTGATAAAAAATTAAAACAACACTCGTCATCTATTGCAACAGCCAGTCCCGATTTTTTTCGGAAAGGATGAACGGAATAGCCTTTACAACGCGGGATTGAATATTATCTGTTTCACCCGGTATCATCATCAAAAAAGGTAAAATAACATACCACAGCAGCGACAGAAAAGATTGAATATCAACGCAAAGACTTTCACAAAAAGGAATAATAAGCGCGTAGCGTCCGTTTGCTCCACATGCTGCATAATATCATGCAGGTCTGGCCGTTATATTGTATAAACCTCAAATCTATGAAGCTCAAAACCTTACTCATTTTATGCTGCGTGCCGGCACTACTTCATGGAAGATCGCGCGACTCGGTGCAACTGCATTGGAAAATAACGACCAAACCAACAGAACTGGTTTTGGGTAATGTCCCTTTAACTGTTGAAAAAGTATTCAAGCAGCGAACCCTGGGCTTCACAATAGCTTACCGGCCATCAACACGGAGTGGCGGCGAGGTTATGGGAGGCGGATCAGGTCTGTTTGGCAATTATGAATACCAGTATGTATGGAATAGAGTAGTAGAGGGCGCTTACGTTGGCATTAACTCCAAAAATTATTTTCGTGGAAAAGGCAGGCGATTTTATATAGACCCCGAACTGTTCTGCCGTAGGTGGTGGTGCAACGACAAAATTGCATCTTACAGGGACGTTGAGGGGTATAATTTTAATGCCACACGCACCGAAGCGGTAAATGTGATAGGTCTGAAATTGTTGTGCGGGCACTCATTTATTTTCTGCAAAACAAAGGCTGTCAAATTAGTCCTGGATACTTATTGCGGCATAGGTGTGCGCTATAAAACATGGAAATATGAAAGCACTAATGGCACAGTGAACAACATGTACTTTGCGCACAAAACAGAAAATGGCAGTATAATCTTGCCGTCGTTGCATGTTGGGGTACAGTTTGGGTTAGGTTTTTAGCAAGTGTTTTTCACTTGCGTTACCGCACTACCACCCCGGCCAATATAACTAACCCTGCATCAGCTAATCAGCTAATTATCACATCAGCTAATCACCATTTCCGGCTGTAACCCTTGCCCACACTGCACCGCAAAACCATGACGGTACAGTTACTGTACCATGATGTTTTTTTTATTTGGCAGGTATTTTCACCTTTCCGAACTTTACCTGATACCCGCAAAAAATGGGTAATGTTCTTTGACCTACTGCTTTGTAAAATCCGTGCTATGTAAGCATGCGCATCCCTGCGCCCCCTGGTTGCGGCTTATGACTTACGACTAATTATACCTTTGGGGGTATAATTATACCTTTGGGGGGTATAATTATACTTTTCAGGGTATAAATATACCCGTTTATACACAAACAAAAAATCGCATATGACTGCCCGCAGCGCATTTCATCCACGCCCACCACAAAATATTAACCGTTATCGGTCAAATCCCGGAAATTATACCCTATCCACGCAAGTTCAGACAAAACTCTGTAAATTATATTATAGTAAATATATAATTGTATAGCTAAATATCCTACCTTTAGTTAGTAAAAAGAGCGGATTTTTAATGCTGTATGCCATAGTAGATATTGAGACCACAGGCAGCTATGCGGGGGGCAATGGCATTACCGAGATCGCCATTGTGATTCACGATGGCAGCAAGGTACTCGACTTTTACGAGACACTCGTAAACCCGCACGTGCCCATCCCTTATTTCATACAGCGGCTCACCGGCATCAACGATAAGATGGTGGCCAATGCGCCATCGTTCAATGAGGTGGCAGAGCAGATATTCGGGCTGCTGCAGGACAAGATATTTGTGGCGCACAATGTGAACTTCGATTACTCGTTCGTTAAGTATCACCTGCAGCAGGTAGGCTTTCAGCTGGATACGAAGAAGCTCTGTACGGTGCGCCTGGCGCGCAAAGTGCTGCCGGGCCTCAGTGGCTACAGCCTCGGTAAGCTCACCACTAATCTGGGCATCAACCACACCCGCCATCACCGCGCCGGGGGCGATGCACTTGCCACCGCCGACCTCCTTGCCATGATACTGGCCAAGGATACACAGGGCGTGGTAAAGGATATGCTGAAGGGGCGCAATAGCGATCAATACCTGCCGCCACACCTGCCGGTGGCCGAGCTGGAGCAGTTGCCATCGGGCACAGGGGTGTACTACTTTTATAACGCCAACGGCAAGACCATTTATGTGGGCAAGGCCAAGAACATAAGGAAGCGGGTGCGCAGCCACTTCTCTAACAACAAGACTACGCGGCAGAAGCAGGATTTTTTGCGCGAGACGTTCCGCATCAGCTACCGCGAGTGTGCCACCGAGCTGATGGCCCATGTGCTCGAAAGCGCGGAGATACGCAGGCTGTGGCCCATACACAACCGCAGTCAGCGGGGCTACCTGCCGCAGTTC
>CAYSIG010000036.1:22214-59002 GCA_964430995.1 uncultured Flavipsychrobacter sp.
ACGCTGCTCGCCTTCGCCGAGTGGAGCAAGCTCGGCTACCTGCCGCAGTTCGGCCTGTTTGCTTACGAGGACATGCATGGCTACCGCCGCCTCACAGTGGAAAAAATAAGGCGCAGCTTCAAGCCTGTGCACACGTTTAACACCATCACCGAGGGCCACTCGCGGTTGAGAACGCTGATCACAGAATTTGGTCTCTGCGCGCGGCTTTGCAACATTGCCACCGAGTGCGATTGCGCAACACACGCAGAGCCTGCGGAATACAACGTGAAAGCTGATGAGGCCATAGATTGGCTACGGAAGCAGCTACCCACATTCGCGCTCATAGACAAGGGGATAGATGATAACGAGCACAGCTGCATACTGATAAAGGATGGCAACATCTATGGCATGGGCTACATCACAGATAAGAAAGCAGACCTGCGCAATGTGGAGACACTGGAGAAGAGCATAGAGCCGCTGCAGGATAATGATTATATACGCAACCTGGTACTGCGCTACGCTCTTGAGAACCCGGAGAAGTGCTACAGTTTTTAAACCAATTTCCAGGAAACAAATTCCAGATATGCAATGGCTAAAGCGATAATAGAAGTAAAAGACCTGGTAAAGAAGTACGGTGATTTTGAGGCGGTGAAGGGCATCAGTTTTGAGGTGATGGAAGGGGAGATATTCGGGCTGCTGGGGCCTAACGGCGCAGGCAAAACCACCACACTGGAGATAATAGAAACCCTGCGCAAAAAGACATCGGGGCAGGTGACAGTAGATGGCAAGGACCTTGACAAAGAACCGCAGGCGATAAAGAATATAATAGGGGTGCAGCTACAGGCAGCTGGGTATTACCCCAACCTGAACCTGAAACAGATAATAGACCTGTTCGCAGGTCTGTATAACAAACAAGCAGACCCCATGGCGCTGCTGGACATGGTGAACCTGCGTGAAAAGGCAAAGAGTAAATTCAAAGACCTGTCGGGCGGGCAGAAGCAGCGGTTCTCGATAGCCACTACACTTATCAATGAGCCGAAGATCATTTTTCTTGACGAGCCTACCACCGGCCTCGACCCGCAGGCTAGGCGCAACCTGTGGGAACTGATAAAGCAACTGCGCGAGCGGGGTGCTACTGTGGTCATCACCACGCACTATATGGATGAGGCAGAGGAACTATGTGAGCGTGTGGCAATTGTAGATAGCGGGCAGATAATAGCATTGAGCACACCGAACGAGCTGATAGACAAACTGCTGGCGACGGGCTTTAAGCGGCCCAAGGCAGTAAAAGAGGCCAGCCTGGAGGATGTTTTTCTGAATATGACTGGGAAGGAATGGAGAGACGAGTGAAAGGTGAGAGCGGAGTGGGGGAGCGAAGAGCGATTAATGGGAATAAGAGGGAAGGAATGGAGAGACGAGTGAGTATGCATCACTATGTATTAATACCATAGTTTTAACGCATTAATAGCCAATATTTCGTACTTTTGCAGCAAATTATAATTTAATGAATTTCAACACATCTAAGATTGCTGAGGAACTTGTGCAAACCAGCGAAAAAATAGCCAAAGGATATAAGGTTTTACAGGACATTAAAGAGGTAGAAATAGGTGCTACCCCAAAGGAACTGGTATGGTCTTGCGATAAGATTAAGATGTACCATTACACCCGCAACACACCCGCTAAATGCAAAGTGCCGGTGCTGGTATCGTTCGCCATGCTGAACAGGCATGATGTGCTGGACCTGCAGGCCGACCGCAGTCTGATGAAGAAACTGGGCGACGAAGGACTGGACATATACATAATGGACTGGGGCTACCACGACAGGAGCGACCGCTACCTGACCATGGAAGATTACATAGATGGCTACATGAACGATGCGGTGGATTTCCTGCGCAAGCGCCATAAGGTGCCGAAGATACACAAGATGGGTATCTGCCAGGGCGGCACGTTCTCTATGATCTACGCCGCGCTGTATCCTGAGAAACTGAAATCGCTGACCACGTATGTGGCACCTTACGACTTCTCTACCACTAAATGCATGCTCTACAAATGGACCAAGTACATAGACGTAGACGCGATGGTGGATACTGTGGGCACTATACCCGGCGAAATGATAGACGGCGCCTTCGGTATGCTGAAACCCAGCATGAATGTGAGCAAGTACTTCGGCCTCATTAACTCGCTTGATGATAGCGATAAGATGATGAACTTCCTGCGTATGGAAAAATGGAAGAGCGACCTTCCTGCTATTCCGGGTGAGATGTACCGTAAGTATATCAAAGACCTGTTCCGTGATAATAAGCTGGTGAAAGGCGAATTTGAGCTGGGTGGCAGAAAAGTGAGCCTGAAGAACGTGACAATGCCTTTCCTGAATGTTTACGCTACAGAGGACAACATCATACCTAATGAAAGCACACTGAACATTATGAGTCTTGTAGGTACAAAAGACAAGAAAGAGTACGCGTTCCCCGGTGGTCATATTGGTGTATTTGTAGGTGGTAAATCTCAGAAGGAGTTAGGCCCTGCAGTTGCAAAATGGGTAATGGAGAAGAGTTAATTAGTTAAAAGGTTAATAGATCAAAAAGGTGTGCTATTTTCAGCACACCTTTTTACATTGTTTATACGGATATTTGCCAGTTAGTAAAATGGCTTCAGTTTCAAGTTTTCAAATCAGCAAATTCTCAAATTGGTTACGTATCCATACAAGACACATCACATAGCGCTTCCGGGCAATTGTAATATTGCCTACATAGATGAGGGCAGGGGAGAGCAGACTATATTGTTCATTCACGGCTTGGCCAATTACGCCATGGTATGGCAAAAGAATATTGAACACCTGAAGCAGCATTTTCGCTGTATAGCCTTAGATCTTCCCGGCAATGGGCTGTCTGATAAAAATGAACACGAATTTGGTGTCGGTTTTTTTGCCGAGAGCGTGTATCAATTCATCAAGGCACTTGACCTCAAGAAGGTGTGCGTTGTGGGCCACTCTATGGGAGGACAGATAGCTATGCGGCTGCTCATAGACCATCCGAATTGTGCCAATAAACTCGTGTTGTGCGCGCCGGCGGGCTTCGAGGAATTCACTTCTTTTGATAAGACGATATTTTATGCGGGGTACCATCTGTTCGACTTTATGGCATCAGAAGAAAGTATGCTTCGCAAGACTATAGAGCATAGTTTCTATCACCATCCTGCTCAGGCCGAAAATGTAATCAAAGAACTGGCAGAGATCATGAAGACCTACAAGGTGAATTATTACCGAAAAATGGTGGATGCCTGCATAAAAGGTATGCTTGAAGAACCGGTGCACAATGAATTAGATATGCTGCAAGTACCAACACTGATACTCTTCGGTATGCATGATGCGCTTATACCGAATAAACTACTACACCATGGTTCTGCTGAAAAATTAGCGAGAGAGGCTGTAGGCAAAATGCCATCTGCAACGCTGGAGCTGTTTGCTAATTGTGGGCATTTTTTGCAGTGGGAGAAGGCAGATGAGGTGAGCAAGAGTATTATGAAGTTCCTACGTGGGTAGAGATGTAATGCATTGCGCCTTTACATACGGAAATAAAAAAAGGAGCGTTAGCCGCTCCTTTTCTATTTCATTTACCCTCAAAATTATCTTTTACGTTTTGCAGTTGCTTTTTTGGCAGCAGGCTTCTTAGCCACTACTTCTTCCTCTTCTTCACCTTCCATGTCCAGCATTTTCTCCAGTTGGCGTACTTTCTTTTTCAGGTCGTAGATGGTCTTGTACACATCATCCATTTCGCTGCGTGTAGCTACCGGGATGTCTTTGAACATTTTTTCGGTTTGCAGGTTTATGTCCTTGCGGAGCTTCATCTGCATTGCGCCTACTTCAGCCATCAGTTTGCTGTAGTCATTGCTTTCAAACAATGATACATATACCTTATCGCTGATGTTCATCCACTCCTGGTAAAGGTCGAGGATGCTGGTCACTTCCACGCCGTCAGTTACTTTTTTAGCAACATTCTCAGCCAACTTGTCCATTACTTTTGCGCCCTGGTTGTATATCATGTATTGCAGCTCAGCGTTCTTAGTGTTGAACTCCGCGATACGGTTGTTGATGTCGTTCCACTCCTGTATGAATGTAGTGTACTGGTTAGGCGTCATCATTTTAGTGAAAGGGGCAGCAGCCTCGTTCATCTGGTTATACCAGTTGGTATATACGTTATTGATGTTGCCAAAACCCTGTGCACCATTCTGGCCAAACTTGTTCATCATTTCGCGCGCCTGGTTGTAGTTGTTCATGCCGGCATCAGTCATGCTCTTCATGCTGTCTTTCGCCATGCCGCTCATCTTGTTCATATATTCACGGCTGCTTTCGGGCATGAAACCGAAGAACTTGTCCATGAATTCTTTATACAGTTCAGGGTTCATCAGCTTCTTGTATTCATCCATGCTGAACGTTTTTTCCTGCATAGACTTTACCATTGGCATCCACATTTCAGCGAATTTTGTGAAACCTTCACCCGTGTTGATCATGTTTTTGTAAGCATCTTGTACGGTGCCGTTCTCAAAACTTTTCTGCCACTCTGCAAAGTTGTTGTTAAGTGTGCTGTAATATTTGTTGAAAGTATCGGTAATGCTATCTGATGACTTCTTGAAAGCCTCGGGAGTGAACGGGTTCATGCTCTGCATCTGGTTCATCCAGTTGTTCGCAGCCATCTGGTTCATCCATGCAGCCCATGGGTTGTTTGTAGTATTCATGTTCTGCCAGTTTGTAAATGGATTATTATTTGTCCATGCGGCGAATGGATTGTTATTAGCGCCAGTCATGTTCGCAAATGGGTTTGCAGTAACATCAACGCCGAATTTCTTCGCTGATTCCTGGCTCATTTCCCACATTTGTTTTGCATAATTGGCTTGTGTTTCAAACCAGTTCTGCAGGAAATCGTTTGTAGATGCAGCTGCGTCTTTTTCTTTGGTATCAGCTTTCGCTTTCCCATTTTCGGCAGCACCGGTAACTTTGCTGAACATGTTTTTCTGGGTTTCCAGCCAGTTTTTATACCAATCGTTGCCTTTCTCAATAGTATCATTGAGCACCTTGTTATCGCCGGCAAGCTTTTTGGTGTTTTCCACTACGTTGTCAAGCACTTTTTTCTGTGCATCCAGAACGTTGTCTACGAGATTATTATTACGAGTTGCCATATTCTGAGGTATTAATTTAAAAAATATTATTCAAAAATGCGTTCAAAAAGAAAATTTCCCTATTTTAGCAACTGAAATTCACCTCTCTACGTCCATTCGGGTAACCCATACCTCTCAATTGCGGTGCAAAAGTATGGAACATTTAGTTAAATAAATGTAAAATTGATTATTTATACGTTACCAGACGATTAATTTATCGTGTGCTATAGTGCTGAAATCGGCTACAGTAAGGGCTGTGAGTGGTTTTCCACATTCAGGTATTTTTTATTTGCGACTGATAATCATGCCCTTGTAGCCAAAATCTGTTACTTTCGCCCAAAATTTCAAAAATATGTTACAGATTGGGGACGAATTCCGTCATAAGTACAGTTATCCGCAGGAAGATGTAGATGTATTTGCACGCGTAAGCGGTGATACAAATCCATTGCATATAGACCTGGCAGCAGGCAAAGCAAGTATGTTTGGCCGCAATATCATTCATGGATTTTTAGGCGCCAGTGTTTTCACCAAGATCTTCGGTGCGCTGTGGTATGCTGATGGCCATGTGTACATGAGCCAGAACATCAAGTGGCTCAAGCCAATGTTTGTAGATTCAGAGTACGAAGCTGTAGTTACAGTGAAAGAGATATTCAAAGAGAAACACCGCATTTTATACGAGTGTGCTGTATACGACGTAAAGACCGGTGAGCAAACGATAGCAGGAGAAGCACTATTGCTTAATAAGAAGCAGTATGTGTGGAGCTAATCGGGTAGCTGTGTGCAGTTATATTCCACATCAGTAGTCCGGAATTTTCCGTAGCAGAATTTTCCTTCAGGGGTATGCCAGAGCGCTTCGCCATAAGAAGCAATCTTCATACCCCTGAATTCTTTATATTCCTTCACCGGGGTTGTCCACTTGTAGTTGATATAGTCCTTTCCATCAGCCGACATATATCTGTCGTCTGAGCTGAAGTTTACCAGTTCTCCCTTTTCATTAAAGAACAGTGTGGCGGTTATGGTGTAACCAGCGTTTGTGAACTTTGCTTTCACCGAAAACGTATCAACAGGTTCCCATTGTATGTTTTTATCAATGAGGGTAGCAGGCGCTATTATACACATATCGTTGAGCATGGTCACAGTTTCACTCTGTGTCATTTTTTCGCCGCTTGCATCGGCAACTTTGAACAAGGATGCAACTTTCACCTGCATAGTTGCCTTGCCGTTACAGTATTTATGAAAGCCATCAAAAGGAATGCCCCACATCTTTGAGTTGATATAGAACAAACGCGTGGGCTCATCGTAAAAACTATATTGTTCGGCATGGAACTTGCTGAAGGCTGCCGTTGGCTTGCTCTTTATTTCTCCTTCAAATACAATCCTGAAGTTGTGCACTTTCGGTTTGCCTATGGCGCCTGAATTGCGAATATATTTTTGCACAATAAAAGGCAGGCGGGCAATATCTGTTTCTGTGAGCAGCGGCATTTCTTTCATTCGCGACAACCCGTTTCTTACTTCTGTCCTATATGCATTATAGTAACCCGAAGGTTGTGTTTTTGCGAAAGCAGAAATGAGCGGCAGCAATAACATTAAATTGGCTATTGTACCAAACTTTGCTTCCTGCCAGTGATATATGATAAGGCCTTGCGAAAGAAGGAGTCCGATGATACCGGTTATCCCGAACCATGTGTCATTGAACGGGAAGAGCATCATACATGCTAATAAGAATGCTGCTGCGAGCAACCATAAGATAGCTTCAGTGTCTGCTATTGGTTGCTTCAGTTGAGGGATGTCGGCTAAGCGAAACCCTTTGGCGAAGCCAAATAAGTGGATGAGCCCGTGGGCCACAATAATGGCAATGAAAATAATTTTCATGAAAAGTTTTTTATACTGCGATGCCTTCCTGTGTCCTTATTCTTGCATGGGCATCGCGCTCCGACATGCTTTTTATCTTCTTCAATTGCACTGCAGACATAAGGCCATGGACGGGTGGATACACTATGTTGCCCAGCAGCCATTCTTTCCAATCCGGCGATGTTTCCATTCGGGCGCGAATGACGAGGTGTGTGGCATCGTCGCCAATGGGTTCTGTTACAAACGCCCATGTCATTTTGAATTTGCTCCCGATGCGTGTTGTTTCTCCACCTATAACAAGGTGAGCTTCATTTTTTACATCATATACATCGAAGAAGCTGTCTTTTTTTGGTGTTGCGTCCAGTTTGTCGCCAACTTGCCTGTTTTCCCATCCATCCACAAGGTAATCGATGCCGGGCTTGCTATCATTGTCCAGTAAATCTATGCTATACCATCCGGCGCGGTCGCAACCAAGTTGCATGAGGTAGCGCCAAACTATTGACAGGGGTGCTTCTATATTGACGTGATGTGTCAGGCCGTATTTTGCATGCGGTATCAAATCATCACCTGGCAATGTTCGCGTATTGTCATCAGGTAAGACCATCTTCCCCAGTTCCAATTCTATATGCGACATTGCGGAATGGCGTATCATTCGTGAACCAATACTGATGAGATGATAGTAGTTGTTGAATTTTGACCAACTGTCTTCATCTGTTGCCGTTATGCGCAATTCAAAAGCTATAGTGCTGCCATTCAGGAAAGGTTCGACTGAAATAGCCCATGCAATTTTGCCCCACCCGGGTTTATTGTATGCGGCGAAATCTATTGGTTTTACCGAATTGAATCGAATATTCAGGTGCCAGTATTGACCCACAGAGCCAACCACAACCTCTTTTCCGGGAGTTTCGTTGAGTACCATAAAGCCTGTATCATGCTCGGTTATTTCGTCAACCCCCAAGTGGCGACTTGCAGATTCATGCTTCGTTCCCAGGATTGCGTCCGGCAGGGTGCGAATGTCAAACAATAACTTCATCCATGGCGTTCTTGCTGCATCAAAATGCCGTGCAGCCTGCCATGCTTGTTCGGGTTCCGCATTTACAAAGATGCGGTGTATCTCAGTATGCCTTGGATTAGGCAGGTATTTTTGTATCGCGCGCATAAGCAGCGTATTATTATTTACGACACAAAAGTGAACATGATACAACCGGGGAAAAATGACATTCGTCAGAGCAAAAGCTGATTCTGGATAGGTGGGGATATAAAATAAAAAATCCCCTTATCTTGCTGTCCGACAGCCACTTTGGGGAATTTTTCGTGTACATCTGTACACCTAATGTATATCAATTACTGTGCCAGAGTATCCGGGTTATCTTCGCCCGCTGCAATGCTATCCTCTTCTTTAACAGTATTTTCTGACGTTTCGTTCTCAGGCACCCATTCTACAATAAAATTGTTTCTGCCGGTGCCTATCAGTATGCCAAGAAATTTTTGCTGTATCAGTTCGAGCATTGCCAGAAAGGTAAAAATGGCATGTATCCTGTTTTGGCAAGATATAAAGAGCATTTCAAACGGCACACGTTTTTGTTCTTTAAGGTGGTCTATCAGGTAGGTGCGTTGCCCTTCAAGACTGTAGTTGTATTTTACCACTACGTGCTGGGGCTTATTGTTACGCTCGTTGAATTTTTTGATCACCTTTTCATAAGCCTGCAGCAGTTTATACATCGTTACTGTTTGAATCTCTGTGCCTTCTGAATAAGAATCATTAAGTGAGTTCATCTCAGCAACAATGTTACCGCGTTTTTGCTGCATCTGGCGGTCGGCTTCCATTACCATCATTACCTCAGATGCTTCTTTGAAACGCTTGTATTCCAGTATCTTGTCTACCAGTTCCTGTCGTGGGTCTATTTCATTTCCTTGTGCATCGAGTTCTTTGCGCGGCAGCAGCATTTTTGCTTTGATGCGCATGAGTGTAGACACGAACAAGATGAACTCACTGGCCAATTCTATGTTAAGGTTCTCCAGTGTATGGATGTAGCTAAGGAAGTCGTTGGTGAGTTTAGCGATTGGAATATTATAAATGTCGAGCTCGTCCCGCTCGATAAAGAAAAGGAGCAGGTCGAACGGGCCTTCAAACTGTGGTAATTTTATCTGGTATGATGCTGACATTTTTTACTCGTAAGTCGTAGTTAAAAGTTGTAAGAGAACAAAAATAGGCGTTTGCCGTAACTTTTATCAGAATTTATATTCCAGACCAATGTTGAATATTTGTTTTATCTGTACCCAACCCAGGCCCACACCAGGATCTTCTTTGCTTGTTTTTTTCACGATTGCGCCAGTGTTGTCTTTATAGGTATTGTCATAAGGTATATCATTGTCGTACATGAGCGTTGCGCCTAAAGTAATGTTCAGAAATTTAGATGCTTTCCAGGTGAGGAGGTTGTCGAAAAGAATATCAATGTTGCCAGGGTTATCTTTCTTAGTAACAGCCCCTGTACTATCTTTAGTATCCTTTGCGATATAGTTTGAGTACAGGTCGAGACGTGTCCTGAATGTGGTTCTTTTGCTGAGGTTTGCCGTGTACCTGCCTGAGAAATAAGCGCCGAATTGCATCTCAGAAGTTTTGTTATACTTCACGCCGAAAGCGCCATCCGGAGACATCGTAGTATAATATTTGTCGGCAATAATATATCTACCTGCTAAAGGCGATAGGAAAAGACTCACGTTGCTGCCTTTTCTATACTCAGCACCAACTGCGAGTGTAAAATACGCAGGTGATAAGAAGTCGGAGGTTGAGGCTGAATCCCAATTGGTGAGGGTGTAATTATATCCCTTAGTGAATTGTGATTTGAAATTAAAAAGGCCGGTGATATAAAAATCACCTCCATCCATTTGCTTACTGTATTTAGAGGTGAAATCTATGCGGTCGTCTGTTTTGCGCGGTGTAAACCCTGTGGAGTAGATGTAGTTAAGGCCATAAGAAAGGTCGAGGTTATTGCTCCATATAGCACCATGCATCAGCCGGTTGACATAGCCGCTAAAAATGCCATTTACTGTGAGGGAGACCAGTTCACCACCGGCGGCCCAATTGTGCAGGAACCCTTCATTGGCCCCGATATTCAGGAACCCGCCATACACCCACGCAACCGTGTCTTTATTGGTAGTTTCCAATGATTTTTTTACGTCATCTGTTTTTACTACCTGTGCGTGGGAATAATATCCAAACAGGCATAAAGCTGTGGCAAGTAATATTTTTTTCATGAATTCATTTTTTAGTAAAAGAGCGCAAAAGTAAATCTCTTTTTACTAACTAGATACCTGAAAAGCAACATTTTATCTTGGCTTATACTTAGCTGAGTCGAGGAAGCGGGATGGGTCTGTATGGCTACTGAGCAGGTCAGACAGCGATTTTTCGGGATGCTGCTGCATATATGAGGCCACGATTTTATACCCTAGCCAGGAACCTACATTGCCGGGCGAAACCTTTACCACATCGTCGGCTGCTTCGAGTCCTTTAGCAAAAGGTCCGTCATGCACGTACGGCATTACCGATTGTGGAGTTTTATTAAACAGCAGGTTTTGCCTGATGAAGAAATTGTAGATAAGGGCTTCATTTTCTGCACACCATTTCAACTGGAGTTGTGTGAAACCGAACAGCACGGAATCAGGGTGGTGGGGAAGTATCTTATGCAGAAAGTATTGCTCCTTGCCGCGCTGCAGCATCAGGTCCAGTAGTGTTTTGTCATCGGGCACAAATGGATGGTCCATGCGGTAATAGCTGGTGAACAGTGATACCGGGATATATGCTTTGCGGCAGTGGGACAGCAAATAATCGGGCACGGCTATTGATTTGTAAAAGGGGTATTGGTCGCCGAGGAACATATCGAGGCCAATGCACATGGTGTATTTGTCCACCGGAAAACTGGGCCACCTGCTGAGGCCCATGTTCATGTACATGATGCGGGGTATAGCTACGCTGGGAAAGTAGTATTTTAAGTACCTGAAGCCATCGGTAAGTTTTTCATCAATGTCCTTTGTGTCGGGATAGTACTTTTCTATGGTATCCTGCAAGGCTACATAGTCTTTGAAGGTGAGGAACAGCCGTAGATATTCACGTATCCCCTGTACTGAATCATTGTAATTGCCCCGGATATTAAATTCCCTAACAGTATCCAGATAATAGTTCAGGAAATCGGGGTATTGGGTATAAAGCTTCTTCAACCCATCGGCTACGTTGTTTGTATCTATGTCATATAGGTCCTTGTCGAAGCGGTAAGTTTTTAATGAGATATTGATATTTGAAACATCGGGAGCATTTTTATCGCCTGTATTGCAGCTATTAAGCAGTATAAATAATGGGAAAAGTGCGGATAGAAACCAGCGCAATGGTATTTTGTTTATCATTATGTGAATTTGAGTAATACAAATGTAGGAAAGCGAGCTGAATAATAATTTTGACAATACGTGATGGGTGATATTTATTTAAAGTGAATTAATGTTTGAGGCAAAGGTACTAAACACCAATAGTTCAGGCATGTAAATCAGGGGTTTTGCCGTATAAACTCTGTGTGGGCAGTAAGGTTTTCCGGGAATTAGAGTATGATGAAGAATATCGAGTAAAACATGGTGAAATGTAATTATTCGTGTATGTATTTGATATTTCATTATGCCTATGCAAAAAAAAACTGTGGATTGTATAATTTAAATACAAAATAAACTATCTTAGTCCCAAATTTGCATAAAGGCATGTTAAAAATGGCGTATAAAAACACACCATTTTTTTAACTGCTTATTGCAGATTTTATAAAATTTTCATTACAGGTCATTGATTATTATACTAAAGCATAAGATTATGATAGCAGGAAATCTCTACACTACACAACAACATGCGGGTAAGAAAGTTAAAAGGGCAGGGCTAATGGCCTCGCTGCTTTTGGCAGGTATATTGTTGTTTGGTGTGTCGGCTGTTGCGCAGAGCTATGTGCAGGTAACAAATACTACCAGTACTACGAAGTACAATGGCATTGATGTAACAGTTACCAGTTCAGGTACAGCGTCGAGTTTTTCGCCATGCGGCTCTACAACCGGCCCGTACTACCTTCCTGCCAGCGGCGACAGCTATACGTTAACATTCTCTGCACCGGTTGGTTCCGTTAAGATCAATGCTGTTTTTGCTATTAGCGGGGTACCGGGCCAGATACGTTTTACAAGGAATGGTTCCAGTTATTCTATCACTGACGCAAACCTTGCTGGTACTATCGGTTCATGTGCTCCGGGCGTGCTTGCAGTGGCTCAGGGCGGCGATCTGACAAACGCAGGAAATCTAAGTTCGGATCCAAATAATATTGTGGTAATACCCGGCCCGATTACTACTCTTACTGTTTCGAATCTTGCTGCTACGGCTGTAATTTTTGGTGTTGAATTCACTCCAAGCACCTATCGCCAGGTGGTTAATACAGCAGGTGCGTCAGTTGTTAATGGTGTAACTACAACAGTGACATCAGTTGGTACTGCCGGTTCTTTTAGCCCATGCGGCCCGGTCCCTGCCCCGTATTATTATCCTGCTTCCGGTGATGCTTATAACTATTCTTTTTCTCCGGCAGTTGAAGGTGTGAACGTGCCTATTGTTTATGCAACCGGTGCGGTAACAGGTATAACACATTTTATCGTCAATGGCTCAGGTGTATCGCTTACAGCAGCAAACTTAAACGGACAAGTGACCCATGCATGTACACCCGCAGCTGCAACTATTTCGGGAGGGAACCTTACAGACCCCGGTAATGCCGGACTGGACCCGAGCGGTAATATTATGCTCCCCAATTCTGGTACTATCACTACGCTGAATGTATCAAGCCTTGACGCAGAAGGTTTTCTGGGAGGTCTGTTCTTTACGAGGGGCACAACAGCGGCTGTTACGTTTAATAATGCCAGTCCGCAGTTCATGACATTATGCACCAACGCTGCGGCAACAGCTATCAATTCTCAGCTTGCCGTAACAGACCTTAACTCCGGCCCGATATTGACTTGGAGCGTTGTGGTGCCACCGGCGCATGGGTCGTTATCAGGTTTCCCATATTCCACTGCATCCACGGGTGCCAGTGTTACTCCGGCTGGCCTCACTTATCAACCTACTGCCAGCTACAGCGGCGCTGATGGATTCACAATTCAAGTGACTGATGGTGTGAACACGGTGACCACAGTTGTGAATGTGACCATGTACCCTGCGCCAGATGTGAGTAATTTTGCCACAGCCGCTTCAAGCCCATGCCAAGGTAGCGGGTCAACTGTTACTGTTACCTCTACTTCACTGGCAGATGGTACCTATAATGTTACTTACAACCTTGTTGGCGCAAATTCAGCTACTGGTGTTGTTGGTTCTATAACCATGGCATCAGGTACAGGGACATTTACAACTTCTTCACTAACTAATGCAGGCGCAACTACAATAATAATTACCACGATGACCAACCCTTGCGCAGCAAGTGCGGTGTCTAGTGGTAATGTTGCCGTGTTTACAGTAAACCCGACTCCGGGTTCTATTTTCGTTCCGGGGCCTGTTTGTGTTGGCTCTACCATGACTGTTGCATCTGGCACTGCCGGAGGAACCTACAGCAGCAGTAACACGGGTCTTGCAACGGTTGTTGCAGGTACTGGTGTAGTTACCGGTGTAAGTGCTGGCAATCCAATTATTACGTATACACTTGGCACGGGCTGTTTCACTACGGTTGTTATAACTGTCAACCCGACACCGAATGCCATCACCGGCAGTAGCACAGTTTGTACCGGGTCTACTACAGCGCTGACGCAAACTACTTCCGGCGGTACTTGGAGCAGCAGTAACACACTTGTTGCCACAGTAGGGTCAACCGGTGTAGTAACTGGTGTGACTGCAGGTAATCCAAATATATCTTATACATTGCCGGCGGGCTGTTTTGTCGTTTTCCCAATGACAGTAAATACTACGCCTCCGGCAAATACGGGCACGGCAGTAGTATGTACAGGGCTTACAACAACCCTTGCGAATGGAACAGGCGGTGGTACATGGAGCAGCAGCAATACGGGCGAAGCTACGGTAGTTGCCGGTACGGGTGTGGTAACGGGCGTAGCCGCAGGCTTCCCAACTATTACTTATACAGTTCCGTCAGGTTGTTTTGTAACGACCAATCTTACAGTTAACACTTCTCCAGCTGCAATAGCTGGCGCATCAAATGTATGTGTTGGTGCAAGTACTACACTTACCAACTCATCCGGTGGTGGTGCATGGACCAGCAGCAACGTAATACTTGCTACTGTAGGCGCAGGTACAGGTGTAGTTACCGGTGTCGCGGCAGGATCTCCTACTATTACTTATACATTACCTAATGCGTGCTTTGCAGTGCAGCCAATGACAGTCAATCCAAACCCGGCGGCAATCACAGGTACATTTACTGTTTGTACAGGTTCTACCACGCCCTTGGCAGATGCTACGGCTGGCGGTACATGGAGCAGCAGTAATACTGGTCTTGCGACAGTTGTTGCCGGTACCGGAGTCGTAACCGGTGTATCGACAGGTGTTCCCACTATATCTTATACATTGCCAACAAGTTGTTATGCAGTACAGAGTGTAACTGTGAACACAACTCCTTCGGCTAATACAGGATCCTCGGCAGTATGTGTTGGTGCTAATACTACGTTATCAAATGCTACGGGTGGCGGTACCTGGTCTAGCAGCAACCCCGGTGTTGCTACTGTAGGTTCCGGTACTGGTGTGGTTACCGGTGTTACCGCAGGTAGTGCGAATATTACTTATACGGTGCCGAGCGGATGTTTTGCGGTTACTGCAATGGTTGTTAACTCCAACCCGGTTGCGATAGCAGGAACGTTCACCGTATGTACAGGTGCAACAACAACATTAAGTGATGCAACAGCCGGCGGCTCATGGACGAGCAGCAATACCGGCCTTGCTACAGTAGTAGCAGGTACGGGTGTAGTTACGGGTGTGGCCACTGGCGTGCCTACCATCACTTATACTTTGCCTTCAGGTTGTTTCGCAACACAGGATGTAACTGTTAACCCTTCTCCGGCAGCGATAGGCGGCCCAACGAGTGTTTGTGTAGGATCAACAATAACTATTACTAATGCAACAGCAGGTGGCACATGGACAAGTAGCAGCTTGGGCCTTGCTACCGTTGGCGCAGGTACAGGTGTGGTGAGCGGTGTTTCTGCCGGAGTACCAACAATGACCTATACTGCACCAAACGGATGTATAGCAACACAGCCTATTACTGTTAATCCGACTCCTGCTTCTATAGTAGGTTCATCAACAGTATGTACCGGTGTTAACACAGTTCTTACCAATAGTACATCTGGTGGTGTATGGAGCAGCAGCGATGTGACGAAAGCGACTATTGGCTCAAGCACAGGCACAGTGACCGGTGTTGCCGCAGGTACTACTACTATTACTTATACTTTAGCTACAGGCTGCTTTGTTACACACAGCATGACAGTGGATCCATCGCCTTTACCAATAGCTGGTACAACTAATGTATGTATCGGCTTTACAACCACTTTAAGTAATGCAATAGGCGGCGGCACATGGAGCAGCAGTAACACATCAATTGCTACAGTAGTGGCAGGTACAGGTGTTGTAACCGGTGTGGCTTCAGGCGTGACTACTATCAGTTATATTATGGCAGGTACAGGCTGTTTTGCTACTACCCCGGTAACTGTTAATCCAAACCCGGCAACTATATCCGGTACACCGATAGTGTGTGTGGGTTCAACGGTTACATTAACGAATACTTCTTCGGGAGGAACCTGGACCAGCGGTAATACTGGGCAGGCAACAATCGGTGCTTCTAGCGGTGTGATGACCGGCGTGTCGGCAGGTAATCCGGTTATTACTTATATGTTACCTACAGGTTGCTATACAATAACTACAGCAACTATTGATCCGTTACCCGCAGCTATCACAGGTACTATGACTGTTTGTATCGGGTTTACAACCACACTTTCTGATGCTACACCGAGTGGCACATGGAGCAGCAGTAATACTTCAATAGCAACAGTTGTTGCCGGCACAGGTGTTGTTACCGGTGTCGCTACTGGCGTTGCTACTATTACCTATACATTACCAACTGGCTGTATCGCTACAGCATCAGTAACGGTTAATCCAAATCCTCCTGCAATTACAGGTACTACCAATGTATGCGTAGGATTGACTACTACTTTATTTAATGCGACAGGTGGCGGCACCTGGACGAGCAGTAATACATCGGAAGCAACAGTTGGCGCATCAAGCGGAGTTGTTACCGGTGTAGCGGCAGGCAGCCCGATAATTACTTATACATTACCAACAGGTTGTTTTATAACAACAGCATTCGTTGTTAATCCAAACCCTGCAGCCATCACGGGAACAATGACCGTGTGTGTGGGCCTTACAACAACATTGGCTGACGCGACACCGGGTGGAACCTGGAGTAGCAGCAATACTTCGCAGGCTACGGTAGTAGCAGGTACCGGTGTGGTAACAGGTGTTGCTGCAGGTACGCCTACAATTACTTATACATTACCTACAGGTTGTATTGCGGTTACTACAGTAACAGTGAATTCTAACCCAACTACGATAACAGGTACTCCAATAGTTTGTACTGGCTATACAACGACACTTGCATCAACTCCTTCGGGTGGTGCATGGACCAGCAGTAACATTGCTGAGGCTACTGTAGGCGCGGGTACCGGCATAGTAAGCGGTATCACAGCTGGTAACCCGACGATTACTTATACATTGCCAACAGGTTGTATCACTACGGTTGTTGCCACAGTTAACGCTACACCCGCTGCAATAGCAGGCACTATGAGCGTGTGTGTGGGCTTAACGACTACTTTGACCAGCGCTACACCAAGTGGTACATGGACCAGCAGCAATACATCTCAGGCAGTTGTGGGTGGTGGTACAGGTGTAGTTACCGGTGTTGCGGCAGGTATCCCTGTTATATCATATACTATGGCAACTGGCTGTTATGTTGTAGCACCTGTTACAGTAAACGCTAACCCAGCCATTATTACTGGTGCAAACAATGTTTGTACAGGTGCTACAATTGGTTTGTCAAATGCAACTGCTGGCGGCACATGGAGCAGCAGCGACGGCACAAGGGCTACCGTGGTTTCAGGTACTGGTGTCGTAACGGGTGTTGCAACTGGTACGCCAAATATTACTTATACATTACCAACAGGATGTATTGCAGTGTTCCCAATCACAGTTAACCAGACACCGGCAGCCATTACAGGTGTGATGAGCGTGTGTACCGGTTCTACAACTACTCTGGCCAACGGCACAGTAGGTGGCACATGGAGCAGCAGCAATACTTCAATTGCGACAGTTATTTCAGGTACAGGTGTGGTGAGCGGCGTTGCTGCAGGTACAGTTACCATCTCTTATCTGATGCCAACCGGTTGTTATGCACTGACAACAGTAACAGTTAACCAGACCCCGGTAGCTATTACCGGTACGACTTCAGTTTGTGTTGGTTTGACGACTACATTAGCTAATACTACCTCAGGAGGAACATGGAGCAGCAGTAATACTGCTGAAGCAACAGTAGGTTCAACCACAGGTATTGTAACGGGTGTTGCCGTAGGTACACCGGATATTACCTATACAATGCCTACCGGCTGTTTCACTTCAACTAATATAACAGTTAATCCAACTCCTGCCGCAGTGACCGGAACCATGGTTGTTTGCGCAGGTTCTACAACTACATTGAGTAACGCTACCAGCGGTGGTGTATGGAGCAGCGGTAATACATCCATTGCTACTGTTGGCTCATCAACAGGTGTGGTTACAGGTGTTGCTTCAGGTGTTGTGGGAATTACCTACACACTCGGCGCAGGCTGTACGGCAAGTGCGGTTGTTACCGTAAATCCTGTACCAAACATCAGCAACTTCACTTCTACTACAGCAACATCACCTTGTATAGGTAATAGTTCAACTGTAACAATCGCATCTAATTCATTGGGAAGCGGCACATTCACTGTAACTTATGACCTGTCTGGTGCAAACTCAGTAACAGGCGCTACAGCTACATTGACAATGGGCTCTACTACCGGAACATTTACCATACCTTCCGGTTCGCTTGCCGCATCAGGATTTACTACTGTAACTATTACAGCGATAACCAATTCGTTTGGCTGTAACAGCTTCCCTGCAAGCAGCAACAGTTATATGTTCGCTGTTAATGCACTGCCAACAGCCTACACTGTAGTGGGTGGTGGTAGCTACTGCGCAGGTGGCACAGGCGTACATATTTATCTCTCTAACTCTGTAGGTGGTGTGAATTACCAGTTGTGGTTAGGAGCTTCTGCTATAGGCGCTCCGGTTGCAGGTACGTTCTCCGGCCTAGACTTCGGCTTAATTACTACGGTAGGTACCTACACAGTAACAGCTACCAATACCACTACCGGTTGCAGCAGCAATATGGCTGGTAGCGCATCTGTTTCCATTAATCCATTGCCAACAGCATTTACACTAACAGGCGGTGGTTCATATTGTTCAGGCGGTACTGGTGTTCTTGTAGGCCTCTCTGGTTCTCAGGCAGCTGTTAATTATCAATTATATATAGCAGGGTCGCCTTCAGGTAGTCCGATAGCCGGAACAGGCTCAGCCATTTCCTTTGGCTTGCAAACTACCGGTGGTGTTTATACAGTAGTGGCAACGGACGCAGGTACATCATGTACTAATAATATGACCGGCAGTTCTACGGTTGTTGTCAACCCATTACCTTCTGCTATCACAGGTACCATGTATGTTTGCCCTGGTACTACTACTACTTTAAGTAGTGCTACCTCAGGTGGCACTTGGAGCAGCAGTACTCCATCAGTTGCAACTGTTGGTTCTACCACCGGTGTTGTGACCGGCGTTGTGGCAGGTACAGCTGTTATCAGCTATACACTGAGCACGGGCTGTCTCACAACGGCTACGGTTACAGTCAACCCGAACCCGGCGGCCATTGCAGGTCCGTCAAGTGTTTGTGTAGGCGCTGCAATAACATTGACAGATGCTACAGGCGGCGGTACATGGACAAGCAGCAACACAACTCTTGCTACTATTAATATCAGTTCGGGTGTTGTTTCAGGCGTTGCCGCGGGCACCCCCACAATGACTTATACATTAGCTACAGGTTGCTTAGCTACTTATCCGATAACAGTTAATCCTACACCAGCGGCAATAGGCGGCGCATCTAATGTATGTGTTGGCCTTACTGCTACATTGACCAATGCTACAAGCGGCGGTACATGGACAAGCAGTGCCCCGGGTACCGCAGCTATAGGTACAGGCACAGGTTTGGTATCAGGTGTGGCAGCAGGTACGGTTACTATTACTTATACATTACCTGCAGGTTGTTATGTAACAACTCCGTTCACAGTTAACCCGACACCGGCAGCTATTACAGGTACAACCAACGTTTGCGAAGGATTGACTACTACACTTGCAAACGCGACAAGTGGTGGTAACTGGAGCAGCAGTAACACATCAATAGCTACAGTGGGTGTTACATCCGGTATAGTGAATGGTATAGCTGCAGGTGTGGCGACAATGACCTATACATTACCGGCAGGTTGTTTCGTTACTACTCCGGTAACAGTTAACCCTACTCCGGCTGCAATAGCTGGTACTAACAATGTGTGCGTAGGCCTTACCACAACTTTGACAGACGCTACAGCAGGTGGTACTTGGACCAGCAGCAACCCTGCTACAGGTTCAATAGGAGCATCTACCGGTATTGTAACTGGTGTTGCGGCAGGTACGATCACAATATCATATACACTTGCAGCTGGAAGCTGCAGGGTAACATTCCCAATGACCATCAACCCGAACCCGGCAGCGATTACCGGTGTTACTAATGTTTGCGTTGCTTCAACAACTACTTTAAGTAATGCCACAGTAGGTGGTACATGGAGCAGTAGCAATACTGCCCTTGGTACAGTAGGTGCTGCAACAGGTGTTGTAGGTGGTATTTCGGCGGGTGTTCCAACTATAACTTATGCATTAAGCACAGGTTGTATAGCCACTACGCCGGTTACGGTTAATCCGTTGCCAGGTGCTATAACAGGTAATACTCCGGTGTGTGCAGGTTCTAACATAACATTAAGTAATCCTTCAGCAGGTGGTTCCTGGACAAGCGCCAGCGGTGCAGTAGCTACAGTAGTGAGCGGTACAGGTGTGGTAACAGGTGTTGCTGCCGGTACTACAACAATTACTTATACACTGCCTACAGGTTGCCTCACCACAACAGTAGTTACTGTTCATCCTACACCGGCAGCCATATCAGGTGCCAGCTTCGTTTGCGTAGGTCAGACAACAACATTGTCGAATGCAACAAGCGGTGGTACATGGAGCAGCAGTAATACTTCGCTTGCTACGGTTGGCGCAGGTACAGGTATTGTTACCGGTGTTGCAGTAGGTACTCCGTTCATCACGTATACATTACCTCCGGGTGGATGTACGGCAGTGATGCTGATAAGCGTTAATCCAATGCCTGCAGCTATTACAGGATCTACTCCTGTATGCGAAGGTGCAACAATAACATTAAGTAACACAGTAGGCGGCGGCACATGGACAAGCGCTAACGGAGCTATAGCTACTATAGGTTCTAATACAGGCGTTGTAACCGGTGTGCTGGCAGGTACGGTGAATATGACCTACACTTTGCCCGGCGGTTGCTTTGTAACAGCAGTTGTTACGGTTAATCCAATGCCGGCAACAATTGGAGGTTCTAATAATGTATGTGTGGCATCTGCTACTACGCTTACTAACAGCGTGACCGGTGGTGTATGGACAAGTAGCACACCATCGCTTGCTACTATCGGTTCTTCTACCGGTATCGTTAACGGTATTGCAGCAGGTTCGCTGACTATTACTTATACATTACCGGCGGGTTGCTTCAGGACGTTATCATTTACAGTAAATCCGCTACCGGCAACAATTACTGGTACGACACAGGCTTGTGAGGCTGGCGGTACTTCTACATTAGCCAACGCTTCATCAGGTGGCTCATGGACAAGCAGTAACCCTTCAATAGCAACCATAGGTACTACAACAGGGGTTGTTACAGGTGTTACAGCAGGTTCTGTTACTATCACATACACATTGCCTACAGGATGCTTGACTACTATCGGCTTCACAGTAAACCCACTGCCAACAGTATATAGTGTTACAGGTGGTGGTACTTTCTGCGCCGGTGGTTCAGGTGTGGCAGTAGGTCTATCTAATTCACAAAGTGGGGTTAACTACCAATTATATGTAGGTGGTTCTACTGCAGTTGGTTCTCCGGTTGCCGGTACTGGTTCTGCAATTACATTTGGTTTACAGACAACTCCAGGTGTTTACACTGTTGTGGCGACAAATGCTACAACATTATGTCAGAACAGCATGACCAGCTCTGCAACAGTTACAGTTACCGTATTGCCTACAGTATATAATATGACTGGTGGCGGTGGTTTCTGCGCAGGCGGTACTGGTGTTGCTGTAGGCCTGAATGGCTCACAGACTGGTGTTGATTATCAATTATTCAATGGACTTACGCCGATAGGAGCTCCAATCCCGGGTACGGGTAGTGCAATTAGCTGGGGACTTATATCAGGCGCAGGAACTTATACTGCAGTAGCTGCTAATTCAGTTACTACATGTTCCAGCAATATGACTGGCGCTTCAGTTGTAATCGTTAACCCGCTGCCTACACAGTTTACTGTTACAGGCGGTGGCTCTTATTGCGTGGGTGGTACAGGTGTTTCTATCGGATTAAGCGGTTCTACATCCGGTGTTAATTATACAGTGACTAACGGCTCTGCTTCGGCTACATTAGCTGGTACAGGCAGCCCGCTTAACTTCGGTCTGTTTACTTCTACAGGAACTTACACAATAACTGCGGTAAATGCAACTACTGGTTGTACAAATACAATGCTCGGTTCTGCATCTGTAAGCACTACTGTATTGCCAACTGCATTTACAGTAGGTGGCGGCGGTGCATACTGCGCGGGTGGTACGGGAGTAAACATTACACTGAGCAACTCCACATTAGGCATCAGCTACCAGTTAATGCTCGGAGGCAGCCCATCGGGCAGCGCTGTGGCAGGTACCGGTGGTAGCCTTGTTTTCTCGTCAGTAACAACAGCAGGTACATATACTATAGTAGCAACAAATACTACAACAAGCTGTACAAACACAATGACTGGTTCTGCGACAGTAACTATTAACCCTCTGCCTTTGGTTTATACTGTGACAGGCGGCGGTGGTTACTGCGTAGGTGGTACCGGTGTGGTTGTTGGTGTGAGTATGACTGATTTGGCTCATACTTACCGCTTGTACAGAGGTGGTTCTACCTTGGTAGGCACTGTGGCCGGCACGGGTGCAGCTATTAACTTCCCTGCTCAGACAACAGCGGGAATCTATACTGTGACATCCACAAACAATGCTACGGGTTGCGTATCCGGTATGATGGGCAGCGCGGTGATCACAATCAATCCATTGCCAAACCTGTATAGTGTGACAGGCGGCGGCAGTTTCTGTAGTGGTTCTACCGGTCTTCCTATTGGTCTTACTGCTTCAGACGTAGGTATCAACTACCAATTATGGTTAGGTGGTACGGCTATCGGTTTGCCAATGGCAGGTACGGGCGGAGCGCTTGCGTTCGGTACGTTCACTACAGGTGGTACTTATACTGTAGTAGCTACCAACCCGCTTACCGGTTGCTCGGCTACAATGTCAAGCAGCGCATTGATAGTTGTTAATCCATTACCTGCAATGTGGACTGTTGCCGGCGGTGGCAGTTATTGCTCAGGTGGTACAGGGGTTTCCGTAACACTTAGTGGCTCTAATACTGGCACCAGCTATCAATTAATGGTAGGCGGTGTGCCAACAGGCCTTGCACAGTTGGGTACAGGCAGCGCACTTACCTTTACATCAGTTACTATAGCGGGCACTTATACTGTTCAAGCTACTATCATCGCCACAGGATGCGTAAGGCTCATGACGGGTACTGCTGTTGTGGTTGTTAACCCATTACCAACAACTAACCTTGTAGTTGGCGGCGGTAACTACTGTGCCGGTGGTGCAGGTGTACACGTAGGCCTCAATGGTTCAGTGTCAGGTATCAGCTACCAGACATATGTGGACGGTGTGATGATAGGTAGCCCAATGGCAGGTACTGGCTTAGCACTTGATTTCGGTGCGTTCACTACAGCAGGTGCATATACAGTGGTTGCTACTAATACAATAACAGGTTGTACGAACAATATGACCGGCTCGGTGAATATTTCTATCGATCCCCTCCCCGTTGTTTATGCGATTACCGGCGGTGGTGGATACTGTGCAGGTGGCACAGGTGTACACATTGGCCTGAGTGGTTCTGACCTTGGTGTTGATTACCAGTTATATAATGGCATGACACCTATGGGTGTTCCGGTTGCAGGTACAGGCGCTGATATAGATTTTGGCTTGATTACAGTTACCGGTACATACAGTGTCATGGCTACCAACACAACTACTACATGTTCTTCAAATATGTCGGGCAGTGTGATAGTAAGCATCAACCCATTACCTGGTACATTCACTGTAACCGGCGGCGGCAACTATTGTCCCGGTGGTGCTGGTGTTATGATTGGTTTAGGCGGATCAGCAATGGGTGTTAATTACCAATTGATGAATGGCAGCTCTCCTGTAGGTGTTCTTGTGGCAGGCACAGGTGCCCCGATAAGCTTTGGTTTACAAACTGGTTTGGGTACATATAGCGTGATGGCAGTAGACGCCACTACAGCATGTACTAACACAATGACTGGTGCTGCGGTAGTAGCGCTTCATGCATTGCCGGTTGTATATAATGTAACTGGCGGCGGTGGTTATTGCATCGGTGGAATGGGTTCAGACGTTATGTTGAGCGGTTCTTCTACAGGTGTTACTTACCAGCTTTACCTTGGTAGCACACCGGTAGGCGTCGCAATGCTGGGTACAGGCTCTTCTCTCAATTTCGGCCCGCAGTCAGCTGTTGGTACTTATACAGCAGTGGCTACAGATCTTACTACTACATGTACAAACAACATGTCTGGCAGCGCAATAGTATCAATCAATCCATTGCCTACTGCATATAACGTGACTGGTGGTGGTGGTTACTGTGCCGGTGGTACAGGTGTTACGGTTGGTCTGAGCAGCTCTGATGTTTCTGTTAGCTACCAACTTTACCGTGATGGATTAGCAGTGGGCAGCCCGCTTGCAGGCACTGGTGGTGCTATCAGCTTCGGCCTGCATACAATAACTGGTTCATACACAGTAGAAGCGACAAATACAATTACTTCATGTATGAACAACATGACCGGAAGTGCATCTGTGATCATTAATCCATTACCTGTTGTTTACACAGTAATGGGTGGTGGTAACTATTGCGCAGGCGGTGCAGGCGTTCATGTTACGCTCAATACATCAGACCCCGGTATCAACTACCAGTTATACAATGGCACAATGGCCGTTGGTAGCACTGTAGCAGGTACGGGTTCTATGCTCGACTTTGGTGCGCTCACAGCGGTGGGTACTTATACTGTAAGCGCAACAAATGCACTGACCGGCTGTATGAATAATATGGTAGGCAGCGCAACTATCGCTATCGATCCGTTGCCGGCAGTTTACACGGTAACAGGTGGTGGTAGCTATTGCGCAGGTGGTGTAGGCCAGCTTGTTGGCCTGTCAGGTTCTAATGCGGGTATCAACTATCAATTGCTGAAAGATGGTACTCCTGATGGCATGGCAATGGCCGGCACGGGTGTTGCGCTCAACTTCGGTCTGAAAACCGCAGGTGGTGTTTATACAGTAACTGCTACAAACGCATCAACAGGATGCTGGACTAACATGGGCGGTTCGGTTGCTGTAGTTGTTAACCCATTACCACATGTAGATACGGTGACCGGCGGCGGTAACTATTGCCCGGGCGGTTCAGGTGTTCATGTTGGCTTAACAGGTTCAGCTATCGGTATCAACTACCAGTTGATGAGAGGCACTACAACAGTAGGCGCTCCTCTGGCAGGTACAGGGTCAGGCCTTGACTTCGGTTCGCAAACGATAGTGGGTACTTACTTCGTAGTAGCTACTAATCCGGCTACTGGATGCACGGTAAATATGATGGGCAGCACATCTGTGAATATCAGCACATTGCCTACAGCATACACAGTTGCAGTAAGCGCGAGCGGTTATTGCGCAGGCGGTACTGGCGTGACTGTAACACTTAGTGGTTCTTCAACCGGTGTTAATTATCAATTATACAGGAATGGCACAATAATGATAGGCAGCCCTGTAGCAGGTACAGGCTTCGCACTCAACTTCGGCTTGCATACAAATGCCGGTACTTACTCTGTAGTTGCTACGGACCTTACCACCGGTTGTGTGAACAGCATGTCAGGTGCACCTTCTATCACAGTTAATCCGTTGCCAACTGTTTATACCGTTACCGGTGGTGGCAGCTTCTGCGCAGGTGGCATTGGTGTTCATGTATTCCTCAGTAGCTCAGATATGGGTGTTAACTATCAGTTGATGCAAGGGTCAACAGTAATGGGCGCCCCAATGGCAGGAACAGGTTATTCACTTGATTTCGGCGCTCAGACAGCTGGTGGTACATATACAGTAGTTGCAACAAACACAACAACAACTTGTCAAAGCACTATGCTGAGCAGCGCACTGATAACAGTTAACGCATTGCCTACAACTTACTATGTCGTAGGTGGTGGCAGCTATTGCGACGGCGGTTCCGGTGTTCATATCGGTATCAATAATTCTCAGCCAGGTATCTCTTACCAGTTGATGAATGGTACTGCAACTGCAGGTAGCCCTGTTATTGGAACAGGTTCTTCTCTTGATTTCGGTTCGCATACAGCTACAGGCACTTATACAGTGATTGCAACAAATCCTGCTACGGGCTGCACAAGCACAATGACAGGAACTGCATCTGTAAGTATCACTGCATTACCAGTAGCCTTCACTATGACTGGTGGTGGTAACTATTGTACGGGTGGTACAGGTGTTGTCGTTGGCCTTGCAGGTTCTGCTACAGGTGTTACTTACCAACTGAAGATAGGTACTACACCAACAGGCACTCCGGTCACAGGTACAGGTAGCGCCATCAGCTTTGGCCTGCAGGTTACTCCGGGTACTTACAAAGTGGAAGCAACAAATACCAGCACAGGTTGCGTGAACGCAATGACAGGTAGCGCTATCGTTACTATCAGTGCATTGCCAACTCAATACACTGTTGGAGGTGGCGGTAACTATTGCGCAAGCACGCCAGGTGTTAATGTTACCCTCAGCAATTCAGACATGGGTGTTAACTACCAGCTTTATAATAGTTCATCTACAGTTGGTGGCCCGGTTGCGGGAACAGGCACTGCGCTGAGTTTCGGTCTGCAACCAGCCGGCACATATACTGTGGTAGCTACAAACGCAAGCACAGGCTGCACTAACAGCATGCTGAGCAGTGCTACGGTGACTATGCTGCCATCGGTTACTCCGTCAGTTAGTATCACTACAGGTGTAGGTGATACAGTTTGCGCGGGTACATCAGTAACTTTCATTCCACTCGTAGTGAATGGCGGTACTCCAACTTTCGAGTGGTTCGTTAATGGCGTATCAGTAGCTACCGGAGGCACTTATACATACATACCAACTAATGGTAATGTTGTGAGTGTAACTATGACCAGCTCCGCAACCTGCGCGTTACCAGCTACAGTTAGCAGCGCTAAGACAATGACTGTGAAAACAAATGTTACACCGGCAGTGACAATCAGCGCAGCTCCGGGCAACACAGTTTGTCAGGGTGTTGTGGTTACCTACACAGCTGCACCGGTATGGGGCGGTACAACGCCAGCCTTTACATGGTATGTCAATGGTTCTCCGTTAGGTACAGGCGCTATCTTCTCATACGCTCCGCTTAATGGCGATGTGGTATTTGCAGATATGACCAGCAGTTATGCTTGTGTAACATCAACTGCTGCTGCAATAAGCAACAACATAGCCATGCATGTAGATGACGCAACAATGCCAACTGTGGATATTATGCTTAAGTCAGGTGCTAATGTAGGTACTGTGGTTTATAACGATACTTTGACTGCGGTTGTTACAAGCGGTGGCCTGAATCCAACTTATCAGTGGTCTGTAAATGGTGCAGCTATCTCAGGCGCTACAAACGCTACATATATAGTAGGCAGCCTTAATCATGGTGACGCGGTAAGTGTAGTGGTTTCTAAGGTTAACGCATGCGGCTTGCTTTCTGCTAATGATTTGGTGGTTGTTACTTCAACTAACGTTGGCGTGAACAATGTAACAGCGGTTGCCATAGACCTGAAATTAGTGCCTAACCCGAATAAGGGTACATTCACTGTTAAGGGTTCGCTGGGTACTACTGCAAACCAGGACGCAACCATAGAAGTGACCAACATGCTTGGACAAGCTATTTACAACGGAAGCGTAGTAGTTCGTAACGGTGTTGTTGATGAAACAATTCAGCTTAGGAATATTGCTAATGGAATGTATATTCTTAACTTCCGCGTAGGTGGTGAGAACAAGGTATTCCATGTAGTGGTAGAACAATAAGGACGACTGGTTCAAACAAATGATAAGGAGAAGGGGAGCTATAGTAGCTCCCCTTCTCCTTATTGGTATGTGGCTGTAAGGCTATGCCCGGCCTTAGTGTAGTAAGGTCAGAGTATCGTTCTCTTTACATCCTCCAGTATATCGGCTGTTTCTTTCTTGCTGTTTCCTTCGGCATATACGCGTAGCAGGGGTTCTGTGCCTGATGCGCGTAACATGATCCAGCCGCCGTTGTCAAGGTGGTATTTTACGCCGTCTATGGTTTCAATACGGTTAAATCCATATTTGCCAAATTTCGCGTAGCCATTTTCTCCCGCTTTTTTGATGATGGCGTTCTTCTTGTCATTATCAATATGCAGGTCGTGACGGTCGTAACAAAAAGTACCCACTATGCCATACACTTCTTCGCAAAGTTCTTTTAGCGTCTTTCCTGTTTTTGTCATGAACTCATAGATGGCTAAACCATCATAAATGCCATCACGTTCAGGTATATGACCTTTCACCGCTATGCCGCCACTTTCTTCACCGCCTACTAGTACATCATCATGTACCATTATTTCGCTTATGTATTTAAAGCCAATGGCTGTAACTTCTACCGGTAAACCGTAGTGTTCACAAAGTTTTTTCACACGGTCGGTTACAGAGAAGGCGATAACCACCTTCCCATTCATACCTTTATACTTGTGCAGGTAGTGTATGAGTAATAGTATGATGTTATGCGCATCTACAAAGTTCCCGTCGCCGTCATATAGTCCTATACGGTCGGCATCGCCATCGGTAGCGAGGCCTATTTTTATTTCAGGTGTCGTTGCAACTGTCTTTGCCAGCTCTTTGAGGTTTTTATCTAAAGGCTCCGGCGCCTGGCCGTGAAAGCCGGGATTGTCGTCGCAATGAATAAGCACAGCGCCCGGCAATAACCTGCGTATCACATTCTGCCCTGCGCCAAACATGGCATCATAGGCCATTTTGAAAGGAGATTTGTTCAATGCTTCAAAATCGAACAGCTGCTTCAGATAATCAATGTAGAGTTCTTCAAGGTCTATATATGCCAGAAGCCCTTTTTCTTCCCAATGAGAGAGTGGCTGGGCAGGCACATCAACCTCATCAGGGATGAGTGCCTCTACCGCAGCAATATCTTTAGGGCTTGATGGGCCGCCATGCGCACCTTTTAATTTATATCCGTTATAGGATGGGGGGTTGTGCGAAGCTGTGATTACTACGCCCTGATGGGCATTCAGTTTAAGCACGCCCAGCGATATCATGGGTGTGCTGATAAACCCTTTGGCCATAAGCACCTTTACTCCATTGGCGCACAGCACTTTAGTGCTTGCATCGGTAAATAGCTGACCACCAAACCTGCAATCGTGCCCGATGACCACCACAGGTTTGTCTGTTTTTTGCAACAGCCAGTCTGCCAGTCCTTTACTTACACGGCTCACATTATATACGGTAAAGTCCTGCGCGATTATGGCACGCCATCCATCGGTGCCGAATTTTATTTTTTCTGTGGTCATCAGTTCTTATTTGAAAATGCGGTAAGTGTGTTAAAAATAGTGAAACGCAAATTTATAAAACCTTTCGATTGGAAACCGTTATTTAATTTTACTGCAAATTTTTATCACTATGGCCGAAAAATTGATATCCATTGATCCTGCTACCGGAAAGAAAATAGCCGAGTATGATGTGCATGATGAGAAAAAAGTGGAAACTGCCTTGAAGCTGTCTGCTAAAGCATTTGAGGATTGGCGTCGGCTTTCCTTCGGCAAACGGGCGGTACTGCTTAAGAACATAGCAAAGCAAATACGCAGGGAAAAAGACGAACTTGTAAGACTGGCTGCCAAAGAGATGGGGAAGCCAATACAACAAGGATATTACGAGGTGGAGAAGTGTGCGGCCACGCTGGAATTCTATGCAAGGGAGGGTGCAAAATTCCTTGCTGATGAAATTGTGAAGACCGATGCCTCAAAGAGTTATGTTTCTTTCCAGCCGTTGGGCACTGTCCTGGCTATCATGCCGTGGAACTTTCCGTACTGGCAGGTATTCCGGGCTATGGCCCCGGCTGTAATGGCCGGCAATGTAATGTTACTGAAACATGCGTCAAATGTAAGCGGCTGTGCGCTGGCAATCGAAAAACTCATACTAAAAGCAGGCGCACCTAAAGGTTTGCTGCAAACGCTCTTACTACCATCTTCAAGGGTTGGCGGGCTTATTGATGACCGCAGGGTGGCAGCCGTAACGCTCACTGGCAGCACGGCGGCGGGCAGCAAAGTGGCCGAAGCCGCAGGCAGGAACCTGAAGAAAGCTGTATTAGAGCTTGGTGGAAGTGACCCATATGTCATTCTTGCTGATGCCGATATGGATACTGCAGTGGAGATAGCCGTGCGTGGCAGGCTGGTGAACAGTGGTCAAAGCTGTATAGCAGCAAAGAGGTTTGTGGTGGTTAAATCAGTGAGAAAGGAATTTGAGCAAATATTCACGGAGAAAATGAAAGCTGCAACCTATGGCAATCCTATGGATGAGAAGAATCGCATAGGCCCGATGTCCCGTGCCGATCTTCGCGATCAGCTGCATGAGCAGGTGTTGAAAAGTATTGACAAGGGGGCTAAACTACTTTGCGGCGGGTTTATACCAGAGGGGCGGGGAGCGTATTATCCGCCTACTGTGCTCACTAATGTAAAGAAGGGTATGCCGGCATATGATGATGAACTTTTTGGCCCGGTAGCTGCAATAATAGAGGCCAAAGACGAAAAAGATGCCATGCGCATAGCTAATGACACTATTTATGGACTTGGCGGTGGTATTATTTCAAAGAATGTGCGCCATGCCGAAATGCTGGCAGCCACGGAATTACAGGCAGGTAGCTGCTTTGTGAACGATTTTGTGCATTCCGACCAGCGCCTGCCGTTTGGAGGGATAAAACAAAGCGGGTTTGGCCGTGAGTTGGGTGTTTATGGGATACGTGAGTTCGTTAACATTAAGGCCGTTTTCGTAAAATGAGACGTTATTTTGCGTGCATTATTTTATTATTGTTCTTTGTTTCAGCTAAAAAAGAAGACAAACCCATGTACACATATTTAGCGCTCGGAGATTCCTATACAATAGGTGAACTCGTGCCCATGCACGATAATTTTCCGCACCAGGCGGTGAGGCTGCTACGTAAGCAGCATATTGAGGTGGCAGACCCGGTAATCATCGCCACTACAGGCTGGACGACTGATGAACTTGCTGCATCAATACGGGAGCATAACATAAAGGAAACTTTTTCTTTTGTTACCTTGCTCATCGGTGTGAATAATCAATATCGTGGCCGTAGCATTGAGAATTACCAGCAGGAGTTTTTGCAGTTACTCAATCAGGCCATAGCTTTTGCCGGAGATAAGCCCGGGAATGTGATTGTTTTGTCTATACCCGACTGGGGTGTAACTCCTTTTGCTGAAGACCGGGACAGGCAAAAAATTGCTAATGAAATAGACCGGTACAATGCAGCCTGTAAGGAAATAACCCTGGCCAATAAGTGCCAATACATAGAGATAACGGAAAGCACCCGCCACAACGGCCAGAATGAAGAATACCTTGTAAGTGATAAACTTCACCCATCGGGCAAAGAATATGCCATATGGTCCGAAAGACTGGCCGGTGTGGTAGCTAAAACGCTGAAAAATTAAAGGATATGAACCTCGATAAGCTACGCGCGCTCTGTATGTCCTTTCCCGGTGCTACCGAAGGGGTGAAATGGGAAGATCATATTTGCTTTATGGTGGCTGAGAAGATATTCTGTATGACAGGGGAGTGGGGCGGCGCCAATTTTAAAGTGCCCCCTGAAGAAGCTGAGGAACTGCTTGAAAGGGATGGGATTGTACCTACGCCATATATGGCGCGCAATCATTGGGTCACTGTAGAGGAATTCAATAAATTGAAACCTAAGGAATGGGAGCATTACATCACACAGTCTTACAACCTGGTTTGTGCAAAACTGACTAAAAAGGTGCGTGAAAGCCTTAAGTAGATGCGTATCGCCATACGCGGGCAAAAGGTTATTCCTGAATAATTATAAAGACCTTTCGCGGGAAAAAAAATTATGTTATATTTGACCAAAGAATAAATATGAAATATAAATTTTTACTATCCATTATTGCATTAGTGGTTATCTCTGTGCCGGCAATTGGCCAGCAGAAGATCAACACACTTGCGGGTAATGGTGGGGCAGGGTTCAGTGGCGATGGGTTCAATGCATCGGGCGCTGAACTGTGGGGGCCTATTGAGGTAGCACTTGATAAATCCGGGAACGTTTTCATAAATGATTTTAATAACAGCCGCATACGCATGGTAAATACTGCGGGTATCATTACCACAGTTGCCGGCACTGGGGTTCCCGGCAATTCGGGCAATGGGTCAGTGGCCACAAGCGCTGATATTTTTGCACGCGGCATGGCTGTTGATCATCGCAATTTTATATTCTTCTCCGACCCCAGCAATAGCATCATTCGTAAAATAAACACACTCGGTAAGATTTCTAAAATAGCTGGCGGAGGCCATACCGGCAGTCAATGGGGCTATAGTGGGGATGGAGGAAAGGCTGATACCGCCCGTTTCAAAGGCCCCCAAGGTATCTGTGTGGATGATACAGGCAATATATACGTGGCTGATGCAGGGAACCATGTCATCCGTAAGATTGATACTTTTGGATTTGTTTCTACGGTTGCTGGTGATGCTACTTTGGGTGCCGGTTATTTTGGTGATGGAGGCGTTGCCACATTTGCACAGTTAGATTCCCCTTATTCAGTGGCTGTTGACCACAAGGGCAATCTATACATCAATGATTTTAACAACAATGTTATCCGAAGGGTTGATGCCAGCACAAAAATTATCACCACTATAACTGATGCAACAGGGACACCTGGCTATTCAGGTGATAATGGCACTTCTACAGCGGCAACAATTAATGCCCCGCGCGGCATGTGCGTGGATCTGGCAAATAGCCTGTATTTTGCTGATGCCCTGAACAATGTTATCCGCAAGATAGACACCTTTGGCATCATCCGAACAGTGGCCGGCAATGGCTGGTATGGCTTTGGTGGCGATTTGGGTTATGTTACCGGCGCTAATTTCAAAAATCCTTATGCTGTGGCCGTTAATGCATACGGCAGTATTTTTATAGCTGATGCCAATAACAACCGCATACGTAAAACATATTCTACGAATGGAATAAACAACATGGCTGATGGGAATATCATCAGTTCATACCCTAATCCATTCAAAGATTATGTAGTCGTTTCAGGCCTTGGTATTTCCGACAGGGTAGCTGTCTATGATATTACGGGCAGAGTGGTATGTGAAATTGCAGATGCAGCGAATGGCACAGATGTGATGGTTAATACCAACCGCCTGTCGGCTGGCATTTATATGCTACAGACTTTTGATAATACCGGCAACAGAAAAGCTATTGTCAAATTGGTGAAGGAATAAGGATTCTTACCCATAAAAAAAATGAGGCGGGGATTCCCGCCTCATTTTTTTTATGCTTGTTAGATTAGCCTATCGACACAAGCTCAATGTCAAATATAAGTTCCTTGCCTGCCAGTGGATGATTGGCATCGAGTACTACCGACTCTTCTGATACCTGTGTGATAACAACAGGGAAAATATTTCCTGAATTGTCGCCCATCTGCAATTCCATACCTACTTCCGGCTTCATGTCCGAAGGGAATTCTGTGATTGGGTACTCTATCATCATATCTTCGCTGCGTTCGCCGTAGGCATGTTCCACGGGAATATTTACTGTTTTCTTTTCTCCTATTGCCATGTCAATCATGGCATCGTCAAAACCCTTGATTACCTGTGCCGAACCAACGATGAATTGTAAAGGATCGCGCCCTTCGCTGCTGTCGAAGGTTGTGCCATCGGCAAGTTTGCCGTGGTAGTGAACATTTACCGTATCTCCTTTCTTTGCTTGCTGCATACTGCTATTTTTGAAAAATTAATAAAGCATGCAAGTTACATGAATATATTTGAGTTCAGGAATAATATTTAAGTAATATTGTAAAACGCTCATCAACACCGGTTTCCCGGTTACGATTAAACGGGCGTATATTTATGAAAATCAGGCACATGAAGTCATTGAGCTTATTCATACTTTTTGTATTTCAAGTTTTCTTATGTTGTGGTCACGGCATTTATGACGAGACAATTAAGCCGGCAGATTCGAAGCCGGAGAAATACCTTCCCTTATTGAAGAACAAACGCGTGGCATTGGTCATCAACCAGACTTCTGTTATTGGCGGTGTGTCCTTGCTGGATATGCTTGTTGGCAAAAAGGTAAAGGTGACAAAGATATTTGTGCCGGAGCATGGTTTTCGTGGTCGGGAAGATGCAGGTGCCAAAGTGGAAAATAGTATGGACAGCGCCACAGGCATACCGGTCATTTCATTGTATGGTAAGCACAAGAAACCTACTGCTGAAGATCTTAAAAATGTAGATGTGCTCGTATACGATCTGCAGGATGTAGGGGTGCGCTTTTATACTTACATTTCCACTATGGAGTATTGCATGGAAGCCTGTGCAGAAAATGAGAAACAGTTTATAGTGCTCGACAGGCCTAATCCAAATGGCTTTTATGTAGGAGGGCCTGTGCTTGATGCTGAACACAAGTCCTTTGTTGGTATGCAGGCCATTCCCATTGTCTATGGTATGACACCAGGTGAGTATGCCCGTATGCTGGTAGGCGAAAGATGGTTCGATAGTGCCGCGTATCTCAATCTTAAGGTCATCAAGTGTTTCAACTATTCCCACGCAAAAAAGTTCCGCTTGCCCGTAGCGCCTTCACCCAACTTAAAAACAATGGCCGCAATATACGCCTATCCTTCTCTATGCCTTTTTGAGGGTACTGTAATAAGCGTAGGTCGTGGCACGGATTTGCCGTTTCAGCAATATGGCTGCCCCGAATTTAATGGTAAATATGAATACACTTTCACACCACAAAGCAGAACAGGCGCTAAGAACCCTCCATTTGAGAATAAGTTGTGTCATGGAGAAGTAGTTGGTAAAGATGAGCAAGAGGTGTTGCTGCAGGTTCAAGGTCGTTTTCGTTTGCATTGGCTTATAAAGGCATACAATGCATACCCGGTCAAGGACAAATTCTTTAATGCCTTTTTTGTTAAACTCGCAGGTACAGGCAAATTACAGGAGCAGGTGAAAAACGGAATGCCTGAAGAGATTATATGCAAATCATGGGATGAAGACATAGCTGCTTTTAAGCGGGTACGTAAAAAGTACCTGCTTTATGAAGATTTCGAGTAAGCATTTGTACGCCTAGAGGAGGTGCAATTTGGTCAAAGATTATTAACCGAAAATTTATATTGTCCGACATGCAACTTTTAGTTATAATCGTATGAATTACAGTGCAGTAAAGGGTTCTAGCCTCTTCTTCCCGGTATGGGTAAAAAATATGATTACTTTAGCATTATTTTGCAATAATTGATTTAATTTAGTACTTCAATATTCCAAACCACTAAAATTCATAAATATGAAAAAGTTGATTATCACTTGTGCATTGGTTTCCTTAGGTTCTGTAGTGTCATTTGCACAATCTCAAAGTAGTTCGCAGCCAGCATCAGCAACTACAACTGCCAGTCGCGCAAAAGCCCCTTCAAATGAGCAGATAGCAGAACAGCGTGCAAGAAAATATCAGAAAGATCTTGGCCTATCGGCCGAACAATATAAAGGAGTTTATGAGGCCCAGCTTGAGTTCATTCGCCAGGACAAGGAAGCCCGTGCGTATGGTGGCCCCGGCGAAGGTCAGGCTATGCAAATGCAAATGTTCTTAGATCAAAGGTTCCAGTCTGTGATGACACCTGAGCAGTTTGAAAAATACACTAAATCAAAAGCTCCGGTACAGAAACTATAAGACTTTTTTGATGGTTATCTAAGCCCCGGTCTCCGGGGCTTTTTTATTGTGCGCGTTTGTTCATCAGCATGCTCGAAATCCATAGGATTACCCCGCCCAGTATAAGTATGAATGATGACAGGAATACGGACGATATATTTCCGTCACGCAGGATTACCTGGTTAACTGCTTCAAGCGACCAGTGCAATGGGGAGAGCAGTGCCATAGTCTGCATACCGCCGGGTAATACTTCCAATGGTATCCAGATACCCCCCAGCGCCGACAGGATAACAATAATTACTGACCCGAATGGTAAGGCTTGATTCACAGTCTTGAACATAGACCCCATGAAAAAGCCAAAAGATGTGGCCGAAAAGCCGATGCACAGTGAAACCGGCAGCAACACCCATGAGTGCATCCCAAGATATAAGGCCGGTAAACCGAGCAGTGGCATGCCCCATAACCCGATGCACATCATCAGCCAGAATTGCAAGGTGCATATAAGTGTATAAAAAACAATTTTGCCAAAGGTTACATATTTATACGCGTTTGGTATCAGTCCTATACGCAGCACGCTACCATCTTCCCGTTCTTTTATGATATGGCCGGCAATAGGAACCACAATAAAAAACATACCGAATATTGCCCATGCAGGCACATTGTGCTGAACTGTATTTAAGCGCTGGGTGTATTTTTGTTTGTCATTTAGGGGTGATTCTTTTATACCTATGCCCTGCATTATCTTTTTCAGCTTATCCATGTCGGCTGTATCGTCAGCGGCACCGGGTTCTTTATTTAGCGCAGCCAGTCGTTGCATCAATATATTTGAGCAGGTGTAGGTTATATACTTGTCCAGCGCCGAACTGATAGCGTTGCGGAATGTGGGCTTTGATACAGGGTCAAAGTATATTTGAATACTTATCTGTTCCCGCATATCCCGAGATGGAAGATTGGCGCTAAATCCTGTTTTTTTCGCAATATCATTTACCACAATGTTGGCCGAGTTAATGATTTCAGCAGAAGTGCCCTTGGGGATTATCACACCTATTTGATACTTCCCCTTACCCAGCAAATCTTTTAATTGCGCTGTGCTTACTACCTCTCCGTTAATACTGTCCACCACACGGAAGTTATTACTTTGCTTTAGTCCTGTGATTATCTGTGTTGCGGCAGATCCTTTGTCTTCGTTTGTAAGCAGCAGGTCGAATTTGATATTCTGGAAGTCCTTAAATGGCGCATCCTGAACAAGTGCCATTACGATGATCAACGCGGAAGGCATAACCAATAGCAACAGTAATCCCGACATGTCGCGACGCATAAGCT
>CAYSIG010000037.1:0-57313 GCA_964430995.1 uncultured Flavipsychrobacter sp.
CATAATAAAGTCCATGTTCTTCACAATAGGGTGGTCGGCAGTAGGGCTTAACCTTGGGAAATAGACCCATGGGTGCATTTCTATGGAGCCCCCGTCTATGGTGCGCGGTAGCGGGATATTCTGCATATCCTCTACGAGGTCATTATTGATGCGTACGCCGTATTTGAATAATATGTCATCCAATTCAAGGCCTTTTTCCATGGCGATAAACTGTGGCGCCTGCCGCAAGCTGTCGATAGAAGCATTCAGTGTATTCACCTGCCACAATACATGGCCGCCCTTCATTACGTACTGGTCTATTTTAAGTTTTTCTGGTCCCGTAAATTTGGTTGCCGGTTCGGATATGATGACCGCATCGTAGGCGAGCGATATTTGCAGTTCCTGTGTCAGGTCCACTGTATCTAATATATAATAACGGTGGAGTGTACTCAGCATGTCCAGGGTTTCTACCCCCAGTTGTTCGTCATTACCAACTATGTAGGCGATCCGCGGGTCATCGCGGCGGTTCATGCGGTTTATGGCATTCGCGAATTTATATTCCAGGTTAGCCTCCGAATAGCTTATCTGTTCCGGGGCGCTCCTGCCGTAGGCATTCTCCAGCAGCAGTATCGGCATTTCCTTTCCGTTGTACTGTACAAGGGCATACGGAAAGAATATCTTCATCGAGTAGCCGCCGTCATCATCGTCCTTCCTGTTCAGCGGCATTGCCTGTATCCTCTTTTGGTAGAGGTCGCGCACTATCTGCTTCTGTTCGTCGTCGGTCTTTCCCTCCAGCGGGTCAATAAAGCGATAAATAATCTTATTACCTGCTATGTCTTTAAATGATTTCAACCGCTCCCTTACGGCTTCCTGCATGCGCTGCAGTTCAGCCGGGAATTTGCCTTTCAGGTACACATCTACCACCGCTACTTCCTTCATTTCTTTCAGTAGCTTTACGGTAGGGGCGGTAAGGGTGAAGCGTTTTTCTTTGGTAAGGTCTATGCCTGCATGAAAATAAGATGCCAGGATATTGACACAAAGCAGTATTGCGGCCATGATCATCAGCCTGATGAGCGCCTGTTTGTGCCTTTGGTTCTTATTTTTTGTTTCGGCCATTAATTATCTATAGTCATTTTCAAATTCACAGATATTCAAATCATTTATCCTATCCTCGCCACGCCTTTTGTGCGGCTGCTGAGTGAGTAACGGGTAAGTGATATGAAAAATATGATCAGTGATAAAAAGTAAACTACATCTCTCGAGTCTATAAGCCCCCGGCTAATGGAATTATAATGAAATTCCATGCCTATCATGCTCAGATAGTAGTCAATCCCTTCAGAGAATTTCGGCAATTTGCTCATTTGTTCGAAGCCATCATAGAGCAGGTAGCATGCAAGCAGGGAAATAAGGAACCCCACTATCTGGTTGCCGGTAAGCGACGAGCAGAAGATACCTACAGCGCCAAATGTAGCCGCCAGGAAGAATAAGCCTATATAAGACCCTATAATGGCACCCCGGTCTAATTCAATATCCGGCAGGGAAAGGTTACTTATGGTATAGACATATACAAGGGTAGGGAGCAGCGCGAACAGTATAAGGGCCAAGGTAGCGAAATACTTGCCGAGGATGATGTCGAGGTCGGTAAGCGGCTTGGTAGAGAGCCATTCAATAGTGCCGGAGCGGAACTCATCAGCCAATGACCGCATGGTCACCGCAGGTACAAGCATCAGTAAAAGTGACGGCGCCAGCCTGAAGAAGCTATCCATTGATGCATAACCATACCACAACATGTTATTATCTGATGGTATGATCCACAGGAAGAGACCGCAGGCTATCAAAAAAACCAGCAAAGCCACATAGCCAACTATGGAACTGAAAAAAGAATTTATTTCCTTTATAAAAATACTGCGCATCAGGGGTAATCCGTTCGGAGTGAGCAAATATAACAAAAGGAAAGGGCTTTATATATTCAGTGCTTTCTTCTAAAAGTTAAAATTTTTGCAAACGTTCACGGTCTCTGATTCATAATGCCCATTGCCATATATGATGTGCGGCAATGGGCATTATTGTGATGTTCTGATAGTTATATGTGTACGGGAGGTTTTTTTTGCAAATTTCGAAGTCCCAGGGTATCATATTCGGTCCGAGTTCTCCTTAGTCGGCATTCCCGTACCAGTCTATCTTCCGGGACACATACATCATAATTGCTATAATAATAAACAGGCCGATACTGCCGAACAACAACGCATAATCCTCAGACTCGATAAGTACAAATATGAACGCATATAGGGCTGATAATGCGGAAGTAAAGCCTATCGCCGTTTTTCCGCTGCGGAACATGCTCCAGGCATACAGGCCGATCAGGGATACGGTTGCTATTGAAGCAATGACATATGCCGTGTTAAACCCGGTATATTCGGATATGGAGAGGAGTAACGTATAGAATATGGTGAGTGCCATGCCTACTAATATGTACTGTAGCGCGTGTACCTGCCGTTTCTGTAATATTTCGAGGAAAAAGAAACAGGTAAAGGTAAGCGCAATGAAAAGCAGGGCATACTTCACCGACCGGTTCGTTTTGGTATAGCCATCCACTGGTTGTATCAGGCGAACGCCAAATGCCGCTTTTTCCAGTTCCTGTGTGCCATCTTTCCAGCATTGGGGGAATGTGCGCGAGAGGGACAATACTTTCCAATGCGCCTTAAAGCTATTTTCCCCGATTTCGGATGTTAGTGGCAGATATGCGCCATCAAATGCTGGGTCTTTCCATCTGGCTGCTATATCCATTTCCGTAGTGTTGCCCATAGGAATCACATATAGCCGGCCCGAACCCTTCATGCTTAGGTTTATGGCAAAAGTTGCTCCCGCATGTGGCCCTGTTGCTACCATAGTACTCAATCCCTCCTTCAGCAGGGCATTATCTGGTAACCCCGCATCCAGGTATGTTTTTGTGCCATTCCAGTCCAGCATTACCTGGTCCTCCATACCCCTGATATCACTTACACTCAAAGCCAGTTTTGCATCCTGCCACATTATTGATTCCGCGGCTATCTGCAGTTTTTGCAGTGGGGCAGTATTGAATTTACCGGTCAGCTTTATATCAGACCTGTATAGCAAGACACTATACAGACTGCGTTTTTTTTCCATCGGCTGCATGTTTCCGTTTATGTGCAGTTCGTCGGGCAGCAGGTACGCCATGTTTATTTTTTCTGTTGTTTTGCCGTCTTTGTCTTTCTCATAGTCCTTGTACGGAACCATTAATACCGGGCCTGTGATTGTCTGGTCTCCGGCCCACTTGCTGCTTACTTCTTTTACTACTTCCGTCTGTCGCTCTTCCCGCTCGGCTACAAGATTCAGTACAAATACCTCGGGTATCAGCATGATGAGGATGAGTAACCCTACCATGAACCCTTTAATGAGTATCCTGTTTCTTTCCCAGAATGTCTGTGCATTTTGATTTGTTTGCATTTTGATTTGTTTTTAGTTTTTATTTTTAAAAGTGCTTTGAAATTCAAAGTAAATGAAGCAAAAAAAATCAACCCAATCCTTTAATGATCTTTTCAAGGGCATCTATATGCGCCCTGAATGCTTTTTCGCCTGTTTTGGTAATGCTGTACACTGTATTTGTTTTTCGCCCTATGAAGCCTTTGTGTACCTTGATATGCTCATGGTCTTCAAGGGTCTTCAGGTGAGAGGCAAGGTTACCATCTGTAACATCCATAAGCGCTTTGAGGTCATTATAGCTCACTTCTTCGTTCACTATCAATGCGCTCATGATGCCTATGCGGATACGGCTGTCAAAGACTTTATTCAGTTGTTCTATCGGGTTGCCCATTGTTTCTATTTATCATATTTGTTCCACATGATAGCACCATACAGTATATGCAGCACACCAAAGCCCAGCGCCCAAAAATATAGGCCATATCCCGGAAAGAATAAAGCTGTGCAGCCCAATGCCACATCAAGCATGCCCAGGTAACGTATGTCGGATAGAGTGTGCCGGCTGGCGCTTATCAAAGCCAGCCCGTAAAAAGCAAGGCTGGTGGGGCATACAAAAAGGCCTGCTCCATAATAGATGAAAATGGTAGAGAAGACTCCTCCGGCAAACATGGGGAAGAATAAGGAGAACAGCATTTGCCTTGAAGCATTGTTCCAGAGCTTGTGATTATTTTTCTGTGCTTTACGGGATGTAAAGAACAGCGCGCCGGCAAATGCAATCAGGAAAGTTACCAGGGCAAGGTAGATGAACTGCATGGTCATCGCATCAAAGTACCCTATAGAAGCTACATTGGTCTTGCCAATGTATTCGTAGTCCGGCTGGTGCAGCCATATATAGGCAATGATGGTGCCGGCAAGCGCTACGCTTCCGGCCCATATACCCGACCAGCCGCTGAGTGATACGAACCGGGCCGACCGGTCCATAATGCTGCGTATTTCCTGCAAGGCTTCGAGTGACTCATCTTTGTTGCTCTGCTGCATAAAAGTGCTTTGTGATACAAAGTAAATGCGTTTTTCCTACCTGGCAAAATTATTTTCTGAAAAAAGAATGTTAAATGAAAAGATATTAGGACGTAAACAGCCTTGCTATAAAGAAAGCCGCCGCAGCTGCCGCAGAGCCTATGATCATTACCCTGAAGGCGCCTGCCAGCGGGGGCTGGCCGGTAGCTTTGGCCTTAAAATACCCGAAAACGAACAGGCAGACGACTGTAATAACAGCAGACAACTTAAGCCCCTCAATAGGTTGTGCGACGAAGAAGTAGGGGGCAAGTGGCACCAATCCCCCCACTATATAAGACAGCCCGATATTCAGTGCGCTGTTGCGGGCTCTTTTTGGGTTAGGTTTCTCCAGTCCCAGTTCGTAGCGCATCATGAAATCCACCCATTTTTCTTTGTCTTTGGCCATTTCTTCCACTACCAGTTTCTGGGTCTCCGGGCTCATGCCCATATCTTCAAATATCTCACGAACTTCTTCCTTTTCTCTCTCCGGCAGATTATCTACTTCCCATTTCTCCCGGTTGAGTTCCGCGTTGTAATGGTCTATCTCTGTTTTGCCGGCCAGGTAGCCACCCAGGCCCATCGCTATAGAGCCAGCCGCTATTTCGGCCAGGCCTGCCACCACAATAATATCCGTGCTGGACACAGCGCCGCTCAGCCCTGCTGCCAGCGCAAAAGGCACTGTAAGCCCGTCGCTCATGCCTATCACTACATCGGTTACGAGTGCAGAGCTGCTGAGGTGTTCTTCGCTATGTGAATGATCGTTCATTTTGGCAGGTTAATAAAAGAGCGGTAGTTATGGGAATTTGGGTTTCCGGCTTGTATGAAAAACGGTATATATTGTTACGAAATGATCTTTTATGTCAAATATGACAACGTATGGAAAATCAGGTACGTTCGCATCTCTTAAGCTACTCTTTTGGGATATGAAACTAAAATATTGGGGGTTCTCAGTGATGGAGATGTAAACGTTCAGTAACGCTGCTAAAAACCTGTCACTTAATCCGTCCTGAACACTACTGTAGTAATTGCAGGCATCCACAACATTATCCTCCGCTTCAGGGGTAATAACAAGCCTATAAGTCATTTTTTGAGCCTGCGTTTGATATTTTCCATAGACTCTTCAATGGTAAATCCCGGATGTTTACTGTCAATGAATTTTTCACGCAATTGTTCAAAATAGCTGATTGTTTCCTTATCGTATATAGGATTGGTCTCATCAATCTCCTTCTCAATCAGCGTATATATAGCCTGAACTTTCTTTTCATCAGCCTGCTCTATATAGTCATGCAAACGCTCCTTTACTACAGCTAAGGTCATAAATCACACTTTTTGTGTTGTAAATTTACGAATATTTTTAATGCACATCATGCATCAGTTTCCGGATAGCCGGGGAAATGATAATGAGTATTACACCTGCCAGAAGCGCATATATGGCGAGGTCTTTATACCCCTCTGTATAGGCCATTAATTTATCCATATTCGTCGCATTGGCTGATGTATCAGACATATCCGCACCCAGTAAGCCTGCTGCGTATTGACCATATGCACTTGCCAGGAACCACATACCCATCATTATGCCGTGTAGTTTATTCGGTGCCAGAGTAGTCATAAGTGATAGGCCAATAGGCGACAAGCATAATTCGCCTAATGTGCTTACCAGGTAGGCAAACGTGAATATGTCAAGCGATGTTTTACCATTTGCGTCAGCAAAGAAGCGGGTATAGTAATATAGGTAAAAGGACAGGCTGACAAACAAAAAACCGATACCGAATTTAATTACTGTATTAGGTTCTTTCTTGCGTCTTGCCAGCCATAACCACAGCAAGCCGGCTATAGGGCTTAAAATAACAACGAATACTGAATTGGAGGAATTGTTGACTGCGTTGGGGTCCATAGGTATGCCCAGCACAGTATCATGTAGGTTATCAGCAGCAAACAGGCTTAATGATCCGCCTGCCTGCTCGAAGAATGCCCAGAAGAAGATGCTGAAAATGATAAAAACCATGGCGGCGATCATTTTATGTTTGCTCGCCTTGTCCTCAAGTTTAGCTATCTCATAAATGATGTACAACAACGCCAAAGGCCCCACCGTATACATGAAGTAATCGGTATATTGGCTGTTTTTTACCATAAGGTAGATTAACGGCAAAGCCAGCAGGGATCCGATGTAAACAAAAATATCGTTGCGCAAAATCTTCTTTGCTGATATTTTACCTTCCATAGGTGGTAGGCCTATAGGGCCTAGTGTACGTTTGGTAAATATAAAAACGGCCAGCCCGATGATCATACCTATACCGGCAAGTCCGAACGCAAGGTTCCATGAATATTGCTTGCCCACCAGTATACATACCGCTCCGCCAAGTAAAGCCCCAAGATTAATTCCCGAATAAAACAAACCAAAACCGGCGTCTCGCCTCGGGTCGCCTTCTTTATATAAGCTTCCCACCATGCTGGATATATTAGGTTTAAAGAACCCGGTGCCTATAATGGTGAAGCTGATGCCGATATAAAAAAAGTCTTTAGGGGATGCTGCAAGTGCAAAGCTGCCAATGATCATAAGCAGGCCTCCCCAGAAAATGGATTTTCGGAATCCAAGCAGTTTATCGGCAAAAAGTCCGCCCACAAAGGTCATGGCATATATGAACGCCTGAATGCCGCCGTACTTCAGCTGAGCCTCATCATCCGGCATTAATAACTGTTTCGTCATGAAATAGACGAGCATACCCCTCATACCATAAAACGCAAAACGTTCCCACATCTCTGAGAAGAACAGGTACCACAGGCGTTTAGGGTACTTGCCCTCAAATGTTTGTATCTGTTCTAAGGTTAATGATTGTCCTTCATCTGGTGTTGCCATCGGATTGTATTTTAAGGTCTAAAGTTCTAAAATAACATTTAAATTTTATTGCCCCCTTTTTTGCCCCATAAAAAAGCGGGAAGAAACCTTCCCGCTTTATTTTTTTAAAATTATGACTTACGACTAATGCACACCATGCATCATCTTTTGCAGCTTGCGGCAAAGGAAGAACAGGATTATTGCCGCTGCTCCCGAGAAGCCTACGAATATCATAAAGTACGTGTACAGCCCGTCTATCTCCATACCCAGGAAGCGTGGATGTACAGGTGATGCTGGGTCGGGGTAAAGGGCGCTCATTGTGCCGGCCAGTTTATTGCCGGTAGCTACAGCGAGGAACCACACACCCATCATCAGCGAGGTGAACCTGCCGGGAGTTAACTTATTTACCATGGAAAGACCTATCGGGCTGAGGAACAACTCGCCAATAGTATGCAGGAAGTACAAACCGGTAAGCCATAGCATACTTGCACCTGCTGATGGGATGTTTTTAGCCCCCATAGCGATAAAGAGATAGCCAAATGCCAGGAAAGCAAGACCTAGGGACTGCTTGTAAGGGGCAACCGGTTCAAAACCTTTCTTAGCAAAACGAACCCACATTGCGCTCACTATTGGTGCCAGCAACACGATGAAGCCTGCATTAAAGCTCTGGAAATAAGCTGCGGGCATTGTCCAGCCAAAAATGGTACGGTTTGTCTGGTTTGCCGCAAATGCTGTTAGCGATGCACCCGCCTGCTCAAAACACATCCAGAAGAAGATAACGAATATCATAATAACGATGATCACCCATAACCTGTCCTTTTCCACTTTGGTAAGAGATGTATCGGTAATGATAACAAATGGCGCTACCGCTGTCATGCCGTATATTAATGAGCCCCACACATCTACCTCAAATACGAAGTGTATAATGGAGAACATGGCGACAATACCGCCCACCAGTATTACCAGCTGCTGGGTGCTGAAACCACCATCGGACTTGGCGCCTTTTTTGCCGTTAGAAACCATTCCTGTTTCCTCATCACCGCCTATGGCTGGGGCGGCATCCATCAGTTTATTTGGTCCAACTCCCAATTGACGACCATCAGGGCCAACAACGTATTTGTCTTTGGTAAGGTAAAAAATCAAAAGACTTACCAGCATACCTACTCCGGCAGCGAGGAATCCCCATTTGAAGTCTACTTTTTCACCCAGGTAACCGCATACTAACGGCGCAAGGAACGCACCCGCATTGATGCCCATATAAAATATAGTGTACGCTGCGTCTTTCCTTTTATCACCATCTTTGTAAAGCTGGCCCACCATTGTGGAAATGTTTGGTTTGAAAAAACCATTGCCGAAAATAAGCAAGCCCAGCCCTGACCACATCAATGTAATGGCCATGGACTTGTCAGTACCATGCGAAAAAGAAGCGGAAAAGAACATCAGGAACTGACCCAGGGCCATTAACAACCCGCCAATAAAAATTGATTTCCTGTTTCCCCAGTACCTGTCTGCCACATAGCCACCAATAAGCGGGGTAAGGTAAACCAGACCTGTATAGCTGCCATAAATATTGGCCGCTTTGGAAATCCCTGCCTGATCGCCGCCAAAAAGCATGGTGGTCATGTAAAGGAAAAAGATGGCCCTCATACCATAGTAGCTGAACCGCTCCCAGAATTCTGTTGCAAAGAGCACATAGAGCCCCTTAGGGTGGCCTGTTTCGGATGTATCGTTATTCATCGACATATTTGGTAGTTAGTTGTTTGCGTTAAAAAAGTGAGTTTTTGGGCAGACCCGACTGCCAAAATAAAATAAAATTGTTAGCGGTGCGCTTTTTTTTTGCTTTTTTTGCTGATTATTGAATAATATGAAAAATATCCTCCTTCTTGGGTCCGGTGGGCGTGAATGCGCCATAGCTTGGAAATTGTGCGAAAGCCCTATGTGTGGCGCGTTATATATTGCCCCCGGCAATGCCGGTACGGTGGACTATGGCATGAACCTGCCTTTTTCTTACAACGACTTTGAAGAAATAAAAAAAGCATGTATTGAGTACAGCATTGATATCCTGATACCGGGGCCTGAAGATCCCCTCGTTCTGGGGATATATGATTTTATTAAGAACGACCCTGAACTGAAACACATTATAGTTGCCGGTCCATCGAAAGCGGGTGCGCAACTGGAAGGGAGCAAGGCTTTTTCTAAAAAATTCATGCAGCGGCACAATATCCCCACCGCCGCCTACAGAGAATTTACTAAAGATACCTTTGAGGAGGGCCTAGCCTATCTTACTGGCTGTGAAACACCTATTGTCATCAAGGCTGATGGCCTTGCTGCTGGCAAGGGGGTGGTGATTGCCCAAAGCAATAGCGAAGCCGTAGAAGCATTCACCTCAATGGTGAAAGACAGGCAGTTTGGCGGAGCGGGCGACAAAGTGGTGATTGAGCAATTTCTGGATGGTATAGAGCTTTCCGTATTTGTATTATCTGATGGCAGCAATTATGTGCTGCTCCCCGAGGCCAAAGACTATAAGCGGATAGGCGAAGGCGATAAAGGGTTGAACACCGGCGGCATGGGCGCTATATCTCCCGTACCTTTTGCCGATGCCGGGTTCATGCAAAAAGTAACGGAGCGTATTATTAAGCCTACGGTACAGGGGCTTAAGCAAGAGGATATATTATATAAAGGCTTCATTTTCTTCGGCCTCATAAAGGTGAACGGCGACCCTTATGTAATAGAATACAACTGCCGCATGGGCGACCCGGAAACTGAGGTGGTTATGCCCCGGCTACGCAATGACCTTGTGGACCTCATCATCAAAATGGAGGAAGGTAAACTGAACGAGGTGGAGATGGAGCATAGCAGCATGGCAGCCGGAGCGGTGATGCTGGTGTCGGAAGGCTATCCGGGCGACTATGAAAAAGGCAGGGAAATGACGGGCTTTGAAAAGGTGAGCGGCAGTATGCTTTTCCATGCCGGCACCAAATCCCAGAACAACGCTATCGTCACTAATGGTGGGCGTGTGCTCGCTGTTACTTCTTATGGCGACGACATAAAGCAGGCCCTCGACAAAAGTTACAGTAATGCCGCTCGCATCGATTATAAGGGCAAATATTACCGCCGGGATATAGGCTGGGAGTTTTTAAGTTAGCTACCTCGTTCTGTGTTCTTTAGGCGGCAGCGTTCTCAGGTAGGCATAGATGTCATCTATCTGCTTATCGGTAAGGTGCTTGAATTTAGGCATCGGGAACTGCAATTTCCGCCCATCTGGTGTTTTGCCATCTACCAGCGCAGTGCGAAACCCGTCCTTGGTATACTTGCCTATACCTGTTTCGTTATCCGGTGTCAGGTTTGCGCCACGCACTTTTTTGCCGTCCGGGGTTTTAAATTTCATCCCTCCCTGCATATATTTTTTCGACTTTTCAGGGTGCACATAGTCCAGCGATAGTATTCCCTTGGAATGGCAATGATAACAGCCCACTATATCTACCAGGTAGCGGCCATTGGCAACGGCGTCATTAGGGGCGGGCCTTTTAATGCCTTCTATATTTGGCTGCGGCTTCTGGCTGTGGTTGGCCATTTTGCCCAATGGCGTTAATCGTGTTTTTCCAATAAGGGTATCTCCCGGCGTCACCGGCTCATCGGTAGATCTCAGGTAAACGATTACATCGTTGATGTCATCTTCCGCCATTGTGGGCCTTACCATGTAAGGGATGAACCTGCCGTCATTTTTTATGCCTGTTTTTATAAGGTACGCCAGTTGGGCATCAGTATAATGGGTAAGCACCCCGTATTTCTTTGAGCGGGTCAGGTTTGCCGAATATATTTTCCCCATAAACTTTGGCAGGTCTTTCATCTGGTGCCCTACAAATTTGCCCAGCTCGCGATTATAATGGCAGCCGCCGCACACATTGTAAGCTATGTTTTTTCCCCGTTCCATAGATGTAGGGCTTTGGACCAATGAGAAATTTTCACTGGCCTTTTGATAGTGTGTCCTGCAGCTATATAATATAAAAATGCAACCGATGATTGAATTCAGAAGCCATCTGAGTGGGGAAGTCATCTTTATATTCATACAATGTATTTAAAGGTTATCTATAAAAATTGTTCCACTAAGTTGCCCATAAGCTGATTTTGAAGTTATTTTTGTTCTATCAGCAGCAATACGTCCATATTAGAGTCGCCCATAGAGTTTTTGAAAGGTGTGGGCCCGCAACGCGGCGAAGTGCTGCGGCAGGAGCTGGATATCAGTACATTCGAAGACCTTTTATATCATTACCCCTACCGTTATTTCGACCGCACACAGGTAATGAAGATTGCGGCTATCAATGCCGCTACCGAATATGCGCAGCTGGCAGGTACTCTAATAAACATAGCAGAGGAAGGCGGCGGGCGAAAGAAACGCCTGGTGGCTACCCTGTATGATGAGACCGGGCGCATAGAGCTGCTCTGGTTTCAGGGTGCCCAGTGGATGAAGAAGACCCTCAAGGAGGGCGAGCGATACATCGTTTTCGGGAAGGTGAGCGCCTTTAATGGGTATTATAATATCGCCCATCCCGAGATAGAATTGTGGAATGCTGATACTGCTATTGCGGGTAAGCAGCCCGTATATTCCACCACCGAGAAACTACGCATAAAGGGCATTTCCAACCGCTCGTTCGCCAAACTCACTGCGGCGCTTTTTGAGCGGGTAAGGCCGTCAGATATACCCGAAATATTACCGGAGGGCTTGCTGCAGCAATACAGGCTGTGCAACAGGTACACGGCTATAAGCGGTGTCCATTTTCCCGAGAACGATGCGCACGAGCAGGCGGCCCGCTACCGGCTGAAGTGGGAAGAGCTGTTCATATCCCAGCTGATGATAGCCCGCCTTCGACAGCAGCACACAGCCCAGCAGGGCTGGAGGTTTGAGCGCGTGGGCGATAACTTCAACGATTTTTTCAGGCAGCATCTGCCATTCGAGCTTACCGGCGCGCAAAAGCGGGTGCTCAAAGAGATACGGCAGGACACCGGCAGCGGCAAGCAGATGAACCGCCTGCTGCAGGGCGATGTGGGCAGCGGCAAAACCATTGTGGCCGTTATGTCCATGCTGCTGGCCCTCGATAATGGTTTCCAGGCGTGTATCATGGCGCCTACCGAGATACTGGCGCAGCAGCACTTCTTCAGCATATCGGCGCTGCTCGGCGATATGGGCATTACCGTCAGGCTGCTTACCGGCAGCATAAAGGGCAAGGTGCGCAAGGAGATACTCAGCGAGCTGGCCGATGGCACCCTGCAGATAGCTGTGGGCACCCACGCGCTTATAGAAGAGAGTGTGCAGTTCAAAAATCTGGGGCTGGCTGTCATAGACGAGCAGCACCGCTTCGGGGTGGGGCAGCGGGCCCGACTGTGGAAGAAGAACGATATGCCGCCACATGTGCTGGTGATGACCGCCACGCCCATACCGCGCACGCTGGCCATGACCCTGTATGGCGACCTCGACGTGTCCAACCTCGACGAACTGCCGCCGGGCCGCAAGGAAATAAAGACCGTGCACCGCCGCGATAGTGCGCGCGCCAGCGTCATGGAGTTTCTGCGCAGGGAGGTGGATATTGGCCGGCAGGTGTATATAGTGTACCCGCTCATAGAGGAATCCGAGAAGATGGACTACGAAAGCCTGATGGCGGGGTATGAGCAGGTGAAGATCTGGTTCAACGAGAACAAATACCGAATTGCCATGGTGCATGGCAGGCAGGAGGCCGGCGAGCGCGAGCGCAACATGCAGCGCTTTGTGCGCGGCGAGGCCAATGTGCTGGTGGCCACCACCGTCATAGAGGTGGGCGTGAACGTGCCAAACGCCAGCGTGATGCTCATAGAAAGCGCGGAGCGCTTTGGCCTCTCGCAGTTGCACCAGCTCAGGGGCAGGGTAGGGCGCGGTGCCGACCAGTCTTACTGCATACTCATGACGGGCAACAAGGTATCTGAGGAGAGTTTTAAGCGCATCAACATCATGGTGTCCACTACCGATGGTTTTAAGATAGCCGAGCAGGACCTCGCCATGCGCGGCCCCGGCGATATGTATGGCACCAAGCAAAGCGGCGAACTGAAATTCCGTCTGGCCGATATTGTGGTAGATGGGGCCATACTTGAGCAGGCACGCCATGCCGCCCTGCAGGTCATTTCTCAAGACCCTGCCTTATCGCTGCCGCAGCACCGTGGCATAAAGGATATGCTGAAACAACAGGGGCGGCAGAGCCATTGGGGGAAGATCAGTTAGCAGTTTACGGTTTGCATTTTTTTTTGTGATTTTTTGAACCGCGGATTTTAAGGCGTTGCGTATACAGCGAGGCTAACACTGAGTGGGTTTCTTTGTGTAAAATTTTGTAGGTTTATGGAAAGTATACATTTATGAAAGCGTTTCTTAGTTTCTTATTGTTAGCAATATCCGTTAGCTATTCATTTAATGCGTTTGCCCAATCGGGAACATTTACTTGTTATGAAAAGAACTATGGTGAAGGTAAAGGTTGGGAGAAATCAAATTTCAAAGTGAAAATTGACATGGATAACTATAAAATAAGCATCTATGATCCGAAGCTAGTAACTCATATAAAATTTAGCTCAAAAGCATATGACGCTCCTGACGGGAAAACGACAATTCTTATTGGTAAGGATCAAAGTGGAATTGACTGCAAGGTTTTCATAGCACTGACAGAACCACCCACACTTACAGTTCAATATTTCAGTAAGTTTCATCAAATTTATAAACTAAAATAGTTTTTCAGTTTCCGGCGCAGTCTCCTCGAAAAGCCACTGTGCTCTGCCGAGGGACTCGCCGGCATCGGAGCAGTGAAGTTTATGTTTGTTTCAGTTCATTGTTTTCAACCATTGTGTTCTGCTGCCTGCCCTTTAGGCAAGTGTTGACGGGGTCTAGGTCAGGCGCATTGCTGTGCTAAAGGGTGACAATGGAATGGGCTACAGGTTTAACTCAAATGGAATTACAAATTGGTTTATGTTTGACTCTAATTGAAAAGAGACTTTTTCTGTTGTCATATACTGGTTAATATCACCGCTAACTAAAGTAACTTCTTGATTAAACTTATTGACAATTTTTTTCTCTTGAAGTTTTTCAAAAGCGTTTTGCATTGTTGATTTAATTTTTTCCGGTTCTCTATCTTGAATATATACCTTTTTCAATTTTCCCATTCCTTTAAAAAGTTTCTTATCGATTTTTCGATTGAAAATGGGAAAAGAATAACCTATTACAACTAAAATTTCTGTTTCTGCAGCTATTTGTTCAGCACATTGTAAGTTTGATTCATGCAAATTATACTTCTGACTAAATCCTTCTTCGTACTCCCACGCAAAATTAAAATGTAGTGAAGGATCTACATCGTAGCGCCCATGAGTATTATTGATATACGGTGCATATTTCTCGATACAATAGCCTAATAATTCATCATTATCTGTAACTAACTTATTTCTGTCAAATATTGTTGCTGTATGAGGTCCGCAAGTTCCAGATAAATCTTCGTCCCATATGGCATTACCATTCATTTTAACCATACAAAATTGACTCAAATTCAGTGTTGGTGCATTGCCATTTAGGATTGATTTATTTGGAAGAATTTGGTATTTGTCTTGCACTAAATGAAATATTTTGTTTAGAAATCTCTGAAGGCACAATTCAAATTGTATGTCGTAATTCCAGGATAGTATTTTAATGCTCGAATTTAGTTCAATTAATTCATCGCTTTTCTGGGCAATTGCTGCGACAAAACTATCATAGCGTTTGTCTGTTACATTTTTATTGAAATTATAATCTGAGTTTTCTTTAAATTTTTGTTCAGTCTTGCTCGGAATATTGACGTATTGTTCCAAAGCGAAGTATGTTATTAAGCAATTTTTTAGCCGCTTTAATAAATGCCCTCCGTCAGACTTTTGTGTTAAAAAATATTTTTTTGCTAGCGTATCGATAGTATAATAGTTCCCTGATTCTGATGTTAGCCATTTGAACTCGTCGATAATTTTTATAAAAGTTTCGACGTTCTTCTTTAATGTCGTTGATTTCGAATAATCAACTCTCCTGATTTCATTCAGTTTAGCGTGCAATGCGTCCTGCATTTCAATTATTCTTGTATGCATGTCCGTTACAACCGGTATTGTATTCGCACTTGCGCCTGCTCCCAATAAGTAGGTAATGTTTGTCATGATGATGTTGATTCACAAAAAATAATTTTTGCTTCTAACATACGACTCGCAACAAAGGCGTCATCGTATAATGTAAATATACTGTACAAATTTGTAAGGATGGTTTGTGATTTTCATCCCACTTTTTTGTATGTTTGATAAGTGACTAACAGGGAAAAACTACTACTAATTGTTGCTAACAGCCATTGGGCCGCCAAAGTAACCAGACGGCAGCTAATATTGCTCCTGATGGAACAGTATGGAACTTCCTTTGTCGAGGCGGATAAAACACTAAAAGAGTGTTTAAATGACGGTAGTTTAATCGTAGACAATAAGGGTAGGTACGAACTGGGAAAACCTGAAATAGACTTGTCGCAGGTTTTTGATAAACCTAAAATAGGAAACTTATCTTTGAACAGCATTGCGGCTATCGCAACAGTTATTGCAACGATTATCGCAGCAGTAGCATTGTATTTTCAAGTTTATCCTGTCCAACGCAATACCAATCCATACAGGCAGCATAGTAAAGTTCAGCAGGATGTCCTGCCAAAAAGATAGCGGTGGAGATTTTCCGTCCCCTCTGGCCCTCGTTTATCCTAAAAAGTAACACTCATCCTTCGTGTGCAACGAGGATGTGCTGGAAAAATGTTTGCAACTCTGAGTGCCCCCTCGCGCAGAACTGCTGTGCTTCACCTCTCCAAGCCTGCACTGAGCGATAGTCGAAGTGGAGAGGTCGGGAGAGGTCCCTCCCAAATCCGCTGTAACCCGCTCCCCATCTGCACACTAATAACCATGACGGTACAGTTACTGTACCATCACGGTACACTTACTGTACCGTCATGTCTTTTTTACTTGGCACTAAAAAAATCCTTCTCGAACTTTACATCAAAACGGCCCGGTATATGCTAAATCAACATCAGAAAACATCGCAACACGTTTTTGCACACTTAAATACACACTATGGGAGCTGCGCCGGTGCCTGCACTTACCGAAAAGGCACGTTCGGTCGGGCGTTTAAGCGTGATGCTTTACTAACTCCCACACTCACTGTAAACATTAAACTCCCGGACTTACAACTCACGACTCTTAGTGAGCTTGTCGAACTACGACTATTTTATACCTATTTCGGTATAATTATACTTTTTGGGGGTATAAATATACCTATTAGGGTATAATTATACCCATCTATACCTAAACAAAAAAACGTATATAGTTGCCCATGGCTCATTTAAGTACGTTCGGAAAATACTTTTTACCCCAGCCGGTCAAATCCCGGAAATTATACCCTCACCGCTGCTTTTTTATCAACCGCCGTAGCTTTTTCAGCGAAGGAGGTAGCGAAAGAGGCATCCCGTTATTCCGGAACCCTGGAGTTTTTTCCGGTAAATGTGAGGTATATCTTTTTGTTCGTAGGGTCTGTGAACTTTATGAAATACAGGTTTCGCAGCGTATTTATATGCACGAGCATATCGTTGGTGTTTATGTGAAGAATGGCAGCTATTTCATCAACAGATATGGCACTATCATGTGCGGGTAACTTGCTGTCTATTTCCTGTATGGCAAGGTGAACTTTGGCGGTAGTTATCATATCAGGTCGTCTTCTGTTTTTGGTATATCCCCTAAATAAAGATCAAGCATATGCATCTTAGGCAGCAGTTCATCAAAATACCATTCCTCAATTGTAGGTACGCAAGCCGTGTTTTTGATGTTGAAGATTTTGCCACAACACGCTATTTGTGCCTGTGCGGTCTCCGGCTCTGCCAGCCGGTGCTTGCCATGTTCGTATGTAAATCTGCCAACCGTTATAATGATTTTATCGCCGGTAAACAGAACTTTATTCTCTGCTTTTCTTTCGATGCTCAAATTCAATGGTTGTGCCATGGCAAGGTTTTACAACATATAGTTTGCAAAAATGCTGATTATTGTCAGCATTACTATTATAAGCTAACCTGAATAAGTTATGACATTCACGCATTTAACGCTCTGTTCAATTAATAAGCCTAACTTACATCAAAGGGTAGATTGGTGTTTTTGTTGGGTACTTAAATAATATTTTCCATTGAAGCTGTACATAAAAAATATGGTTTGCATTCGTTGCGTATTAGTGGTGGAGGCGCAACTTGAAAAACTGAATATAAATGCTGCTTCTGTTGAGTTAGGAATGGCTGATATCCGGGGCGATATTTCTGTGAGCTTGCATAACCAGCTAAAGGCAGAGTTGAAAAAGGTTGGGCTTGAATTGATGGATGATAAAAAGAGTGTATTGATACAGAAGATAAAAAGTGTTATCATTGAGCTCGTACATTATTCAGAAGAGCCGCTTACCGTAAATTTTTCCGAATATTTGAGCCAGAAATTAGATCATGACTATACTTACCTGTCAAATCTTTTTTCTGAAGTTCAGGGTACTACCATCGAAAAGTTCATTATCGCCCATAAAATTGAGCGTGTGAAGGAATTGCTGGTTTACAATGAACTGAACCTTACAGAAATAGCATACCAGATGCATTATAGCAGCGTGGCATACCTTTCCACACAATTTAAGAAGGTAACAGGCCTTACACCTTCTCACTTTAAAATGCTGAGGGAGAAAAGGCGTACTATGCTTGATGATATGTAAAAAGAAAAAGAAGTAGTGAATATTTCAAAATAACGGCAGAGGCAGTAAAAGCAAACAGGTACTATGGACAAGAACAACGAAGGAGCAAAGAAGGAGAATGTAGAACTGGAGAAAGGGAAATCCCACATTGTAGTGGAGATCATTGAGTACGTGCCCAATTCTGTCGTCATTAAAACAATTATCAGGAAGTCAACCGGCAATATCAGTGCCATGTCTTTTGATACGGGAGAGGGATTGACAGAAAAAACCTCCCCTTTCGACACTTATGCGCAGATCATTGAAGGCAAGGCCGAAATTGTTATTAATAAAGTAAGCACATTACTGAATACCGGTATGGGTATAATAATCCCCGCACATGCCTCGCATCATATTGAGCCGAACGGGCAGTTCAAGATGATCTTAACCGTGATTAAAAGCGGATATGAATAAATAATGTTGAAGTTGTTCCTTACTCATTGGTGAGTATCACTTTCAATGCTTTTTGTTTTGCGGCATTGCCAAAGGTATCGTATGCTTCTATGATCTGGTCTAATCTGAAATGATGTGTGATGAGTTTTTGAGGGTGTAATTTTTCATTTTCGACAATTTTTATCAGCATCGGCGTAGTAATGGTATCAACCAGGCCGGTGGTGATGGTAATGTTTTTAGACCAGAGCGTTTCCAGGTGCAGCGTAACACTCTTGCCATGTACGCCCACATTGGCTATATGGCCACCTGCGCCCACAAAAGCTGAGCATAGCTCAAAGGTGTCAGGGATGCCTACGGCTTCTATGGCCACGTCCACGCCTTTGCCATTGGTAAGCTGCATTACGGTTTCTACTGTTTTTTCATTCCTGCTGTTAATAATATGAGTTGCCCCGAAGGTTTTAGCCAGTGCTAACCGGTTGTCGTCTACATCTATAACGATAATAGCAGCCGGGGTAAAAAACTGAGCTGTCAGTAATGCGGCCATTCCTACAGGCCCTGAGCCCACTATGGCTACGGTATCGCCGGGCTTCACTGTGCCATTCAGCACGCCACATTCAAAGCCGGTAGGCAATATATCGCTGAGCATTACAAGCGCTTCCTCGTCTAAGCCCGGAGCAATAGGGTACATGCTATTATCGGCATGGGGTATCCGCACGAATTCCGCCTGCGTGCCATCTATTATGTTGCCCAGTATCCAGCCGCCGTCACTGCAGTGGGAATACATACCTTTCTTACAGTTTTCGCATTTTCCGCAAGAGGTGATACAAGAGATGATAACGTGGTCTCCTTTTTTGAAGTTGGACACAGCACTGCCTGTTTCTTCTACAATGCCCACACCTTCATGGCCTATTGTACGGCCATCTGTAACGGTAGGCACATCACCCTTCAATATATGCAGATCTGTACCGCAAATAGTGGTTTTTAGGATTTTTACTATAGCATCAGTGGCTTTTATGATTATGGGTTTTGTTTTCTCTTCCCATGCTTTGCTGTTTGGGCCATGATATACCAGTGCTTTCATATAGTAGTCTATTGATGTGAAGGAATTTTCACCGGGCAAAGTTGCGTTTGGATGCGCTGATGGCCGTTACATTATTTCGGCAAAAATTTGTATCATTCACTTGTGCAGGCTCCGTCGGGATTGAAAGGTGCAGGCGGGTTATTGCATTAGGTAGTGATATAATATATAGTTGTGGCATGCATTCCAAGAACCATTTGTTTTAACGTTCTTTTTAGTCGTTTTAACTTTTTTCTATTACGAAACGGCAATAAATTTGAGGTAGTTATCAGCAAATAAAAAACTAAGGAGAAGCTATGAAATTCAAACTAATCCCGGTCATTTTTACAGCTGCACTGACATCTGTAATGACGCTGTTCGTAGTATCACATTTCCAGAACAGGGTACCCCAATTTGAGATGGCGGCAACGCCGCAGAAGCACCCGGTAAGCTTCGCCGCCTATGGCAATAACCCCGCAATGGGCAGTATCAACTTTGAGCACGCGGCAGAGGCATCTGTGAAGGCCGTAGTGCACATAAAGACCACCACCAGCGGGCGCACAGTAATAGCCAGCAGTAATGATATGTTCAGCCGCATGTTCGGCCCGCAACAATATTATATACCCCCCAAACAGGAGGCCGGTTCGGGGGTGGTAATATCGCCCGATGGGTATATTGTTACCAATAACCACGTCATAGATAATGGCGAGGAGGTCACCGTAACTTTCAGCGACAGGTACACCACACGTGCAACGGTGGTGGGCAAAGACCCGTCAACAGATATTGCCGTGCTGAAGATAGATGGCAAGAAAGACCTGAACTACCTTGAGTTCGGCAACTCGGACGACGCAAAGCTGGGCCAGTGGGTGCTGGCGGCCGGCTATCCGCTTACCTTAGACGCTACGGTTACTGCGGGCATCATCAGTGCCAAAGGCCGCTCGATAGGGGTCAACAAGCAGTCGTTCTCTGCCATCGAGTCATTTATTCAGACAGATGCGGCAGTGAACCCCGGCAATAGTGGCGGGGCGCTCGTAAATACCTTTGGCCAACTTATAGGCATCAACTCAGCCATAGCTTCACCCACGGGGTCTTATGCAGGTTATTCTTACGCCATACCATCCAATATTGTGCGTAAGGTGGTAAACGACCTGACAAAGTATGGCAGCGTGCAGCGCGCTTATATGGGCGTAGAATATGTGGATGGCTCTACAGCCACACCCGAGATGATACAGAAATACGGGCTGGACAAAACCAGCGGTGTGTATGTGAGCAGTGTAAAGCCTAACAGCGGTGCTGCCAGGGCGGGAATAGAAAGGGGTGACTATATTACCCACATAAATGGCCAGCCGGTGAACAGCCAGAGCGAGGTGCAGGGCCAGATAGTCCGCTTCCATCCGGGCGATAATGTGAGCGTGAATTATATAAGGAGTGGCAAAAGCTATGCAGCCAACGTAGTGCTGACCAACATTAGCGGCACAACGGAGATAATGAAAAGTGAAAGTCCTGTAAAAATGCTCGGTGCTACCTTCAGGCAACTGAATGACGAGGAGCGGACAAAATACTTCGTGAACGGCGGTGCCGTTGTAACAGATCCCGGAAAGGGCTCCATCGCCAAGTCACAGATACGCAAGGGCTTTGTGATAACGAGTGTGAATAATGCAACGATAAACAGCGTTAACGACCTTCAGCAGGCCTTATCATCCGGCCGAAACCTGCAACTGGGTGGGTTCTATCCCGGCTACCAGGGCATGTCTTACTACACATTATCGAATGTAGATGCATTTGGGGAGGAGTAATGTTGATTTGTTGATTAGTTGGCAGGTCGTGTACATATAAAGTAAAAAGTAAGAGGCAGTGAGTAAAATTACTGCCTCTTACTTTCCTTATGACTTATCAACCTATTAACTTATTAACTTATTAACGTATCAACCAACACTTTCCGCGAAGTATTTGTGGAAGTATGGGATGGTTTCGATGCCTTTGTAATAATTGAATACATCGTATTTTTCGTTGGGGGAGTGGATATTGTCGTTATCCAGCCCGAAGCCGAGCAGCACGGTCTTTAAGCCGAGTGTCCTTTCAAACAGCGCCACTATCGGAATGCTGCCGCCACCGCGTGTGGGTATCGGGTCCTTGCCAAAGGTGGTTTGTATGGCTTTTGCAGCCGCCTTGTAAGCAGGAGAGTCGGTAGGGGTAACTACAGCCTCGCCGCCGTGGTGTGCCGTCACTTTAACGGTCACATATGATGGCGCTATCTTGGTGAAATGTGCCGCAAATAAATCTGATATTTCCTGAGATACCTGGTTTGGCACCAGGCGCATCGAAATTTTGGCATTCGCCTTTGATGGCAATACGGTCTTGGCACCTTCGCCGGTATAGCCGCCCCATATGCCGTTAACCTCCAGGGTAGGGCGTATGCCGGTGCGCTCAAGGGTGGTGTAGCCTTTTTCGCCCCATATTTCGTTTACGCCCAGTTCTTTCTTGTATTCACCAAGGTCGAAAGGCGCTGAGTTGATAGCTTTACGCTCAGCATCGCTCAGTTCCTGTACTTTGTCGTAGAAGCCGGGTATGGTAATGTGGTTGTTCTCATCGTGCAGGCTGGCTATCATCTGGCAGAGTATAGTAGCCGGATTTGCCACAGCGCCGCCATATACGCCGCTGTGCAGGTCGCGGTTAGGCCCGGTCACTTCCACTTCCATATAGGCAAGGCCGCGTAGGCCGCTTTCTATGGACGGTGTTTCCATGCTTATCATCGAGGTGTCAGATACCAGTACTATATCCGCTTTCAGCTTTTCTTTGTTGTCTTCAAGGAATTTGCCAAGGTTGGTAGATCCTACTTCTTCTTCGCCCTCTATCATTACCTTCACATTGCAGGGCAGTGTGTTGGTTTTCGCCATTGTTTCCAGCGCTTTTATGTGCATGAACATCTGTCCTTTATCGTCGCATGCGCCACGGGCGTATATCTTACCATCTTTTATCACCGGCTCGAAGGGGCCGCTGGTCCATAGGTTGAGCGGATCGGCAGGCTGCACATCATAGTGGCCGTAAACCAGCACTGTAGGGAGTGCGGGGTCAACTATCTTCTGTCCATATACTATGGGGTGGCCAGCCGTAGGGCATACTTCTGCTGTATCGCAGCCGGCTTTGAGCATATGTTCCTTCACGGCTTCGGCGCAGCGGGCCACATCGGGTTTATACTTGCTGTCGGCGCTTACGGATGGTATGCGCAGCAGTTCGAGTAACTCATCAAGAAAGCGGTCTTTATTCTGAGCTTGATAATCTTTCCAGGCTTGCATGTGTTTTAAAATTTAGGAGTCAAAAGTAAGCGTTATAGGTGGAATTGGGAATTGGTAATTTGGGAATTGTAGATATATTTTAAGTAAAGATAATTTCTTGTTCTTTTAACACCTGCTGGCAAGCTTTTTACCTTATTTAAGCGGAACAAAGAATATGAGTTATGAAACGGATAGTATTGATAGCAGCGTTTATGGGCTTTGTGGCCGGTTATGCCCAGGAGGAACTGAAATGTGTATGTAAGAAAAAGACCGATCACAAAACCGCAGTAAAAAAAGTGGTGGTTGATAAAAAGCCATGCGCAGAAGATAAATGGGTAAGCACCTATATATGGAACGGGGCAATTGAGCCATGCACCCAGCGCCGTCAGCATAATATAGTAATTACCGAATGTCCGGGTGTGTTTTATGATAACTCGGATATAGACGTGTTATACGAATTTAAATCAGAGGGCACTTATGGGGGGCATTATCCCGCCGGGCAGGGCAACAAAAATGGCCAGGTAGCCCCGCAGCACAATGTAATAGACAACTACAAAGGCGTGGCACCGGCCGGTGCCAATGCATGTAACCACGATTGCGCTCCCAGGTAAGGTTTATAAAGAAGCAAGGTTTAACTAAGGGAAAAGCTGCCTGGAAATACCCGGGCAGCCTTTCTTATTGAAAGGTATTGATGATGCTCCGTGCCTGGTCCTGGGTATAATAGGAGAAATTGCGGTAGCGATGATGTACATCAATGATCTCTTCAATGGCATCGGCTGCCAGTTGTGTGTTATCCCAGGTGGTTATCTCTTTCATTACTTTTTCGAGGCAGCCCTTTTTGTAGGCTATCTGTCCGATAACATGTACCAATGTTGATCTAACCCTTTTGGTCTTGTCGAATTGTAGTTCCTTAAGCAAGGGTAAAATGTCTTCGGGATGGGTGCGCCCCCTGAGTTCTATTCCGTGGCATATCTCCCTGCGTATCTCTTTATCAGGGTGATGAAGGTATGCCCGCGACCATTCGAGTACCGGAGCGGGATTCTTCTCGCCCATCTTTTTCATAGACCCTATAACCGCATTGCGCACCGAATGGTGCTCGTCAAAGAGACCGGTATCGAAAAAATGTTTTACAATGGCAAAATCTATCTTGCCTATTTCCCCGGCGGCATTTACGGCGGTCTGCCGTATTTTAGGGTCGGGTTGTTGCAGCAGCTTTTCCAGTGCGTGTATTATGGCCGTGCGCAGGTCTGTGCTGGCATCATACACCCTGCCTACGCATAGGTATGCTGTTTTCCGGATGTAGGTGTCCTGGTCAGAAAAATAGTCAAGTAAGTACCCTTTGGCGCCGGTGCTGATATCGGCGGCTATATTCCTGCCCATCCCGGCTACCAGTGCATCCCGGTCAGGTTTTTCGAGGTCATAGAATCCCATTGGCAAATCTTTACCGGGTTGTCATTACATCCCGTTCGAAACGGGTGAAACGTGCCTCCAGGTCTGCTTTCAGGGCATCTTTCACTTTTTGCTCCTCTATAAAGCTGTAGTCAATACTGTTAAAGACCAGTTTTTTTATCTCGCTGTATGATACGTCTTTGTAGCGGGTAGCCAGCAGCACATACTGATGGGTGAGGTTGCTGCGCAGCACGCCTGCATCATCTGTGCAGATAACCGCAGGCACTTTGAACTTGCGGTATAGTTTAAGCGGGTGTGCATCATCTTTTACTTTGAGTATGAATTCGTTGCTATACAGGTTTATCTCTATAGCTACACTACTATCTTTCATGTGCCTGAGCAGGTCGTAGCATTTTGCTTCGTATGCCATGTCTACGCCATGGCCTATGCGGTTGGTACCGGCAGTGCGCACAGCAGCATTTATGTGCCACGTAAGCTCCTCGGGTTTTACAAGGCCGAGGGTGAGCTCACCGGCGTGCATGGCTATTTTTACATTAGGGTACAGTTTATGGCAGAATTTGAACATCAGCATATGTATCCAGTAATCGCGCATAGAGGTTTCATTGTCTTCCGGTGCTACTATGTTCACGCCTACTACGAGCGGATTGGCCTCGGCAGCTTCGAAGCAAAGCACCAGGCTCTGAAACAGGCTGGCCGGTGGTACAACACGGGTGACATAGGTTTGATAGCGTATGGTAAAGTTGGAATCGTCCATATGCAGGCGTGTATGCATATCGGTGAGTATTTTGTTGAAGGTATCTATGCATTGCTTTCTCCGCTGGGCGGGCATCTGGTCATACATCTGCTGGATGAGTGATAAAACAAGAGTGGTATCGCCGCTGCTGCCTGCGGCAAGGAATTTTTTATTGAAACCGGTATCAAAGCTCTTCATGCTGTCGGCATATACGCCAGTGAACATAGTTTCTATATAGCTTACATTCTCTTTGACTGCGCGGGCCTTCAATTCCAGCAAGCCGACCTCATAGCGCAACCAGCTGTTATTGGCTATCCCAAAACCGGCAAAGGTTTCGAAGAACTGCTTATCGCTGGGATAGCTGACACCATTATAATCCTTTACCGACCATTTTTGCATCAGCTTTTGCTTGAAGACAGATGAGAGGTCCATTGTGTCTTTGGGGTAGCGGGCTATTTTCTTCAGCTGAGAAAACTGCAGGCAGTTGGGGTTGCGTTTAAATGGGTCTACACGGAGGTTTACGGTATCAATAAAGTAGTCCTGTGCCACTACATAGCTGATATAGGTCTCAGCATACACCGAGCCAGTAAAGTGGTGATGCAGGTCGCCGCCCTTGGGCATCTGCGAGAAGAATGCATTGAGTTCGGCGGTATTGTTCCTTATCTGTTCGAAGTATTTATCTACAGCCCCTTTTTTTGTGGAAACATTACAGCATGATGAGAAAGCGGTAATAACCGCTAATGTAAGAACTAAGTTTTTCATGGTAGTTTATTTAATGTAATGCCAAAATACAACGCTTTTGCAAATATTTATCACATTAGCATATGAATAACAAAGTACCGCTTTCGGGAAAGCGGTACTTGTATAAGCAATGGTCCGGCTTTTAGTTTATATCTATCAGTTCCACCTCAAAGATGAGTGTGCTGTTGGGGCCTATGGTGGGGCCTACCTGCCTGTTGCCATAGCCAAGGTGTGGCGGTATGAAAAAGCGCCATTTGCTGCCCGTGCCCATTAGCTGTAGTCCTTCTGTCCACCCGCTGATGACCTGGTTGAGCGGAAATGATGCCGGGCGTCCACGCTGCACCGAGCTATCGAAAATGGTGCCGTTGATGAGTGTGCCGTGGTAGTGGCAGGTAACGGTATTAGAGGCCGTTGGTTTCGGGCCATCTCCTGCGGTGATGACCTCGTACTGAAGGCCGCTGGCGGTTTCGGTAACGCCCGGCTTTTGTTTGTTTTCGGCCAGGAAATCCTGCCCGGCTTTTAGGTTGGCTGCTGCTTTGTCTGAGTTCATTTTGAAAAGTTTGTCTGCGAGGCTCATTATTATGTGAATAAGGGGATAAAAATAATCATATTAACGCCTTTTTTTCAGGAAATTCGGGGTAGGGGGTAAAAAAGTTTGCCTGGCAGCAAAGTTTGGCACAATATTTTCTTTAGGTAATGTAAAACCATTATCCTCATGCTGAACGGCCAACTGATACTCACCGCAAACGGGCTGAACCCCGGACACTATATGGAGCAATACATTATTACAAAAACAGTGGAAGATGCGGAAGATACCTTTGTAGATGCAAAGGAAAGGCTGCTGGACGTGAACCATTGGAACCGGTACTGCAATACGCCGGGTGTGTTCTTCAGCCTTACGGACGGGCATAGCCGGCTGGTAAGCCGCAAGGCACATAAGGGCGACCATATAAAGATAAACGCCCCGGCCATAGCGGAATGCTGTGCGGTAATAGACTCGATAGAATATGACGATTATCCCGACCTGGGCATGGAAACCTTTACCATGAGGCTGCATGCATGCGCGCACAATGATGATGAGGAAGAGGGTGGGCACAACGGTGCAACAGCATCGCTGATAATAGAAAGAAGGCATAAGAATGTGTTCTCGGTATATAATTACCGGAATGATGCCGGTGAGCAGGTAAAAGAAGTAATGGATGGTTGTTTCGGGCTGGCGGATACGGAGTGGAGTGGTATGCTGAAGAGGTTTGTGCTGTGAGTTTGGAAGAAGCCCGGTTATAAAAGAAAAAGGATACGTGTTTGCGTATCCTTTTTTCATTTTTGCATACAATTGTCATCCTGAGCCTGTCGAAGGATTGTTGAGGGTTTGCAAATAGCGGGTGCCGTGATAGTACTGTTTCCTATCATTCAGCAATGGTTCGGCAAGCTCACCATGACAATGCAATTATTCTAAAACAAAAAAGGATGCGCAAGGCATCCTTTTTCAGTATGGTATTGATACAGCTTATGCTTTCGCCTTGGCTGTGTGGTGTATTTGTTTCTTTTCCTTGATACGCGCTGATTTGCCCTGGCGATCGCGGAGATAGAACAGTTTGGCACGGCGCACGCTGCCGGCCTTGTTCAGGGTTATAGACTCAATATTTGGCGAGTACAGGGGGAACAGACGCTCCACACCCACACCGTCAGATATTTTACGAACGGTAAAAGAGGCGGTATATCCGCGTCCCTGGCGCTTTAACACATCGCCCTTGAACGACTGGATACGCTCTTTGGTACCTTCAATAATTTTATAATTAACCGTGACATTATCGCCAGCTTTAAAGGTGGGATATTCTTTCTTTCCGGTAAGTTGCTCGTGTACAAAAGCTACAGCGTCCATTGTTGATGATTTTTCGGATTGCAAAGGTAAGGAAAAATATTTAATTCTGAATCAGGATTTTCAGAATTTGAGGATTTTCGGGATATTGTTGGTTTCCGGGAGGGCAAAGATAAGGGATTGCTACTTATGATGAAAATAAAAATTGAGTATTTATACCTATATTTGGTATTGGTGTGTGAGGTACTTTCGTGAAAACCATATGGAATGAAAAGATATTTATTAATAGTGGTGCTTTTGTTTATTGGGTGGGGGAGTTATGGGCAGGGATGGGAGTGGGCTGATGAAGCGAAAGGAGCCGGCAGTGGATATGGTTTTAATTGTTCAACTGATGGGTTAGGTAATATCTATCACTCTGGGCATATTTGGGGCACGCTGCAATATGGCTCATATACATTTGCTCCAAACGCCCATCAATGGCGGAGAGCCCTAATAACCAAACACGATTGTAAAGGGAATCTGATATGGGCAAAGTCTAATACTATAGGTGACGGGAGCAGTCATGCGCTTACCACAGATGCATACAATAATGTTTATTTATTGGGTGGGACTGATTCATCCTTTAATTTAGATGGAGTTACAATATCGAATCCACCTCTCCCAGGCGGCAGTTATGGGCAGTATGGTTTTATCACAAAAATAGACGCGGCAGGTAATGTTAAGTGGATAAAAACAATAGGGAATGTTTTGGGTGGCGCTTATGCCGGGGGATATAAATGTATGACAACTGATGCTAAAGGGAATATCTATTTGACCTTAGCCTTCTACAATGATCCAATAATAGGGTCATTTCATTTTGTGAATACCGACACCTCACACAAGACAAGTGACATCCTTGTCTGTAAATTTGACTCAAGTGGCAACATTGTATGGGGTAAGAGTTTCGGAGGAGAGCGATACGATGGAGCTACTGGAATTGCGGTAACACAATCGGGTAAGATATATATTGGTGGGGTATTTTCATCAAGTACTTTAAAATTTGGTAGCACTACTTTAGTAGACACGGGTTTTTCTCATTTTTATACTTCGGTATTTGTAGCGCAGCTTGACAATGTGGGCAATCCAATATGGGCAAGTAGTGCTGGTGGGTTTGATAATATGATAGCAACATATGGATTAGCTGTGGATTCTAAAGGGAATGTTATAATGCCAGGTTGTTATAGGTATGGAGCCATTAAGTTTGGAACATACACATTAACTACAGCCTTATCATGGACCTACGGTTTCTTAGTAAAATACGATACCTTAGGTAATGTTATTTGGGCGAAAGGTATGCGTGGTCATAATAATCAAGGATATGGTGTGGCTGTTGATCCTTGTGACAATATATGGATTAGTATGAGCTCATGTACAGATATCGACACTTTGGATGACCATGAAATTCTTTTGCCTCCTTGTAATAATCCTTGTCATTTAGTATTGGGGGAATGGCATTCGTCTGGAACATTTATCAGAGCGACTTCTTTATGCGTTGGTCTTAGAGGAGGAGGTTTAGCGATAGATAGTTTTCAAAATCTCTATGTTGGTAGCGCTTATGATTTCCCATTAAACCCTAGTAAAATAGATACAGTCATAGTTGTAGATGATACAATAGTGAATAGCTTGCGCACGACGAATATGTATGTTGCTAAATTTAGTACTGGTGATAGCTGCGCCAGTACAAAAACAGAAGGTACTGGCGGGTGCAGTGGACCATATAAAAGTGGTTTCAATAATCAAGAAATAGCTTCGAGTGATTTTTCTCTTTATCCCAACCCCGCCAACACAGAATGCACCATCACTTACAATGGCCTATTATCTACCCATGCCGGCATTGCTATCTATGACCTCACCGGTAGGCTTATGCATACTTACCCGCTTACGGGCAGCAGTACCACTATCTCCATTGCCCACCTGCCGCCGGGTATGTATGTGTGCAAAATAGATGCTGATGGGCATGGTGTAGTGAGCAGGAAGCTGGTGGTGATGCGGTAGGGCAATTTGAAAATTTGAAAATTGGTCAGAGTATTATTTCGATAAGAGGGCTTCTATTCGTGCGATAAAATCGGCGGCCTGCGGGAGCAGGGCAGATACTTCACTTTCCTCAAAAACAATGTAATCAACATAGTCTCCCATATGCCGCAACTCAAAGATGTAAGTGTAAAAATCGCTTAATTCTTCACTCACAATTCCTGTTTTTACAAAATGTAAGCCAAGCATTTGTTTTACGCCTGCATGAGATTTGGCTTTTATATCTTTATCAAGAAATAATGCATTAACCGCATAAAAGGAAGCATAGTACAACCTGTTTATCGCATTGCTGAAGAATTTATTCTGAATTAAAGTGCTGACCTCGCCCAAAGTATCTCTTGCCTTTGTAATCCTGTGTTTTACCAATTCCTGTTTTTCATGAGTGCTCATAATTGAATACCCTCCCTTTTTACATTTTCATAGAAAGGGGTTACTTTTTGGGTTGCCCATTCTTTTTTTGTGTAAACCCATGGGCTGATAAGTATGTTGGTGTTTAATGATAGCCTGTTTAGCGAAGACGATACTCGTCTACGGTCATCCATGGTTACTTTCTCTTTATTGATAAGGATAAGCACATCAATATCTGATTCATCGTTGAAATCACCGCGTGCATACGAGCCGTAAAGGATAACTGAAGCGTCGGGTTCGGCAGCCACTACCGAGCTTTTTATTTGCTTTAATATATCGGGCCTGTTTATCACCCTACAAATATACAATTTTTGCTACTGGTTGTAGCCATACTCACCTTGTTAGCTCGGGGTATAATGTGTATCTTGCAGCGTTTATTTACATCGGGTTAATTTCATAACAGCAAAATTTACATGCTTAAAATAGGCGTATTTGGTGCCGGCCATCTTGGCAAGATACATATCCAGCAGTGGGGCGAGGTGAAGGAGGCCGAACTGGTCGGCTTTTATGACCCGGACGATGATATGGCCGCAGCTGCCACCGCAAAATACGGCGTAACCCGCTTCAAGAGTATTGATGAACTTATAGCCGCGGCAGATGCTGTAGATATTGTTTGCCCTACGGTATTTCATTATGAGATTGCAAAAAATGCATTACTGAATGGTAAACATGTATTTATAGAAAAACCCCTCTCCTATACGCTGGAAGAGGGTATGGAACTGGTACACCTGGTGAAGGAAGCCAATGTGAAGTGCCAGGTGGGCCATGTGGAGCGGTATAACCCTGCTTTCCTGGCAGTGAGCGACCAATTGGTGCAGCCTATGTTTATTGAAACACACAGGCTGGCGCAGTTCAATCCACGTGGAACAGATGTATCTGTGATACTGGACCTGATGATACACGATATTGATATTGTGCTGTGCCTGGTGAAAAGCCCGGTGAAGCGCATATCGGCCAGTGGGGTAGCGGTGCTGAGCGAAACGGCGGATATAGCTAACGCCCGCATAGAGTTTGACAATGGCTGCGTGGCCAACCTTACATCGAGCCGCATATCACTGAAGAACATGCGCAAGATGCGCCTGTTTCAGCGGGATGCTTATATAGGTATTGACTTCCTGGAGAAGAAGACCGAAGTAGTGAGGCTGAAGGATGGCGGTGAAGAGGAGGGGCTGCTGGATTTTCCGCTGGAGATGGCCAACGGGGAGAAGAAAATTATATCTGTTCAAAACCCGGAGGTTACTCCAATAAACGCTATACAGACAGAGTTAAGGGAATTTGCCCATGCAATAATCTATGACCGTCCGGTGCGGGTGTCGGTATATGATGGCTACCAGGCAATGGATGTAGCGCACCAGGTGTTGAAAAAAATGAGTTTGCACGCAGAGCTGCACAATGTTTAACAAAAAATTACGTTATTAGCGTGGAAGGGTATCTGATGAAGCACATTTACAAGAAGGTATTATTATTTGTTTTCATAATTTCCTGTGGTCTTTTCTGGGGTTGCAATACTATAAACCCGAAAGAGCAGGTGCCCACTTACATCCACATTGACTCCTTCCATTTTGTGGCTAACCCTACGCTGGGTAATTTTATTACAACTTCGCATGAGATAACCTCGGTTTGGGCATATTACAACGATAACCCCATAGGTGCATTCGACCTTCCTGCCACCTTCCCGGTGATTACAAATGGCGACAGTGCCATAGGAAAGCTGACGCTGGCGCCGGGTGTGCCTGTAAACGGGTTTAATAATATACTGAGCAGTTATCCTTTTTATACATTAGACAACTGGGAATTTAAGGCGAAGCCGGGACAGGTGATTAACTATACACCTACTACGAGTTTTTTCAATTCGGTAAAAATTCAGCAGGTAGCGAATTTTGAGGGAGGCTCAATCACTATGGTGGTGATAACCAGCGTGGCCAACCTTGTGCCTATACTGAAGGCAACCGATGATTCTTTAAGGTTCGACAGCCCCAGTGTGGGCAGTATCTACCTTTCCAACCCCGGCGACAGCTCAATAGACAGCACCATCAATGTATTCCAGATTCCTACAACGCAGGGCAACCAGTTCCTGGAGCTCAATTATAAGAGTACCCTGCCTTTTTATGTGGGTATCCAGGCATATCTGGGGGGCATTTCCACCATACCTACCTACCTGGCTGGCATAAACCCCAGTGGTGAATGGAGGAAATTTTACATTGCGCTGCAGGATTTTGTGGCGCAGCACCAGGCTACCTATTATAAAATATATATCAAGACAGTGCTGCCCGACGGGCAGGCCAGCGGAAGGTTATTGTTGGACAATATTCAAATCGTAACGTTTTAAGTATCCATGCGTCTAAGTCCAATGAAAAGAAAAGCTATCAGGCAATTGATCCTGCTTGACTATGTGGCTTCTTCATTGGCATGGTTCACCTTATGGATGTATCGCCAGCACGCACTGACAAAGCTGGACTATTTTGATACACTTACCTTATTTATAGCACGGGATTATATCAATACACTCATTGTAGTGCCGGCCGCATGGTTGCTGGCCTACCTGTTATCAGGCACCTACTTCGACCTGTACCGCAAATCGAGGTTGAATGAGATAAACCGCACGCTCATATCCTGTATCATTGGGTGTATGGCCCTTTCCATGATTGTCTTCGCTGATGACAGCGCTGATTATTCTTATTTCATCAATGAGTTCAGCCGCTACCTGCTTATTCATACCGTATTTGCGCTTGTTTTCAGGCTGTTCATCCTGTACCGGGTGAAGAGGAACCTGGTAAACGGTAAAGTGGGTTTCAACACGCTGATAATAGGTGGCAACCAACAAGCAATAAATATCTACAAGCAGGTGCACGACAGCCCCAAGGTGCTGGGCAATATCTTCAAAGGGTTCATATACTCAAGCAAGGAGGCCAGCAACGGCATGAGCAAGTACCTGCCGCAATTGGGCCATATAACACACCTTGAAGACATTATAGATAAGAACGAGATAGAAGAAGTGATTGTGGCGGTGGACTCATCTGAGCACCACCTGCTGGAAGACATTGTGACCCGGCTTTGCTACCGCCCCGTGGTAGTGAAGGTGCTGCCGGATTATTATGACATTATTTCGGGCTCAGTGAAAACAAGCAATGTGTATGATGCGGTTCTTATACATATACATCCCGACCTTATGCCCGACTGGCAGCGGGTGTGCAAGCGCACGATAGACATTATTTTTTCGGCATTGGCTTTGCTGGCTGCATCGCCGTTTCTGCTGTTTACGGCTATAATGGTAAAGTTATCTTCCAAGGGCCCCATTATTTACAAGCAAGAACGTGTCGGGAGGTTCGGCAGGCCGTTCAATATTTATAAGTTCCGCTCCATGTATACAGATGCCGAAAATGCCGGGCCGGCATTATCCAGCAAGGCAGACCCTCGTATCACTCCCTGGGGCAGGTTTATGCGCAAATGGCGCATTGACGAATTGCCGCAGTTTGTGAACATCATTAAAGGGAATATGTCGCTGGTGGGGCCGAGGCCCGAGCGGCAGCATTTTATAGACATTATCAGCGATACACATGCCCACTATAAATACCTGCTGAAAGTAAAACCCGGACTTACCTCGTGGGGCATGGTGCAGTTTGGCTATGCCGAGAACGTGGATGAAATGATACAGCGCATGAAGTACGACCTGCTGTACATAGAGAACTGCTCGCTGGCGCTGGATATAAAGATCATCCTGTACACCATCATGGTACTATTTCAGGGGAGGGGGAAGTGATCAGTCTGAGAATGTGGTAATTTAAAAATGGTCATGGGCTGGCTGCCCGAAGGTTAATAAATTATTGTCGGGGTCTAATAGGGCAAATTCCTTTTGCCCCCACGGTTTGGTTTGCAGATGTTCTGCCGGATGGATGCTTACTTTGTTTTTGTATGATGCGTACAGGTTGTCTATATCATTCGTCCTTATATACACCTGGCCATAGTTTTCATTAGGGTCAAGCCCCTTGAACTCAAAAAAATGTATTTCCACATCATCCTTCTTTATCATCAGATAGCCTTCATAGTCGGCATTACCCGCTTCACTGAATCCTAGTTTGTTCAGGTAAAAATCTTTTGTAGCAGCTTTGTCCCTCATGGGCAATTTCGGGTTGACTGTAGTGAGCATAAATGCAAACATAAGAAAGCATGTTCATTCCCGTTTCTCGGTCCTGCAATAACAAAGCGCTACGCCTCACACAAAAAAATATTAAAAATTATTTTGTTTTTCAGATACATTTTTTTATTTTACTTATCGCTAACAATTTACTGTTAACAAATGGCTAGCCAACGTACACTGTATTTGCACTCACTACGAAATCCGGGCAAAGCTCCGATGGATAAAACAGCATTAACCATATGGCCAAATCCCGCAACCGATGCCGTAACCATTAACAATGTGGCAGGCCACTATAGTATGAAAAATATGCTGGGTCAGGTAATGCTGGAAGGCAGCGTTGATGCCGCCCAGCCACGCGTGAATGTGGGCAATCTACCTAAGGGCAATTATATCATCAGCTTTTATAAAGCTGGGAAACCTTTAAGCAATCACTTTTTCGTAAAACAATAAGTCGCACTATGACGTAGCCGGTTCTTACTTGCTACGTCATTTTTAAAATTATCATTATGAGATATTTCCTCATTTTTACTTTGGCATTTGCAATGGCTTGTAGCGTGAACGCACAGGTAATTACCACTATTGCAGGCAACGGTGTCCCTGGTGTAACAGGTGATGGAGGCCCTGCAACAGCGGCAGAATTATTGAGTGTGCGCGGAATTGCTGTTGATTCGAAAGGCAATTTGTATATCTGTACCTTCCCTCCAAGCGCAGTCTTTAAACCTCATGTGGTAAGGAAGGTAAATACCTCGGGTATTATCAGCACTATTGCAGGCACTGATACTTCTGGCTTTAGCGGAGATGGCGGGCCTGCAACAGCTGCTAGGCTCAACTATCCGGAAAAATTAGAAACTGATAAATTTGGCAATTTGTATATCGCAGATCGGGGTAACAATCGTGTCCGTAAAGTAGACACTTTCGGCATTATCACTACTTTTGCTGGTAATGGTTCTGCGACACCATCGGGAGATGGGGGCTCGGCTACAGCTGCGGGTTTGGGATTTTGCTACGGCGTATATTGCGATACGGCCGGAAATGTATATATAACTGCTGGATCTAAGATAAGGAAGGTCGCTCCAACAGGTATTATCACTACGATTGCCGGAACAGGTATTCCCGGATTCAGCGGTGATGGAGGCCCCGCTACTGCAGCACAATTATTTGGCCAAGGACAAATAGTCATGGATAAACATGGTAACCTGTTTCTAGGAGATGCGGGTAATGTGCGAGTACGAAAAATAAGTACAACAGGTATTATTACTACTGTTGCAGGTACTGGGATGATTGGTAGTTCCGGCGATGGCGGCCCGGCAACTCTCGCTTCCTTGAATACACCGGCTGGCATATTTGTTGATAATTGCGATAACTTATATATTGCTGTCCAGTTGAATAATAAAATACGAGTTGTAAATGGTTCTGGTGTGATTAGTACGTTTGCGGGTTCAGGTAATCCAGGCTTTAGTGGTGATGGTGGCGCTGCACCCGCTGCCGAATTGCGCGCTCCTACTGGCGTATATATAGACAAGACTGGCAATATTTACATTGCAGACTATGGTAACCTCCGTGTCCGCTACATCCACATGGATAGCTGCCGCAATACGGTAGGCATAGCCACTCCCGGTCACACCCAAGTAGAGGAGAGGCTGCGGGTATGGCCTAACCCATCTTCCGGGGCTTTCAGTTTGCGGCTTTCAGCTACTGTTAATGAAACCGCCGAGGTGGTCGTAACCAATGTAGTGGGCGAGGTAGTAAAACAATTTTCATCTGCCACAAACAAGGATATGGAGGTCATCCTCTACACCTCGCCCGGTGTTTACTTTGTAACCGTAACCACAGCAAGCGGCAAGTGGATGGAGAAAGTATTGATAGAGTAAATAAATGCTACGGATATAATTGCTTATGCACTTCAGAAGTACTCCTGACCGAAGAGAATGGTCAGGAGTGCTTCTGTCTTTATCACCTCTGCCTCTGTGTCTCTTTGCGCCTCCGCGCCTATGCAGTTAAATACCCTTGCAGCGATATTAAATGCTGCCCTTACTGCCAAATTGGAACCGTTAGCAATAAAACGTTAAATCACCCCAAAACAACCCCTAAAACCGCTGTATGCCCCGCCATAGCAAGTGGTGAGCTTGTCGAACCATTTGCGTCATGGAAAAATTATTTTGACACCGCTTTTTCATTGTTTAACTTTACATGGCAGCATTATTTTTCTGTATCTGTTCCCGCCTCGCCGCAGGTAACCGACAGGCAAATAAGCGCGAGAAAAAGTGTGAAGAAGTGTAAAGATGTGTCCAGAAAAATATTTGTAAGTGATTGATGTTGATTTTGTTGTAAAATAAAAAACGATCCAAAAAAGTGGTAAAAACCATGAGAAGAACTTCAGCTATACCGGTCGCCATCATCACAGTTATTTGCGTCCTTTGCCTGGCGGGTACCATCAGCAGTTGCAAAAAGAAGAAGAAGGACCGCGAAGTGACCGAAATGGACACGGAGCCCGCCGTAAAGGCCCGCCTCGATTTCAAGCCCGGCACCTACTGGATATACCTCGATTCGCTCAACGGCAGGGTAGACAGCTTTTATGTCCGCTCTAATGAGTACGTGCAGCTAGCCGAGACCTATGCCATCTACAACTACCACCTTATCACAGTAGCCCAGGTCAACATGGATGGCACCGCCCCCGCTGATTCTGCCAACTGGATATATAGCTATCAGGGTACTAAAATAAACGTTGACTATAACTACACCACCTACAGCTATGGCTGGAAAAACCAGATACAGTTCCACCCGCTCTTCCTCTACCCGTATTCCCTCGGCGATCTCAAAGGCAAGTACGACACCACCGCCCTCACACAGATAGATAGCTTTTACTCCGTTAACACCCTGCCGTTTTACAATGTGGCCCGCATATACCATTTCAGCGATGAAGGTGCGGTTTCTACAGGTGTAGTGAACAGGACACGCTACACCAACTGGTTTTATGTAAACGACAGCGTGGGCATTGTGCGCATGAACATCAACCACCCCGATCACAGCATCCGTCACGACTGGTGCCTGCTCAGGTACAACATCGTGAAGTAGTGCGCAACCCTAATAATACCGCCCATGAAGTCTTTTAACGTCCCCATACAATATCGCAGCCCGCTCATAAGCGCCATAAAGCAGCAGCGCAAGGCCGATGACAGGATGAAGAAAGACTTTGCACCCGCCATACTGGAGTTAGGCTCTCTGCAGGTAGTGCTGGCGCGGCATTTCGGGTTTTGCTATGGCGTAGAGAACGCCATCGAGATTGCCTTCAGGGCTGTGGATGAAAACCCCGGCAAGCGTATATTCCTCCTCAGCGAGATGATACACAATCCCGGCGTAAATGCCGATCTGCAGGCGCTGGGCATCCGCTTCATCATGGACACCAAAGGGAAAATGCTTATGAACTGGGATGACCTCTCTCCTGATGATGTGGTCATTATTCCCGCCTTCGGCACAACCCTGGAACTGGAGAAAACTCTTCGCGATAAAGGCATAGACCCCACCCACTACGAAACCACCTGCCCCTTTGTAGAGAAAGTATGGAACCGCGCCGGGAAAATAGGCGACGATGGATACACCGTAGTGGTGCATGGCAAGCCGGGGCATGAAGAAACCCGGGCCACCTTTTCTCACAGCAAGGCCCACACCCCCACAGTGATAGTAAAGGACATGGAACAGGCAAAGCTGCTGGGTAGGTACATAACAGGGGAGTTGCCGCCTGCTCAGTTCTACGAAGATTTTAAAGGCCAGTACGCCAATGGTTTCGATGTTGCCAAAGACCTGCAGCGTATAGGCGTAGTGAACCAGACAACCATGCTGGCAAGCGAGACCCAAGCCATCGCAGACTACCTGAAACAATTGATTCTCGGGCATTACAATACACCCGCAGTTAGCACCGCCGACCGCTTCGCAGATACCCGCGATACCCTCTGCTACGCCACTAACGATAACCAGACAGCCGTGCAGGCCATGCTGCAACAGCCGGCAGACCTGGCCATAGTGATAGGGGGCTACAACAGCTCAAATACCTCTCATCTTGTAGAGCTCTGTGAGCTGAAGTTGCCCACCTACTTCATCAATGATGAGCAATGTATCATTTCCGCAAACGAGATACGCCATTTCGACCTGCATACCCACACTGAGGACACCACATTGAATTATTTGCCCGCCGAAAAGCCAGTGCGTATAATGATTACATCAGGTGCCTCCTGCCCCGATGCCCTGGTAGAGCGTGTAATAATGCGCCTCGCCGATATCACCGGAAATGAACAGGCATTGAGCGCCCTTACGCAGCAGTGGGTAGCCGCTGGTTAGTTCTTTATAACCTTATAATGGGTGAACACTTTCAGATGGGTTTTGTCCGTCATAGGGTCATATACCACCGTGGTATCCGTTGATACTACATTGTTCCTGAAGCCTTTCAGCACCGTGAACTTATTGCTCGGGTATTCCACGCTCATCCATTTATCCGGCGCAGTACGGTCATATCTTTTCACTATCACCGATACGGGCAGTGGCTTTTTTTGTCCGTTATCATTATAGGTGTGGGCGGGGTCTTCAAATTTTTTGAACAGCGAGTAATAACGCACATCGTCATAATTCTCCACCTCAGGTATCAGGCTGTCCCTGCTATCATAGCAAAGGAATTCAAGTGTCGTATCCTTTATCTTTTTAGGCTGGTGAAAGTAAAAATCAGGCACGGTATAATTCGTTACCGTAGTCTTTTCCGGGTCTGTATTGCGTGCCTGGTTTTCGCCCGGGCTCACTGCATTGGCTTTCTCCACTTCTGTTACCTTGTAGTATTTGCGCACGGTCATTTGTTTGTTCCCGGTCACAGGGTGGGGGAGTATCGTTGTGTCAGTCCTTACTATAGTGCTTACCTCTTCCTGCAGCAGCGATGTGTAGTTGTTCAGGTTGTCAAACGCTTTCCACATATTGGCACCGCTTCTTTCATACCAGTACAGTTTCTTCGATACCGGTGTGGGCCTCGGCCGTCCTTCCTGGTCTATGTAAGTGTGCAGGTAGTCGTTGTGGGTTTTGAAAAACGAAATGTAGTGTACATCTCCCAGGTTCTGCAAAGTGTCCATGTTCAGCGGGTTGTGGCTTGCGTCATAGCACTCAAACTTCAGTATCGTATCATTTACCGTTACAGGCCAGTAACTATAAAATTCCGGGTAAAGGAAGAATCGCGTAGAAGGTGTGGCAGGTGTGTCATTCCCTTTTGGCCCGAAAGCATCCATAGGGTCATCAATCACGTAGTTGAATACAGGCCCCGGCGCCTCTGCTGTGTCTTCTGCCGGCTTTTCTTCTACCTGCTTTTCTTTCGCTTTCTTTTTCGTGTCCTGCGCCATAGTGTTAATCAGGCAGGCCAGTAGCAATATTATTAAACCCGGTATCGAAATTCTTTTCATCGGCATTGTTTTAATTCAGCTGCACTTAGTCATCGTTCCTTACAAAGATAAATGATGAAAATCAATTCTTTAACTAAAAGTAAAGCCCCGAATCACGGGGCTTTACTTTTAATAATGTAAGCAGGTCACCTCTTCCTGTTGTCCAGGTTCATGCTCATGCCGGTTTTAGGCAGGTCGTTCAGTATGTTCAGCGTCTCGTATATGTAGTTATCCTTGCTCAGGTTCTTCAGCCACTCCTTGTTCTTGGCTATCGATGCGCTGTCCAGGTTTATCTTTTCCATATCGGCCATCGGGTTGGTCAGTTCCAGCAGCTCATTTTTCTTCATTATTTCTTCCAGTTTCTTCGAGCGTGCGGTCATTTCCTCCTGTTCTTTCTTATACTTCGTTTCATTAAGCGATATCCGGTTATCCTCTCTTTTCTTCTTGAAGTATTCCGAGTTCTCCTGCTTTAGTTTGAATACCGGGTTCGACTGCACACGGCTCTCGCTCAGCGCTGCCAGGTCTTTTACATTGCCTACACTGTTTATCGGTTTGTAGTTCGCTGCGGGTATCTCGTCCCAGGGCAGGGCAGACTTGTGCTGGCGTTCGCCTATATCATCATCGTCAAACATGCCGTAGTCATCAGGTATCACCACATCCGGCCGCACACCTTTTAGCTGTGTAGAGCCACCATTTACCCGGTAGAATTTCTCCATCGTCAGCTTCACTGCCCCCAGCGATGCGCTTTGCGATTCATCCGTATCGCTTTTCATCAGCATCATTTTTGTCACCGGGTCTACCATCTGGTCCAGGTCCACCATTTTTTGCACTGTACCCTTACCAAAGGTCATGGAGCCAACTATTACGGCACGTTTATAATCCTGCAATGCCGCCGCCAGTATTTCCGATGCCGATGCGCTGCCCCCGTTTACCATTATGGCTAGCGGGCCGGTGTACAGTATGCTGTCGTCCGATCTTGTGCGCAGCACCGATGGGCTGGCGTTGTTGCTCTTTACCTGCACCACGGGCCCTTTGCCTACAAACAGCGAGGCTATATCTACCACATCGCCCAGCGAGCCACCGCCATTGCGCCTAAGGTCGAGTATGATGCCCGTTACCCCCGCCGACTTCAGTTTCTTCACTTCTTCCGCCACATCATCAGAGCAGTTGCGGCCGCTGGTATGGTTAAAATCTGCGTAAAATTCCGGAAGGTATATATAGCCTACCGGCCCCTCTTTACCTTTTATTATTGCCGACTTCGCAAACGTTTCATCTATCTGTATCACGTCCCTTTTTATCGGTATTACCTTGTTCGATCCGTCAGGCCTTTTCACCGTCAGGCGCACCTCTGTTCCCTTCGGTCCGCGTATCAGTTTTATGGCGTCGTCCAGGTCCATGCCCTGCACGTCTACCGGTGCCTTATCGCCCTGCGCCACCTTTATTATCTCATCTCCTGCTTTCAGTTCGCCCTGCTTCCACGATGGGCTGCCGGTAATTACTTCCGATACTGTTATCTTGTCATTAGCGGGGCTCAGTTTTGCGCCTATACCAAAGAAACTGCCGCTCATGCTCACATCAAAATTCTTTTTGTCTTCCGGCGGAAAATAGCTGGTGTGCGGGTCTTCCATTTCCGTTATGGCGTTCACATACATCGTGAACCTGTCATCATCCTTCCATTTGTGGTACCTTTTAAAAATGTTCTGGTACATCTTCTTCACCCCTTCGCGCGCTTCGGCTTCCAGTTCCTCATCCGTTTTAAACTTCGCGTTCACCGAGTCCTTATTCGCTTTTTTCTTGTCCTGTTCTTCTTTCAGGCCTATATATTTGTCTAATGTCCTGTACTTCAGGAAAAGGCGCCACCGCTCTGTCAGCGCTTTTTCATTGGCGGCGTATTCCTCCTTATCCGAGTTCAGTTGAATTTCCTCATTGGTGTTAAACGAGAATGGCTTGCTCAGCAGGCCCGGATAATATTTTTCAGCGGCATCCACCTTTCTCAGCCATACGGCATCAAGTGTATCGAAGAATTCTATGGAGGTCTCCCGCACCTGGTCGTCTATTTTGAATTCGTATGCTTTCAGCTTGTTTATATCCTGTTGCGTAAAGAACAGTTTGTCATAGTCGAGGTCATGCACCAGTTTCCGGTACACTCTCGACGAAAAAGTATCGTCAAGGTTTTTTGGCGAAAAATGCACCTGGTTCACCACCTTCATCACCGTTTCCAGCACCAGTTTTCTTTTATCGTCCGACGATCTGCCTTTTGCGCTGTACTTAAAAGAAAGGAATGCCGCTATACATCCTATAATCAGCAGTGGTATCAGGATTTTATTCTTCATGAATCGTAACATAGTCTTATTTACTTGCATTATTTAGTCTAACAAATGTAGTTTAATTGTCGTTAATAAAATGATAATCAAAAAGCATGCTAACGTTAAAAATAGGGTGGTTTTATTTTGTTAAATAGTAGAGGGTGAAACACCTGAAATATTAAATTATACGAAGAGGAACAAAACAGCACAGCTAAGAAAATAGCACCGGGTGCGGGAGCTGTTTACCCCATTCTCTGAAAATATTATTAATTTTCCAACATGGAGCGGTTCATTGAGAAGGTTTTGCCACAAATTAAGGGTCTGCTGCAACAGTATGGCGTGGAGCGTGCTTATCTGTTTGGAAGTGCTGCGAAGGGCAATATGACCGACAAAAGCGATGTGGACTTTATCATTAAATTTCCCGATGATATGCACTACACTACCTATGCCGATAATTATTTTGGCCTGGCAGAGGCACTTGAAAGCCTGCTGAAAAGGAACGTAGACCTCGTAACAGAGAAGACATTGAAAAACCCCTACTTGCTGCAAACCATAAACCACGACAAATTGCAACTGATATAATGACCGCTGAAGAAAAGAAATTTTTAAAGGATATTAATAAGACGGCACTTCGCGTTTAAACAACTACGGCGTTGGCACATTGAATGAACCCGTAAATACGGCCGAATCACGGGCGGTGAAGTTGAATGTCCCGATAATGTCAGGTGTTACAGATGTGAGGGTAACAAAGCCGTGGGCAGACATAATACCGGATGAACTGGTGACCGGATAATATACGCAGCAACTGTTGATGATGGTATCATCTACCGGGAAAGTGCCCGTTATGCCCGCATAGGGGTTTAAATTGATTAATAGCCTGGCACCGGATGCGGATACGCCCTCTACGGTGATTTTTGCGCCTACGGCGCCGGCTGTGTTCACGGAGCTGCCGGTAGAGGAGAAAGATCCCGCGCTACCTGTTGACGATGCCGTTATGTGGTGGCCTGACGTACCCGTGCGGGTGCAGGAAGCAAAAACCATAATACCCAATAAGCAAATTGCTGAAAATCGTTTCATAAAGTTGTATGTGTTTGTATGCTCCTTGTAACGCAAAAACGATGCCAAATTAAAAAATAAATTATCGGTTAATAATGGTATGAAAATTCCCGAGAAACTGCTATCGTTTGTGCCCCTGATGTACACGGGTATATTAGGAGACTCGCTGGGGACAGAACAAACAAATATATTTTTTGCAAAGTCATAGTGAATTGGGAGTAATTTTTAGAAATACCTGTTTTCGATTGGAATAGTTGCCGTAATTTTAGGAAGTTCGCGAGTATCGGCGAGTTCTTTGACTATACATAGAGGCTCGGCAGTAGACCCGCCGAGTACGGACGTGTTTTGTGAAAGTATAACGTGATAGATTATTGAGCACGTAAAAGTGATTAGATTTTTTAAAGAGTAAAAGAATAAAAATGAAGATAATATCAGTATTCAATAATAAAGGAGGAGTTGGTAAATCAACTTTAACCTATCATTTAGGAAATACATTGGCTGAACTTGGGCATAAGGTGCTGATGGTTGATTTAGACCCGCAGTGTAATCTAACCATATGTGCAATGATGGAAGAGAAACTGCACCAAATATGGGAAGAAGAAGATAGTTTTATTGACGATTATGAAAGAGCTTTCTCCGCAAATCCCGAAATTATTAACTCACCTAGAAGCATCCACTTCATTCTAAAACCAACAGAAGATGGGATAAGCGAACCAACAAACTTACCACCTCCTTATAATATTGGGACTAATATAGACATCTTGCCTGGTAGACTGTCTTTACATAAATATGAAAATAAAATTGCCGAAAGGTGGAGTGGTGTTTATCAAGGAGACAACCTAGCCATAAGAACCGTAACAAATATCAGAAATATATGCCAACGCTACGCAGAAGAACATACTTATGAATATGTTCTAATCGACACTTCTCCTAGTTTAGGAATACTAAATAAGGTAATTATGTCAACAGTTGATGGTTTCTTTATTCCAGCACAACCGGATATGTTTAGTTTGTATGGGATTAGAAATATCGGAAATGCTTTACAAATATGGCAACGAGAATTTCTTTCAATATATTCATTGATATCAGAAGAAAAAAGAGCTAAGTTTCCATTGCATTTTGTTCAATTTTTAGGTTACACAATTTATAACGCTAAAAAATACACAAGAGATAATGAACCTTTCAATGAATATAATTTAGCGCAAGCGCATTATCAGTATGTAAGCCGTATTCCTGAGATTATTGTGGAGTTTATTAAGGAAAGTAATAGAACTAGAGTGGCTCCGGAATTAATTGCCAAACCAGTTGGCGGGGATTCAATTATTCACTCTCACAATACTTTCCCAGCTATGGCACAAGCATTAAAATGCCCAATGTGGAAAGTCCCGGAAGTGTATGCTGCATTAGAAAGAAATAATCCAGAATATTTTGCATTATTAAATCAGAATGGTTTCGAATACAATCGCGGTAACAATGGTAGGCTAAGAGAGATTAAAGATAAATACATAATATTCACGAAAGATTTATTAACGAGAATAAATTCGTTATGAGTGAACTTAACAGCCATATAGATTCTGTTGTAGCTTACTATGTTGAGAATCAACATCGTTTTCAACAGTTTCAAGCCTCTGTTGAAACTTTTTTCTTAAAACATCCAGCATTAAATTCTAAACCGTTGCCTATAATTCATTCGATAAAAACAAGAATTAAAGACCCAGACCATTTAAAGGATAAAATTGAAAGAAAATATAAACAAGGTATAGAAGTAACCAAAGAAAATCTTTTTTTTAAAATTACAGATTTAATCGGCTTCAGAGTCTTACATCTATATCAAGACCAATTTCCTTCAATTCATGAACAAATTCTGAAGTATATAGATGAAGGAGATTGGAAATTTGTTGAGCCACCGAAAGCTTTCACGTGGGACCCCGAATCGAAAAACATGTACGATAAATTGGGAATTGAAAATGAAGTTAGAGAAACATTTTATACGAGTGTCCATTATTTAGTAAAACCCAATAATACAAATCCCAATCCTGTCTGTTGCGAAATACAAGTAAGAACTTTATTTGAGGAAATATGGGGAGAAATTGATCACAGTATAAATTATCCGCATCCTACTGATGATATTGCTTGTAAAGAGCAATTACGAGTACTTTCAAAATTGGTTTCAACAGGAACAAGACTTGCAGACTCTATATTTAGAACACTTAACGACCATAATGACAAGAAAAAGTCAGGTAATTGACCCTTGTTGTTCCTGATGCATCCCGCTCTTTCGGATTTGTAATCCGAAAACAAATGGAACGGGTTTTGCAATCCCACTACATGCATATCCTGAAAATTCTCAAATCCTGAAAATCCTGATCAAAGCCGCACCCACACTGCACCCAAAAACCATGACGGTACAGTTACTGTACCATGACGTTTTTTTTATTTTGCCACCACCACCACATTCCCGAACTTTACCTCATACCCCAAAAAAATCCGGGTAAGTTCTTTGAAATATTGCTTTGTGTTCAGCCTCATCGGTGGGGGGGCATCCTGAGCTTGCCGAAGGGCCTGAGCCTACCGAAGGGGTGGTTATTTTTCCACTCCCGGACTTACGACTCACGACTTACGACTAATTTATACCTTTTAGGGTATAATTATACCTTTGGGCGGTATAAATATACCTTTTGGGGTATAAATATACCCCTTTATACCTTATAAGAAAACACATAAAATAAGCCCATAGCGCATTTCGCCACATTAAAAAAATAATATTTATCGAAAACGGCCAAATCCCGAATACTATACCTTTCATCGACCACCGAAGCCTTGGCGAAGGACCTGAGTTTCGAAGGGCCTGTACTTGTTGAAGTGGTGTTAATTTCCCCCTCCCGGACTCACGACTCACGGCTTGACTCACGACTTAAGACTGTAAAAAAGTGTAAAGATAGTGTCCAAAAAATATTTTGTTGTAGAATGTTTTTTAGCACATTACACATTAAAACCACTATCCAAAAAATTGTGTAAAAATCCCAAAACTGCACCATTAAAAATGAGCACACGTAAACTGTAAACCCCTCTCGGACTTACGACTTATGACTTACGACTTACGACTATTTTATGTTGTGGATGATATGCCGCAACCTTATACCCAGCGTGTGTAGTTGTGTTTTGCTGTGGGCGTTGCGCTCTATGTAGTAGATGGTATCAGATATCGCCGCAGCCATCTGGCCAAAAGCCTCAAAAGGCAATTTGGTATCAGCCAGTTTTTTTACAAACTGCGCCTCACCGTCAGGCAGCGATATTTCGGCTCCGGGCATATACCTTGCTTTCAGGGCTTGCTCCAGCAGCTGAATGACATAATTGAGGAAGTTCTTCTGCTGCTCCCTGCCACTCTTCGACCATTCGTCCGCAAATTTGGCTATCGCCAGCCCGTTGTTGGTAAACAGCGTATTAAAAAGCTGCTTCACCTCCGGGAAAAGGTCGTTATCGCCGTGCCTTGTCAGGCGTAGCGCCTCAGTATAGCTGCCCATGGCCATATGCGCTATCTGCGCGGCTTTCTTAGGGTCGGCCAGCGAGCGGGTGGTAAGCGCCAGCGCTATATCCGCTGGGGCCACAGGGGCCAGTTTTACCTCCTGTGTGCGCGATCGTATGGTAGGTAATATATCCTCCGTGTTCTCGGCAATGAAGATCATTACCGTTTCAGCCGGCGGCTCCTCTATCAGCTTCAGCAATATGTTGCCCTCCTTGCCCAGGTATTCAGGCCGCCACATAATGAGCACCTTCTTGCCCCCCTCATACGATTTCAGGTTCAGCCCGTCTATTATCTCCCGGCATTCCTCCGCGGTTATATTGCCCTGCTTGTTCTCCGCTTCTATATGCTGCAGCCAGTCAAACGTGGTGCCATACGGCGACTGCCTGATGAACTCCCTAAATTCCGGCAGGTAATACCGGCTCATGGCCTTAGTTCCCGCTTTCGGGGGTATCGTAGGGAAACTCAGGTGCAGGTCGGCATGTTCCAGCTTAGAGGCCTTATTGCAGCCCGCGCATTTGCCGCACGAGTCTGCTTCGCCCTTATTCTCGCAGAAGAGGTATTGAGCCAGCGCCAGCCCCATAGCCAGCCCGCCTGTACCCTCCACTCCGGTTATCAGCAACGCATGTGGCAGCACATTGTTGTGCCACATCTTCAATAAACCATCTTTGGCCGCTTGCTGGCCCACTACACTACTGAATAACATGCCGGAAGTAAAGGTCAAAAGTAGAAAAGTAAAAGCAGAAACGCATCAGAAGTATCCCAGGTATTCCCCCGAATGGGTGGTATACTCTATACACACCTCGTCGCCTTCCTTCATGCGGTTAAAATCCTCTGCCGATACTTCAATGCTTAGCTTGCTCTTCGAGTCTATATAGAAATAATAAGCATTTTTTGATGGAAAATAGACTTTGCGGGTAACATGGCTTTTCTCTATTGTCTTTGTCTTACTCAGGATGTCCCGCTGTATCCTTCGTATGTCGTAGCGGTAAGGCACATAGACCGCTATAGAGGAGATGGTAAGTAAGATACCTGCGGAAACGAAAAACTTGGTATACAAGAACGCATTAGGGGCACCATCGGCCACACGGTACCATGCGGCCACATAAGGTACTACAAAACTCATCACCATCAGTATCCGATACACCAGGTAGTACATTCTGCGGCCGTTAGCTTCCTTTCGCTCAAGAAAGGTCAACTCATCAGGTTCTAAAGGTTCCGTATATCGCTCCAGTTCCACTTTGCTGCTGTTTATCGTATTCGCGAAGGATTATATTAACGTTTTCATATCGCTCCTTTTCAAATTTCCGAAAAATACAGCTATTTACTTAGGAATATTTATTTTACACCGCCGCTTCACGGATTGTATTATAAATGAACATAGCCTACCTGATATTAGCACACAACCAACCGCAGCAGTTAGCGCGATTGGTAGGCCGACTTAGTCAACCTAATGCGTGGTTCTTTATACATATTGACAAAAAGAGCCACGATAAAGAAACAATTGCTGCGGCACTATCAGCCTACCGGAATGTTAATATCATTTCTGAGCATGACGTGAACTGGATGGGGTTTAATATGGTAAGGAGCACCATAGACCTGATGAGGCTGGCATGTGCATCGGGGGTAGATTTTAAATACTTTGTGCTGATGAGCGGGCAAGACTACCCGATAAAAAGTAATAGTTACATCAATAAGTTCTTTGGTGAGCACGATAACGACTTTATATCATTCGCCAAAATCAATGATTCGCCGGATAGCTACAAGAATAAGGTAAGATATTTTCATTACTACGATTTCGCCTACAGCAACCCCAGGAACAGGAAGAAAATACCCTTATTGGTTTATCTGTATTATGGTATTCATAAACATGTGATGAAACATGTGCCCAAACGAAGGTTTTATAAAAATTTTGAGCCTTATTTCGGCTCGCAGTGGTTTGCACTGACCGCGGGTACTGTGAAATATATTCTGGATTTTATTTCATCAAACAGGGGGTATCTCAGGTTTATGAAGTACACCGAGGGGCCGGACGAAACTTTTTTTCAGACCATCATATTGAATTCAGAAAGGAAAATGAATATATATGGATACGACAGGTTTGTACAATGGGATAAAATGAAGAAGACAGGGGAACACTTTGTTCAGGGATACTCCAGCCTCAGGTACATGGACTGGTCGGATAGGGGACCAAACATGCCGAAACCCGCTATACTGGATGTGGGGTATTATGAAACACTTGCAAACAGTACTGATCTGTTTGCACGGAAAGTGGATGAAAAAGCATCGGCTGATCTGCTGAATATGATTGACAGTAAACTATTAAAGTAACAAGGGGCTTAAAATATACATGGAAAGTAAACACAACAGGAACCTGGATATATTGCGCGGCATTGCTGCTCTTGTTGTGGTCGGGTTTCATCTTATCAGCTGTTACCCAAAGGCATTTGACAGTAAATATGAACTTGGCCCGATAGTCAATTATAACTTTCCCGGGCACATGAGTGTATTGGTGTTTTTCATTCTGTCTGGCTACGTGATCAGCATCAATACAAAAAGGCTTACGGACAGAAAGTCAATCTTTGATTATATAAGAAAGCGCCTTACAAGAATTGTTCCTATTTACCTGCTGGCAATGCTATTTACAGTAGCCATTACATGGGGAAGGTATGACTGGCGCGTAATACTCTCTAATCTCTTATTTGTGAATGTACCGTTTGATAATGTGATGATAGAGAACGGGCCGGCATGGTCACTGAATTATGAACTGATCTATTACTTTGTATTTATCTTTTTCTCCTACTATAACATCAGTATGGTGAAAACAGTGAAAGTGCTGGCTGTAGCACTTGCGTTGATGTTTGTTTTCTTTCATAATGTGGAGATTTATCCTCTTATGATCAGCTACCTGATCGGATTCCTGTTTTGGGCTACAGGTGCCATGATTGCAGAGATAAAAACGTGGGGCGAGTGGCGAATATCTTCATCAAGGGTTATAGCGGCTTTTATCCTTATGTTCTGCCTGCAGCAATTTAATCCGTATGGGCCCATCCTGAAGGTATTACATATACCTGTTACCGACTATTCGGCTTATTCGTGGTATCAGCAGTCTATTTCATGGACAGACCTTTATTATTATCCCCTTACTATTTTACTTATTCTTGCACTTACTCATTCCTTTTCAAAAAACTATATTTACCTCGTTGGGTTCATTTATGTATCCAGTATACTTAGATTAGTCATGCTGTTTAAGACATATAGCCTTGAATTTATTATCAGGGAGCATTATGTGGTTCCTGCTGTTATACTTGTCTCCAGCTTGGTCTTGTGGGTATTCAATTTTGAGATAAATGCTGGAGTGAAGAAATTGTTCAAATCTGCGTCTTCTTTGGGGGCTATTTCTTATGGTGTATATATGATACATATGCCGATTATATATTTTTTCGGAAGAACTGAGGTGGGTTCGTGGCCAATGTTTGTGCTCAAACTAACGGGGTATGCGGCAGTGCTGATAGGGACGGCTTATCTGCTTGAGTTAAAATTTCAGCCGTATATTAAAAAGATACTTAGGAAAAATGAACACCCGCGTGCGACATCTGTCTAGAATATTTTGAAAAAACCTTGCTGCCTATTCCCAATAGTATTTAATTTCATTTTCTTTGCACTATGGAACAGAAACGTCAAAAATATATTCATACTGAAGATATTCATAATCCAAGTATGCTTGTGCCCATTTTTTATGAAATGTTCAAACCGGAAAGCGTATGTGATGTAGGCTGTGGTGTTGGCGCTTTTCTGGATGTGTTTAAGCGTCACAACGTAAAGAAGGTGCTTGGGTATGATGGTGTGTGGGCAAATAAGGAGATAATTGCTACGCACATCAATGACGATGAATTTGTAACCATAGATTTTGAAAAAGAATTACCTAAAGCCCCGCAGAAGTTTGATCTGGTGCTGAACCTTGAGGTGGCAGAGCATATATCACACGAGCGGTCTGATAACCTGATAGATTTTCTTGTGAGTCTTTCGGATACTATCATCTTCAGTGCGGCTATACCTGACCAGGGTGGATATGAGCATATTAACGAGCAATGGGAGGACTATTGGGAGGAGAAATTCAATAAGAGGGGATACAAAAAGTATGATATCATAAGGCATAAGATATGTGCTAATAGGGACATTATTTGGTGGTATCGCCAAAATACAGTGGTATATAGTTCTAAAGATCTGTCACATTTTCCGGAGGTAAAGATGCCTAATATGATATCACAGGAGTTGTTCATGACCAAAACGCAGGTAAACAAACAACTTGTAAAAAGATTGCAGTCCGGATTGGCATCACGTATTTACAGTAAGTTCTTTAAAAAATGACCTTAGTATACATGTGCTACAAGGGAATACCATAAACCAGTTTGTACTTTTCTGTCGCGTAGCGTATAAAGAATTCTGTATCGAGTTTGTTGCCTGTTATCTTTTCGCACAATTGCTCAGAGGTATATTTGCGGCCATGTATATGCACATTTTTCCTGAGCCATAACAGTATGGCGCCAAGCTCACCCGAATGTAGTTTTTGCCCCATGCCTGGTATCTCTTTGCCCGCCTGGTCATAGAATTGGGCCGCATAAAAGCTGCCTAGAGTATAAGTGGGGAAATAACCGAAACTACCATGGCTCCAGTGCACATCCTGCAGTACACCGGTTTTGTCATCTTTGGGTGTTATTCCCAGATATTTATTGTATAGCTCATTCCATGTTGCAGGCAGGTCTTTTGTATCCAGTGTGCCTGTTATCAGGGCTTTTTCAATTTCGTACCTTATAAGGACGTGGAAGTGATAGGTTAGTTCATCGGCTTCTGTGCGGATGAGCGATGGCTCGACCCTGTTTGCTGCTTTAAAAAAATCTTCAGTAGTTATTTGTTCCAGTTGAGCGGGGAAGTATGCCTGTAGTGTTGGGTAATAATGTTTCCAGTAATCTAGGCTACGCCCTATGCAGTTTTCCCAGAACCGGGATTGGGATTCATGTATCCCCAACGATGCGGCAGCGCCAAGTGGCAGGCCATATTCGATTTCCGGCAGGCCCTGCTCATAAAGTCCGTGGCCACCTTCGTGGATGCAGCTCCACAACAGCGATGCATAATTATTTTCATCTACCCGCGTAGTGAGGCGGACATCGGCGGGCGCAAAAGAGGTTGTGAACGGATGTTCGGAATAATCTTGCCGGCCGGCATCAAAGTCGAAGCCCATGCCTTTCAGCACATCAATGCTGAAATCCCATTGCTGCTGCCGTGGAAAGTGCTTGTGGAAAAATTCATTGATTACCTGTGGTGCTGATTTTATTTTGTTGAGTAAGATGGGCAATTGTTCTTTTATGCCATTGAATATAGGGTCGAGCATGGCCACAGTAGCGCCTTTTTCGTATTCATCCAGCAGTGCGTCGTATGGGTGCTCTTTGTAACCATAAAGTTCTGCCTGTTTTCTTTTTAGTACTATCATTTTGGACAATGATGGCGCAAACAAGCTAAAGTCATTTTGTTTTCTTGCAGCTATCCATGCATTAAAACACTCACTGGTGAGCATAGACAGCTCCTCCACAAATGCATGAGGGAGTTTCCTGTTTTTTTCGTAGTCTTCAAGGCTCAGGCGGATATTCGCAGACTGGTTTTCATCAAGATCAACAGCAAGGGACAATTCGTGCAATAGCTTGCCCAAAACTTCGCCGGTAAGTATCTCATGTGCCTGGGTAGCCAGTGTGGCCAGTTGTCGGCCACGGTAGGGCGCGCCTTTGGGTGGCATATAAACTTCCTGGTCCCAGCCCAGGACTGCAGCCGCATTATTTATGTCGGCAGCTTTTTGCATTATAGTGATATACTCTTTATATAGTTGCTGTGTGTGCATTTTTGTTATTTGTGAATGGCATAAATGAATTTATTGTTCTGTGCCTTCCAGCCGCTCAATTGTGCTGATACCCTCAAGGGCACTGAGTTTATTGCAGAAGTTATTCAGTTCCTCCCGGTCATGTACGTATACCATTATCGTACCCTGGAATACGCCGTCTTTTGAGTCGATGCTTAATGAGCGCATATTCAGTTTCAGCTCGCCGGAGATAACGTTGGTTATTTTCTGTATGACGCCAACATCATCCATGCCTATGATGCGCACACCTGCAAGGAATGAAATCTCCTTGTTCTTCGCCCACTTGGTCTTTACAATACGATGGCCATAGTTGGCAAGGAGCTGGGCCGCGTTGGGACAATCTGTGCGGTGTATCTTCAGGCCCTCGCCGGATGTGACGAACCCGAATACGTCATCCCCGGGAATAGGCTGGCAGCATTGGGCGAGCTTGTATAGTATCTTATCTGAGCGCTCACCGAATATAATCAACTCGGCAGGCTTGCCGGGCTTTTGTTTGGCTGCATCATCGGCAAACTTCGTATCCAGTTTTATCTCTTTGTGGGCGGGCTGCAGTTTATCACCATGCACCACGAAATTTTTCAGGTCTTTCAGGTCTATGCTGCCCACGGCAATCCCATACCACAGATCAAGCGAAGATGATTTTTTGAAGAAATGCATCAGCTCGTTCAGGTTATGGGGTGACAATGGGACTTTTAAATGGTCCAGTTTTCGTTTTAGTGCTTCTTTGCCATCATCGGCTATTTTGCGTTTATCTTCCTTCAGATAACTTTTGACCCTTGATTTCGCTTTTGCGGTAACAAGGAAATTCAGCCAGTCCTCGGATGGGTTTTGTTTTGAGGAGGTGATCACTTCGACCTGGTCTCCACTGACTAGCTGGTGGCTGAGCGGCACCAGCCTGTAATTTACTTTAGCTCCAATACAGCGTCTGCCCAATTCGGTATGTATATCAAATGCGAAATCAAGTGCGGTAGCTCCCTTTGGAAGTACGCGCATATCGCCTTTTGGGGTGTATATGTATATCTCCTCGGTGAAGAGATCGAGTTTGAAATCCTGGATAAAGTCTATGGTGTCTGTGTCAGGGTTGTTGAGTATGTCCCGAAGGTGCTTTAAGAAGCTATCCAGCTTGCTTTCCTGTGATGTTGGAGCGCCCTCTTTATACTTCCAGTGTGCCGCAAGGCCCTTTTCGGCTATCTCGTTCATGCGTCCGGTGCGTATCTGCACCTCTACCCAGCGCCCTCCCGGCCCCATCACTGTGGTGTGCAGCGCTTCGTAGCCATTGCCCTTAGGTACGCTTATCCAGTCGCGCAAACGCTCTGGGCTGGGGCGATAGAAATTGGTGACGATAGAATACACTTTCCAGCAATCCTCTTTCTCTTTTTCGGGAGGGGACTTGAGAATTATGCGAATGGCAAACAGGTCGTAAACTTCGTCAAAAGCCACATGCTTTTTGCGCATTTTATTCCAGATAGAGTGTATAGCTTTTGGCCTGCCATAGATCTCGAACTCAAAACCATTTGCCGCCAGTTCTTCTTTTATGGGCCTGATGAACTCATTGATGTACCGGGTGCGTTCGCGCTTTGTTTCTTTTAGGCCCTTGGAAATTTCGGAGTAAATCTCGGGCTGGGTATATTTTAAGGCCAGATCTTCCATCTCGCTCTTAATCTCGTAGAGGCCAAGCCGGTGAGCGAGGGGAGAGTAGATATACGTGGTTTCTGACGATATCTTCAGTTGTTTATCGCGGCTCATGCTCTCTAGGGTGCGCATGTTGTGCAGCCGGTCGGCGAGCTTGATGAGAATAACCCGGGGGTCATCAGCGAGTGTGAGGAGTATCTTCCTGAAGTTCTCGGCCTGCACGGATGTGTCGGCCTTGAGGTCTACGACATTGGATATTTTGGTGAGGCCGTCGATGATCTTGGCTATCTGGGTGTTGAATTCCCTGCCGAGGTCTTCCAGGGTTATCTCAGTATCTTCAACGGTATCGTGGAGGAGGGCGCAGATAGCTGATGTGACACCCAGCCCAATTTCTTCAACTGCGATACGCGCTACTGCGAGGGGGTGCAGGATATATGGCTCGCCAGATTTGCGACGGGTATTCTTATGCGCCTCTACCGCTATTTCAAAGGCATGGCGGAGCATGGCCTTGTCCCCCTTTTTGATACTCTCTTTAAGGGAGCGCAACAGCGCTCTGTATTCGCGGAGGATGAGTTTCTTTTCTTCTTCGTCGTTCTTATTGTATGGTGACTCTTCGGTCGTTGTTTCTGCTGGCATAGATTCTACCTACTAAATTACGCGAAAGTATTGATGGTTTCAACTTTTGGTTTTCCCCCCGATGCCTACGGGGCCTGGAAAAAATACGGGTAGAAAATGTATAGCAGATTGAATTACATTTATTCATGGAAAATGTTGCCGGAGGAAAGCGCTGTGAAAATTTCAATTTCCAGACGATTATTGCAAGAATTTTACCTTAAATTTTACATATTTATTCGGGGATATTAAAGATGCAGAGTTAAGTTTACTTCCCCGCATACTTTACAATCTTCCCCATAACGGGTGAATCCCTGAAGTAGTCATATCCATCGGCCACTGCATTAGAGTAGATGAATATCAAAGACTTCCTTTTAATAGTGTTCATAATGCCTATGTGGTTGTCTTCGGGTAGCACTAGGCAGCCGTTGCTCTGGCCCATGTAACCGCCATTTTCGGTAATGCCGCATGCCGAGGCATAGGCGGCTATTCCTTTGGGTTTACCATCGTCGGCAGTGCGGTAGCACTTACATTCGCCGGGGGCTACACGGTAGTTATCGTCCTTTATTTTCAGCGCTTTCTTTGCCTCGCCGCTCAGGTCGGCCGAACCGGTGGTATGCATCACTATATCCCGCTTCTTCATATGGTCGTTTATTCCCCGCTCCATTCCCCTAAGTACCACAACATCCTTATGCTTTTGAGACAGGGCATATTTGCACAGGTGACAGGGATTGTGGGTCTGCCGGGCTTTTTGAGTCGCTATCAACCCAAGGCTACTTACCTCGCTGTTCACTACGTTACTGAAATAGGTAGGAACAAGGTATTTGTCATTTTTTGTGGGGCTTTTGCCCGATCCCTGCGAAACTAAGGTATCAAACAGGAGTTTATGGTTCACCAGGTCTATAGTTGCAAACCGTCCCCTGTTGCCCTTTTTACTGTAATCAACAATAGTAATGATGCGCTTATTCCGATACCGGCGGCGGTGCCGTATGCGGATCAGTCGTTCATCTATCATCTTTTTTTGCAGGTAAGCTACTTTGAAACATGCCAGGGAGATATTGCCGGTATCTATCCCGGCATCTTTATAGATGGTTTCGGCGGTATGGAGTATCCGGTTAATTTGCCCGTTTCCTGACAGGGCGGAGAGAAGACTGTCGGTATTGTACCAGGCTACATTCTGGCTGAATCCCATATTGGTAAATAGAGATAATAGTAAGGACAGTAAAGCGACTCTAGCCATATATCATATTAACTGTATTCAATGCTCATCCTTCAGCAATCCCGGCCTGCGCTCTTCTGTCCGCTTTATGGACTGTTCGTGCCGCCACTCATCTACCTTTTTAGGGTCGCCGCTCAGGAGTATATCAGGCACCTTCCATCCACGGAAGTCGGCCGGGCGGGTATAAACCGGTGGGGCCAGCAGTCCATCCTGAAAGGAATCGAAAAGTGCAGAGGTTTCGTCATTCAACACCCCTGGTAGCAAACGACCCACGGCATCTACCACCACGGCTGCTGCGAGTTCTCCTCCGCTCAGCACATAGTCGCCAATTGATATTTCCATAGTTACGTAGTGCTGCCTTATACGGTCGTCGATACCCTTGTAATGTCCGCAAATAATCATTAAATTTTCCTTTAATGAGAGGGCGTTTGCAGTTTTTTGATCAAATAGGCTGCCGTCCGGTGTCATGTAAATTATTTCCTCATACTTACGCTCACCTTGCAATTTTTCTATAAGTATGGCCAAGGGCTCGGGCATCATTACCATGCCGGCCCCGCCGCCAAACTGGTAGTCATCTACCTGTCCCTGCTTGTAGGGAGTATGGTCGCGCAGGTTGTGGGTGACAATTTCAAGTAGTCCTCTATCCTTCGCCCGCTTCATCATGGAATGGCTAAAAGGGCTTTCCAGCAGTTCCGGCAATACAGTGATAATATCGATGCGCATGTTTTATTCGTAAGTGGGGATTCGTAAGTTGTTCATTTTCAAATACATAACGCTTTCATATCAGTCCAGATACACTTCAAGTAATCCTTCAGGTAAGGTCATATGAATGGTCTTTGTCTTTATGTCCAGCTTATCAATTGTCTGTTCTATCAGCGGCACCAGTATCTCTTTTTCTTTGTAAGTAAGCTTCGCAAGCCATTGATTTCCAGTCTGCAGAACATCCTCTATAGTACCTATTTCGCCATCTTTTTTATCTATTAAATTAAATCCTATCCAAAGGAGTGGAGATTGCTTCTCGTAGCCGGATAATACCGACTCTTCAACATACACATGTTTGGTTACCAATCTTTTAGCTGATTCTACTTTATTAATGTCTTCAATATTAATGATGTACTCCTCGTCATTAGCAGCCTTGCACTGAGCCACGAAATAAGGGATAAAACTCCCCTTCTGCATTTCCACCATCAGCACCTGATCCTTCTTCATCCATTTAGAATTTCCTACTATATGGGTGAGTATAAGAGAGCCGTTAAGTCCGTGAGTGGCCACAATTTTTCCTATCCTGATCATTTAATGCAAAGGTAAACGAAAACGCCATACGTATGTGAAATGGAAAAAGCCTCTCGGGAATGAGAGGCTTTGTTTTAACTCAAACAAACGAGTTTGAAGTATTTGTGATTTTTGATGTATCTCCTTGCGACGATATATTAGTTATAGTTAACAGTTACCGGAACACCAGTTGCGTTAGTGTAGCTGCCTGAAGCCTGTG